>JAFTFX010000019.1 GCA_017458225.1 Prevotella sp. | reverse complement strand
TAACTTGATGCCGAAGCCCCAAGGGAGGCGCTCTACGGATTGCCGCTTGCAAGGCAAGAAGCAGAAGGGGAACGGGAACCTATATATAGGAAAAGGCGTTACTTGACGCTTTGTGCTTGACGCGCAGGAATCTGGCAGTTCGTGAAACATCAGTCAAGAATACAAAGCAACAATGACGCTCATGGGTATGTAATATCCGTGCCACGATTGCAGAAAGCCATGATTGGCTCAATGCAATATGGCCGTATATACATACAGGCGTGGGCTTCGGCGTTGCTCGTTTCTGACTGATGGGCGATGCCAGAGCCTTTGAACGTGGGACGAGTAACAGGTAGAACTCCCACGTCTTCATTTTTATGTATCAGTAATCCGTTCAAAAACAATTTTTCTCTGCTTGGGTGGGCAGGGAGGTTAATAAAAAACGTGTGAACAACATGAGAGTGCACTGCAGCAATGCCTCACCTAAGACCATCATCTTTCTGATTGCCCTGCTATTCATGCTCCCCGCCAATGCCCAGATACTGGAAGTGGTAGGCATGGAGCCTGCGCTAAGGGACAACACGGCATGGAACCCCGAGACCTGTCGCAAGACCGAAAACGGGCGCTACTGCCCCGTGGTGAAAGTACGCATCAACCAAGCCGACTGCGTGTTCGAAGGCAACATGATTGGCGAGCCAGAATTCAAGACCAACGAGTACTGGGTATACATGAACCCCGGAGCCTACCATCTGGCAGTCAAACTGCCTGGTCACGACTTTCTGGACGTTATTTTCAGAGACCACATGGACGATGCCAAACTGAAAGAACGCTGTACCTACATCTTGAACCTGCGGCGCACCGACCTGAAACTGCGCCGTGCCAAGCTGAACAAGGGCTTCCACACTTTTGTAGGAGCCAGCTATCAGCTGATGGGCTTCAGCGGCCCTGAACTGAATTTCGGCCTCAGCTTTGGCCCTGTCTACGCAGAAGCCACATTGGGAATAGGCACCAACACCATGGACAACATAGCCATCTACAAGACCAGCAACGGAGCCACCACCCTGCACGAGGCTTACAACTACAAGGCCAAGCGCAGTCTGGGCTTCAAGGTGGGCTACATGGCCGACTTCGACTATCTGCTGGTGACACCCTATCTTGGCTTCAACAGCTACGTCATAAAAGGTGAGAGCCTGCTGGCAGGGGCAGCCACCACCGATTTCGAAGAGCTCAAGCCCAGCGCTTTCATAGCCGGTGTGCGCCTGTCGTTCCCCATCGGCAAACTTGTTCAGGTGAACGTCACCCCCCAGTTTTGCTTTGACTTAGGCAAGGACGACTACTATAAAGTGGTTTGCAACGGAGCCTGCGATATGGAGTCGTGGTCAAAAGGATTCCAGTTGGCCGGCGGCATACAGTTACGTTTTTAAATCTTCATGCTCATGAAACAGTATTACTATATCATCACGATGGCGGTGGCACTGGCTTTCACCGCCTGCGAGAACAAGATGGACGACGATGCCAGCCAGTATGAAGCGCTAAGCCCCACGCTGAATGCAGAAACCACCTTTCTGGAGTTTTCAGAGACCGAGCTCTCCAAGACCGTTAGTGTGAGTTGCAACGGCTACTGGAAAGCCGCACGAAAAGACTCCTGGATCAGCATCAGTCCCACAGAGGGCAAAGGCGACGGCCTTATCAGCATCAGCCTGCAAAAGAACGTATCTACAGCTGCACGCACAGGCAGTTTCACCATAACCAACGGCATTACCACCACCGAGGTGGCCGTCTCGCAGGCCACACTGCCATTTGTTCCGCCAACCGTCGGCAATGTTACAACAGAAGTGTTGTCGAAGTCATCGGCGTCGTGCACCTTTTCGTTCAGTTCGGCCGACTTCGTGGTTTCTGCCCACGGCGTTTGCTACAGCGCTACTGAAGCTGAGCCCACATTGGAGAACAGTGAAAAGACCGTTGGTGAGAACATCAACTCAGGAACCGTTACATTCACACTCAACCAGCTAACGCCACTGACGCAATATTATGTTCGCGGCTACGCCACCACCAACCGCGGAACCACCTATGGCAACGTGTCGACCTTCACCACGCCAAAGGTTAACGCCCCTGGCGACAGCGACAATCCGACACCGAATTACTAACCCAACCACCGATAGCAACATGAAAAAGTATATATCATCTATCGTTTTAGTCCTGCTGACTCTGCTATCTTCAAAGGCCGATGCCAGTACTTACACCGACCCCCAAACGAAGGTTGTATACACATACTCAGTAGACACTGGAGAAGCCTCTGTTGAACAATGCAGTCAAAACACAAATAATGTAAGCGGAGACGTAACTATTCTGAAAGAATTCAAGTTGACTTTTTCAGGGAAAACCATTACGGTTACATCTATTGAATCGTTTGCCTTTATGGATAACACAAAAATCACCTCTATCGTTATTCCGAACAGTGTTAGATATATAGATGCGTTTTCCTTTTCTGGCTGTAGCAATCTTTCATCTATACAAGTAGAAGCAGGCAATTCGAGATACGATTCGCGCGACAACTGCAACGCCGTTATCGAGACAGCAGATGATGCCTTGAGAATAGGTTGCAAAAACACTACTATTCCATCTAGTGTTAAAGAGATAGCTGGAAATTCTTTTCATAACTGTACTGGACTTACATCAATCACCATACCCAGTAGCGTAGTGGATATTCATCCCTATGCATTTAATAACTGTGCTAATCTGAAAGAGGTGTCGACAGTCTCAAAACATCCTACCTTCATTTCAGCTAACAGCTACACTTTCAGTGGTATTGACAGCAACGCCACGCTGACTGTTCCGAAAGGACGCAAATCGGTTTATGCATCAGCGCAATACTGGAAGACGGCTTTCCCTCAGATAGCCGAAAGCAATAATACGACCGTGGAAGAGTTTGTCTACGAAGGCAACAACTATCGGGGCGACTATGTGGAACAAACAGCCACCTTGCTGTCAGCATCAAGCGGAGCAAAAGAGTACACCATTCCTACTACCACCTCCTATGAAGGTATCAGCTACCGGGTTGTGGGGATGGCCGACAATTGCCTTACGGGCGATTTCGACATGCTCACCATTCCCTCCGACATCACTTCTATTGCATCAAAGGCACTTGCCAAGTGCAAAATGAAAACTTTGGTATGGAATGCAAAGACTGCTCTGCCAGCAGCGGTGATCGACAACACCACCTTTGAGAAAGATGGCAACGGACTGCTATACATCACAACGACCCCGGCAACGTGCGAAACGTTGTGGTGAACTCGCGAGCCAATGAGATTACGCTCTCTGACGACGGAGGGGAATTCTACTGTCCACAGAGCTTCACGGCAGGCAAGGTCAGCTATACGCACAACTACACGATGCCTACAGTGAAGGGAACCTGTTAGGGATGGGAGACGCTGACACTGCCATTCAATGTTAGAACCATACGACATGAACAGAAGGGCGAAATCATACCAATGGCCAACTATACTACTGGAAGCGACCAACTGCCGTTCTGGCTGTACTCACTGAATGGTTCCTCGTTTGTAAAGGCCACACAGATTGAGGACATCGACTTCGACGAAGAGCCCACACACATAGACAATCTGGTGAGAGAGATAGACAACGATGCTTCCATAGCCATCTACACACTAAGTGGAACAAAGGTGGCCACCGCCACGCAGGCCAGCATCGGTGCCGTGCTCCGCCAGTTGCCCCCAGCCGTCTACATCGTCGATGGCCGCAAGTTTGTTGCCAAGTAAGACAATCGAAGTAAAATTGCGTTTATTTCGCTATCTGCTTTTCTGCATGGCGCGGAGCGTCTGCAGCAGCACGCTCAGCACGATGAGGATGATGCCCAGATAGAACGAGAAGTTGACCTCGCGACCCTCGCCGAAGATGAGGAAGGCCAGGATGATGGTGTAGCAGGGCTCAAGGTTGTAGGTCAGGTTGACGGTGAAGGCCGACAGGCGCTTCAAGGCTTGAATCTGCAGCAGGTACATGCCCACGGTGCAGAACAGGGCGTGGCAGAGCATGAACCACACGTTGGAACCTTCGGGCACAACCACCACGGGTTGCTGACTGGGGAAGAACCACAGGTAGACGGGGATGATGGCGGTGACAGCCAGCAAGCCGCCCGACATCTGCGACATGAGTACGTCGCGACTGCGCACGCCCACAGAGGCCCGTTTGTTGAAGATGACGTAGAGGGCGCACACCAGCGACGACACGATGCCAATCATGATACCGTAGCGATAGCGGGCATCGAAAGAGAAGATGCAGAGCACGCCAGCGACTGTGATAAGCGACAGCAGCAACTCGGCCCAGGAGAACTTGCGCTTCAGAATGAGCGGTTCGCAGATGGCGGTGAAGAAGCCTATGAGTGAGAAACACACCACGCCGATGCTGACATTCGATGCCTTGATGCTGCCGTAAAACAACATCCAGTGCAGGCCCAGCAGGGCTCCGCAGCCGCTCAGTTCCAGAAACTTCCGCCCGCTCACCTTCGGCAGGCCCGTGAACACCAGCAGGATGAGACTGGTGAACAGCATGCGATACCACACAATATCGACCTCGTTCAGCGTGATCAGTTTGCCAAACAGACCCGTAAAGCCTGCCAGCAGCACGCTGAGATGCAGTTGCAGGAAGCCTTTCTTCGTTTCGTTCATGATGATTCCGTTTTCGATGTTGTCGCTTAAGAAAGCGCGGCAAAATTACTAAAAATGACGCAGATTGAAGCAAAAAGCGCGTCTTTTTCGATAAGAATAGCAACTTATCAGAAAAAAAAGTGTACCTTTGCACCCGATTTTACGTAAAAGACTTATGCAGGATATTCGAAACATTGCGATTATAGCGCACGTAGACCACGGCAAAACAACGCTTGTGGACAAGATGATGCTGGCAGGCAATCTCTTCCGTGAGGGACAGAACCTGAGCAGTCAGGTACTCGATGCTAACGACCTGGAACGCGAACGAGGCATCACCATCCTTTCCAAGAACGTCAGTATCAACTGGAAAGGCACCAAAATCAATATCATTGACACTCCGGGACACTCCGACTTCGGCGGCGAGGTGGAGCGCGTGCTCAATATGGCCGACGGCTGTCTACTGCTCGTCGATGCCTTCGAGGGCCCCATGCCGCAGACGCGCTTCGTGCTACAGAAGGCTCTGCAGATAGGTCTGAAGCCCATCGTGGTGGTGAACAAGGTGGACAAGCCCAACTGCCGTCCCGAGGAGGTCTACGAGATGGTGTTCGACCTGATGTTCTCGCTCAACGCCACTGAAGACCAGCTGGACTTCCCCGTGGTGTATGGCTCGGCCAAGAACGGCTGGATGGGTGAGGACTACAACAAGCCCACCACCGACATCACCTATCTGCTCGACAAGATTGTTGAGGTGATTCCTGCTCCGAAGCAGATAGAGGGAACACCGCAGATGCTCATCACGTCGCTCGACTACTCGAGCTATACGGGCCGTATCGCCGTGGGCCGCGTGCACCGCGGCACCCTGAAGGACGGCATGCAGGTGACACTATGCCACCGCGACGGCTCGATGGAGAAGACGAAGATCAAGGAATTGCACACCTTCGACGGCATGGGCCACAGCCGCACCGACCAGGTGGACTGCGGCGACATCTGTGCTGTCATCGGTTTGGAGAAGTTCGAAATCGGCGACACCATCTGCGACCTGGAGAATCCCGAGCCGCTACCCCCAATAGCCATCGACGAGCATACTATGTCGATGCTCTTCACCATCAACGACTCGCCCTTCTTCGGCAAGGAAGGCAAGTTCGTCACCTCGCGCCACATCAACGACCGTCTGGAGAAGGAACTGGAGAAGAACCTGGCTCTGCGCGTGGAGCCCTTCGAGGACTCTACCGACAAGTGGGTGGTCAGCGGTCGCGGTGTGCTGCACCTGAGCGTGCTCATCGAGACCATGCGCCGCGAGGGCTACGAGCTGCAGGTGGGCCAGCCGCAGGTGATATACAAGGAAATTGACGGCCAGAAATGCGAACCCATCGAGGAGCTGACCATCAACGTGCCTGAGGAGTTCGCCTCAAAGATGATTGACATGGTGACGCGCCGCAAGGGCGAAATGACCTCGATGGAGAGTCAGGGTGAGCGAGTGAATATCGAGTTCAATATTCCTTCGCGCGGCATTATCGGGCTGCGCACCAATGTGCTCACCGCCAGTCAGGGCGAGGCCATCATGGCCCACCGCTTCAAGGAGTACCAGCCCTATAAGGGCGAGATTGAGCGTCGTGTGAACGGCTCGATGATTGCTCTGGAGACGGGCACTGCCTACGCCTATGCCATCGACAAGCTGCAGGATCGCGGTAAGTTCTTCATCGATCCGGGCGAGGATGTCTATCTGGGCGAGGTCGTCGGCGAGCACGTACACGACAACGACCTGGTCATCAACGTCTGCAAGGCCAAGCAGCTCACCAACGTGCGCGCTTCGGGCACCGACGATAAGGCCCGCATCATCCCCAAGACGGTGATGAGCCTGGAGGAGTGCCTGGAGTATATCAAGGAAGACGAGTTGGTGGAAGTGACCCCCAAATCGATGCGTATGCGCAAGATTATTCTTGATCACGACCAGCGCAAAAAGGCCAACAAACAGTAAACC
This sequence comes from Prevotella sp., assembly GCA_017458225.1. GTDB lineage: Bacteria > Bacteroidota > Bacteroidia > Bacteroidales > Bacteroidaceae > Prevotella. The sequence goes on along the minus strand of JAFTFX010000019.1, from coordinate 90,407 downwards.
TACATGCGCTCCGGCACTTCGATGCCCAGCAGCGACATGCCGTTCTTGATGATCTTAGCCACATTGCGTGCCAGCATCAGTCGAACGGCGCGTTTCTGCTCGTCGGGTTCGTTCAAGATGCTGTAGTCGTGGTAGAACTGGTTGAACACCTTGGTCAGCTCGTAGCTGTAGTTGGCAATGCCCGAGGGGCTGTAGTCCTTGCCTGCCTGCTCAACGGCAGCGCCAAACTCGTTCATTTTCTGAATGAGCTCGATTTCCTTAGAATTCAAAGTATTCAGATTACTCTGAGTATTCAAAGTGTTCTGATTACCCTGAGCCTTTCTCAGGATGCTGCGTATACGCGCGTACGTATATTGTATAAAGGGACCAGTGTTGCCGTTGAAGTCGATAGACTCCTCGGGGTTGAACAGCATGTTCTTGCGGGCATCGACCTTCAGAATGAAATATTTCAGGGCACCCAGACCCACGATGCGTGCAATCTCGCAGCGCTCCTCTTCAGTCATATCGTCGAACTTGCCCAGCTCCATGGAGGTCTTGTAGGCGTCGTCGATCATCAACTGCATCAGGTCGTCGGCATCGACCACGGTGCCTTCGCGGCTCTTCATCTTGCCGTTGGGCAGTTCCACCATGCCGTAAGAGAAGTGGGTGAGCTCCTTGCCCCACTTGAAGCCCAGACGGTCGAGCAGAATGGAGAGCACCTGGAAGTGATAGTTCTGTTCGTTGCCCACCACGTAGATCATCTTGTCGATGGGATAGTCCTGGAAGCGCATCTCGGCGGTACCGATGTCCTGCGTCATATAGACCGAGGTGCCGTCGCTGCGCAGCAGCAGTTTCTGGTCAAGCCCCTCGTTGGTAAGATCGGCCCATACGCTGCCGTCGTCGTGACGTTCAAAAAGACCCTTTGCCAAGCCCTCTTCCACCTTGGCCTTGCCCTTCAAGTAGGTCTGACTCTCGTAGTAAATCTTGTCGAACGAGACACCCAGTCGCTTGTAGGTCTCGTCGAAGCCGGCATACACCCAGTTGTTCATTTTCTCCCACAAGGCACGCACCTCAGGGTCGCCCTGTTCCCATTTCACCAGCATCTCGTGAGCCTCCTTGATGAGCGGAGCCTCGTCTTTGGCGCGTTTCTCGGCCTCTTCAGCAGGAACGCCCTCGGCCTCAAACTTCGCCTGCAGTGTTTTTACCTCCTCGCGGTAGTGCTTGTCGAAGGCCACGTAGTAGTCGCCAATGAGGTGGTCGCCCTTCTTGCCGCTGCTTTCGGGAGTCTCGCCATTGCCATACTTCAGCCAAGCCAACATAGACTTGCAGATGTGTATGCCGCGATCGTTCACAATATTGGTCTTCACCACACGGTTGCCGTTGGCCTGCATGATCTGCGCCAACGACCAACCCAGCAGGTTGTTGCGCACATGTCCTAAGTGCAGGGGCTTGTTGGTGTTGGGCGATGAATATTCAATCATGACGAGCGGAGCCTTCTCGTCAGCCTTTTTCATGCCGAAGTGCTCATCGCGGTCGATAGCCTCCAGCAGTTGCAGCCAAGCACCCTGCCCCACGCTGAGGTTCAAGAAGCCTTTCACCACATTATATTTATCTACTGCCGAGCAGTGTTCCACCAAATACTGTCCGATCTCTTCTGCCGTTTGTTCGGGCGACTTCTTGGCGGCCTTTACAAAGGGAAAGACCACCAGGGTCAGGTTACCCTCAAACTCGCTGCGCGTCTTCTGCAACTGCAGCATCTTTTCAGTAGCCTCCATACCATAGAGCGTCTTCACGGCTTCGGCCACACTATTGCTGATCAATGTCTCAATGTTCATAATAGCTATTTTGAATTTCAGGTGCAAAGGTACGATTAAGCGAGAACAAAACAAAGAATTCAGATTACTTTTTTTGTAGAACATAGGTACTTTCGCTAAGTTTTTGCTTCAACTTAGTTATACAAAGTGCATGTTTATGCGATTGATTTATAACAAGAATGTGGTATTTTTCTTGTAAATTGAAATAATTTTCCATTTTTTTCTTTGCGTTTATCACATTTATTCATAATTTTGCAGTTCACAAAAGCAAACAGCAAAGACTTTGTATTAAAATTTACATATTTATTCATTCAACACAAAGAAGAAGCTTATGAAGAAATTTACTCTTATGCTGATTGCGGCTTTCGTAGCCGTAGTGTCATTTGCACAGAAACCGGTGCAACTTTCTTCGCCTTACACACTGAAGACTCAGCCTGTCAAGGTAAACAAAAAGGTGCCAGCAAGGTCGTTACCCAACGTGGCGCGCAAGGCTGCGCCCAAAGCACAAGTTACCCCCCCTACCAATGCTGAGGAGAAAATTTACCTGATGGCCGGTGTCAATCAATACGAGACCAATTCCGGCTCAATTACTGAAGCTGAGTGGGAAAGCCGCGTAACGGTTGTTGTTGACGGTAGCGATGTCTACGTGAAAGGACTTGTTGCCTACTATATGCCTGACGCATGGGCCAAGGGTACACTTGAGAACAACGTGCTGACCATAGCCGATCAGAACGTGGGAACACATCCCAACTATGGCATAGACTTCTATGTGGCTGGCGCAAACAGTCTGGACGATGACACTTATACAGACTTAGTGTTCGACTATGACGCTACTGCCCAGAAGTTCACCGCCCGAAACATCATCATCAACTACAACCCCTCCTACGGATGGTTAGATGCCTATGCAAACATAGTACTGACCGAATTGAGTGCTGACGACATTCCTCAGACGGTTACTGTTCCCGATAATTTGAAGACCAAGGAACTCACACTCGAAGGCAAGAGCTATTACAGTTCACAGTGGAACACGGTGAAGTCACAAGTAAAAGTAGGCTTCGATGGCGACGACGTTTACATTCAAGGCCTTATTAGTCTTCTCCCCGAAGCATGGGTGAAAGGTCAGAAGCAAGAGGGCAAACTGTTATTCCCCAGCGGACAGTATGTTGGCACCTATAGCGGTATGGACGTATATGCTATAGGCTATGACGGAACAAACGTTACTAACTTCACATTTACCATTACCGACGAAGACCTCTACACACTCGACACCTATCTTCTCGAGAACGGAAAGCCCAATGATCTCTACTATTTCAGATATTTTGCCCCTGGTCTTACAATCAGCTATGTACCCACTCCTGAAGAAGTCTTCGACTACGAGAAGATTAGCATTTCTCCTGCCGAGGGTTATGTAGAGAGCCTGGAGAACTTCGTGCTCTCGTTCGGCGGACAGGTCGTGACCGTCAACGAAGATGCACTGATTACGCTCACTCCGGAAAACGGCGAGGCTATCGACGGCGGCATTGAGTTGCTCAACGACGGCACCGCAAGCATAGGCCTGGCTGACAAGGTAACGACCGACGGCAAGTACACGCTGAACATCCCTGCAGGTGCCATTCTCTTCCAGGGCAACGCCTTGAGCCCATTATCATTCAAATACACCGTGGGTGCTCTGCCCGACTACACCATCAATCCCGCCGAGGGCAAGGTGGAAAGCCTGAGCTCGTTCACCATCACCTTCAACAACTATATGGTTGAGGAGACCGACGAAGCTGCTGCCATCCTGTTCAACACAGAGACCGAAGCTGAGGTAGATGGCTATGTATATGCCATCAACGGCGGCAAGGCCGTCTACGTGACGCTGGCCAGTGAAGTGACCACTCCTGGTGCCTATCAGCTCATTATCTTGGACGGATCGCTGAAGAAGACCATCGACGACTCCTTCCTGCCCGAACTGGCATTCAACTACACTATCGATGCCAGCGAGCCTGCCCAGGAAGATGTACTCGTAGAGGTTCCTGAGACAGCTACTATTGAGGAGTGGACACTCGAGGGTACCTATGCAACAAACAAAGGCTCACAGGCACTACAATTTGCCACTCAGGTGGCCTTCGACGGCAATGATATCTACGTACAGGGTCTGGCCTATTATTTCGAAGAGGCTTGGATTAAGGGTACTATTGCCAATGGCGTAGCCACCTTCCCCACCGGTCAGTTTGTCGGAGAAGATGATTATGGAAAGGAATATCTGCTGGGATATGACAACAGCACAATCACTGACATCCAGTTCACCTATGATGCTGAGGCAAAGACGCTGACGCAAAAGACCAACTATATCCTGGAGAATGGCGACAGCCGCGAAGAGCTGAGCTTCTATGGCTACTGGTATAATGTGCAGCTCTATGCCGGCGCTCCTGAGGTGCTCGAGCCCGTCGAGGCTCCTGCCGACCTGGCTACCGAGACTTACAACTTCAAGGCTCAGGCACTGGTATACGGTTATGAGGACGACGGCTTCCAGGACTACGAGATTCAGGTACAGGTAGGCTTCGACGGTAACGATGCCTATATTCAGGGCATTGCTGCAGATGCTCCTGAACTGTGGGTAAAAGCTACTAAGAACGACGAAGGCAAGTATGTCATTCCGGCCAACCAGTACATGGGCAGCCTTGAGTCCTGGGGCTACACCTTCCCCTATTTCTTCACAGCTACCGATGGCACCAACGCCCTGCTCGACGTAGTGCTCGACTACAATGCTGAGACCAACACTTTCAGCACCGACCAGTGGCTGGCACTGAATGAATCAAAGAACTCTCTCGACTACTACCTGCTCTATCAGGATGTGACCATCACAAAGATCACTGAAGTGGCTGCCACACCTGCCACTCCAGAGGTGGTAGCACTGAACTTCGAATCCACCTATCCTAACGTACAGTTCAGCATTCCTACCGTAGGCACTGAGGGCGAAATCCTGCTGACCAACAAGCTGTTCTACACCGTCTGGATTGAGAAGGACGGCGAACAGCAGCCTTACGTCTTCACCGCCGAGGTCTACAATGAGGACTTCACCGAGGATGTGACCGAGGTTCCCTACAGCTACGATGGCTATGACTTCTATGCCGGCGGTTCTCGCGTCTACTTCGAGGACAGCCTTAACGAACTGGAGTCGTGGACGAAGATTGGCATCCAGAGCATCTACTACGGTGGCGGTGAGACCCGCAAGTCAAGCATCGGATGGTTAGACATTGCGGAATACTACAAGACCTTGGGTCTGCGTTCTGTAAACACCGACACTGCCAACGCACGCTTCTTCGACCTGCAGGGCCGCGCTGTTGAAAAGAACCAGAAGGGTCTGCTCATCATGAAGACCAGCGACGGCAAGACCGTCAAGGTAGTACGCAAGTAAAAACAATAATGATATAGCATATATATCATGGGCAAAACACTGTTAACTCTTATTGCATGGGTCGTGGCTGCAGCCACGGCCCATGCTGATGCTCCACCTATCATCTACACGCAGCCCGAAGGCCGCCTATACGTCTACGAACGGCACGGCAGAACCATTGATGAGAATGGAGAAGGAGCATTAGACACACTCTATCAGGAAGGCAAGTTGAACGTGGTATTCTCTGCCGACAATTCTGTCTACATACAGGGGCTGGTAGCCAAAGACGTAAGCAACTCATGGCTAAAAGGCTCACTGAGCAACGACGGAACAACAATTACCGTGGCCATGGGACAATATGTCGACTATACCCGTTCGTTCGACATGGCCTACCAGCTAGCCATGTTCGACTTCGATTCCACTGACAACACCTACAAACGTGACTCACTTACCACCGAGGTGACCCTCACCGTCGACGGCAATGACCTACGGCTCAACGGCACATCGCAGAACAGACTGTTAGGCTTTGTCATCCGCACCTTCGGCAATCCGCAAGGGGCAGCCATCGGCCAGAGCTTTGATTATCTGAACAACATGTGGATAGGCTATGGCGACTACGACACAGTGCTCACCTACGCTGACGAGCAGCCGCAACAGGCACCTGCCGACCTGCAGACGCAGACCTACTACTTCACCTCGGCCGAATACGACGGAGCATCTTACTCGAGTTTCTCGTCGACCGTCCTTATCGGCCAAAACGGCGACGACGTCTGGGTGCAGGGGCTGTGCAAGTACCTGCCCAACGCCTGGATCCGCGGTCATTGGGAGGGCGAGCGTCTGTTGTTCAGCAGCGGCCAGTATCTCGGTGCCTACGCCGACTACCCCATCTACATGCAGGGCGGTGGTCCCGATGCCTCGGGGCAGGAGATTGAGCTGAAGAACGTAGAGATGACCTTCGACGGACAGCGCTACCAGACGTTCGACTACATCTTCCTGAGCACCAACCGCGACCAGATAGAGTACGTGAACTTCTACATGGGTGCCACCTTCGACGAGCAGCCCGACACGCTCGTGGTAGCACCTGTCAATCTCTCTACCAAAGCCTACACATTGGCCTACAAGGACGAGAACAACAAGGCCGTGAGCCGATCGGTGGCCGTTGGCTTCAGCGACGACAACTTCTACGTGAAGGGCATCTGGGAAGGTCTGCCCGAAAGTTGGGTGAGCGGCACCATCGGCGGCGACGGCTCTGCCACGATCGAACTGCCCCAGTATCTTGGCGACTACACCGACCCTGAGACGGGCCGCTATGCCATGTATCTCACTGCCTTCGATGCGAAGACGGGCGCACTGCTGCCCAGCCTCACGCTCAGCTACGACAGCACTACGCGCAGCTTCGGTTCGCCTTCGTCGCCCCTCAGCGTGGGCATCAACAAGACGGGCTTCCTGTCTATCCAGGACTACTACTCCCTGACGCTCACCAACGATGCCTTGAACAGCATCGGCGGGCCGTCGGTGAACCGCAGTGCCGCTGCCGAGTACTTCGACCTGCAGGGACGGAAGGCCTACGGTGCGCGTAAGGGCCTGCTCATCAAACAGGTGCGCCGGGCCGACGGCAACATGGAGACCATCAAGGTGGTGCGCAAGTAAAACACAATCGTTTCTTCTGGCCAAAACTAAATTTTGCCAGAATTATTTGAATTTTGGCCAGAATTTGATTAATTTTGGCCAAAATTTATGTTTATGCCTCACATACCCCATCGCATTCTACAATAAAAGAGGTACTCGTTCGTTATATATAACGTTATGAAGAGATTTGTCCTTTCCACACTTTACATACTGTGCGTTGCCCTCACGGCCTCAGCACAGCAGTTCTTCAATCTGACAGCTAACGAGGTGAAGATTGACAGTCTGCTACCCTATTTCACCCATCAGATAGAGTTGGGCCGCAACTATGCCGACTCCGTCTATGAGGTGTCGATAGACTATCCTGAGTTCATCGACATGTCGCCTACCGACATAGCTCGCTATCAGAGTCTGACCAGCGACGCACTGCCCGAGATGCCACAGGTGAACCAGTATGTCGCCGTGTCGCGCAAACAGGGCACGCTCTGCCTGTCGTTCATGCCGCTGGTGATGCGCGAAGGGCGCTACCAGAAGCTAGTCAGTTTCAAGCTCAGCGTGAAGTCGAAGCCCGTGACAACTGCACGACTGTCGACCGACCCTGCCACAGCCGCCGTTTCTGAAGCCAGCGAGCGCTATGCCGCCCACTCTGTGCTGGCCAGTGGCCGCTGGGTGAAGATATGCATTCCTGCGACTGGCATCTACCACCTGAGCAACGAAGTGATTGTACAGGCCGGTTTCTCCGACCCTGCGAAAGTGAAAATCTATGGTTATGGCGGAGCCTTGCAGCCCGAGGCTTTGACGAGCGACTACCTGAAGGATACCGACGACCTCATGGAGGTGCCTACCTGCACGGTAGACGGCCGTCGGCTGTTCTATGGCATCGGCACCGTGAACTGGGAAAAAGCCAGCGACAAAGTGCGCACGCGCAACAACTACTCGCTGTATGCCTACTATTTCCTGACGGAGAACGATGCCGCCCCCCTGACCGTTGACAGTGAGACATTCCTCAAGACAGCCCAGTTGAATCCCTATAGCTACCACTCGCACGTGGAGCCCGAAGAATATTCGTGGTACAACGGCGGCCGCAACCTCTATGCCAAGACACCGCTGACACCCAACTCGGCCAGCAGCTACACCCTCCGTTCGAACAGCACCAGCGGCACCCTCTCGGTAGCCATGACCTATGACGGCTATTGTGATGCCGTGGTTGCCGTCAACGGAAAGAACATCGGCACCATCACCGTGAACGCCACAACCGTGGCACAGGGTGTCGACTACTTCAAGAAGACCACCTACAGCTCGGTGGCCAGCTACACGTGGAACTTCGCAGCCACAGGGCTCAACGTAGGCCTCAACACTGTGACCGTCACGCAGACATCAAACACATCGACCAAAATGCGTCTGGACTATGTCACACTGACCAACAGTCAGCCGCGCAGCTACGACCTGTCAGCCGACTTTGCCGAGCCCATCGTGATGGGCCAGATAGCCAACCAGGACCATCATGCCGACTCGCCTGTCGACATGGTCATTCTGATACCCTCATCGCGCAAGCTGCAGGCTCAGGCCGAACGACTGAAACAGATGCACGAGACACGCGATGGCCTGCGCGTCAGGCTGATAGCCGTCGACGAGCTCTACAACGAGTTCTCCAGCGGTACACCTGACGGCAGCGCCTACCGCCGCTACCTGAAGATGCTCTACGACCGCGCCGAAACTGACGACGACATGCCCAAATACCTGCTGCTGTTTGGCGACGGTGCATGGGACAACCGCATGCTGACGGCCGACTGGAAAAACACGTCGCCCGAAGACTTCCTGCTGTGCTATGAAAGTGAGAACTCGTTCAGTCAGGTGTACTGCTACGTGAGCGACGACTTCTTCTGCCTGCTGGACGACGGCGAGCGCATTGACAATTACCTGGGCAAGTCCGACGTGGCCGTGGGACGCATTCCTGCACGCACCGAGGCCGAAGCCAAGATTGCCGTCGACAAGATTATCGGCTACGTGGAGAACGAAGAGGCTGGTGCCTGGCAGAACCTGATCTGCATGATGGGCGACGACGGCGACAACAACCAGCACATGCAGGCTGCCGACGACATTGCCAACCAAGTGCAGCAACAGTATCCTGCCTACAACGTCAAGAAAATATACTGGGATGCCTACACTCGCGAGGCCACCTCGACCGGCAACGGCTATCCCACCGTCACGCGCATGGTGAAACAGCAGATGCGCGACGGCGCACTCATCATGAACTACAACGGCCACGGCGGCCCCTATAGCATCTCGCACGAACAAGTGCTGGTGCTGTCCGACTTCGGCGATGCCTCCTCAATGCGATTACCGCTCTGGGTGTGCGCTTCCTGCGACATCATGCCCTTCGACCGTCAGACCGACAACATCGGCGAGAAGGCCTTCTTCAACAAAAAAGGCGGTGCCATCGCCTTCTTCAGCACACCGCGCACTGTGTTCATGGACAAGAACAAGGTGATCAACCTGGCCTTCATGAAGCACGTGCTGGCCACCGATGCCAACGGCAAGCGCATCTCGATAGGCGAGGCCGTGCGCCTGGCCAAGAACGACCTGGTGGACGAGAAGACCGATCGCACAGTGAATAAGCTGAACTACAGTCTGTTGGGCGACCCGGCACTCGTGCTGGCAGCCCCCACACTGACCGCCACCGTCGACAAGATCAATGGTCAAGTCCCCAGTGAGGGCAGCCAGCAACTGAAAGCCGGCTCGCTGGTCACCGTTGAGGGACACATCGAGGGACAAGAAGACTTCAATGGCGTGGCCACCATCATCGTGCGCGATGAAGAGGAGACCGTTATCTGCAAGATGAACAACAGCACCAGCGCCTTCACCTTCAAGGACCGCCCCAGCACCATCTATGCCGGCAGCGACAGCATCAGCAACGGAGAGTTCAAGTTCACCTTCGCCATCCCCTACGACATCAGCTACAGCGAGCAGTCGGGACAGATGCTGGTCTATGCCGTCAACAACGACAAGACGTGCGAGGCACACGGCGTGGAGCAGAGTTTCACGATGAACGGCACCGACGAGGGCGGCAACAGCGGCACAGGGCCATCAGTCTACTGCTATCTGAACACTCGCTCGTTCGTCAACGGCGGAACGGTGAACAGCACGCCTTATTTCTATGCCGAACTGACCGACAACGACGGCATCAATGCTGCCGGCAGCGGCATCGGTCACGACTTGGAACTGATCATCGACGGCGATATGTCGCAGACGTATGTGCTGAACAGCTATTTCAAGTATAACTTCGGCGACTATCACAGTGGAACCCTCGGCTATAGCATACCTGAAATGACGGCAGGTCCTCACAAACTGATGCTCAGGGCATGGGATGTGCTGAACAACTCGTCGACCACAGAGCTGGCGTTCGTTGTTGATCCGAAGCTCACGCCCGACATTGTAGGCATCGTCTGCGTGCGCAACCCAGCTAATACCAACACGCGTTTCCTGATCACCCACGACCGCATAGGCAGTCAGATTGACGTGACTCTTGAAATCTTCGACACGTCGGGCCGCATTCTCTGGCGCAGAACAGAGACGGGCATGCCCTCCGACCAGACCTACACGATAGACTGGGACCTCACGACTAATGGCCGTCGCCTGCCTTCAGGTGTCTATCTCTACCGCATTTTGGTCAGTTCGAATGGTAGTTCGGAAGCCACCGTTGCCCAAAAACTGATTATCACAGGCAATAATTAAGACTTTTCCTCCGTTTTATAACACGATGAATATACAGACAAAGACTTCCCTGACGGCATTTGCCTTGCTCTTCGCCCTGTCGGCACAGGCCGACGACGACTATAAGACCAGCACGTTCAACCCCGTGCAACATGCCGTCATCTCGCAGACCATCGCTCCCGACGCACGCTCTGCCGGTCTGGGCGATGTGGGCTGTGCCACCGATCCCGACGTAAACTCGCAGGCTTGGAACATTGCCAAATATCCATTCTGCATCAGCCGTGCCGGCGTGGCACTCAACTACACGCCGTGGCTGCGCCAGCTGGTCAACGACATCGACCTGGCCTATGTGGCCGGCTACTACCGCATCGGCGAATATGGTGCACTGTCGGGCTCGCTACGCTATTTCTCACTCGGCGAGGTCTATACCGACATCAGTGGCGAGGATGCCTCGATGACCGTCAAGCCTTACGAGATGTCGATTGATGCAGCCTACTCCATGATGCTGAGCGAGAAGTTCTCGTTCGGTGTGGGTCTGCGCTGGATTTACTCCGACCTGCGCTATGACTACAGCGAAGACTCGAAGCCGGCATCGGCCTTTGCCGCCGACCTGGCCTTCTACTACAACAACTATATCATGCTGGGCAACCGCGAGTGCCAGTTGGGCTTGGGCCTGACAGCAACAAACATCGGTAGTAAGATTTCCTACTATGGCGATGAGGAGAGCCAGTTCATCCCCGCTAACCTGCGTTTGGGAGCCTCGCTGATGGTGCCCATCGACGAGTTCAACCGCTTCACGATAGCTGCCGATGCCAACAAACTGATGGTGCCCACCGTGCCTGTGCAGGGTGTCGACGAGAACAACAGCGACTATCAGGACCGCGTGCGCCGCGAATATTCCGACGTAGGCAGTATTGCCGGTATCTTCAGGAGTTTCAGCGATGCTCCCGGCGGCTTCAAGGAGGAGTTGGAGGAGGTGCAGTGGAGTGCCGGTCTGGAGTATGTCTATCACGACCAGTTCTCGCTGCGTGCCGGCTATCACCATGAGTCGGAGTCGAAAGGTAACCGTAAATATTTCACCGTGGGTGGCGGCTTCCGCATGAGCGTGTTCTCGCTTGATGTGGGCTACGTTATCTCGACGGCGCAGAGCAATCCTCTCGACCAGACGTTGCGCTTCACCCTGGCCTTCGACATGGACGGCATTAAAGACCTGTTCAGGAGATAGAGACCCAACCACAGCCCCTCCCGAGGGGATGGGAAAACAGACAAATTTGCTTATGAATATTAGAGTTGGCTTTGGATTCGATGTCCACCAGTTGGTGGAAGGGCGCGACCTGTGGATGGGAGGCATCAAGTTAGAGCATAGCAAGGGCCTGCTGGGCCATAGCGATGCCGACGTGCTGATTCATGCCATCTGCGATGCCCTCTTAGGTGCCGCTAACATGCGCGACATTGGCTATCATTTTCCCGACACCTCGGCTGAAACCGACGGCATGGACAGCAAAATCATTCTGAAAAAGACCATCGAGCTGATAGCCACCAAGGGCTACCGACTGGGCAACATCGATGCCACCATCTGTGCCGAACGCCCGAAGATGAATCCACACATACCGGCCATGAAAGAATGTATGGCGGCGGTCATAGGCTGCGATGTCGACGATATCTCCATCAAGGCGACCACCACCGAGAAACTGGGCTTCACCGGCCGTGAAGAAGGAATTTCCGCCTACGCCACCGTACTGATTACGAAATAACGAGCACCACCGTTCTGACAACAAAATAACGCACGTTACGAAATAACGTGCGTACCCATACTAACTGAAAGCGGCTCGATTGTTTGTCGAGCCGCTTTCAGTTATTTACTATTTCACATATTTCCGTCCGTTCTTGATATAGATGCCACGAACAGGTTCTGCTGTCAGGCGCACGCCCTCGATGCTGTAGATGGCATCGCCATGCCGATCGACCTGTTCATCGCCCACGTGCTCAATGCCCGTTGCCACCTTTTGGAACAGTCCTACGATATACGATTCTGCACCTGGGGTTGCTGTCAAGCCAAATGAAGCGTAGGCCGTGCCGCCCTTGATGACTTTCTCGCCGTTGGTGCGGTAGAAGCCAGGTCCTCGGTCGCCGTTGCGGAACTCGTAGGTGAACTTATAATCATTGGCATCGGCCACCAGCGAGTCACAATAGAAGCCTTTGGCATAAGTACTGCTTACCGTTGCATTTGCAGCCAGCGATGTGGGCACGAACTTTGGAGCAGCATTATCAGTGTTGAAGATGATGGCACGGTCCTTTGGAATAATCTTGCCAGCAGCAATCTTAGTAAGCTTCAGCGTATCGGCACCTTCGGTAGAACGATTCGTCACCGACCACGCCGTGACACCCTCGGGAACATACACGGCATAGGTGGTGTAGAGCGAGCCCCAATACTTGCCGAATGCGCCGTCGATGGTTCCTGCAGGCAACTCAGCCACGAAGGTCTCGGGCACGATGGTCTTCTCGGTGCGTGGGTCGTAGCTAACGTGAGGCGGCTGGTTGTAGACGCTATTCTCGGCCACCAGCTGAGCACGATAGGCATAATCGTCCATCAGGTGGGGAAGGGTGTAGTCGGTCTGGTAGTTCGTGGCATTGATGATGAGCCGATAGTCACTGCCCGACTGATCCCAGGTGACGATTTCCTCGCGCCAGTCGCCCAGCAGGTCGCCCGACACGCAGGGGTTCTGCTTCGACGAGTTATTGTAGTTGCCCACCACATAGTTTCCGCCATTGATCTGCATGCGCCAGAATCCATTGGCCTCAGCGTTCCAATACTCGATGATGTTCTTGCCGTAGAAGTCGTCGGCCAGCGTCTCGTTCCAGAAAATGCGGAAGCTCAGGCCTGCACCGCCACCATGACCACATTCGGCGAGAATGGTCTTGCCGCTGGTGTCATAAAGTCCGGCATCGGCCGATGACTGCCAGTAGGCATCCTCAGCCTCGGGGTTGAAGTGCCCCATCAGTCCGCGGCCCGTATCACCGCTGGCCGTGGTGCGCAACAGAATCTCGCCAGTACGCGCATCACGCAGGTCAACACCATAGGGTTTGTGCTCGTGGGCCATGAAGAACTCCTGACCGGGGCGCGAGGGGATGAAGTCGCCCAGATGGGTGGCATCGCCGTGCTCCAGACCCGTACGGTAGAGCGTGGTGCCGTCAACATTCAAGGCACCTGAACCGTAGGTAATCTCCTGCTTGCCGTCGCCAGTGACGTCGCCCACGGAGAACGAGTGGGCACCTTCGCCATAGACAGAGCTGTTCAAGGTCTTCACCGTACCGTCGGCGTATGTCACCGTGCCGGCATTCTTGGCCGTTCCGCGATGCAGCCAGCGCAAGGTAAGGTTGCGACCGTCCCAGTCGTAGGCTCCAATGTTACAACCACTATAATATCCGCGCGCGAAGATGGCCGATGGATTCTCGTTCTCTCCGCTCAGCCAGGCAATGCCGGCCAGATAGCGCTCGGAGCGGTTCTGGTTGCTGTCGCCCCAGAATGAGGTCGACACGTCACCATAGGCGGTGTGATAGGGAATGGTCTTCAGCTCTTCACCGGTTGTACCATCGAACACGGTGATATACTCCGAACCATGATCCTGCTTGCCGCGACTGCTCTTCAGATTCTCCGTGGGGCTGTCGTTGCCTAAGAGCACATAGTTGCCCTTGCCGTCGATGGCACCGGGAGCCGTCTTCACCATGAACTCGCCAAAGCCGTCGCCGTCCATATCCCAGGCCACGAAAGGTGTGGTGTGGGCCGAGTTGAACATGTTGGCACCCGTGTGGAGCATCCACAGACGAGTACCGTCGAGCTTATAACAGCTGTAGAACGCCGGCGAGGTGATGCCGCTGCTGGCAGCATCCTTCTCGTTCGAGGGAGCCCACTTCAGGACAATCTCGTATTCGCCATCGCCGTCCATATCGCAGAACGAGGCATCGTTGGGCGTATAGGTGGCCCCTGCCGATGTGGGGTCGGTGGGTGCACCGCCCTGCAGGGTGATATATTGCGTCTGGTTCGCCCATGTGGGTCTGCTCACTTCGGTCTCAATCACTTGATTGCGATCGTCGTAGACCTCCAGTTTGTAGTAGTTGCCGGCAGCGCCGCTGGCATCAAGAAAGTTGGTCTTGCCCATAATAAAGTTGCCGCTGTTCACCTTCGTGGTCTGCGCGGTAGCCGTTGTTCCGCGATAGAGCTTGAACTTGTAGTTGCGCGAGTCGCTCTTGCGCGCACGCCACGACACCAGGTTGCCCGACGACTGGTGCAGGGCCATCAGTCCGCGCTTCAGTGGCACGGCCTCTCCCTTCGGGTTCACAGGTTTCTCGGGCTCTTCGGGCTGTTCGGCATCCATCACCACTTCCACCTGCACATTGCGCAGGCCCAACTGCTTGGGGTTTGCATCGTCGGCACCGTTGATATTGTAGAGTGAGAACACCAGGGTCATGCCGCCCTCGCCCACATACACATCACTGGGCTCATATTCGTTATGACCATAGCCAATGCTATTGCCTTCCTGAATCTTGTTGCGCAGAATGGTCACGGGGGTCAACAGTTTCTGATAAGCACCAGCCGGCTTCAAGGCTACATCAATGTTGCCGCCGTCGGTTCCCACTTTCACACAGTCGAAGCTGACGCGCGCAATCTTCATGGTATGCCCCGTTGCCGGCTTCAGACCGAAGGTCACATTGTGGCCGTCGGTGGCCGAAGTAACCTTGGTGGTGGGGGTATAGATGGCAAACGGCGGCACATAGTCGACAGCCACATAGCCGTTTCCCGTATCGGCACCACTCTTGGCCAGTGCCTTGACCGACGCAATATTGTTGCCCTGAGCATAACTGCTGGACAGCAGCGAGGTGTAGGCTTCGTCGCCGGTCACCACGGTAGCGGCAAGATTCTCAATATTGCCCATCTCCCATTTCACTGACACGTTTTGTGACTTTCCGCTTATGGCCGAAATTGCCACAAGCACGAAGAGTAATAGTCTTTTCATCATAGTTTATAGTAGTAATTGAAACGTTTCGCGGGCAAAATTACTACTTTTTAGGAAGAGTGACAACTTTTTTGTCTTTTTTTTCGTACCTTTGCCCCCTGAAAAAACATTCTGGCGCATTCATTAAGACTTTTCAACGCACAAATGACATCCCTACAGAACCCACCCGACTACCGCCACGACACGGTGCTGCCGTTGCCACCGGAAGTGACGGGCGATGCCTGGGCCGTCGACGCGGCCTGCTCGGGCAATCCCGGACCCATGGAGTATCAGGCCATCGACCTGCAGACAGGAACAAGGGTGTTTCACTTCGGACCCGTGCACGGCACCAACAACATTGGCGAGTTCCTGGCTATCGTGCATGCCTTGGCCCTATGCTGGCAGCACGGTCTGCACCAGAAGACCATCTACAGCGACAGCTATAATGCCATTCTATGGGTGAAGAAGCGCAAGTGCAAGACCAAACTGGAGCGCACACCCAAGACGGAACAGCTCTACCAGATTATTGAGCGTGCCGAGCGATGGCTGCAGACGCACGACTACCGCAACCCATTGCTGAAATGGGAAACGCAGAAATGGGGTGAGGTTCCTGCCGATTTTGGCAGAAAGTAAATGCTTATCGTTTTACAAAGTCGTCGAGTTTGTCTAACAAAGTCGACGAGTTTGTTCAACAAAGTCGACGAGTTTGTAAAACGATCTCATTGAAACAATATTCTAAAAGAATATCTACGACATTGTCAAAAGACGCTTGAAAGCGGCTATTTGCGGACGTAGGTAGCAATCACGTTGCCGTCGTAGCAGGCAGTACTCAGCAACTGCACATTGGCAGGAACCTGCGGAGCCAGGGTGCCGCCGTCGACCGTCAGAGGAGCGGTCTCTACACGAATTTCATCCCAACACTCTTTTTCCAAGAACGACTGAAGCGTGCGGGCACCGCCCTCCACGATGAGCGACTGTATGCCGTGGGCATGCAGCACTTCAAGATTGAGCGGATGCTGGCGGTCGACAACCAGCCGCTTGGGGTCGTTGCCGCACCACTCGCGCACCGTCAGCTGCGGATGTTCACGCTCGTCGGTCACGCGCCCCACCAAGATGGCATCTTCTTCGGCACGCAACTTGTGGGAGAGCATCTTGGTGAAGGGGGTAGAGATGGCCAGCGGCTGACCATGATCGTCAATGAAGCCGTTGGCGGTCTGCGCCCATTTCAGAATGATATAGGGGCGCTGCTCGCGGTGGTAGGTGAAGAACCGACGGTTCAGGGCCTTGCACTCGGCTTCGAGCACGCCCACGGTGACCTCGATGCCAGCATCACGCAACTTCCTAATGCCACGGCCCTGCACCTCGGCAAACTCGTCGATGCACCCTACGACCACACGCCTTACACCTTTTTTAATAATAAGATCGGCACAAGGCGGAGTCTTGCCGTAATGGGAACATGGTTCCAGCGACACGTAGATGGTGGCCGCACTCAGCAGGGGCTCGTCTTCAGTCTTCACCGATGCAAAGGCGTTCACCTCGGCATGTCCCTGTCCGCAGCGCACATGATAGCCCTCGCCAATGATGCGGTTATCCGCCACAATAACGGCCCCCACCATGGGGTTCGGCTTGGCGTTCTGCCGTCCGCAGCGTGCCAGTTGCAGGCAGCGGCGCATGTATTTCTCGTCGTTGTTTATCATCTCGTCTTACAATTTATGCCACAAAGATACAACATTTCCGTCTTTCGACCATACGACATCACGGATATTAAAATGAATTTATGCATAAATCGCTCCAATTTTTGCATAAATTAGTTCAATTTACGCATAAATTGGAAATCACGCCCATAGTTCTTTGAGCACATCCAGCGAACGAAGGTCGGGAAAGTCAGGTAAATGAAGGCGATAGAACTGCAGGGCCACCTCGATACAGCGCCCCCGCTGTTCGCGGCTCAGGCGGAACAGGTGCATTGTAGCGAAGTCCATGCGCATCATCAGCCGGAGCATGCCGGCCTCGTCGGGCATCAGAAAGTCGCGGTGCAACGGGGGTGCCCCACAGAAAGTTGCTGCCCGCAAATCGAAATAAAGATTTTGTACTCGCTCTCCACTTTCCACTCTCAACTCTCCTCTCTCCTCCAAATTCGGATAGAAGCCCAGAAATCGCGACAGGTGCATCAAGAAAGTAAGATGAAAATTGGCATAGCCGCGTTCGCTCTCGTCGAGCCACTGGATGCCAGATGCCACATAGTCGAAGAGTGGTGCGTTCTGTTGTTCGCCTTTCAGTGCATGAAAGAGAAACTCGGAAAGGAACAGACTGATGGACAGTTTGGCAGGATTGCTCAGCAGCGTGGGCAGCGGCGTCAGGATAGAGGCATCGCGCAATTTCTGCAGTTGCAGTTGCGGACGCACGTCGGCCTCGATAGTCAGGAGCGTCAGCGGCTGGAAATACTGCTTCTTCAGTTTGCCCTGCGCCGTCTTCGGCAGCGTCACAACAAACGACAGCCGCCCGTGCTGACGGGTGAACATGTCGACGATGACTTTCTTGTCGCCGTACTTGATAGCGTGTAGCACAATGGCTTCGGTCTTGCTCAACATTGCGACAAAGATACAACATTTTTCGAAAAATATATTAAAACAAAGGTCTAAAAGTAAATTTTATTAAGAAAAATTTGGCTGAACAAGAAAAAAGAAGTACTTTTGCACCCGCTTTAAGCAAGCGTTGGTCCCTTCGTCTATCGGTTAGGACGAGAGATTTTCATTCTCTAAAGAGGAGTTCGACTCTCCTAGGGACTACAAAAAACTTAAATCCGCCATCTGCGCAGCGATGCGCTACCGCCAGCAAGACGGGAAAGGGTGACGGAGGATTTTTGTAAATAGGCCCGCCTGCTTACAGGAGTCCGCTCAGGGCAGCCCTAAAAAGCGCAAGACCCACAAGCTTTATTTAACAACAACACAATTAAAACATTAAAAAAAATGGCAAACCACAAATCATCGGTGAAGAGAATTCGCCAGGACAAGAAAAAGGCACTGCACAACAAGTACTATGCCAAGACCATGCGTAACGCTGTTCGCAAGCTGCGCGCAATGACCATCAAGGAAGAGGCTGTTGCCCTCTATCCCAAAGTTCAGAAGATGCTGGACAAGCTCGCTAAGACGAACATCATCCACAAGAACAAGGCAGCCAACCTGAAGTCAAGCCTCTGCAAGCACATCAACAAGCTGGGCTAAGACAAGGCAAGCACATAGCTTTTCGGCAAGCAAAACAGGCCGAAATCATCAATAAAATTCCGAATTGCTTTGCAGTTCGGAATTTTTGTTTT
This sequence comes from Prevotella sp., assembly GCA_017458225.1. GTDB lineage: Bacteria > Bacteroidota > Bacteroidia > Bacteroidales > Bacteroidaceae > Prevotella. The sequence goes on along the minus strand of JAFTFX010000019.1, from coordinate 71,585 downwards.
ATCTTTGCCAAACGGAGTCCATGCAAACGACATGACAAAATGGTAGAAACAATAACAAGCACCAAGAATCCGAAAATTAAACACCTGCTGGAACTGCAGCAAAAATCATCTGTGCGCCGCAAGGAAGGACTGTTCGTGGTGGAAGGCCGCCGTGAACTGGAGCACTGCATAGAGGCTGGCTACGAGGTGGAGAGCATCTTTGTCAGTGAGCAGTTTACAGTGAATAGTGAAGAGTCGTGGTTGCCCACACTGGCACCATCTAATCAAAACTATTCACTATTCACTGTAAACTCTTCACTCTACGAAAAGATGGCCTATCGCGGCAGCACCGAGGGTGTGATTGCTATTGTAAAAGCAAAGCGACACCGGTTGGAAGACCTGCACCTAAGGGAGAACCCACTCATCGTGGTGCTAGAGAGCGTGGAGAAGCCTGGCAACCTGGGAGCCGTACTGCGTTCGGCCGATGCCGCACAGGCCGATGCCGTCATCGTGTGCGACCCACTCACCGACCTCTACAACCCTAACCTCATCCGTTCCAGCATCGGAGCCATCTTCACCGTGCCCACCGTGGCATGCAGCAGCGAGGAAGCCATCGCATTCTTCCAGAAGCACGGCATTCAGGTTCTCACCGCCCAGCTGCAAGACTCACGCCTCTACTACGACACGCCGATGACGCAGGGTACAGCCATCGTGATGGGCACCGAGTCGACCGGTCTGACCGACCAGTGGCGCAAGGCTGCAACCGCCCATATCCGCATTCCCATGCTGGGCCGCCTCGACTCGCTGAACGTCTCTGTTTCAGCCGCCATCCTGCTCTTCGAAGCCGTTCGCCAGCGACAAGGCTGACAACGAATGCCCCCACACGACATAGAGCCTAAATCTTTTTTGTGATTTCAGGCTCTTTTTTGTGCTTTTTTAGCATGCAAAATACCCACAAATGGCATTTTTTTTGTAATTTTGCAACTCAAAACGTAGTTTTGCTTGCAGAAGCGGAACACACTTAGGACAAAAAGAAGAAAATGGCAGAAGAATTGAACCAAGAGCTCGGCCAAGCCGGGCAGGAACAAGAAAACTATTCAGCGAGTAACATTCAGGTGCTTGAAGGACTGGAGGCTGTGCGCAAGCGTCCCGCAATGTACATCGGCGATATCAGTGAGAAAGGACTGCACCACCTCGTGAACGAGACCGTCGACAACTCTATCGACGAAGCCATGGCAGGCTATTGCACGCACATCGAGGTGACCATCAACGAAGATAACAGCATCACCGTACAGGACAACGGCCGTGGTATTCCCGTTGACGAGCATGAGAAGATGCACAAGTCGGCCCTCGAAGTGGTGATGACCGTGCTGCATGCCGGCGGTAAGTTCGACAAGGGCAGCTACAAGGTGTCGGGCGGTCTGCACGGCGTAGGTGTGAGCTGCGTGAACGCGCTCTCTACGCACATGCTCTCGCAGGTATTCCGCAACGGACATATCTACCAGCAGGAGTACGAGAAGGGAAAGCCCCTCTACGACGTGAAGATCGTGGGTGACACCAACCTGACTGGTACCCGTCAGCAGTTCTGGCCCGACGGCACCATCTTCACCACCACCGAGTATAAGTATGACATCATTGCCAAGCGCATGCGCGAGCTGGCCTACCTGAATGCCGGCATCACCATCACGCTGACCGACCTGCGTCCTGACGAAGAGGGCAACCTGAAGGAGCCCGAGGTGTTCCACGCCAAAGAGGGTCTGAAGGAGTTCGTTCGCTACGTGGACCGTCACCGCACCCACCTGTTCGATGATGTGATCTATCTGAAGACTGAGAAGCAGGGCACCCCCATCGAAGTGGCTGTGATGTACAACACTGACTATACGGAGAACATCCATTCATACGTAAACAACATCAACACCATCGAAGGCGGCACACACCTGACGGGCTTCCGCATGGCGCTCACTCGCACACTGAAGGCCTACGCTGATGCCGACCCACAGATTTCAAAACAGATTGAGAAGGCTAAGATTGAGATTGCCGGCGAGGACTTCCGCGAGGGACTGACGGCTGTCATCAGTATCAAGGTGGCCGAGCCTCAGTTCGAGGGACAGACCAAGACCAAGCTGGGCAACTCGGAAGTGACAGGTGCCGTGCAGCAGGCCGTGGGCGAGGCACTGTCGAACTATCTTGAGGAGCACCCGAAGGAAGCCAAACTCATCTGCGACAAGGTGGTGCTGGCCGCTACAGCACGTATTGCAGCCCGTAAGGCTCGCGAAAGCGTGCAGCGCAAGAACCCCATGAGCGGCGGCGGACTGCCTGGCAAACTGGCCGACTGCTCGAACAAAGACCCGAAAAACTGCGAGATATTCCTCGTCGAGGGTGACTCGGCAGGCGGCTCGGCCAAGCAGGGACGCGACCGTCACTTCCAGGCCATCCTGCCCCTTCGCGGAAAAATTCTGAATGTGGAGAAAGTGCAGTGGCACCGCGTATTTGAGGCTGAGTCGGTCATGAACATCATTCAGTCAATCGGTGTTCGTTTCGGCGTTGACGGCGAAGGCGACCGCGAGGCTAATATCGACAAACTGCGCTACGACAAGATTATCATCATGACCGATGCCGACGTCGATGGCTCGCACATCGACACGCTCATCATGACGCTCTTCTACCGCTTCATGCCGCAGGTCATTCAGGGCGGTCACCTCTACATCGCTACTCCCCCACTCTACAAGTGCACCTACAAGAAAGTGTCGGAGTACTGCTACACCGAGCAGCAGCGCCAGATGTTCATCGACAAATATGTGGCTGGCGACGAGAACAGCTCAGCCCTGCACACCCAGCGCTACAAAGGTCTGGGTGAGATGAACCCCGAGCAACTGTGGGAGACCACCATGAATCCCGAGAATCGACTGCTGAAGCAGGTGACCATCGAGAACGCCGCCGAGGCCGACGAGATATTCTCCATGCTGATGGGCGACGACGTGGAGCCGCGCCGCGAGTTCATTGAGAAGAACGCCACCTACGCTAACATCGACGCATAAGGCAGCAATAAATCGGCAGAAACCAATATAATATATATGTAGCAGCAGGAATCTGACAGTTTCAGATTCCTGCTGCTATTCTTTTTAACCATAAAATTTGGGCAAACGAGAAAATCTGCTTACCTTTGCACCCGATTTGCCAGAGAAGGCTTATCAAGGGGTGCTGCCCTGCCATGGGGCTGCTGAGATCATACCCTTCAGAACCTGATGCGGATAATGCCGACGTAGGGATGGATAGTAGGTCAAATCACAATTCACACGCAATTGTAACCCCCTTTTTAAAAGTTTAAAGTATTAGTGTTTAAAAGTTTAAAGAAAGGGATGAAGAAATTTTTCGTTTTCCTGTGTGCACTGACCAGTGCCGCAAACATGAATGCTGCCCGTGAAACGGAGGCAGCCGAGAACCAACCCGTTGACTCGCTGAAGACAGTGGAACTTCAAAATGTGCAGGTGCGCTCCACACGTGCCTCGAAGAAGACACCTATGGCCTTCACCGACATGAACCGCGACCAAATCAAACAGGTGAACCACGGGCAGGACATTCCCTACCTGCTGTCGCTCACGCCCTCAGTGACGGTGACCAGCGATGCCGGCAACGGCATCGGCTACACCACACTACGCGTACGCGGCACGGCTGCCGAGCGAATCAACATCACAGCCAACGGTGTGCCCATGAACGATGCCGAGAGCAACTCGGTGTTCTGGGTGAACATGGGCGACTTCGCCTCGTCGGTGCAGTCGATGCAGATTCAGCGCGGTGTGGGCACATCGACCAACGGTGCCGGTGCCTTCGGTGCCACCATCAACATGCAGACCGAAAACATCGGTATGAAGCCTTATGTGGGTATCGACCTCAGCGGCGGCAGCTACTACTCGAACAAAGAGACCGTGCGTTTCTCCAGCGGTCTGCCCGACGAAGGCCACTGGGGACTGCAGGGCCGACTGTCGCACATCGGCTCGAAGGGCTATATAGACCGTGCCAAGACGCAACTGTACAACTACTTGCTGCAGTATGGCTACTTCGACGATCACCGCGCCGTGAAGTTCATCACCTGGAACGGCGAGGAGCAGACCTATCACGCCTGGGACTATGCTTCCCACTATGCACAGGACATCAATGGGCGCACTTATAACCCCTGCGGCTACATGGGCGACGATGCCGCCGGCAATCCCCTCTACTACGACAAGCAGACCGACAACTATCACCAGCAGAACTACCAGCTGGTGTGGAACGAGCGCTTCTCGCAGAAGCTGTCACTCAACGCCGCCCTCCACTACACACGTGGCGACGGCTACTACGAGCAGTTCAAGGGTAACAAGAAACTGAAAGACTATCTGCCGCTGACTGCTGCCGAGACGGGCATGAGAAGCGACTTGGTGCGCAAGAAGATGATGGCCAACGACTTCTATGGCGTGGTGGCCTCGCTGCTCTACGACAACCGCCAGGGGCTGGAACTGACCCTCGGCGGCGGCTGGAACAAATACGACGGCGACCACTTCGGTCGTCTGGCTTGGGTGAAAAATGCACCGGCCGCCTATACCGACGAATACGAATACTACCGCAACAACACCCAGAAGACCGACATGAACGTCTACGGCAAGGCAAGCTATGAGTTTCTGAAGGGACTGAGCGCCTACGCCGACCTGCAATACCGCCACGTGGGACTGAAAATGCAGGAACCTGGCGACTGGTATGGCTGCAACACCACAGGTGACTATGTCATCGACCAGAACTACGACTTCTTCAACCCGAAGTTCGGACTGAACTATCAGATCACGCCCAACCACCGCGTCTATGCTTCGTATGCCATCGCTCACAAAGAGCCTGTGCGCAACAACTTCGAGAATAACTACAACGCCAGCATGGACATGCCACGACAGGAGCGGCTGAATGATTTGGAGGTTGGCTACCGTTTCCAGAGCCCTCGCTTCACAGCCGGACTGAACGTCTACCGCATGGACTATAAGGACCAGTTCGTGCTGACTGGTGAAATCGATGCCATCGGCGAGGCCATCACACGCAATCTGGACAAGAGCTATCGCATGGGCGTGGAACTGGAGGCCGCCTGGCAGCCCATCGACTGGCTGCGCTGGGACGTGAACGCCACCTACTCGAAGAACCGCGTGAAAGACATTGCCGTACAGCTGGAAGACGGGGTGACCACCGTGACACTCAACGGTGAGAAGCCGCTGGCCTTCTCGCCCGACCTGATTGCCAACACCATTCTAACATTCAGCCATCGCGGTCTGAAAGCCTCTGTGCAGGGGCAATATGTGGGCGACCAGTACCTGACAAACACGGGCTTCAAGACTATGCTGTGCACAGACGATAACGGCAACCCAACTGACGAGACACTGCTGCTGAAGAAACACCTCACGACCAACCTGGACCTGTCGTACAATTTCTCACTGAAAGTACTGGCCATCAAGGATGCCACTATCGGCGTAACGCTCTACAACCTGCTGAGTGCCAAATATGATAACAACGGCTGGGCAGCACCACAGTATCGCCAACTGACCGACGGCAGCATCATCGCCGTCAACACCTGGGGCACACGCGATGACCAGGCCGTTGGATTTGCGCCCTCAGCACCCTTCAACTGGATGGCCCATCTGAGTCTGAACTTCTAACGTCTACACTCGGCTATGCCGCTTCACTTGCAAAGAACTCCTATACTCCTAAACTCCTCTAACAATGTCCCTCGACTGGCTTGACATAACAACCACGATACTCGGCCTGATTTATATCTGGCTGGAGTATCGTGCACATATCGCTCTGTGGGTGGTGGGCATCGTGATGCCGGCCCTCGACGTAGTACTTTACTGGCAGCATGGCCTGTATGGCGATGCCGGCATGGCCGTCTACTACACGCTGGCTGCCGTCTACGGACTGTGCATTTGGAAGTTCAAGAAGACAAAGAAAGAACATCAGGATTTGCCTATCATCCACATACCAGGCCGCCAGTACCTGCCCGTAATAGTATTTTTCGTTATTGCCTGGGCTGCCACCTATTATATATTAATAACATGGACCAACTCGACAGTGCCCCTGCTCGACTCGTTCACCAATGCATTGTCGTTCGTGGGTCTCTGGGCCTTGGCACGCAAGTACTTGGAGCAGTGGTTTTTCTGGATTGTGGTCGATGCTGTTTGCACGGTGCTCTACATCCAGAAAGGCATTCCCTTCAAGGCCGGACTCTACGGTCTCTATGTAGTGATAGCCGTGATGGGCTACCGAAAGTGGAAAACGATGATGGTAGTGAAGAGTGGAGAGAAAAGGGAAGAGTGAAAAGTGAAAAACAAGCCTGTATGGAAGATATTGACCTGAAGATAGCGTTTGACTACGATGCCGTTGTTCTGGCCGATGGCGAACAGCCCGAGCATGCCATCCCCCTGCGCCTGCTGCAGGAAGCCCCCTACATTGTTTGCTGCGATGGGGCCATCCAGCGGTGCGACTGGGCCGATGCTGTGGTAGGCGACGGCGACAGCATTCCCTCCTGGGCTCGTGAGGAATATGAGGATATCTTCGAGCAGGTGGACGAGCAGGACGACAACGACCTGACGAAGGCTACGCGCCATTGCATCAGGAAAGGTTTCCGCCGCATTGTCTACTTGGGTGCCACCGGCCGCCGCGAAGACCACACACTGGGCAACATCTCGCTGTTGGTGCGTTATGCCCGTGAGTTCGGCATCGAGCCCCTCCTGGCCACCAACTATGGATGGTTCGTTGCCGCTGTGTCCAACGCTCCTGCCGCTGTGTCCAACGCTCCTGCCGCTGTGCCCAACGCTCCTGCCGCTGTGCCCGATGGTTCTCCATCGGGTTCCCCCCAGTGCCACACTCGCGTTTTCCGCTCTTTCCCCGGCCAGCAGGTCAGCATTATCAACTTCGGATGCTCCATTCTTCAGACCGAGGGTCTGAAATACGACGGCTACCCTTTCACCTCTTGGTGGCAGGGCACCCTAAACGAAGCCACCGCCGACCACTTTCGCATTGTGGCCGACGGTGACTATCTGATTTTCCGTACTTACGATAAGAAATAACTGAAAGCGGCTCTCTCCCGTTCGGGAAAGAGCCGCTTTTATAATTAGAGTTTCTGTTCCACCTCAATCTCGGTGAACGTCTCAATCATATCGCCCACCTGGATATCGTTGAAGTTAACCAGTGAGATACCACACTCCAAGCCAGTTGCCACTTCCTTGGCATCGTCCTTGTAGCGCTTCAGGGCATCGATGTTGGCGGTGTGGATCACGATACCGTCGCGGATAACGCGAGCCTTGTCCTTGTTGTGCACCTTGCCTTCGGTGACAAGACCACCGGCAACAGTGCCCACCTTCGAAATCTTGAACACCTGCTTCACCTCAATCATACCCGAGACAACTTCCTTCTTCACCTTGTCGAGCATACCCTGCATGGTGCTCTTCACATCATCGATGGCATCGTAGATGATAGAATAGGTGTTGATCTCCACGCCTTCGCGCTCAGCCAGTTTGCGTGCTTCGCTGGAAGGACGCACCTGGAAGCCCACGATGATGGCCTGTGAAGCACTGGCCAGCATGACATCGTTCTCGGAAATCTGGCCCACAGCCTTCGCAATCACATTCACCTGCACCTTCTCGGTAGAGAGCTTGATGAACGAGTCGCTAAGTGCCTCGATAGAACCGTCGGTATCGCCCTTGACGATGATATTCAGCTCATGGAACTCACCCAGTGCGATGCGATGCGACAGCTCGTCGAGACCCAGTTTGGTGGTGGTGCGCAACGACTGTTCGCGTTGCAGCTGCACACGCTTGTTAGCAATGTCGCGTGCCTCCTGCTCGGTCTCCATCACATGGAAGGAGTCGCCGGCGGTAGGAGCACCGTTCAGACCCAGGATGATAGCAGGCTCGGCAGGCCCTGCCGTCTCGATACGCTGGTTGCGCTCGTTGAACATGGCCTTGATCTTACCCCAAGCCGTACCAGCAATGACCACGTCGCCCACACGAAGCGTACCGTTGCTGACAAGCACCGTGCTGACATAACCACGACCCTTGTCGAGCGAACTCTCGATGATGGAGCCTGTAGCCTTGCGGTTGGGATTAGCCTTCAGGTCGAGCATTTCGGCCTCAAGGAGCACCTTCTCCAGCAGTTCGTCGACACCAATGCCCTTCTTGGCACTGATTTCCTGACACTGGTACTTGCCGCCCCACTCTTCGACGAGCAGGTTCATGTTGGCCAAGTCCTCACGAATCTTGTCGGGGTTAGCACCGGGCTTGTCTATCTTATTGATGGCAAACACCATGGGCACATTGGCAGCCTGTGCATGGGCTATGGCCTCCTTGGTAGTAGGCATCACCGAGTCGTCGGCTGCAATGATGATAATGGCGATATCGGTGACCTGTGCACCACGGGCACGCATGGCAGTGAACGCCTCATGACCAGGGGTATCGAGGAAGGTGATCTGTCGACCGTCCTTCAGCTTCACGTTGTAGGCACCGATGTGCTGCGTGATGCCACCGGCCTCGCCGGCAATCACATTGGTGTTGCGGATGAAGTCGAGCAGCGAGGTCTTACCGTGGTCGACATGACCCATCACGGTCACAATCGGGGCACGACTCATCAGATCGTTCTCGTCATCGACCTCCTCGGTGATAGCCTCTTGCACCTCGGCAGAGACATATTCGGTAGTGAAGCCGAACTCCTCGGCCACCAAATTGATAGTCTCGGCATTCAGACGCTGGTTGATAGACACCATGATGCCTACCGACATACAGGTGCCGATGACCTTCACCACGGGAACGTCCATCATCGTGGCCAACTCGCTGACGGTGACGAACTCGGTCAACTTCAGCACCTTGCTCTCTGCTGCCTGCGACTCCATCTCCTCATGCATGCGCTCAGCCACAGCATCGCGCTTCTCCTTACGATATTTGGCACCCTTCTTGTTCAGGGCGGTCTTCGAGGTCAGACGGGCCAATGTTTCTTTCACCTGACGGGCCACATCTTCTTCGTTCACCTCCAAGGGCTTCATGACGGGCTTAGCAGCCTTCTTCTTGTTCTTGCCACCCTGCTGTTGGGGCTGTTCAGAGAAGTTCTGGTTGCCGCCCTTATTCTTTTTCTTGGCACCGCTTGACGGGTTCTGCTGCTTGGCAGCTGCCTCGATGTCCACCTTATCGTTGCGGATACGCTCGCGCTTGCGCTTCTCACCGTTGTTCCCAGTAGCACCACCGCGCTGCTGGGCAGCTTTCTCCTCGCGCTGTTTGCGCTTCTCCTCCTTCGACTTTTTCTTCGGACGAGTGCTCTGATTCAAGGTCGACAGGTCAATCTTGCCCAGCACGTTCACCTTCGGAGCCAGTTTAGCCTCGCTCTTCAAGGTGTAGATGGCAGGCCCCTGACCGACAGCAGCAGGGGTTGCAGGCTCCTCGGGAGCATTCTCTTCTGCCAGAGCGTCTTCTTCGTCCTGAAGTTCCTCGTCGTCAACTTCGTCCTCAACTTGTTCCGGCTCGTCATCGGCCACGGGTTCAGGCTCCTGCTTTACTACAGGCTCAGCCTTCTGTTCTACCACAGGTTCTTCGACCTGTTCCACCTTCGGTTCTTCCACCTCTACAACCGGAGTTTCGGCAGTCGTTTCCGGTTTTATTTCAGGCTCAGGCTTCTGAACCTGAGCTGTCTTAGCCACGGGCTTCGGTTTCCCAATGCTGTCCAGGTCAATCTTTCCTAAAGGAGTATAGGTTTGGCGCAGCGGAGTCTCCTCAATCTGGGGCTTCACGGGCTCCACCTTCTTTTCCCTCTTCTTTGGGAAGAGGTTGGCGGCCTGTGTCTTCACGGCTTTGTCGCCGCTGAACTCACTGACCAGCGCCTCGTACTGCTCGTCTGAGATCTTGGTGTTCGAGGTGGCATCGTCGCGAATTTCGCCCAGGCTCTTCTTGTTTCTCAGGAAATCAACTGCCGTTTGAAGTCCTATGTTCAGTTCTGTTAATACTTTATTTAGTCTAATTCCCATAAATACTTTTGTGTTTTATTCAAATTCTGCTTTCAGCACCTCTATCAGATGGTCGACGGTTTCTTCCTCAAGGTCGGCCTTTTCAATGAGCATCTCGCGCGGAGCGTTGAGCACAGCCTTAGCCGTATCGAGACCGATGGCTTTGATGCTGTCGATAACCCACTGGTCGATTTCGTCGCTGAACTCGTCGAGGTAGATATCCTCGTCGTCATCGGCACCTTCGGGCACCACACGGAATACGTCGATGGTATGCTCGGTAAGCATAGAGGCCAGCTTGATGTTGATGCCGCCCTTACCAATGGCCAAGCTCACCTCCTCGGGCTGCAGATAGACTTCGGCCTTATGGTTCTCTTCGTCGAGCTTGATGCTGGTCACCTTGGCAGGCGAGAGGGCACGCTGAATGAAGAGTTGGATGTTGCTCGAGAAGTTGATGACATCGATATTCTCGTTCTGCAGCTCGCGAACGATGCCGTGCACACGGCTACCCTTCACACCCACGCAGGCTCCTACAGGATCTATGCGGTCATCGAAGCTTTCCACGGCCACCTTGGCACGCTCGCCCGGCATACGGGCCACGCGACGGATGGCAATCAGACCATCATTAATCTCGGGCACCTCAGCCTCCAGCAGGCGCTTCAGGAAGTCAGGGCTGGTGCGCGACAGGATGATGCGTGGGTTGTTGTTCTCGTTCTGCACCTCCTTGACGAGGGCACGGATGGTCTCGCCCTTGCGGTAGTTGTCGGCAGGAATCTGCTCCGACTTCGGCAAATGGAGTTCGTTGCCCTCATCGTCCATGAGCAGCACCTCGCGCTTCCACATCTGATAGACCTCGCCTGATACGACGGTTCCCACCTTGTCCTTGTATTTCTGATAGAGGGCATCGTGGTCCAGTTCCAAAATCTTCGAAGCCAGTGTTTGGCGCAGGTTCAAGATGGCACGGCGGCCAAACTTCTGGAAGTCCACCTCCTCAGACACTTCCTCGCCCACCTCGTAGTCGGGCTCAATCTTCTGAGCCTCTGAGAGGGCTATCTCCTTGTTCTCGTCGCGCACCTCGCCGTCTTCTACCACCACGCGGTTACGATGAATCTCGAAGTCGCCCTTATCGGGGTTCACAATCACGTCGAAGTTCTCGTCGCTGCCGAACATCTTGGCCAGCACATTGCGAAAGCTCTCTTCGAGCACGCTCACCAATGTGGTACGGTCAATGTTCTTGGTCTCCTTAAACTCTTGAAAGGTCTCAAACATGCTGGGACCTTTCGCATCTTTTCTTGTTGCCATTTCTATATTTTTTCTATTTTACTTTTTTGCTATTTGACTATTTGAAATTCAGCACATATTTCGTCGATTTCACCTCGTCCATCGAGAATGGCTTGTCCACCTCGACCAGCACGGGGCGTTTCTTGCCCTCAGGAACCTGTTTCTCCTTTGTGGTGACAACGAACTGCCGTCCTTCGACGCTCTTCAGAATGCCTGTCAGCTTTTTGCCGTCGGCCATAAGCACCTCCACTTCGTCGCCCACATGGTTCTGATACTGTTGTTCCACCTTGAAGGGCTGTCCGATGCCAGCCGAGCCTACCTCCAGCTCATAGTCGTCCATTTCTTCGCCCAACTGCTCCTGTAAGTAGCGGCTCAGTTCGGCACAGTCTTCGATCCACACGCCTTCGGCATGGTCAATCTCCACGGCGATGCGGTCGCCGTCCATCATAATGTCTACCAGGAAGTAGTTGCCCTTCTTGAGCCACTCTTCCACCAACGTCTTAATTGTGTCCTTGTTGATCATTCGTGATTGATTTATAACAGAAATGAGGAGCTTTTGTCAAGCCCCTCATTCCACTGAACGCTGCAAAGGTACTACATTTTTTGCATACTACAAACAATTTTGGCGAAAATTGAATGAATTATGGCCATAATTGCGAAAATTATGGCCATAATTCTATGAAAAAGTAGTTTTAGTTCTGTTTAAAATCCAATCTTTCCTTTCCAGTTCAGATACCAGTTCTGCTGATTGTTCAGGTCTTTCTTGATTTCGCCCTGCACCTGGGCAGCATTGTCTTTACCACGACGACCATAGATGATCTTGGCCATGGCAGCTCCCGGGTTGGGCTGTCGCAATGCATAGCGCATCACATCGTAGTAACGAGTACCCTCGAAAGCAAACTCCAGTGCGCTCTCATTCAGAATCAGACTGTCGACGTAGGCTTGCTGATCGGCCACAGGCACACGATTCATCACGATAGTATCCTTCGTGGTTCCATCGTCCAGTGTAATCGTTCTGGTCTCGGGCACTGAGTCGGTAAATGAATAGTACTCGTTGTCGGGAGTCCAGCCTGAACCACGGCTATGCATACCCATTGTGTTGCCCGTAATCGACACGGTAGTACCGGCGAATTGCTCAGGCAGCAACAGTTTGTATGATCCTGTAGAGAACTTGAACTTCGACAGGAAGTCGATAGAGTCGGTCTTGCTATAGAAGGGATAGATAGAGTCGTTCATCACCTTATCGTTGATACCGTTCGACAAAATCTGGAAAGCCATACGCGGATAACCGGCCATGTTGAGTGCTTCGGCCATGCGCAAATAGAGCATCTGCTTGCGATAGATATGCACATTGCGCGTCTGATACTTGACGATGTTCTGCGTTTCAATGCGGTCACCGGTATAGTAGTCGCGTGTGGTACCTTCCTGCCATATATACTTCAAGCGGAGGTCACCCGTACGGCGCTGATTGAGACCGGTAGGAGCATAAGAGACTGAATAAGTTCCGTCAGTACGAATCTTGCTCAAACAGCAGTTCTTCTGCGCCTCAGAAATTTCAATCATATTCGTCGACGGGGTGATGCTGTACTTGTTGTCGTTCAAGCTGGTAGAGTTGAAAAGATTACGCAGTTCGCTATAGTATCCTTCAGCAGGGATAGAGTCACCAGGAATCATCGTTATCAACTCACCCTGAGATGTTGGTGTTTCTACTGACGAATCGAAGATATCAGGATACCTTGATGTCAAGGAGGTGGTATAGTTAATCGAGAAATAGCTCGACCACGTAGATGAACCGGGATTCCACATAACGGTGCTCAAGCCTGTTGAATAGAAACCACCCGTGCCATTGCGCTCCGAGATATACTTATAGTAGTTCAATGCGGCCTGGCGGTAGTACTCCTTGTTCTGCGTGTAAGAAGCCAGCCAGAGGTAGAGTTCACCACGGAGAATACTCAGTGGGAAGTAGAACAGGCTTGAAGCTGTGCCGCGAATGGTACGATAGCCAGGGAACTTACAGTTGTACTCTTCAGGAATTCCACTGAGATCGTTCAGGAAATAACGGCAGACATCTTCCACAGAATAGAACGGGTAGTCACGCTCAGCATCGTCCTTCGTCAGGATAGGATCAGTGACAAATGGCACCCGTCCGTAGACCAGGGCCAGCTGCAAATAAGTCCATGCACGGAAAGCCTTGACGGCAGCATACTCCTTCATGAAGATGTTCTCATTGCGGTTATTCTTCATGTCGGGATTGACATTAGCAAGGAAGTAGTTGCAGTTGTTAATAATCTCATAGTAATCGCGAGGGCTATTATACTTATTGTCGTCGCTAACGTTGAACTCAGCCAACTCGCGCAGGTCATTGCTGGCATCTTTGGTCAAAGTCACCAAGTCGCCTCTCACCTCGCCAAACAGAATGGTGCGGTCGGCAATCACCTGCATCTTATTCATGATACCAGTCACAGAATAGATCGTATCTACAGCATTGTTCAAGTGGGCCTTGTCGGCATAGACCACATCCTCTGACTCTTGCTCGAAGAAGTCCTCACAACCTGCAAAGAGGAAAGCGGAAAATGGAAGGAGGAGAGAGAAGACTCCTGCAACCACCTTGTTATTTATCTTTGTAATCATAATTATTATATTTCAATGATCAATTTTCAATTACAGATTTATCTTCACACCAGCAACCACCGAACGGCTTTGTCCCAGCAGTCCGAGATCGATGCCCTGGCCAATGACGCTTGAAGTCATGGTGAACTCAGGATCGGTACCCAGATACTTCGAGAAGGTGAGCAGATTGTTACCCTGAATCCAGAACTGCAGTCCCTGAATGTACTGCGACTTCAAAGGCAAGTCATAGCTCAGCGTAACGGTCTTCAGACGCAGATAGCTGCCGTCCTCAATCCAACGGTCACTGAAACGGGCATTGCCCATCGGATCCTGGAAACTGACTCGGGGGATACTGGCCGTCTGGCCTTCTGCCTGCCAACGGGCATTCAAGGCTGTAGACTGGTTCATGAAGCGGCTGCCCGACTCCATCTGTGAGCGCATGTAGTTGTAAACATCATTGCCCAGCGAGTAATTGAAACGAACGTCGAGCTTCAGGTGCTTCCAAGCAATAGAGGTGTAAATATTACCAAAGATGTCTGGGTTCGGATCGCCAATAACAGTTCGGTCATCATCAGTGATCTGACCATCACCATTCAGATCATCAAAGTGCACGTCGCCGGCACCGAAGTAGTTCCTGTCGACACCATTTTCTGCCAAGAAATACAGGCCCTTGGGATCGGCTGTACCAGCAGCCATGGCTTCCTCGGTAGTAGAGAACACGCCCAGCGTCCTGTAGCCGTAGAACAAGTTGGCAGCCTGTCCCACCTGTGTACGAATGGTGGCACCATAGACTGTATTGTCGATATACTCTGCACCGTCAGGCAGCGCCGTAATCTTATTCTTATAGTGACCTGCGCTGGCGCCAATCTGCCACTGCCAGTCTTTCAGGGCCAACACCTTAGCCGTGAAATTCACGTCGAAGCCTTCATTCTGCAGTTTACCGTCGTTTGACCAAGCCTTGTCCTTACCAGAAAGGAAGCTTACTGACTGAAGAGTAAGCAGATTGTCGGTCGTTGAACGGAAGTAGTTCAGTCCTACGCTCAGACGATTGTTCATGAAACTACCCTCCAGTCCGGCATTCAGTCGGCGAGTGGTCTCCCACTGTATCTCGGTATTACCGATGCCACCAAAGGTAAGACCGGAAATGGCATGCAGGAACAGACCTGCCTTGAAATAGCTGCGCGCAGCATAGAAATCAATATCGTCGTTACCACTGACATCATAGCCCACGTTCAGACGCAGATAGTCAATGCCGTCGACCTTGGCCATCCAGGGCTCGTTGCTGATGACCCAAGCTGCCTGTACACTGGGGAATACGGCCCAGGGCACACCGGCCATCTTCAGTCCGTCGGCATTCTTGCCAAAACGTGAAGAGCCTTCAACGGTCAAGTTAGCCTGCAGATAATAGCGGCTCAGATAGTCATACTCTGCCTGAGCATACCATGCCAACGAGTTCCAACTCTCATTGATACCAGTCACTGAAACATCTTTCAGGTCCTTACGCATGAACGGGGTCTTATCGTTACCTGTGTTGTAGCCCAACTGCGAATTAGAACTATAGCTTTCCCAGTTGATACGAGCGCCACCAAACAGATGCACGAAGTGTGCACCGTAGCGATTCTGCCAGTCAAGTCGGGTGTCGCTCATCACCGAATTCTGTCTTGAAGCCAGCGAGCGCACCTCGTTGTCACGGTTGGCACCAATGCTCTCCACATAGTATGACGGAGTTCCGTTGACAGGGATGTAGAACATCTCATTGGTATTCACCAGGTTATAGCTGAAGTGTTCCTGCAAGAAGAGGTTACGGGTAAACTGGTACTTCGGTGTTACCGTAAGATTCAGCATAGAGTTCTCAAAGCGGTTCTTGTTTTCAGCATCACCATATTCATTAATGGCAGCAGGGTTACCCAAACGCCAGTTATAGCCGCTGTAGTTGGCCAGTGCCTCGTTCAGGTAGTCCTCGGCATCAATATTATAGTGGCTCTCTGAGAACATACCACGACCATAGCTGTAGGGGCTCAGGAAGGGGCTCTTCACGTATGCCAAGAAAGCAGGCGAAGTGGGAGTGCCGCTGTCGTAGTTTTCAGGTGCGCCGTCGTTACGGATGTTGCGAGTCTGGTTAGAGAACGAAGCATCGAAACGCACGTCAAGGTTCTTGGTCAGCGAGATATCGGTATTGAAGCGAACGCTCAAACGATCCATGTCGTTGTATTTCAGCGTGCTCTGTGCCGATGAATAGCCTACCGACAGGTTGTAGTTGGCCACAGCGTCACCACCTTCTACGTTAATACCGTAGTTCTGCGTAATGGCAGTATGATAGACCAGATCTTTCCAGTCGGTGCTCTGGTGATAGAGCGGATAGTAGTAGTTCTGCTGTCCGTTGTCCAGAACCTGACGCTCGTCCAGGAACTTGAACGACTGAAGCTTGGTGTTCGTAGTCTTCAGCATTTCTGATGCATAGCCACGATACTCATCAGCATTCATCACAGGAAGGAACTTAGGCTTCAGTGTTACACCGGCCGAAGCAGTGGCAGTAATACGGGTAGCCATCGACTTGTTGCGGCGAGTCTGAATCAGAATCACGCCATTGGCACCCTTGGCACCATAGAGAGCCGTACCATTGCGCATCACGGTCACCTTCTCGATGTCGGCAGGATTTATACCTGTCAGGATATCATTGAAGAATCCGTCGTGCAGCAGGTCACGATTATACTGCTGGTCGATAATCACGTCATCAACCACAACCAACGGCTGTGCATTGACGTTCAGCGAGTTCAAGCCCTGCATAAACATCACACTTCCCACACCGGGAGTGCCGCTTCTGCTGATTGTATGCACCTGAGCACCCAACTGTTTCTGGATTTCATCTTTGATATTGATGGCACCAGAATAATTGAAATTGCTGGCAACAGCATCACCGCGCACATTGGTCTTGGGCGCATATTCAGATGAGAATGTTGTCGGATAAAGGTAGGCCACCTTCTGCTTCTCCCCCTTCATAAGACCAATCTGGATGGGGTTGTAGTCAGGCGATGACACAAAGATACTCGTTGCGAAGACGGGCAACTTCAGTTCGTACGATCCGTCGTCCTCGGTCAGCACACTGTATCCTTCTATCTGACCAGCACGAACCATAGCACCTGCCAGAGGTTGCTGGGTGGTTGCATCGCGCACAACTCCCTTGACGACTCGTGTCTCATAGTTTTTCTGTTTCACTGCAAAGCCGCGGATGGCAGTCTGCGAACCCTCTTCTTCTGAATCATCATCTTGAGCACTGACGGTCAGAGGAAAAGCCATCAACAGTGATAGTCCAAATAAGATATATCGTTTCATATACATATTTTCCTTCATATTATTAGGTGAATATTAGCGACGCATATAGAAAGTTGTAGCCTGAGGCGTGTCGCCATGAGGCTTCATCAACATAGCGGGTTTACCTTGGTCAACAGTGGGTATTTTGCTGCCGGCCGGTACAACACCTTCTTCCATCGTGCCATGTGGCACCAGCAGAATGCAGTCAATGCGCATATTACGGGTAAACGTTCCTCTGTTCAACTCACTGTTGCTCACACGTGTCTCCACATCCAGCGTCACAGAAGGCTTCGTGTCATAATTATACAGGCCATAGTTCGTTACGGGGAACTTGAAATCGCTTGCCAGTTGGATATAGCCCATCGAATTGGCATCTGTCGTAACTTCGCTGACAAGTCGTTCCGTCTTCATAGAGCCGTTTTCTTGCTTGTAGTTCAGTGTGATGCGCAGTTTGGTAGGAACGCGCTGGGCTTCGGGAGCATTGCGGTCATAGGCGATGGCCGGAGCCGTTACGAGATAGATGTCGTAGCCAAAATTCGAGAGCACATTGTCAATACGGAAAGTAGCGGTATGGTTCTGTCGGTTCTGAACAGGGTCAAATTCAACAAATCCATTACTCCACACCCTGTCGTAGAAATTATACTCATCAAGGGTATCTCTTGAGGCATTGCGCTGAACAGCCGAGATGGTGGCGATAGAGTCACCGGCAGAATTCACCGTTTTACTCAGTTCCCAAATATTGGCATCAGCCTCAACAACCACATACTGTGCAAAAGACTGAAGCTTGTCAATAGGCCATTTGGCTGTAGCCTTTCTCATCAGGCCATTACTGCAACTGTCTATGTCAAGTGTATTCGCCAGCACGCCGTCTGACTGCCATGCATTATAATATTCATAATAGTTGAAGGCCTGACCAGCCCATGCACGTTTGCGTGTAACGAAGTCGCGAAAGCAGTTTACCGACATCAGCGAGTCATCAATCGTGATATCGCCGGCACCCTTTTCGTTTGCCTTCTCCTGATTGAACACACCCGTATTGAAAGTACGGTTAAACACCGTTCCCATTACGATGAACAGACGAGGCAGGATATACTCCAGTGAGTCTTTGATTTTGCAGTCGGCAGGATACTTGAAGTATTCGCTATACTCAGTCATCAGCTGATCCCAGAGTGCATCGGTAGGTGCCACCATCCAGAACGAGCTGTCCTCATGGTTGATGTTGTCAAGATAGCTGAACAACTCATTACGCTGTGAGAACACAGAGTCAAGATAGGTCGTGCGACCATAGTCATCAAGTCCGCCTTCCACACTCTCCTCTGGTATGAACACCTTGTAATAGAAGCTGGGATTGTACATAAACTCTGACAACTTCGTCAGGTCGGCATCTTTACGGATAAGCTCAAACAGATTGGGCTTGTAGCTGAGCTGGGAGCCTACTGTATAGAGCACACCGTTCTTGTAGTTCTGGTTCTTGCTCAGCATGTCCACGCCTGCTATCGTGTTGGGAGTCAGCACACCATATTTGCCGTTCATCAGCTTGATAGAGTCGTTGCTGACTGACGATACGGAATGGTTATACAGAGCAATGTGGTTCTTCACAAACTCCTTGAGCACTTGGTTCTCGTCTTCACTGACCTTGCCCTTTTCCGATTTGTAAAGCGCAATCATGTTGGCCACCTCTGCCGCCGACAAGCAATCGTTTGTCGGGGCAAAGACGGTAAACATCTGGCTGCTGGCCAACTGTTTGTCGTAGCCAACACCAGCAATAAGCGTCTTGAAATTTGTCAGATCCGGATTGCTTGAAATGGCCTCCCACAGGCTCTCATTGCTCAAGCCTGCCGGCATTTCTTCATAGTGCTCGTCCCATTTGTCGGCACAAGCGGTAAATCCCCAGACCAACAGACAACAACTCATTGCCGTTATTCCTTTGGTAAGGATTCTTATCATAGATTTCTTTCTCATGATTCAGAAATATTAGTGTTTAACGTTATACTGCCGATAAATCTTACAAATCGTCTTCCATTGCGCCATCGCCATCAACAGCATAGACTGAACTTGGAACGATTTCAAAATAGTCGAGCATGAACTCATTGTTGTTTCCCTGCTTACCGTCACTGGCCACACGGAATCTAAGATAGTGATCTTGGTTGGCCGTAATCATGGTCTGGCAAAGAATGCGTCGATAGGTACGCGGATTGCCTGCGAAGAAATACTTCGTACCATCACCGTTAAAGTGATAGGTGGAAGTTCCTGCGCGGTAAGCGCCCAGATTTCTCAGCAGCTTCTGTTCCTCGGCTTTCTCTTCATCAGTCTTCTTGTTGTAGTCTGCCAGCGATTCGTCAGTCGTATAACGGTCGCCGATATAGAGCTCTGAATCCAAGAATTTTGTCATGTCAAGAGGAATACCCTGTGGAATGCCGTCGAAGTAGACCTGCATCACACCACGGGTCTCAAGGGCGCAGAATCCTAAGCGCAGCTGATACATACCTGTGTAGGGCACCGGTGGAATACGGAAGGTGAAGTCATAGTCGCCGAAGATGTTCCACTCATCACCCTGCCAAGACCAGAAGTTGATGTGCGGACGGCGCATTACCACGTTACAGTTGCTAAAGGTAACACCGTCAAGATAGCCCAGTGGGAAGTAGAAGTTACGTCCGTTCTTAGGTGTTGATGCATCATCAGGTGTATCGGCGCTATCGTCAGCAGTAGGCCTGCCTTTCAGACGCATATCATTGGTCATAACCTCGGGGAAGATAGCCGAGAAGTCCATACGCATACGAACGTTCTGCACCTCGTCTTGAACCTTTTTCGTGAAAGCCACGATTTCGTCAACATAGAAATAGTGTCCATTCAAGGCATCGTGCTCATAGTCTTTGTCTTTCTCAGCGTCAATCAAAGCACCGCGATGCTGATATTGGCCCTCGTAGCGGCGGTTCACAAAGCGCTCACCCACCTTGTCATAGTCATGACCCAGGCAGTCATTGCCATCAGCATCGGTCTCCCTCGTAAGCTGGTCCACTCTCATCATGGTGTGAGGCAACAAGGTAACATACCAGTCAACAGGATTAATCAAGGTTGTGCGTACGCCAAAGGCCTCGTTGACAGAACCGACGTGCATCACCAACGGGGTGAGGTCGGAAGCTCCAGGCACATAGCGGTTCAGAATATGGTAGCGCACGAATCTCTTCAGAGGATTCACATCGCTGGTCAGATTCTCAAACTTATGGCCTTCACTGGCCACGTCTTCAGGATACACCGGATCATAAAGTTTACATGCCAAGTCATAGAGTGCACGCAGATTGCCGTTGGCGGTAGAGATGCCCTCATTGGCAAAGGCACTGTTGTAGACTGAGTTCGGTTCCACAAACACGGTATAGCCATATTTCTTTGTATCTGGAACCCAAGCCACCTCGTTCCAGGTGTGCGACTTGTAATAATACTTCGGATAGTCCTTCCTGTTATAGGTGGCATCCTCCACCAAAGTGATTTCTCCATTGACGCCTGTTGCTGCCAGAGCCTCATAGAATATGCTGATGGTAGGATTGTCGCGCAGAATATCGGCGATGTAGCTGTTCGACTTCTCAATCACACGGTCGATGGGCTGCATGATACCGTTCTCCACGGAGTCATCCTTCAGCGTGTATGACACGTGGGCCACGCCCTCGATAACCACCTCAGCCGTCAGACTGTCAATCTCGGTTGACAGATAGCGTCCCAGCATGTTGGCCGTTGCCAGTCGGTCTTCCGACATCTCAATGGTGCTGTACATATTGGCTACCAGGTGTGTGCGTGCGATTGTGTCACAATCGGCATCGCTCAACTCACTGACGCTGCCCACTCCTTTTGTGTGCAGGTAGGCGGTAACAGCAGTATTCGACGGAATGAAGCATGTGTACTGACCATAGGCAGAGAGCAGGTCCATCAAATGAGCGCGCTCAACGATAGCTGCAAATTCGCTATACTCAGGCCTGTTCTTCATATAGTCGCTCATCATCTCGCCTTCAAATGAGTAGAAGTACTCTTCATCCGGTTCGTCAGAGCAACTTGTCAGTGACAGTCCGCCAAAGGCCAGCAGTGCCAGCATGGCGGTCAAATAATATCTTATACTTTTCATTGTTCTCATCCTTTTTAAAAATGATTGACGTTACTTAATACTGCTACTCATACCATCGCCAAAGGCTGGGTTCTGCACCAGTTTCTTGTTCACGACGGTTTCATCATAGTTGTAAGGCCAGAAGATAGCCCATTCCCACTTCGATGCATTTCCGAAGAAGTTCTGCATCAGCTGGGCATTAGGACCGTCACGATGACCCACGGCAGAAATCAGTTCCTGCGTGTTGCCATCGCGGAGCGAACGGCGCACCAGGTCATACCAGCGCTTTCCTTCGAACATCAGCTCGCGCTGGCGCTCTCTCAGCGTCAAGGTCTCCATCTGCGATTTGGTGGCATTCAAGTTCAGCACCAGCGTGTCCGTCAGATTCGTCTGGCATACAGAGCGCTTGTTGACGGCATTGACCAGATTGAAAATTTTTCTGATCAGCGGCTGGTTGTAAGCCACGATTTCAGCCGTGCTGCCTTCCTGCATCTGCTGGCAGATAGCCTCAGCCTCCAGCAGCATGATGTCGCTCAGACGATAGATAATCCAGTTGCTGCTGGTATACCAATGCTCCACGTTATTGATCTTTGCATAGTTATATTTTGCTGAAGATGCTACGCTGGGAGTAGTACCAGTCGCATTAATCATGCAACCGCGATATACCATCTTGTAGATACACTCATAAGAGCTTGAGAAATTATAGTACATGCGGGCATCCATCTTCTTGTTCTCGTCAGCAAATACACCGCGCGAGGTCTCTTTGGCTTTGTCCTCAAGAACATAGTTAGAAGGAGCCACACGTCCCTGAACCACGTTAGAGTTACCATACCACAGACCTGCAGCTGAGTTGCTCAACATGGAGTAACCAGCTTCAGTGTTGTCGAACACCAGCTCAAAGATGGTCTCTTTGCTTCCACCAGCGACAAAGATGTTGTTGAAAGCACTGCCGAAATAGCCTGTACTGATGGCATTGTCCTCCAGAGGATATCCGTTCAGACGGTCAGACGAGGTCGATATCGTACCCGTCTTCTTGTTGTTCTCTTCGTCGTATGCTTTCTTCGATGCAATCACATCCTCAGCACGGTTGATGCAATTCGTATAGTCCTTGTTCCAGAGATACATCTCACACAGCATGGCGTTGATGGCATCGCGTGTGATGCGACCAGTCTGATAGTTTGTTTTGTTCTCAGGATAGCGGGCAATGGCATCACCCTTGATGCTCTCCAGGTCTGTGATCAAACGGTTCAGAACAGTATAGAAATCGGTTGCGGCGATTTCCACTTCCTGGTCATCATCCGTGATGGCATCCGTAACGTAAGGCACATTGCGGAATGTCCTGATCAGATAGAAATAGCACAATGCTCTTAGGGCGGTTGCTTCGGCAATGGTAGCCTTCAGCTCGCTGTTGGTATAGCCGGGGTCAACGGCTGCCACTTCAGGAGCGTACTTGATGACCGTATTACAACGGTTGATCACCCTGTAGAAGATGTCCCAAGACGTATAAGCATTCTTGGCAGTGATATTCTCTTTGAAAACATTGGTAAGATCCAAGTCGTCACCACTACCCGAGCCTGCCATCACATTCTCACTGCGGAACTCGCCCCACATCATCATGCGGCGAATGGCAGCATCCGACTCCAGTCCTGCATAGCATCCTGCGATGACGGCATCCACGTCGGCTTTCTCATTCCAGAAGTCTTCAGCGATAATCTCGCTCTGAGGCTTGATTTCGAGGAAGTCGGCGCAGCCGGCCATTGTACCTGCCAGGCAGACGGCGCATATCATATTATAAATTGTCTTCTTCATATTGTCTCGTTATTACGTTATATCGTTGTTTCGTTATTACGTCATATCGTTATCTCGTGATTACGCCGTGATTAGAAATCCACCGTCAGGCCCAGCGTGTACGAACGTGCACGTGGTGTCTGTGCGTTGTCAATAGCAGGATCATAGCCCGTGTTCACGATATCGGGGTCAACACCCGTGTATTTCGTGATGACAAACGGGTTGTTGATACTTGCATAGATTGATATGCGGTTCAGGCCTATCCACTTCAGGTGTTTCTTCTTGATGGCATACGACAGCTGTGCGTAGCTCATACGCAGATATGAGCCGTCTTCCACGAAGCGGTCGCTGACCAGCGAGTTGTAGGCAATAAATGCATTGGGATCCTCACTGGTGGCAAAGGTGTGCATGGCACGTGGAATATCAGTTACGTCGCCTTCCTTGCGCCAGCGATAGTTCACGGCCTGGCTCTGGTTGTCGTTGCCTGTCATGGCCTCTGAATGCAGACGGGCCATATTCAGGATCTTGTTGCCGATACGGTAGGTGAACTGCGTGTTCAGGCGCCAGTCGCCATAGTTGAAGGTGAAGCCGAAACCACCGGTCAGCTTAGGCAGTGAAGAGCCCAGGTAGGTGATATCCAGAGCGTTAATCTGACCGTCGTGGTTCAAGTCCTCGTAGATGGCATCACCACCGCTGAAGCGATAGTTCTTACCCGTATTGTCGGTAGTATAGTTGTACACCATGCGCAGGGGAGCACCCGTTGCATCGAGAATCAGTTGTCCGTTGGCATTGGTGGCCACAGGAGCGGTCTTACCCGAAGCCAGGAACTGCTGACGCTCAGCGTCCGTCATGTTGGCGAAGGTGTTATAGTTATACTGGTAAACGCCCTTGAACTTGAAACCGTAGATAGCACCCAGCGGGTTGTGCAGCTGCACACGGCGCAGCCACTCGGCGTTGCCATAGCCGAACTTCGAGTTCAAGCCATCCAGCACATATTCATCCATCTCCAGAATCTCGTTGCGGTTGTTACCGAAGTTGGCATTCAGGTCGAAGGTGAACTTGCCGACCTTCACCAGCTTGTTGGTGTTGATGTGGAACTCCCAACCGATGTTGCGCATCTTACCGCTGTTGCGATAGGGAACTGTCGGGAAACCAGCGTTCGAAGGAATGCGATAGTTCGACAACAGCATGTTCGAGGTTGTAGAGTGATAGCCTTCCAAGGTGATGTTCAGGCGATCATCAAAGAAGCCCAGGTCGACACCCACGTTATAGCTGGTGTTGATTTCCCACTGCAGGTCGGTCAGACGAATGTTCAGAGGCACCATTGACGACATGTCCAGATAGCGGTCAGACGATCCGTACTTAGAGGTGTACAGATAGTTCTGTCCAGGCTGGCGGCCCACACGTCCCCAGCTGGGGCGCACGGAGAGCATTGAGAGCGTAGGCTTAGCCCACTTCAGGAAGGGCTCGTCAATGGCATTCCAGCGCAGAGACACTGAGGGGAAGTAGCCCCAACGGCTGTTCGGGCCGAACTTTGTAGTACCGTCGGCACGCAGTGTCAGGTCAATGATGTAGCGCTCCTTGAAGGCATAGTGGCCAGAGAACGTGTAGTACATAGAGCGCCACTGGTTGTAACCGGAGTTCACATTACTGATGGTACCGCCGGCAGAAGGTGTCACGATGGCACCGTTAGTAGAGGGAAGACCCGTACCGCTTGTGCCCTGGCTGCTTGAAGAACCCGATGTGAGTTCGAAGCGTCCCATGACCATGGCTGAGTGGTTCTTGTTCTTGAAGGCCGGGATCAGCGTCAGCGTCTGCTTCGTGTTGATAGAAACGCTCTTTGAAGAACCTGCATACGAAGTGTTCACGCCCGACTCCCAGTTCACTGTTGAGAGTTCCTGCGGATAGAACGAGTCGTCATACTGGTTGAAAATGCTCATGTAGACCGATCCGCGCCAGTTCAACTGCCAGTGGTCTTCGTCCATGCCCAGCAGCTTGTAGTTCAGGATCAGCTCAGGAGCCATATCGTATGTGCGACGGTCGTCCTTTGCCAGATGAGCCTTAGCCACGGGGTTCACGTAGGTGCGCTGGTCGTTCTTGAAGAATTCCGAACCAATATATCTGCCGCTCTGCAGCATGTTGTAGTATCTGTCGGTATCCTCACCTGTGATGGGGTCTTTCTCGTAGATGCTCATGTTCGGCATCTTCTTCATGGCAATACCCAGAAGGTCGTTCGACTGTTTGTTGTTCTTCGTGTACGTCAGTGCGAAGTTGGTGCTGACGCGAATACGCTCAGAAACGTTGTAGTCCAGGTTCAGACGAGTAGAGAAGCGCTTCAGCTTCGACTCGATCATCGTACCGGTCTCATGGTCGAAACCGCCTGAGATACGGAAGGTAGCCTTTTCACCACCACCTGAGATAGTCACGTAGTGGTTCTGGCGCAGGCCCCACTGCTTCACGGCATCCACCCAGTCGGTGTTGTCACGATACTGTCGCCATTCGGGGAACTCTTCGCCCAAGTAGTTAATCTCAGGGATGTTGGACTCGTTGGCAGCTTCATCGTTCTGTGTGGGGTTGAAGTAGGCCTCTTTCAGCAGCATGGTGTAGTCGTCACCGTTCAGCAGCTTATAGCCATCGGGCTGATAGGTACCGGTCAGTTTCAGTGAGTAGGTAAGTTTCGGCTTACCACGAACACCACGCTTGGTGGTGATCTCAATGACACCGTTACCACCCTGCGAACCGTAGACGGCCGTAGCGGCGGCATCCTTCTTCACCGTGATCGAAGCGATATCCTCAGGGTTGATGTTCAGCAGTTCAGCGAACTTCTCATCGTTGGCACCAGCCATATCGAAGTTGTCGAGGTTCACCTCACGGATGTTGCCGTCGACCACGATCAGGGGGTTCGAGTCAGTCAGTGTTGAGAGCGAACCGGCACCACGCAGACGCATGGTAGAGCCGGAACCCAGGTTACCTGAGTTAGCCACGATATCCAGACCGGCGATACGTCCTTGCAGGGCTTCGTCGACTGAGGTAATGCCCAGACCTTCGAACTCTTTCATCGACAGGGTCTGCGAAGCGTAGGATATTTCTCGCTCAGGGATGGGCAGGCCGTTACCCGATGCGCGCTTCTTCGATTTCACCACCACCTCTTTCAGCTCAGTGGCCGACACCAGTTTCAGGTTGTAGGTGGTCTTGTTGATAGGCAGGGTCACCGTCTTCAAGCCTACATAGCTGAAGCGGATCTTATCCTTCTGGTTGCGTACCCTCATGGTGAAGTTACCATTCAGGTCGGTCAGGGCCGATTCGATGATACGTCCCGTGTTGTCTATTTCCACGACGGTGGCACCCATCAGCGGGCCCATGTCGTCGCTCAGCGTACCGTGAACTGTCGTAATGGTCTGCGCGCTGGCAGTCGTAGCCAACAGCAACGCCATTGTCATGATGACAGATTTTATCATTCCTCGCATAGCGAAGCAATTGAATCGATTACTCATATATTAGGTTCCTCCTTATTTTTTTAGATAATCAGACACCACATCGCGCCACTTTTTCAGATCGTTTGAAATGAAGAGGGGCTTATCAATCTGATGAACCATAGCATCGCTGCCCATGAACAGCTGGGCAGTATTGCCGGTAGCTGTGAAGTAGTATTCGCGACACATATTATTATATAGTCCGTCAGTCTTCTGCACAGTGCGCGTATTGCCAGCCAGGTCTTTCACGGTGAGCTGATTGACATCGAAGTTTGTCGTCAGCTGATAGAAACGGCCGGTATCGGGGTTGCGCAGCATACTCTCGTATGCACTGCTGGTCTGTCCGGGCTCGGGCACCATACCGATGGCCACCGAGTGGTCTTGCACGTGGTAGCGCACGAAGTCGGTAATCACCTTGCGGATGGCAGTAGTCACCGAATCGCGCAGATTGTCAGTGATTTTATCAGTCGAAGGAGCCCAGTTTTCAGCCACAATCAGACTGTCGATAATGTCATAGTCTGTCTTTTCTTCAATCGTCAGCTCGCGTGCAGTGGGCAGCACACCGGCTGTCTGCAGGTCGATGATTGACTGGTTGGTGGGAACAAAGACGGTATAGTTGTAGTTGTCAAACAGGCTGAAGTTCTTGTTGCCCTGCTTAGTGTTGCCAGCAGGATATTTGTCAGACATCTTCTCCTTCAGCATTTCGCTGTAGTCGCAGGAAATCAGGTTCAGGAATGCCGAATACTCCTCATGCTCCTTCAGGGTCATGAACAACGACTTCTGAGCGCCGAGGGGCATCTGCTCGTCGAGCATGTATGAATCACCATTCTGCTTCTTGAAAACACTGCCCTTGATGGACAGACGCTTGTTGTGCTCCAGCTGCCAGCCGCCGGCGAAGACGGGCTTGCCGTCGCCGCCTATTTCAGCATAGATAAGGGTGCCGCCCTTGGTCTTGAAGTAGTGGTAGCCCTGCTGCAGATAGGTCTCCAGGTCGGGACCGTTGGGAGGCAGCACGATGATTTGCTGGTTAAGCATGTTGTCCAGCATGTTGTAGACCACTTTCGTGTCAACGTTCAGCTGTGTACGGGTGCCGCGCGTGATATTGCCGTTCTCATCAACGGTGCAGATATAGCGCGAAGCCTGCATCTGGTTAGATCTCTTTTTTGTGGGATCCAGCCAGAATTCAATCAGCTTGGGCGACTCTGTTGTGGTACCTGTCTGCACGTCACCATAGGTGGCGGGGTCGATGAACTGCGTCATGGCATTGTTGGTGGGCATCAGCAGCACATACTTGGCATCCATAGAGAGCAGGTAGGGCAGGAAGGTTCCCTTGCCGTTGTCGGTATCCGACACGTCGACGGCCCAGTAGAACACGTCCATGGTTGACTTATGGGCCAGTGCGGGATAGGCCACTGAGGCATACTCACGCGGTGAGAACACCTTGTTCACCACATAGACCACGCCGTTGCAGCACATAAAGCAAGAGTCAATATCGGTAGGCTTAATGCCCAGCACCTCCTTGGCATCGTCAAGCACATGGTCGAACTTCGAGGGCACTTTCTCCGTGAAGTTGTCGAGCATGTTCACGTTGATCAGCTTGGCCAGTGTCTCGTATGGAATAGAGTCCAGCTCTCCATACTCATCCTGCAGGTCGCGGCCGTCATTGTTCCACCAATTCTCTACAGCCTCGTTGGTGGGAACAATCATAGCGCCGGCATCATAGTGCAGGTCGTAGCCCAGCGTGTTGGTGTACATATATTCGTTCCATCCCGGGTCGAACGACAGCTGTGCGGGCACCGGTGTGATGCCGTCGGGTGCGTAATTCAGTTCGTGCCCTGCCTGCTTGCTGAAATAGCGGCGCACAAAGAGTGAGTCCTCATTATTATACATACGATTATAGTTCTCACGCATTTCAGAACTGGCCAGATAGGGTGCCGAGAAGCGGTCTACCAGTCGCGACCAGGTTGACAGCTGCTTGTGCTGGCGCAAAGCCTCAGCCATGTTGGGCGAAGCCTCAACCACGCCGTCCACGCGGTGAATATATCCGTTCTTGCAGGTGATGTCGGCTTCCACGACCTTTCTTCCGTTAATCCAGCTGTCGGCCACCGAGTTCGACTTATGGTTGGTCATGATGGACAGGTCGTTGTCCGTAATGTTGTAATACTTCATGAACGGTCTGAGGAAGTGGATCATCGGGGCGCGTCCGTTTTCAATGAACGGCACCTTCTTTCCGCGGCTACGCAGGGTGTTCCACCATGCGTTCGAGGTGGGCATGTCCTCTGGCTTCATCAGCAGCACTGAGTCGAGCACTGAGCCAGAGCTGTTACGGCGCATGGCCAGACCTTCCTTGGGGGGATTGCCCGACACGTTCGACAGCAGCTCAATGAGGTAGGCATTGCTAATCATGGCATTGTTGAGCATCAGCTTTTTCCTGGGGGTAGACAGCTGTGCATAGGAGCGTATGCCCCACTGGTTGGTACGGTACCACTCATTGAAAGCTTGGTCGTTAGCCGGAAAGAGCGTCCTCGAACCTGTGTGCCCCAGCACTTCTTTCATGTTCAAGTCGTCAATGAGGCGCAACATGGTGGTGTAGTTGCCCTCCTGCTCCAGTCGCTCGTAGATAGAGTTGCCCAGCCAGTCAGGTTGTCCGGTCAGAATATTATCTTCGCGGTCGGCGCATGACTGCATCACGGCGGTCCCTATCAGCAGTGCGCAGGCGGCCATGGCCACACATCGTCCTTGCTTCAAGATAGTTTTTCGCTTCATAGTTTTGATTTTTTGTTAATATTTTTATAGTTATTGTTCTTTAGTCTTCTCTGGGTGGGCAGGGGTGCTGCCCGTTGTTTTTCTATAGTGGCGGCCTTTTTGCAGCAGGCCGGGTTGTTTCGCTTTTGGTGGCTGCCCGTTGGGCGGCAGGGGGTTCTGAGTGATCAGAGTAGTCGGAATAATCAGAATAATCGGAGTATTCAGAGTATTCAGAATATTCAGAGTAATCAGAGTAGTCAGATAATCTGAAAGTTTTTTAAACCAAGGAGCTGGAGACGGGTTTTGCCCGTCCCCAGTCCCTGTTTTTTTAGAGATTGGTCAGTTTTTTATGTCTGATCATTTTTATGTTCTTGCTTACTTGCGCACTTTCTTCACGACCACTGTGCCGTCGGCCTTGGTGATCTTCTGGATAGCGATGCCCTTGAAGGCAGCGTTCACGCGGCGACCGTCAACTGAGAAGAATTCAACCTTCAGGTTCTCGGCACCAGTCTGGGCCTTGGCCACTTCGATAGCGGTAGCAACATCGTCGTTGGTGCCCACATACTTCAGTGTCCAGTTGTCCATGATCACCCAACCGGTATTGGTATTCTTCTTCTTCATGATGCCGAAGCGCAGAGCCTCACCAGCATTGATCTTCACGAGCAGGTCGTTCTGATAGTAGCCCATCTCGAAGAAAGCATTGGATGACACCATAGAGCCAGGAACATAGTAGGTTACGCCGTCTTTCTCGTAGGTACCTTGACCGTCAATACCAAGATCCTCGGTCAGTGCGAACTTAGCCATGCAAGCCACACCTATAGAGTCGATTGTTTCGCCATGCTGTGCATATACGTAAGCCTCGGTGCTGTCGGGTTTAGCAGCGTATGCTGCGAAGTCCTCGGCATTGCCACCCACGCGGCAGAACGCGTTCACACCCAGCAGATAGTAGCCTGCGGGCAGGCCGTAGATGGTCTGGTTGAGGTCGAATGTCTTGTTGTAGAACTCCAGCAGGAGTGCACTCTTCTGAGTGTCGTCGTTACCGAAGTTGTAGCCATCGGCATTCCAGCCCTTGATAGAGTTGGCACCCCCTATCTCGTAGCTCGGGGTCACGATGACAGCGGTCTGGTCAACGGGATCGTCGACTGTAGCGCCAGCATATTCAGGATTCAGCATCAGGTTGGTGCGCATCTCCATGAGTTTCACCTCATAGGTAGCAATCTCAGCATCCTCCATTTGCTTGCCAGTCAGCTTGTTCTGGATTTCCTCCACCAGCAGTAAAGCATCGGTTTTAAATGCCGAGTTGACGGGATTATCTGCCTCAGCGGCCAGATCTTCAGCCTTTTCGTTCAGTGCTTTGCAGATAGCAACAGAATTGGCCACCTCGTCAGACAGAGCATAGATCTTTGTCAGTGCTTCGAACATGGCACTACCATCATTAGCCTGAATGGCTGCGTTGGCATCTGCCTTAACAGCAGCAAACTTCTCGTAGGTTGTCTTGGTCATCATCTCGTCGGTGCGGGGCAGATTATCCAAAGCTGCTTGCAGGATAGGAGCGATGGTGTTGGCATCCATACCGAGGAACTTCAGGTGCAGGTTGTCGAAGCAAATCCAGTTGGCACCTCTCACGTCGCCCTTGATACCCACGCGGATGGTCTGACCTTCTTCAGATACCAGACCGTAGGCCTTGTTCTGATACATGTAGCGCTCGTTATCGCCGTTTACCAGGCCGAATGCATAAGAAGCACTGGCCATGTCGTCGGGATAATTCTTGCCCGACGAGAAAGCAGCATCTTCGTTATTCATCCAACCGCCCTTCTTGGCAGCCTCTTCATCAGAACCGATTTCTAGGCCCTCGTCGAAGATACACTTCAAAGAAGTCTTGTTGTCGTTGATGTAAACGCCGGCATCAGTTACCTGCTCATTATTCTGATACTTTGTCCAAGCTTCAGATGAACGAGCCATGCGGAAGAAGCCCTGCAGGCTTACCTCGTACACACCCTTCTGCACGTTGGTCACTTCCTGATAGAGATCGAAGTCGGTATCGTAGGCCTCAGCAATGGTCTCACGGAAAGCCAGTCCGGGACGAGAGTCTTTCGCCTTGTTCCAGCCTGTGTTGCCATTCGAGAAGTCGGCATTCTTCAGGAAGCGAGCGGTGAGGTCGTCACCAGCCTTGTAGAGGTTATTGGTAGCCTTAATCATTGCCTCAACCTTTGCAATCTCTTCCAAAATTTCCTCATTGGTCAACTCAAGAGCCTCAATAATTTCCTCATAGTCCCATTCAACATAGTCACTTAAATCATCAACTATTTCGGAAACAACATCATTTAGGTCGGCCACCAAAGTCTCGGCCTCAGCTACCTTGGCAACATACTGGCTCCACAGGTTGATGTTCTTCTTCAGCGAGTCAAGGGGTTCTTCAGCCGAAGCGATGGCAGCCAGTACATCAGCCTTCGACGTAACCGTCACGTCGAACTTCTCAGCATAAGCCTCAAAGTAAGAAGTGGTATAGGTCAGACCCTCAAAACTCTTCTTGGCGCTCTGCAGCCAAACCTGGAATCCTTCGGCACTCTCAGCTCCGTAGTAGGTCAGAGCGAACTTGTCGAACATAGCCCAGTCGGTGTCGGTCACCTTACTGTCTTTTCTCACGCCGACAACGGCCTTGCCTTCCTCAACGGCAAAGAATACGTTGGTGTCATAGTAGTTCTTGTCTTCTTCCTCATAATAGAGACGGAAAGTAGAGGGGTTGTTGGGAATGTAGTAGGTCACGCCGTCAGTGGTTGAGCCCTCTGCATTAGGTGTCTCAAAATAAGTGGTCGAGCCGTACTTCTCTACAAATGAAACCGTGTTCAGAATAGACCACAGGTTGTTCATGTCAGTAGTTAGGGTGTCACCGTCGGCAACAGCATAGAGCTTGGCCACGTTGTTCGTATTGTTCTTGAAGTCGTCGTAAGAGCCACGGAAGCCGGTCTTAGCCGACAGACGGTAGATACCTGCAGGCATGCCTTCCAACTCCTGATAGGTGTTGAATGTCTTATTGTAGTGCTCAGCAACACCGGCAGCTCCATGATTGCCATCACCAGACAAGCCGGGAGCTGTGCCACTCCAACCTTCAGAGCTCACGTTGTCAAAATCGGGGTTCACGATGAAGTAAGAAGCATCCTTAGGATTGCTGGCAGAAGCGCCATTCAGGATGTTCTCGTGAGCAGCATTGCGAGCATTGTTCAGAGCCTCGGTGGCAGCAGCAAGTTCGGCTGCTGTAGCACCCTCATTGTTGTACACGTCAACAGCAGCGGCAATAGCAGTGGCAATATCAACTTCAGTGTCAGCCTCAGCAGTCTCGATGGCCTTCTTCAGGTTAACCGACTGGTTGTAAATCTCGAGACCAGCATGATACTCATCCCACTCTTCCATACCTGTCAGTGCATAGAAGTACCAGTCAATGCTGTGACCGTCACCTTCTGAAAGGAACGGAGACAGCGCATAGGCATCAGCACCTATACCACGCCCGTGGGTGTCACCACCCTGTTGTGTTGCGTCATCCAGACCCACGAAGCCAGGGTTCTTGGTGGGTGTGAAGTCGGGATTAGCTTCAGATGCCTGCAGACGATAGGTATTATTACCTTGATCAATTACATTCCAATAGAAATTGGACTGAGTATTACGATCAGTAAAGATACCTGTTGCAGAATCGAAGAATGCAAGATTCCACTTACCTGTGTAGAGGTTGAAATCGTTCAACAGCAGTGCTCCATCAGCAAGAGTCTTGCCGTCAGGCAGGGTGAAGCGCACCACAATAGGTGTAACATCAGCAGCAGCCTGTGTTGACCAGCTGCATCCCTGAGAGAAATAGAGTTCTCTGTCTTTATTAAAAAGAACATAGAACTTACCCACCTCAAAAGTGGCGGGGGTCTGCACCACATTGTCGTCAACGGTCAGCGTTCCCTGATCATCGAATCTAGGATTCCAATCAGGAGCCACGGGGGCTACACGATCAATAAGCTCGACCTGTGCGTTTGCACCAAGGCCAATGAGCCACAGTGCACTCAAAACGAGTAGTTTTGAAAACTTCATAAGCTTAAAAAAAATTAGTAAAGTTAGTAATAAAAAAAACGTTTTTCTCTTAGGTTCTGGCAGCTTCTTTCACAGTTAGCCGCCATATCGGTTGCAAATATAAGCAAAAATTTAATAACTCCAATCATTTTTCACGTTTTTTTTCATGAACCTTCAAAAAAGGTGTAATTTTAACACAATTCTCGCGCGCGTTATATATAATAAGGTGTAGTTTTGGGGCCCCTGCACCTCTGCGCAAGAAAAAGCCGGGCGCTCCGCTAAAGGGAACACCCGGCCTGCTATAAAGTCAAAGAAAATGATTCGGTTAGAAGTCCATGTGGTCGAGACTGTCGTTGAAGTCCTTGGGCTCGCTGACGGGCTCATGATACTCCTCCTGCTCAGGACGGGGGCGACGCTCCTGATGCTCAGGACGAGGACGACGCTCCTGGCGGTCCTGACGCTCGCCACGCTCAGGACGGGGACGACGCTCGCCGCGCTCACCGCGATCCTGACGCTCGCCACGCTCAC
Source organism: Prevotella sp. (assembly GCA_017458225.1). Classification (GTDB taxonomy): domain Bacteria; phylum Bacteroidota; class Bacteroidia; order Bacteroidales; family Bacteroidaceae; genus Prevotella. The sequence goes on along the minus strand of JAFTFX010000019.1, from coordinate 37,732 downwards.
GACGGGCGGGGCGCTCGCGCTCCACGTAGCCCTCGGGCTTCGGGATGAGCACACGGTGCGAGAGCTTGTACTTGCCGGTCTTCGGGTCTATCTCAAGCAGCTTGACATTGATCTTGTCGCCCTCCTTGATGCCAGCCTCCTCGACGGTCTCCAGGCGCTTCCAGTCAATCTCCGAGATATGGAGCAGACCATCCTTGCCAGGCATGATCTCAACGAAGCAGCCGTAAGGCATGATGCTGCGCACGGTACCCTCGTAGACCTCGCCCACCTCGGGGATGGCCACAATGGCACGGATCTTCTGCAGGGCAGCATCGATAGACTCCTTGTCGGGACCGCTGACCTGCACCTTGCCCACGCCATCCTCTTCGTCGATGGTGATGGTGGTGCGGGTGTCTTCCTGCATCTGCTGGATGATCTTGCCGCCAGGGCCGATGACGGCACCGATGAACTCCTTGGGTATCTCGATCTGTACGATGCGGGGCACCTGAGGCTTCAGCTCGGCACGTGGCTCGGCGATAGTGTCGGTCAGGCAGTTCAGGATGTGCTCACGACCGGCCTTGGCCTGCATGAGGGCCTTCTCCAGAATCTCGAACGACAGTCCGTCGCACTTGATATCCATCTGGGTGGCTGTCAGACCGTCGCGTGTACCGGTGGTCTTGAAGTCCATATCGCCCAAGTGGTCCTCGTCGCCAAGGATATCGCTGAGCACAGCATACTTGTCCTCACCGGGGTTCTTGATCAGACCCATGGCGATACCGCTGACGGGCTTCTTCATGGGAACACCGGCATCCATCAGGGCCAGCGTGCCGGCGCAGACGGTAGCCATCGAGCTGGAACCGTTGGACTCCAGGATCTGGCTGACCAGACGCACCGTGTAGGGGAAGTCCTCGGGAATCTGGCCCTTCAGGCCGCGCCATGCCAGGTGGCCGTGACCAATCTCACGACGGCCCACGCCGCGCTGTGCCTTGGCCTCGCCCGTGCAGAACGGGGGGAAGTTGTAGTGCAGCAGGAAGCGCATGTAGCTCTTGTCGAGCACGTCGTCGACCATCTTCTCGTCGAGCTTGGTGCCCAGGGTGCAGGTGCTGAGCGACTGCGTCTCGCCACGGGTGAAGATGGCACTTCCGTGAGGCATGGGCAGGGGGCTCACCTCGCACCAGATGGGGCGGATATCGGTGGTCTTGCGGCCATCGAGACGGATGCCCTCGTCAAGGATACAGCGGCGCATGGCATCGCGCTCCACGTCGTGGTAGTAGCGGTCCATCATGGCCGAGTACTCGTCGTCACTGATCTCGGCCCCCTCGGTTTGGTTCTCAGCGACACTGTCGCTGAGCACCTGACTGCGCTCGGCGAAGAACTTCTCCTTGAAGTCGGCCAGCAGTTTCTCGAAGGCATCGGCACGGTCCTGCTTGGGCAGGGCCTGCTTGGTGATATCGTAGGCGGGCTGGTACAGCTCTTTATTCATGCGGGCGCGCAGGGCCTCGTCGTTCACCTCGTGGTTGTACTCGCGCTTCACGTCCTTGCCCAGCTCCTTGCTGAGAGCGGTCTGCAGCTCGCACATGGGCTTGATGGCCCCCATGGCAGCCTTCAGGGCTCCGAGCAGGTCTTGCTCACTGACTTCCTTCATCTCGCCTTCCACCATCATGATGTTCTCGGCAGAGGCACCCACCATGATGTCCATGTCGGCCTGCTTCATCTGCTCGAAGGTGGGGTCGATGACATACTCGCCGTTCACACGGGCCACGCGCACCTCACTGATGGGGCACTCGAAGGGGATATCGGAACATGCCAGTGCTGCCGAGGCGGCAAAGCCGGCCAGCGCATCGGGCTGATCGACACCGTCGGCTGAGAGCAGCATGACATTGACGAAAACTTCAGCGTGATAATTACTGGGGAAGAGTGGACGGAGAACGCGGTCCACCAGTCGCGATGTCAGGATTTCATTGTCAGAGGCTTTGCCTTCGCGCTTGGTGAATCCGCCGGGGAAACGGCCTGCAGCGCTGTACTGCTCACGATAGTCTACCTGCAAAGGCATGAAATCGGTTCCGGGAACTGCATCTTTTGCGGCACAAACAGTGGCCAGAAGTACGGTGTTGTTCATCTTCAGCATGACGCTGCCGTCGGTCTGCTTTGCCACTTTCCCGGTTTCAATGGTGATGGTGCGTCCATCAGCCAGTTGAAGGGTTTTTGTAATTACGTTCATCTTGTTAATAAAACATCTAAAATAAATAATAAGTGCGCACTCGCGCAAAAAGTGGTGCAAAGGTACTCATTTATATATAAAATAAAGAATAAAATGCCCACAATTTGTGTTTTTTATGATTTTTGCGTACCTTTGCAGGCAGTAATCAACAAAAGAGAACACAACAATGGCAAAGAACAGAACAACGAATGTATGAATTTAGCCTATATTATTCATGAGAATTTTATATGTCTGCGACGCTACATAAATTACCATGAATATCCACAAATTACTCATAAATAATTTATGATTCATTCGTGGTCATTTGTGGTCATTCGTGTTACGCCGTAGGCAATACAACAATATTGGATTGGCTGAAATAACCATGATAGAAAGAATGGGATATTTCATTTAAAATTAAACAAAAAAAAATGAAGAAAACTGCACTTCTGACATTAGGCATTGCACTGATACTGACGGCCTGCGACAACAGGGAGAAGTTCACTGTGGAGGGAAGCATTGAGGGCGCACCAGACTCGATGCTCTATTTTGAGAACGTGGGACTGAAAGATTTCAAGACCCTGGACAGCGTGAAACTCGATGAAACGGGCAATTTTTGCTTCAAGGCACCAGCCACCGAGGCACCCGAATTCTACGTGCTGCGCATTGCCGACCAGATCATCAACCTGTCTATCGACTCTACCGAGACCGTCAGCGTGAAGGCACAATGGCCCAACATGGCCGCCCGCTACGAGGTGGAGGGGTCGGAGAACTGCGCGAAGATTCGCGAGCTGGCCCTGCTGCAGCAGGAGCTGCACCGCAAGACCGTAGCCCTGGACGACAGTCGGCTGTTCTCGCGCAAGGAAGCGCAAGACTCGCTGTCGCGCCTGCTCGATGCCTACAAGGAGAAGGTGCGCGAGGAGTATATCTTCCAGGGGCCGAACATGACCTACGCCTACTTCGCCCTGTTCCAGACCCTGGGCCCGTGGCTCATCTTCGACCCCGAAGCCAACCACGGCGACCTACGCGTGTTTGCCGCTGTGGCAACGTCGTGGGACACCTTCTACCCCGAGGCCGAGCGCACGAAGAACCTGCACGACATCGTGATCAAGAGCATGAAGGACCAGCACATCATCAACGCCCGTAACGAGCAGCGCGCCAATGGCGAGTCGATCATCGTGGAATCGGGTGTGATAGACCTCAACCTGACCGACAACAAGGGGCGGCAGCGCACGCTGACGGAACTGAAAGGCCGCGTGGTGCTGCTGGACTTCCACACCTTCACCCTGCAAGACTCGCCACAGCGCATCCTGATGCTGCGCGGACTCTACAACAAATATCACGAGCAGGGACTGGAGATCTACCAGGTGTCGCTCGACCCCGACGAGCATTTCTGGCGACAGATGACGCTGCAACTGCCGTGGATCAGTGTGCGCGATGCCAGCGGCGAGAGTGCTGCCAGCTATCGGGTGGGCCAGCTGCCCGAGTATTTCCTCATAGACCGCAGCAACACGCTCTACAAACGCTCCTCGCAGATGAGCGACCTGGAGGAAGAAATCAAAAAACTCTTATAAAGCCTTGCATCCATTAGACAAGTTCGGCTACTGCCCCGTGTGCGGCAGCCGCCATTTTGAAGAAAACAACTTCAAGAGCAAGAAATGCCGCGACTGCGGCTTCACCTACTATGCCAACCCCTGCTCGGCCACGGTGGCCTTCATCATGAACGAGCGCGGCCAGCTGCTGGTGGCCACACGCGCCAAGGAGCCGGCCAAGGGCACACTCGACCTGGTGGGCGGCTTCGTAGACATGGGCGAGACGGCGGAAGAAGGACTGCTGCGCGAAATTCAGGAAGAGACCGGTATGAGCGTCGACAACTACCAGTATCTGTTCTCCATACCGAACCTGTACGAATATTCGGGCATGACCATCCATACACTCGACATGTTCTTCCTGGTGCGCGTGCCCGACAATGTTCAGCCCAAAGCCGACGACGACGTGGCGGAACTGAGATGGATGGCGCTGGAGGATGTGGACTATCGGAAATTCGGTCTGCACAGCATCAGCCAGGGGGTAAAAAAAGCCCTCGAAAAACGGCTATTATCGCCCTCCTCAACAATTAATATCAAATCATGCTCTAATTAACGTCAAGTTTCGCTCTAATTAGCGTCAAATTAGAATGTGATTTGACGCTAATTAGAGCGAAACTTGACGTTAAACAGAGCGGAATTTGACGCTTATTGCAAAATCTTCGCAAAAACCGGCGATTTTGCCCCCAATCGTTAAGAAAACTAAATTAACAGTATATATATAAGGTGTAACCAAAACTTTTGCCTACTTTTGCAGCCCAAAGACTCAAAACGTATACAAAACATGGAAAAAAATCTGGTCATTGTGGAGTCGCCTGCCAAGGCAAAGACGATTGAGAAGTTTCTTGGCAAGGACTTTAAAGTGATGTCGAGTTACGGACACATCCGCGACTTGAAGAAAAAAGAACTGAGCATCGACGACGATACGCTGGAACCCGAATACGAGATTCCCGACGAGAAGAAGAAACTGGTGAGCGACCTGAAGGCACAAGCCAAGAAAGCCGAAAAGGTGTGGCTGGCAAGTGATGAGGACCGCGAGGGAGAGGCCATCTCGTGGCACCTGTGCGAGGTGCTGGGACTGGACGAGCAGAAGACCAGCCGTATTGTGTTCCACGAAATCACCAAGCCCGCCATTCTGGAGGCCATTGAGCATCCGCGCCACCTGGACATGAACCTGGTGAACGCGCAGCAGGCCCGTCGCGTGCTGGACCGCTTGGTAGGCTTCAAGCTGTCACCCGTGTTGTGGCGCAAGGTGAAGCCGGCCCTGTCGGCAGGTCGCGTGCAGAGCGTGGCCGTGCGACTGATAGTGGAACGCGAGCGCGAGGTGCAGGCCTTCAAGAGCGAGACCTTCTATAACATCAACGGCACCTTCGCCATCATGAACCCCGACGGCTCGGCATCAGAGGTGAAAGCCACGCTGGCCCAGCGCTTCAAGACCGAGAAAGAGGCCTACGCCTTCCTGGAGCAGTGCAAGGATGCCACGTTCACCGTGGAAAGCATCGCCAAGAAGCCCATGAAGCGCACACCGGCACCACCCTTCACCACCTCTACACTGCAGCAGGAAGCCGCCCGCAAGCTGGGCTTCACCGTCAGCCAGACCATGATGGTGGCACAGCACCTGTATGAGAACGGACGCATCACCTACATGCGTACCGACTCGGTGAACCTGTCAAGCCTGTGCATCAACGCCTCGAAAGAGGAGATCAGCAGCCTGTACGGTGCCGAATACAGCAAGGTGCGCCAGTATCACACCTCGTCGAAGGGTGCCCAGGAGGCCCACGAGGCCATCCGCCCCACCTACATGAACGCAAAGACCATAGAAGGCACGCTGCAGGAGCGCCGCCTCTACGAGCTGATCTGGAAGCGCACCATCGCCAGCCAGATGGCCGATGCCGAAATAGAGAAGACCACGGTGACAATAAAACAGACTCTCCCCCAACCCCTCCCTGTGAGGGAGGGGAGTGGTTACACTCAGGGCAAAGATGCGGCTACAGGACTATCTACTCCCCTCCCTCACAGGGAGGGGTCGGGGGAGAGTCTTCTTTTCATCGCCAACGGTGAGATGGTGAAGTTCGACGGTTTCATCAAGGTCTACCATGAGTCGACCGATGAAGACGACAGCCTGCAAGAACAGATCTCCATCCTACCCCCCTTGACCGAGGGACAGGAGCTGACACGCCGCGAGATCAGCGCCACCGAGCGCTTCAGCCAAGGACCGCAGCGCTACACCGAAGCCTCGCTGGTGCACAAGCTGGAGGAGCTGGGCATCGGCCGCCCGTCGACCTACGCCCCCACCATCTCGACTATTCAGCAGCGCGAATATGTGGTGAAAGGCGACAAGAAAGGCGAGGAGCGCCACTACAGCGTGCTGACGCTGAAGGGCAAGATTGTCACCGAGAAATCGCGCGTGGAGATCACCGGTTCCGACAAAGGCAAGCTGCTGCCCACCGACATCGGCATCGTGGTCAACGACTTCCTGATGGAGCATTTCCCCTCCATCATGGACTATAACTTCACTGCCAAGGTGGAGCAGGACTTCGACCAGATAGCCGAGGGCAAAGAGTCGTGGGGCAAGATGATGAAGGACTTCTACAGCGACTTCGAGCCTGTGGTGGAGAAGACCTTGAACGCCCGTTCGGAGCGCAAGGCCGGCGAGCGCCAGCTGGGCATAGACCCACGCACCAAGAAGCCCGTCTTCGTGAAGATAGGCCGTTTCGGTCCCGTCATCCAGATCGGCACCGCCGAGGACAAGGATAAGCCGCAGTTTGCCCACATGCCCAAGGAACTGAGCATGGAGACCATCACGCTGGAGCAGGCTCTGGAGCTCTTCAAGTTGCCCCGCATGCTGGGCGAATATGAGGACGAGCCCGTCACGGTGGGCACTGGCCGCTATGGTGCCTATATCCTGCATGCCGGCAAGTACACCTCGCTGCCCAAGGGTGCAGACCCCCTGGCTGTCACCATCGCCGATGCTGTGCGCCTGATCGACGAGAAGCGCAAGCAGGACACGCAGAAGCACATCAAGACCTTCGAGGAAGACCCGAAGTTGGAGGTGATGAACGGCCGCTACGGTCCCTACCTGGCCTACGACGGCAAGAACTACCGCATGCCGAAGTCGATGCACGACCGCGCCAAGCAACTGACGTACGAGGAGTGCATGAAAGTGATCAACAAATAAGAAGACTCTCCCCCAGCCCCTCCCTGTGAGGGAGGGGAGTGTATAGAAATGGGATACAGGACGGCTTCACCAGACAGATATGGGCTACTGAAAGCCTTTGCAAGGGAGAACCGTAAAAATGCAACTCTCGCAGAAAACATGCTGTGGGAGATTCTGAGAAAAGGAATAGCAGGAGAGAAATTCCTTAGACAGCACATCATAGGCGATTATATCGTGGATTTCGTGTCGCGCCACGGTGGAGTTATCATCGAAGTAGATGGAGGATACCACTCAGAACCACGACAACAGGAAGACGATGCCCTTCGCGAACAAGACTTGGAACGCATGGGCTTTCATATCCTCAGATTCACCAATGAAGAAGTATTGAACGAACCCAAAGAAGTCATCAACAAAATTGAGCACTATTTCAACAATGAATGATAACTTGCAGAAGAAGAATCTAACCACTCCCCTCCCTCACAGGGAGGGGCTGGGGGAGAGTCTACGAATTATCCTGATAGGCTACATGGGTGCCGGCAAGACCACGGTGGGAAGGGCACTCTCGAAAGAACTGGGCATCCCGTTCTACGACCTGGACTGGTACATCGAGAGCCGGCGACGCAAGACCGTGCCGCAACTCTTTGCCGAACTGGGCGAGGAGGGGTTCCGCAAGATAGAACACAACATGCTGCACGAGGTGGCAGAATTTGAAGATGTCATCATCAGCTGCGGCGGCGGCACGCCCTGCTTCTTCGACAATATCGACTACATGAACCAGCAGGGACAGGTGGTATACCTGCGCTGCGAACCCGAGGTGCTGCACAAGCACCTGATGATGGGCAAGACCGAACGCCCCCTGCTGAAAGGCAAGAGCCCCGAGGAGCTGACTGCCTTCATCAAGGAGCAACTGGAGAAACGCGAACCTTTCTACTCGAAAGCCCAACACACGCTCGACGTGAGCCTGATGGACAACTACGAGAAAATTGCCATCACCGTGGCCAAGCTGCGGGAAATGCTTAACTTATAACAACATGAAGAAATGGACCATCGACGATGCCCGTGAGCTCTACAACATCAACGGCTGGGGCACAAGCTACTTCGGAATCAACGACAAAGGCGATGTCTACGTAACGCCCTGCAAGGACGACACACAGATAGACATTCGCGAGGTGATGGACGAACTGTCGCTGCGCGATGTCACACCGCCCGTGCTGCTGCGCTTCCCCGACATTCTAGACAACCGCATCGAGAAGACGTGGAGCTGCTTCAAGAAAGCCGCCACGGAGTACGACTACAAGGGCGAGAACTACGTGGTGTTCCCCATCAAGGTGAACCAGATGCAGCCCGTGGTGGAGGAGATCATCAGCCACGGCCGCAAGTTCAACCTGGGCATCGAGGCCGGTTCGAAGCCCGAGCTGCATGCCGTCATCGCCGTGCAGTGCCAGAGCGACTCGATCATCATCTGCAACGGCTATAAGGACCAGAGCTATATAGAGCTGGCCCTGCTGGCACAGAAGATGGGCAAGCGCATCTTCATCGTGGTGGAGAAACTGAACGAGCTGGACATCATTGCCCGTGAGGCAAAGAAGATAGGCGTGCGCCCCAACATCGGCATCCGCATCAAGCTGGCATCGAGCGGTGCCGGCAAGTGGGAAGAGAGCGGCGGCGATGCCTCGAAGTTCGGACTGACCAGTGCCGAACTGCTGGAAGCCCTGGACCTGCTGGACAAGAAGGACATGCGCGACTGCCTGAAGCTGATACACTTCCACATAGGCAGTCAGATCACGAAGATACGCCGCATACAGACGGCCCTGCGCGAGGCTTCGCAGTTCTACATACAACTGCACAAGCTGGGCTACAACGTAGAGTTCGTGGACTGCGGCGGCGGACTGGGCGTAGACTACGACGGCACGCGGTCGCCATCGAGCGAGAGCAGCGTGAACTACTCTATCCAGGAGTACGTGAACGACTGTATCTACACCTTCGTGGATGCCGCCAACAAGAACGGACTGCCCCACCCCAACATCATCACCGAGAGCGGACGCTCGCTGGCTGCCCACCACTCGGTGCTGGTGATCGACGTGCTGGAGACGGCCTCGCTGCCCGAGATGCCCGAGGAGTTCGAGCCCGACGAGAACTCGCACCAGCTGGTGAAAGACCTCTATGAGATATGGGACAACCTCAGCCCGCGCAACGTGCTGGAAGACTGGCACGATGCGGAGCAGATACGCGAGGAGGTGCTGGACCTGTTCAGTCACGGCATCGTGGACCTGAAGACACGTGCCGAAATCGAGGCGATGTACTGGAGCGTGTGCCACGAAATCAACGCGCTGGCCAAGAACCTGAAGCACATTCCCGAGGAGCTGATGAACATTGACAAGTTGCTGGCCGACAAGTACTTCTGCAACTTTTCGCTGTTCCAGAGCCTGCCCGACTCGTGGGCCATCGACCAGATTTTCCCCATCATGCCCATACAGCGACTCGACGAGCGCCCCACACGCAACGCCACCCTGCAGGACATCACCTGCGACTCGGACGGCAAGATTGCCAACTTCGTGACCAACCGCCACAATAGTCACTCGCTGCCCGTGCACACGCTGAAGAAGAACGAGGACTACTATCTGGGTGTGTTCCTCGTGGGAGCCTATCAGGAAATCCTGGGCGACATGCACAACCTGTTCGGCGACACCACCGCCGTTCACGTCACCGTGAAAGACGGCCACTACCACATCGACCAGATCTTTGACGGAGAAACGGTCGAGGAGGTGCTGGAATATGTGCAGTACAACCCGAAGAAGCTGGTGCGCCAGCTGGAAATCTGGGTGACCAAGAGCGTCAAGGAAGGCAAGATCACGCTGGAAGAAGGCAAGGAGTTCCTGAGCAACTACCGCAGCGGTCTCTATGGCTATACCTATCTGGAATAAAAAAACAACTATACAGGAAATGATAAAACAGATGAATGCTACAATTCTCAAGAGAGCAATGCTGCTGACAGCACTGCTTCTCTGCTGTGCAACCATACTGACAGCAGCCCCCATCAGCAGACAGAAAGCCCGACAACAGGCTTCCGGCTTCCTGGCTCAAAAGGGAATCATCATGACGAGTGACTTCCAGTCGGTCAGCAAGAAAGCACGCCAGGCAACCAGCGACGAGGCCTACTACTATGTATTCAACATGGGCAACAACAGCGGCTTCGTCGTAGTCAGCGGCGATGATGCAGTCCCGGCCATCCTCGGCTATGCCGACGAAGGAACATTCGACGAAGACAACCTGCCCGAGAACATGGAAAGCTGGCTGCAGGGCTATGCCGACCAGTTAGACTGGCTGAAGCAGCACGCAGGACAGGCCGTGAAAGCACCTGTCCTGAACGAGCACAGTGCAGTCAGTCCGCTGCTCACCAGCACATGGAACCAAGGCTCGCCCTACAACAACCTATGCCCCCTGGACGGCAGCAGCCGCTCGGTGACCGGCTGTGTGGCCACAGCCATGGCCCAGGTGCTCTACTACCACAAATATCCGGCACAGACCACTGCGGCCATCCCTGCCTACACCACCTACAAAAAAGAAATTGAAGTAGCCAGCATCGGCATCACCACCCTTGACTGGAGCAACATGAAGGACAACTATACGGGCAGTGAGACCGCCGCCCAGAAGGAGGCCGTGGCAAAGCTGATGCAGCTGTGCGGCGCATCGGTGGAGATGGACTACACCGCTGGTTCGAGCGGTGCTGCCTCATCGTTCGTTCCCCTTGCCTTCAAGAACTATTTCGGATATGACGCCGCCACCCGGCTTATTGATCGCGGTGACTATATGGCACGCGAATGGGACGAACTTATCTACAACGAGCTGGCCAACCGCCGACCCGTCTACTACAGCGGACAGTCGACTGGCGGAGGTCATGCTTTTGTCATTGACGGCTACGACAAGAACGGTCTCTACCACGTGAACTGGGGCTGGGGCGGCAGCAGCAACGGCTATTTCCTGCTCTCCATTCTCGACCCAGGCAACAACAGCGGTATAGGAGCCAGTTCGAGCACCGACGGCTACAGTTACTATCAAGATGCTATGATTGGAGCACAACCAGATACGGGACAACCCTATCAGGAAGAGGTTAAAATGAGCATCGGTGGCATTCAGACCGAGCAGACCAGTATTACGAAGAACAACAACGTGTTCAGCCTGACGGCCATTGTCAAAAGCATCTACAGCATGGCTGAAGGCACGCACACCTTCGACATCGGCTTAGGAGTCTTCAGTACTGACGGAACCTTGCTGTATGCAGAGAACAACGGCAACGTAGAGCTGGCATCCGGCTGGGGATTCTCTCAAATAGGTTTGACGGCCAAGATCCCCACCCTGCCCGACGGTGTCTATCAGATAACGGCAACAAGCAGGGAGACCGGCACCGACCTATGGTACAAGAACATAGGCGGCAACCAGCAGTTCCTGACGGCTACCATCAGCGGTAATACCATGACGCTAAGAAACCCGACCATCAATCTTGTCGGTAACATGGAGGTGATTGGCAATCTGGAGACAGGCAGTCTGCAGACGGTGATGACCACCATCCAGAACAACGGTACGGCCTACAACGACGTGCTGTACCTGAGAGTGAACGACGACGTGGTTGGCGGACGCTATTTTGAAGTGGATACAGATGACACCGACATTCTCGAAATGAGTTTCACACCCACTGCTGCAGGCAGCACCAGTCTGGCACTGGGCTACACCACATGGGAATACGACCAAACGGCTGAACAATGGAATGAGATTTTCCATACAGTCGCCTCAACAACAGTTACTATCACAGGAGCCATGAGCCACAATCTCAGCTTCAGCAACGGCAGCATCGTCAACGCCGAGGGCACCACCATCAATGACAACACGGCGAAAATCCAGGTAACGGTGACGAACAACGACTCCTACAGCTATGACGATGTCATTCGCACCTATTGCTTCATGCCAAGCGAGGGCAACTACTGGAGATCCGTCAGCACCGTCGACACACCGGTAGAACTGGCCAGCGGCGAGTCGAAAGTCATTAATATAGACGCCCCACTGACCATCAGTGGCAGATACTGGTTCATCATCGTCTATAAGACCGAGGGAGCTATCATCAGCGTCAACGACGCCCGACGCTATGACCCACTCTACAACTATACCGTGAACATTCCCACCATCGCCCTTTACGATGAGAACGGCACACAGACCATGGGGGTTGCTGCCACAACGTTCACCGTCAGCGACAACATTCTGGCTGTCGACCTGTCTGCCAGCACCGAAGTAAGCACCGTGGTGCCCAACAGCAACCCCAACACCGTCTACATTGTGGGCGAGACCATTCCCAACGGTCTCGACGGCCACAACGTGGTGCAGAACGATACAGCCGAACTGCTCACCTTGACCGACGGCTACGGCTTCTTCGTACCCTACGACATCATTGCTCAGCAAGCCATCTACACACGCCAGTTCACCACAGGAGCCGATGGCCATAATGGCTGGAGCACCATCGTGCTGCCTTTCGAAGTGACCGAGGTGAGAGCCGGCAATGATGTCATTGACTGGTTCCACAGCAACGATGACACCGGCAAGAATTTCTGGGTGAAAGCATTTGCAAGAGACGAGAGCGGAACGGTGTATTTCGACTACACCAACGAAATGACGTACAACACTCCCTACATCATCGCAGTGCCAGGAAGCAGATGGGGAGAGAACTGGAACCTCACCAACCGCGACATCAGTTTCTGCGGTGATCGCGTCGTGATACATTCAAATGCCCATGTCGCTGTGAACGGCAACTTCTACACCTTCAACGGCAGCACCCGCACCACTGCTGTCACCAACAGCTATGTGCTGAATGCGGAGGGCAACGCCTTCAACCTGACCACAGGCAGCATAGAGCCGTTCAGGGCATGGTTCACTCCTACAACCACCTCAGGCAGACTGTCTGAGCAGCTGACAATGGGCGTTGAGCAAGACCCCGTAATCAGCAGCATCCGTGAGAACTTGATGCCCCAAAGCACAAGCAGCACCATGCGCGACCTGCAGGGCCGTGCCGTCAATCGCCCCACCAGGAAAGGCATCTATATCCTTGACAGCAAGAAAATCATCATTGACAAATGACTACCATCATGACATACATCGCAAAAAAACAAATAGCCCTCCTTGCCGTTGTCGTGACGATGCTGTCGGCTTGTACCACCAATGATGACGATATTGCGCCAACACTGAAGGACAAAAGACCTACAGACAACACCACCCTCATAGAGGCAACGCCGGAGAACAGCGACATACCCATTCTTTTCGGTAAGGCCGAGGGCTTCAGCACCCGTTCGCCCTATCTTGCAAAACAAGTCAGCAACGACCATGTAGGCGTGTTCTGCATAGCCTCGCAAGGCATCGACGGCACACCGAACAGCAACATCGTCTGGGACGGATCGGCCAGTGCCACCCTCAACACGCTGAACCTATGGATGGTGAACGTCAAAGCCCGGATTAGCACATCGGTCGACAATAACGGAGAGGGCACCCTGGAATGGCTCGACGGCAGTTCAGGCTACTACTACCCAAAGTCCAGCAGCAGCTACAACTTCGCCTATTCATTTGCCGCCTACTACCCCTATTCCGACCGTGTGAAGACGACTGCCAACAGTGTAGACATCATCTATAGCGGCCTGGATGGCAGCACCGATGTCGTGACGGCCATGTCGACAATTGATAACGACGAGGACGGCAACGGTATTCCCGATGAAGACAACGACCTTGCCCTGAAAGCCTTCAGTGCCTCCTACTACGAAAACGGCGGCAGCAAGAAGCCGAAGTTTACTTTCCGGCACCGCATGACCCGCCTCATTGTGAAGATGCGACTGTCCGACAGTTATAGTGGTTCCGACGAGTTTTGGGTGAACGATGCATGGATCACCAATCTTCCAGACTCCATACACCTGCCCGTCATCACCCTTCAGAAATCTGGCACTACAGCCACTGTGTCACGTCCTGAAAGCCTGCACGTGTACACAGGTTCGACCAGCACCTACACCCTGCGCGACCAACAGGGACACCAGCTCAGCGAGACCACCGACGACACATGGAAACTCGGCACCAGTGCCAAGCAAATTGGCAATGCCATCATCATACCGCCGCTGTGCAGAGGCACCATCTATACAGGCAATGACATGGAGGTAACCGACGAGAGTACCCTCGAAAACCTCATGAAACTGAACATCGGCCTGCAACTGAGAAAAGGAGACGGCACTACCAGCAACCTGCATGCAACATTGAACCCGCCCACGAACGGCTGGGAACCTGGTCGGCAATATGGCGTGACCATTGTTGTGACCCCCGGCGACGGTGACACCGGTCCTGACGCTCAAAGCCAGACAGACCCGACACTGAATTAGTTAGATTGCCGTCTTTAACTCCCTTTAACAACAATATCTCACGTTTCTCCCTATTTATTCGTAATTTTGCACGCGATTTGCGGGAAAAAGCGCCGGGAGCTCTAATAGTTCAATGGATAGAACAACTCTCTCCTAAAGAGTAGATCCGAGTTCGATTCTCGGTTGGAGTACCCCAAAGCAGTGCCTAAGAACAGTCTCTGCCAAACAACAGAAATCAAACAAAAGAAATGAACAATATCGCTTTGCGCCTTTATATTCTACTCTGCACCGTCATGATGTGGCTGCAGACGTTTGCGCAAAACGACGACGATGATGATGATTTCGGATTTTCCGGTGGAGGCCGGTTAGATCCCGACGACATGAGCAACATGGAAGACTTGATTGACCAGAACGTCTTCCGCCTTACTTTTTCCGACATCCTGACAATCATCCTGGTACTGGTAGCCTGCTACATATTTGGAAAAATATGGAAAGGCTGCACCTACCTGATTCTGGTTCTCGCCGCCATCTTCTACTACATGTTACGCTAAACTAGCGCGAGCCCTTACCGAGGGTTCAATGCCAACACATATAAGTTATGCATCGTTTTCTTCTATTTCTGTCATTCGTGCTTGCAGCCATCTCGGCACAGGCACAGGGCACCGTCAAGGGCCGTATTCTTGACAAGCAGACCGACGAGGTCATGCAGTTCGTCAACATCAAAATCACCGATTCCAACGGAAAAATAGCCGGTGGCGGCATGACCGACATCAAAGGAAGCTTCCAGGTGGGAGGCCTCAAAGAGGGCAGCTACACCCTGCAGGTGTCCTTCGTGGGCTACAAGACCGTCACCCGCCGCTTCCAAATCAGCAAGCAACAGCCGCGCGTGCACTATAACGCCATCTACATCAGCGAAGACTCACAGACCCTGAAGGAGGTGCAGGTGGTGGGACAGCGTTCGCAGATGAAACTCGAAGTGGACCGCAAGACCTTCTCGGTTGACGAGGTGCTGGCGGCAGCCGGCGGTTCGGTGACCGACCTGCTGGAGAACATCCCTTCGGTCGAGGTGACCACCGACGGCGAAATCTCGCTGCGCGGAAATTCGAGCGTCGAGGTGTGGATCAACGGCAAGCAAAGCGGACTGACCAGCGACAACCGCGCCGAGATTCTGCAACAGATACCAGCCGAGAGCATTGAGCGCATCGAGGTTATCGACAACCCATCGGCCAAATTCTCGCCAGAGGGAACTGCCGGCATCATCAACATCATCCTGAAACGCGACCGCAAGGCTGGCTACTACGGCTCGTTGCAGGCCGGTGCCAACAACCACAACGGATGGAACGTAGGCGGCAACATCAACTACTCCAGCAAATGGATGGATGCTTACGTCAACTTGGGCTATCGCAAGCGTCGCGGCAGCGGCGGCAACCTGAGCGACCAGCGCTATCGCGCCGCTACAGGTTCGCCCTTCACTTCCTATCAGCAGAGCGAAGGCGACAACAACAATAACGGCGGCGGACTCTTTGCACGTGCCGGACTGACCTTCCACCTATCGGCCAACGACGACCTGACCCTCTCGGGCATGACCATGCAGGGTAACCGTGAGAGCGACAACCTGACCACCTACCGCTATGGTACCTATCTGGCCGACGGCACACAGGCCGACAACCGCATTCTGCACCGTCAGACCTGGGGCGACGGCGACAATCACATGTATCATGCCGAACTGGGCTACACCCATAAGTTCAACGAGCAGGGCACGCACAAGCTGGACCTCTCTCTGGCATACAACAACTGGAACAGCGACAGTTCCAACGAGTACCTGAACGACACCACCCATCTCGCAACCACTCTCCCCTCGCCCCTTTCCACTTATTCCTACCAGTATCGCCCCATGAACATCAACAACCGCTCGTGGGAGGCAAAGGCGGACTATGAGAACCAAATCAGCGAGAATTTCAAGATAGAAACCGGCTATAACGGTAACTTCTCGCACGAGAACACCCCACAGAGCAGCTTTGAATACAGTGCAACAGGAACGGCCCAACGCCTGTCGCCCCAGTCAGGACTGCTGCAGGAAGACCCCTTCTTCTACAACCGCTTCATCTACGACATGAACGTGCATGCCCTCTATGCCACCGCCAACATGAAGTTCGGCAAACTGGGCGTGATGGCTGGCCTCCGCGGCGAATACTGGCGCGTAGACACGAAGAGCATCGACTACTACCAGACGGAGACTCCCTTCAAGAAAGATTTCTTCCAACTATTCCCCTCGCTCTTCCTGAACTATGCCCTGAGCGAGACAGCACAGATACAGCTGAACTACACACGCCGACTGCGCCGGCCCTGGGGCGGACAGCTCAACTCGTTCAAGAACACGCGCGATGCCTCGATGATAGAGTTCGGCAATCCCGAGCTGACCCCTGAATACACCAATGCCTTTGCCCTGAACTTCCTGAAGAGCTGGGAGGGCCACACCCTCAGCGTGGGCACCTACTACCGGCCTACCACCGATGTCATTCAGCGCATACGCTATCAAGGCGCTGACCCCACGACAGGACAGGACGTGATGTACATGACCAACCTGAACGTGGCCAAGAGTCAGAGTGCCGGCATCGAGATCATCGGCAAGGACAAACTCTGGAAGATTCTGGACCTGACCACCACGCTCAACGGTTACTACTACCGTCTGGACGGCTTTGAAGCCATTGTCGAGAACCAGCTTGTCACCGGCCAGAGCGATGAGAACTTCGCCTGGGATGCCCGCTTGCTGGCATCGCTCATCCTGCCCTATGACATCTCGCTGCAGGCCACGGGCAACTACCGTTCGCGCTCAGTCATCACCCAAGGCTACCGCAAGGCCAATGGCTCACTCGACCTGGGTCTGCGCAAGACCTTCTTCAACAAGATGTTCTCGCTGGCCCTGAACTGGCGCGACGTGTTCAAAACACGCAAGTTTGAGAACTACACCGAAGGTCCCACCTTCTGGCGACACCAGCGTAACTGGCGCGACCCACGCATCAACATCCAGCTGACATGGAACTTCGGCAATATGAACCAGAAGAAGAAACCTCAGCGCGACGACCAGCAAGGCAGCTCAGACGAAGACAACAGCTTCGGAGGCTATGAGCAGTAATTCAGAGCAATCAGAATACTCCGAGTAATCCGAATACTCCGAGTAATCCGAATACTCAGAATAATCAGAGTAATCAGAAAAAAATCACCAGCAACTGTAACTTTTCCCTTCCACAGTCGTCTTTCATAAAGAGAGGATGAAGAAAATCGATTTCCGCACAGACGTATTGCCGCTCAAAAACGAGCTTTACAGACTGGCACTCCGCATCACTCTCAACCCTGCGGAGGCCGAAGACATTGTGCAAGACACGATGATCAAGGTGTGGAACCGACGGGAACAATGGGACGAAATAGAGTCGATAGAAGCTTTCTGCCTGACCATCTGCCGCAACTTGGCACTCGACCGGAACAAAAAAGCCGACAACCAGACAGCACAACTCGACGACAGTCACGACCCACCCGACCGCTCATACGCCTCGGACCCTGAAGAGCAGACCGTGCAGCGCGACCGTATCCAACTGGTCAGACAGCTCATTGAGCAACTGCCCGAGAAACAACGAAGCTGCGTCTGGCTGCGCGACATTGAGGGAAAGGCATACAAGGAGATAGCCGAGGTGATGGGTATCAACGAGCAACAGGTGAAGGTGAACATCTTCCGGGCCCGGCAAACCATCCGACAAAAGTATTTAGAAACAGAGAGATATGGACTACAAATACATCGAACAACTGATTGAACGCTACTTCCAGTGCGAGACAACACTGCAGGAAGAGCAGATTCTGAGAGCATTCTTCACTCAGACCGAGGAAGAACTGCCCCAGCAGTTGCGTCAGTACCAGTCACTCTTCATGGCCCTGCAGCCCACCGAGACCCTCGGCGATGACTTCGACGAGCGCATCCTGGCCCAGACCAAAGAAGCCAAGGTCGTCAAGGCACGCATCATCAGCCTCAACGAACGGCTGCGCCCCCTGTTCCGCGCCGCTGCCGTGGTGGCCATCGTGCTCACGCTGGGCAATGCCATGAACCTCTCGCTGAAACAAGAACAACCCCAAGGCGACGACATCAACTATGCCGCCTACAAGGATACCTACGACGACCCGTCGTTGGCCTACGACAAAATGGAAGATGCCCTGCAGCTTATCTCTGAAGGATTCAGTCAGGTGCAAAGGGCCGACTCCATGCAGCGCGACTCGCTCTACACCGAACTGAGATGAAACGACGAGCCCTACTGCTATTCACAACTGTGCTCATGCAGGTAGCGTCCTACGCACAGCACTCGCCCGACTTCGCTGAGAAGTTCATGACACTGCATCAGGCTGACACAACGCTGAAATGCATCACCGTGAGTCCCAAGATGATGGAACAACTCGTGAAGAGCCACGGTGAAGGGCGGCCCGAGAACATCATGCAGGCCATAGGCAAGCTGAAGAGCGCTCGCATCGTGACCGGCAATGCCGACTACTACCAGCGGGCCGAAGAACTGCTCCAGAAGAACAGCAGCCGCTTCAAGGCCGAGCAGACCTATCGCTCAGAAGAACAACACGGAGCCTTCTACACCCGGAAGGACAAGAAAGGCAACACCGTAGAGTTCATCATGATTCGCGAAGAGCCGCAGTACGACAAGTGCATCATCATTAGCTTGACGGGCGATATTGACGAGGAATTTCTATGCTTTCTCTATAATAATAAATCATTTAAGAATTAAAACAATCACTTAGGAGCGCCGCTGAGAAGCCTCGTATGCCTAAACCGAAAAACGGTTCCCGATGCATTCAGGAACCGTTTTTTATGTTTCTTCAGTTGCCCTGCCCTTCACATCAGGAAAGGCAGGGCAACAGACTGTTTTATCTGATGACCTTCTTGCCGTCAACAATATAGAGACCACGACCCAACACGTTCAGATCGGTACCCACATAGCGGCCGTCGAGCGTATAGATGCGACCCGTCTTGACGTTGCCGGCGCGCACCTCGCTGATATCGGTAGAAGCCTTGCCCGTCAGCTTCACCTCGTCAAGGAAGAAGCGGCCCTTCGAGGCCAGGAACGTGATGTTCACAGTACCCGAAGCCGTCACCTTAGCCGTGAAATCATCGAAGTCGCCCTTGGTGAGCGTAACCATACTCGGCGTGACGGTGCCACCGTCTGCTCCCAGTTGCAGAGAGGTGCCGTCCTTACTGGCATTCCATGCACCGGCGCGGAAGGTCAGCGTGGCCTCGCCGTCAATTTCGATACTGGGTGTCTGGGCAGAGCCGTCAATCGAGCCAGTGCCAAACTTGGCACACTGATAGGCTCCCGATCCCTTGGGGGCCTCCCATCCGTCGTTATCAGGACTGAAAGTAGCACTGGCTATCGACCCGTTCCACTCTCCGTCGTTGCCACCCTTACCATTGCACTGGTTGAACGACTCGTAGAACAACACCTTGCCAGGCTCTGGCTGTGGGTCGGGATCATCGCCGCCGTTCAGCGTCAGCGTGATGGTTCCGTCGCTGTTCTTGGTGACATCGGTGATGCCGATGGTCTTGGTAGTGCCGCTCAGCGTCTGCAAACTGCTGATGGCGGTGCGCGAGTTGCCATACAGGTGGGCCGAACTGGCCGAATAACTCAGTTTGGCTCCATTGGCTGTCAGCACGCAGGCACGCTTCTTCGACTGCATGTTGTTCAGCGTGTTCCAGTTCCACTGCCTCTCATTATAGGCAATGCGCGTAACAAGCACGCCCGAACCGAAGCTCGATGGATACCATATGCCAGACTGGCGGTTCTCAAAGATGAACGTCTCGGTGCTGCTGTTGCGAACGATATAGGCAGAGTTCTCGGCCAAATCCAGTGGCGACTGCAGCGTCACCTGCTTAGCCGAGCCTATCTCCTTCAGTTCCAGCCAGCCCATGTAGCTCTTCTCATAGGCCGTGTAGCCAATAGGTGCATAGGTATCGTTGACATAAGAACCGGTGTCCATAATCGACCAGTCGCTGAAGGGATCATCGCTCTCATAATTATAGTCGGTAACATAGAAGTCGGGCAGACCAAGCGCATGGCCGAACTCATGGCAGAACACGCCCATGCCCATGAGCTTGGAGCCGCCAGTGTTGAGCTCGTTGCCCACGAAGAAGGAGTTGAAGTGCACGCCCTGATAGGTGCCCCCACCCACGGGATCTTCCTCGGCATCCCACTCGCAAGGCCAGATATAGTCGTCGGCACCCGAATACTCAGTAGCCTCGCCTTTTCCTGCATAGAACATCGCCATCAGGGGCACACCGGCCTTGTGGTTCTTATCGCCAGCAGGCACTACGAACTTCGAGAAGTCGACACCCAGCTGACTGACGGCAGCCTCGACCACATCGCCCGGCAACTTGTCGAGATTCTCGTCGTTACCGTCTTTGTCGTTGCCGCCATAGTACTTATACGAATTGGAGAGCGTGACAATGCCCACCACGTCGAACGTAGGCACAAACTGGCCGCCGCTCTGGGCTGCAAAGAAGTCGCGCACCGAACCTACGCAGCCGGCCTCGTCGTGATAGCCTGCCTCGTTGTAGTAGCGCGTCATCTTGCTCACCGTGGTGGTGCTCTTGAACTTCAGGTCGCTGAACTGCACCATCACCACAGGGATGGTATAGGCACCGATGCTGGGTACTGCGCCCATACTCATCATGCCCTTCTGCCCCAGACCATCGGTGGTCGAGGCATAGATAGCCTTGCGCTTGGCATTGCGCTGGGCCATGCGGGCCTCGCGACGAGCCTGCAAGGCTTCGCTGTCTTGTTGAACATAGGCATCGCCACTGGCCACGTAGCAGGTGCCATCGGCTGCTTGCAGCCAGTGCTGGTGCTCGTCGCCCATTTTCTCTACACGCACTTCGGTGCCGTCAGCCAGTCGGATGGTGGTCCACATGCCGCGCTTGGCAGGAACAGCCTCAACGGCCAATGCCAAGACCAGAAGTGACAACATTACAAATAATTTCTTCATATAATATTCAGTTTTTATACGTTTTTCTCAATTGCAAGCCTGCAAAGGTAGGCATTTTTTACCAAATCGGCAAGAAAATGGTCATCATTAAATGTTAATAACACTTCCGCCCATTTCCGAAAAACAGCGTCTTGATATCTGGAAAACGTAAAAATAATGCAATAAATATCACTTTTCTTGGCGCAAACGTTTGCGGTTTCATGTTTTTTAATTAATTTTGTAGCCTAAATTGCGCACATGCGTACTTAATACTAAGTATTTTTTATTTTTAATTTCAATATCTTATGTGGTTAATCAATTCATCAATTGGTAGAAAAGTTGTAATGTCCGTAACGGGTATTGCGCTCATTCTGTTCTTGACATTCCACTGTGCAATGAACGTTGTGGCGCTGTTCTCGGCTGAGGGTTACAACATGATTTGCGAAATGCTGGGTGCCAACTGGTATGCCATCGTGGCAACACTCGGTCTGGCAGCCCTGGCTGTGATTCACATTGTCTTTGCCTTCATCCTGACGGCTCAGAACCTCAAGGCCCGTGGCGAGAATCGCTACGAAGTGGCTACCACGGTCAATGCCGGCAAGGTAGAGTGGTACTCCAAGAACATGCTGGTGCTGGGCTTGATCATCCTGATTGGCTTGGGCATTCACCTGTTCAACTTCTGGTACAACATGATGTGGGCCGAGATCGTCGGCGCTCCCCGTCTGTTGAGCCCGAGCGACGGCTTTGGCTGGATTCAGGAGACGTTCAGCTGCTGGGGATGGGTATTGGTCTATCTCGTTTGGTTCGGTGCCATCTGGTTCCACCTGGCTCACGGCTTCTGGAGCGCCATGCAGACACTGGGCATCAGTGGTAAGATCTGGCAGAAGCGCTGGCACTGCATTGGTCTGATCTACGTCAGCCTGCTCATGCTGTGCTTCACCGTGGTTGTGCTGGCTTTCGCCTTCGGTTGTGCCCCCTCGCTGAACGAAGCTTGCTGCGGAGCAGCCGACTGCTGCAAAGAGGCTGCCGCCTGCTGTCAGTAATTAATTGTGAAATCGTAAAATCGTAAAATAGTCAAATACAACTATGGCAAAAGTAATTGATTCAAAGATTCCCGCAGGTCCAGTACCTGAGAAATGGAAGGAATATAAGGCACACCAGCGCCTGGTGAACCCGAAGAACAAGCTGAAGCTCGACGTGATTGTCGTGGGTACTGGTCTGGCCGGTGCATCGGCAGCCGCCTCACTCGGCGAGATGGGCTTCAACGTCATCAACCTGTGCATTCAGGACTCGCCCCGTCGCGCTCACTCTATCGCTGCCCAGGGTGGTATCAACGCCGCCAAGTGCTATCAGAACGATGGTGACTCGGTCTATCGTCTGTTCTACGACACCGTGAAGGGTGGCGACTACCGCGCTCGCGAAGCTAATGTGTATCGTCTGGCTGAGGTGTCGAACAACATCATCGACCAGTGCGTGGCTCAGGGTGTTCCCTTTGCCCGTGAGTATGGCGGCATGCTGGCCAACCGTTCGTTCGGTGGTGCTCAGGTGAGCCGTACGTTCTATGCCAAGGGTCAGACCGGTCAGCAGTTGCTGCTCGGTGCTTACAGCTCACTCTCTGCTCAGGTACAGGCCGGCAAGGTGAAGCTCTACACCCGTTATGAGATGGAGGATGTGGTCATCGTTGACGACCGCGCCCGTGGCATCATTGCCAAGAACCTGACTACTGGTAAGCTGGAGCGCTTCTCGGCTAATGCTGTTGTTATCGCTACTGGCGGTTATGGCAACACCTACTTCCTCTCCACCAACGCCATGGGTTGCAACTGCACCGCTGCTGTTCAGTGCTATCGCAAGGGTGCCTACTTTGCAAACCCCTCTTACGTTCAGATTCACCCCACCTGTATCCCCGTTCATGGCGACAAGCAGTCTAAGCTGACGCTGATGTCAGAGTCGCTACGTAACGACGGCCGCATCTGGGTGCCCAAGAAGATTGAGGATGCCAAGGCTCTGCAGCAGGGTACGAAGCAGGGCTGGGAGATTCCCGAAGAGGATCGTGACTACTATCTGGAGCGCCGCTATCCCGCCTTCGGCAACCTGGTGCCTCGCGACGTGGCCAGCCGTGCCGCTAAGGAGCGCTGCGACAAGGGCTTCGGCGTGAACAACACGGGTCTGGCTGTGTTCCTCGACTTCTCTGAGTCTATCAACCGTCTGGGTCTCGACATCATCATGCAGCGCTACGGCAACCTGTTCGAGATGTACGAGGAGATCACCGACGTGTTCCCTGGCGATGTTGCCAACGAGATCAACGGTGTGAAGTACTACAAGCCGATGATGATCTATCCCGCCATCCACTACACCATGGGCGGCATCTGGGTAGACTACGAACTGCAGACCTCTATCCCTGGTCTGTTCGCCATCGGCGAGTGCAACTTCTCTGACCACGGTGCCAACCGTCTGGGTGCCAGCGCTCTGATGCAGGGCTTGGCCGACGGTTACTTCGTGCTGCCTTATACCATCCAGAACTATCTGGCCGACCAGGCTGTATGGCCGAAGGTATCGACCGAGCTGCCTGAGTTTGCCGAGGCCGAGAAGAAGGTCGACGCTGAGCTCGACCGCCTGCTGAACATCAAGGGCAAGCGCTCTGTCGACTCTATCCACAAGGAGCTCGGCCACATCATGTGGGAGTATGTTGGTATGGGTCGCACCGCCGAGGGTCTGAAGACCGGTCTGAAGAAGATGCACGACCTGGAGAAGGAGTTCGACACCAACCTGTTCGTGCCCGGCACGAAGGAGGGGCTGAACGTAGAGCTCGACAAGGCTATCCACCTGCGCGACTTCTTCACCATGGGTCAGCTGGTTGCCTTCGATGCCCTTTCACGTAACGAGAGCTGCGGCGGTCACTTCCGCGAGGAGTACCAGACCGAGGAAGGCGAGGCCAAGCGCGACGACGAGAACTACTTCTACGTAGGCTGCTGGGAGTATCAGGGCAAGGGCAACGAGCCTACTCTCATCAAGGAGCCGCTGGAATATGAGGCTATCAAGGTACAGACAAGAAATTACAAGAACTAAGACCCCCCTCCGTCCCCCCGAGGGGGGGATGAAAGGAAACCAAGGCCCAAACCCCTGTTACGGCCTCCCCCCTTCGGGGGGATAAGAGGGGGGTTCCAATTATGGCAAAAAATATCAGTTTTACGATTAAATTCTGGCGTCAGAATGGTCCGAAAGATGCGGGTCACTTTGACAGCTACGAAATGAAGGACATCCCCGATGACACCTCGTTCCTCGAGATGCTCGACATCCTGAACGAGAACCTCATCAACGAGGGCAAGGAACCCTTCGTGTTCGACCACGACTGCCGCGAGGGCATCTGCGGCATGTGCTCGCTTTACATCAACGGTACTCCTCACGGCAAGACCGAGCGCGGTGCCACCACCTGTCAGCTCTACATGCGCCGTTTCAACGATGGCGACGTGATCACCGTGGAGCCCTGGCGCTCTGCCGCTTTCCCTGTGATTAAGGACTGTATGGTAGACCGCAACGCCTTCGACAAAATCATCCAGGCCGGCGGCTACACCACCATCCGCACCGGTCAGGCCCAGGATGCCAATGCCATCCTCATTCCCAAAGAGGATGCCGACGAGGCTATGGACTGCGCCAGCTGCATCGGCTGTGGTGCTTGCGTCGCTGCTTGTAAGAACGGCTCCGCCATGCTCTTCGTGTCGTCGAAGGTCTCTCAGCTCGCCCTGCTTCCCCAGGGCCGCGTAGAGGCTGCCCGCCGCGTGAAGAACATGATTGCCAAGATGGACGAGCTCGGCTTCGGTAACTGTACCAACACCCGCGCCTGCGAGGCTGTCTGCCCGAAGAACGAGACCATCGCCAACATCGCCCGTCTGAACCGCGAGATGATCAAGGCAAAGATGGCTGACTAATAGTTTTAGCCCCATCCCTTACTCCCAATCAAAGAGAGGAGGGGTGGGGCATTTCCCTTATCTCCATCGCCTTAATGATGGTAGGATACACATTATTAATATATACAGAATAGCGTTTCTGTTCGAATACTTTGAAACATAGATATTGAGCTTTTAGCTCTTGTTCTTTGGACTCGAATACCGCCAATATTTCTACCAAGAGAACAAGCAGACAGAAGGCTCACGTCGCAGAGGCGTGAGCTATTCTTGCTTGTTTTGGTAAATGGTCACTTGGCGGTAACCTGAGTTCAGATAAGCATCGAATGGTTCCGCCTTTTTTATTATCTATGAAAAGACTCCTATTATGTTTCATATCCTTCCTGATTGCAATAGCAGCGATGGCTCAGGAAGAATTTAAGGTAAAAGCGAAAAATCTAAATGTGCGAACATCGCCCTCTACACAAGGTGCCATCATTGGTAAAATAAGCGAAGGAGCAACCGTCACCGTATCAGGAATAAAAGACGGATGGGCCGCCATCAACTACAAAAGAAGAACATGTTATGTCAGTGCTTCGTATTTGGAAAAAGTAAAAAGTGACCAAGAGGACAAAAAGAAGCGCTCTCAGACCACTTCAAACAATATTGAATCTGGCAAGCAAAGGAAGCAATATCAAGAAAACACCTACCGACAAGACCAAGAAAACAGCTATTCCGAGAAATCTTATCGCGGCTTGGTATTTGGCTTTTATACTGGCTATGATTTCCCGTTAGAGAAAGGTTCGACAGGTGCTTTACCAATAGAAGTGGAAATAGGAAAGCGATTTAATAAAAACCTGTATTGGGGCGGCGGCGCAGGTATAAGCATACCGATGAGCAGCAACGGCGACACACATATTCCCATAACAACAAATATAAAAGCCTTTTTCCCGTCTTCCACGCCATCAAGTGTTGTACCGCTGTTCATGTTCAGGGCAGGTTTCTCACTGAACACTGGCAATTCCGACCTATCTTCTGTGATACTGCAACTCATGCCAGGACTACAATTTCCCTTATCAAAGCGTACTGATCTAATGCTGATGGCTGGCTACACAAGGGGCATCATGACCAAAGGAGGCAATGGCTATGACCAACTTGGTGTTAAAATAGGGCTGAGCTTCCACAAAGATGTTATAAAAAGAGAACTACCCCCTTCACACGAGCATTGTTTTCAGGTTGGCATAGAAACAGGTGCCTCGTATTCTTCTGACATCACATTTATCAATGGTTCCCTTATCGGTTCATATAAAATCACGCAGCTGCTCAGCGTTGGTGCCGGCTACGGATTTGGTGGGAACATGAGAGATAATGAATATACTCAGCACAGGTTCTTCGCCCGTGGTCAATATAGAAGTAACGACAATCTATGGTCACCTTTCTTCGCTTGCGACTTAGGATTTTACGATAACGACTACACCACAGGTTTTCAGTCAAAGCGAAAGAAAACTTCAGGCCTTTTCGTCACTCCCACTATCGGTATGTCTCTCCGCTCTTCAGCCAACAGCTACGTAGATTTCAGACTGGGCTACGAATTCGCATCAAAGGCCAAAGAGACCATTATTGACAATATCTATCTGGACAAGATTAACATGTCAGGCCCTTGCTTCCGCATCAACTTTACAAGAACCATAAAATAGGAAATATATACTTTATTTTATTACAAACAATTAATTACAAACCATGATGAAAAAATTTTATTTTAGCATGTTTGCCATGATGATCATGGCCGTGGTATGTGCTGGCTTCGCTTCATGCGGCAGCGACGATGACGATGATGACGACGGCAAGACCAACTCACTTGTAGACTCAAGAGTGCTGGGCACCTGGACAAGTACTATCGGAGAAGGATGGACATGGGACCATGGTGTGCTCACAGACCACTGGAAGGACGAATCGGCAACAAGAACCCGCAACTACATCATTGTCAATGGTGTAGAAACAGGAGAATATACTGTTTACACCCGTGACGAGCCAGAGTGGACAACCGTGACTTTCAATGCAGACGGAAGCTTCATGGGCAGTAACGACGAAGAGAGTGGTATCACTGGTTCATTCACGGCTCAGAACGGTGTCCTTACCTACATTTCAATGATTGGTGCCGATCAGTGGAACTATTCCTTCGAAGGCACAACCATGAAACTTGTGCAAGAGGAAGAATCTTATGATATTAAGCAACGTGAAATCAACTGGTACGTCAAAGGACTCTATCAAGCCGGGATGTAAAAGATAAGATGACATTACCCCCCAATGGCCTGCCCTCACTGCGAGAGCAGGCCATTTATGGTGTGGACACAATAGCCATTGAGGGACGGAAGTGACTGTTTGGGATAATGGACAAACAACATTTTCTTCTAAATATTTGGAAGAGACAGAAATTATCTTTATCTTTGCCAGAAAAAGGATACTATGCCTACGCTGCTGACAATATTTGGACTTCGCTTCTGGTTTTATTCGACGATCACTCCCCCATACATGTTCATGTAGAGAATGGAGACGGCAGAGCAAAGATATTATTAGACCCTGTTGTTGAGCTCTTTAAGAACGAAGGAATGAAAGCAAAAGACATAAAGAAAGCCCTGACTCTGTGTGAAGCCTTTAGAGAAGACTTCATTGAGAAATGGCATGAACATATTGACCAAAAAGACTGAAGAGTATGGAGAAGATAGAAAAAGTTTGGTTTGAAAACGGCCGTATCTTTATTAACACAAATCAGCAAAGGACACTTAGTCGCCCTCTTGAAGCTTTCCCTACGCTAAAGGATGCAAGCGATAAGGAACGGAGTGACATGCGTATAGGCCGTTTTGGCGACGACATCCATTGGGATTCACTTGATGAAGACCTTCACATTAGCAGTTTCTACGACACCACCGAGCCTAATCTAGACAATGAGGTTGCTCGTATCTTCATACAATTTCCTCAATTGGACATATCGGCTGTCGCAAAAGACATTGGCATACATAAAAGCCTGCTTGACAGGTTTATCTATGGCATGCAGACACCCAGCAAAGAACGCATGCAACAAATAAGATCTGTACTTCACACGGTTGGGCAGCGCCTTATTGCAGTGTAGTTTCCCATAGTCTCCACAAATGACCAGGGGACGGTTCTCTGAAATTTCAAAACAGCTAATATCACATTCCGCTGCAGTTAATACTGCTTCTCGCTGTAATTTGACGTTCGTTACGGTGAGAACTGACGCAGATTACAGTGAGATTCAATATTAATTGCAGCGAGATTCAGTATTAATTACAGTGAGATTTGACGTTCATTGCAGCGAGAACTGACGCTCGTTGCCATACAGCAGTCAGGCTGTTATGGCAGGAGTGACAGCAGTGTAGGCAAAAATAGTGAAAAAAGATGGCAGCATCATCCAATCGAAGGTGACCGAGGTTAACAGCGACAATATCAAGTATAAAAAGTTCTCCAACCCCGACGGCCCTGTCTATACCATCAGTAAGGCAGAAATTCTGGCCATCAACTATGAGAATGGCGACAAAGACACATTTGTTACCGAACAAGCACCACCAACAGCATCAAATACAACATTACCACTTCAACAGCCTACTCCCGATGAACAGCGCAATCAGGAGTTGCTGGCACTCTATAATCGTGAATATGTGGCAAAGAAAGATTTAGGTGATGTCTTTGGTAAAGCGCGAGAGCGACATGCCTAGTGGCGAGTGGGGAACTCGACATGTCTACTATATCTTATTGAAGAACAAGACCGACAAGATTAATATCTCCGGCTTTGGTGACACGCCACCTTTTCTCGAAGGAGACGTTAATGCATGAAAAATGAACAAAAACGTCCTTTTCCCAGAAAATATTCTTGCCAAAACGTGAAAAAAGTATAAATTTTGACACAAATAGAAGAAAAAAATGGCAAATGATGATGCTAATTCGCTCAGTATCACTAATTTTGCTTTCGAATTAATAAGAAAACCCTAATTATCAACCTATATTGTAGCCTGCCTTATGGTTATACGAATTTTGCTTATAACAGCACTTATCGTCGTTGCAATGTTCCTTATAAAGAAATTTGTTGAAGGCACTTTCAATCTGATGGCATTGTGGGATGGTAAGGGTAAGTATGACGTGTCGAAGCAGCGTCATGGCATTGTCTACAACAAGAAGGACAAGAAACTTGAGGCCGACCAGTCGCTCATTCTTCCTTTCTAATTGTAGTGCAAAGATGCCGTATGCCTGTTCTTCAGAATCTGATAAGCCGGTTTGATTGCATTGGTTGGGTTCCAACCATCAGGGGTACGTTGTCGCTTGAGGTGATCAACGATGCCCGAAGCATTCTAGGTGATGTTGATAAGTATTCCGTTAAGTTCAAGAAAAACCGCGATTTCCATTCTGAGCATTATGTGGTTGCCAGTTCGCTGCTGACGACCAACGACAGCAAGGCAGGCAGCAACTATGTCCGCACCTTTCGATATATCTTTCTTGGGTCTATTAATAATCCCGATGTAGAGCAGACGTTTCTGGACAAATATCATTTGGCAGATGATAACGATCTGTCTACATACATGCAGGACAAAGGCTTGCTGTTAGGCAGGATGATTATTCTGATTGAAGAGTCTCGCACGCTGACTGATTTAGAGGTTTCCTTTCTGACGCAGTTGAAGGAATTGACACATGCGAAGAAAAATTTCGATGATTCGTTCAACGTGTTGGCCGACTCGATGGAAGTGTTAGAGGCCCAGCGTTCAGGTATGTTTACCAGTTGGCAACGACTCTGTGCATTGTCCAAACAGATAGAGACCGACGACAAGAACCCACGGCCAACTTTTTGCTTTGACGTAGCGCTGACACGCGATGGCATTCTGCTGCTGAAAGACGATTCCCTGCCTATCTATAGGTCTGTCTATGCCACTCCTGGCACTGACAGCGACTACACCACGCACATACCGATACATCGGCTGTTCAAGGTTGCAATGAACTATGTGAAATATCTGTTCCACTCCAATTATCATCATAACGACGACCATGACACCTATTTGCCTGCATCCAACCTGCATCCAGCCAAGGCAGGAGACACGCTAGACTTGCATCGGGTGTTTAGGCATCAGTTAGATGCCTTCCTCGTGCCTGTCATCAAGTTGAAGCGCAGTGGTTTTTCTAGCTACACGGTTGAAGCCGAAGGTGTCATTCTCTATGCCAAGGCCTTTATCCATGTGTTTGAAGCCAACGGACTGGTGGACAAGGATACAACCTCCAAGGCACTGGCCTTCTGCGGCATTCTAGAAGAGGAAGTGCGCTTCATGACATCCCGATGGAAGACAATTGTCACTACGCTGCTGTCACAGCACAACATATCAGTGCTGTTCATGTGGCTGCTTACGTTTGTCTTCACCTGTTTGAAGCTCATCACTATTTTTGTGGACATACCTCGATTAGATCCTGACCACCTCGATAACACCATGATTCTCTACGATATGGGAATTATAGGTGCTTTGGGTCTTCTTGGCTATGTGCTTTACATCATACCACGCTCTAGGATTCTCAGACGGCGTTTCAAGCTGAAGTGGCGAAAGCACAATTGGATGCTCCGGAACAGCAATCTGGACAGTAAGAAATTCTCATTTTGGTATGGCTGCCACATAGACTATCACACCCTCATACTGCGTCTTGATTATACGAACAGAGCCACTTCCCACCTTTTGTTGCAGATATTATGGCTGATTGCTCTGGTGATAGTCCTGGGTATACTATATTTGCTGGTTTTCCTGTAATTATAGTTCAAAGTGCTAAGCGCACAAACACTTAGTCTGAGCATGTCAACAACAATCATTTATAATGGCTTTAAAAAAGATACTTTTTGTCTGTCATGGTAATATCTGCCGCAGTCCGATGGCGGAGTTTGTGATGAAGGACCTGGTCAGGAAGGCCAGTCGCGAGCAGGAGTTCTATATTGAGTCGGCAGCCACGTCGACCGAGGAAATCGGCAACGCGGTGTATCCCCCTACACGCTTGGAGCTGGCCGAGCACGGCATCTCGTGCAAGGGAAAGACGGCCCGCCAGATGACGCGCGCCGACTACGACCGCTTCGACCTCATCATCGGCATGGATCAGTGGAATATTCGCAACATCAACCGCATTGCCGGCGGCGACCCCGACGGGAAAGTACACCTGCTCATGGACTTCACCCGGCGTCCCGGCGAAGTGGCCGACCCTTGGTATACAGGCAATTTCGAGGCCACCTGGCGCGATGTGCTTGAGGGCTGCGAAGGCCTGCTCGCCAAACTGTGACGACAGGGATGCCGTGAGATTAAAATCAAAACCAAATAAAAACATGAACAAGAACACAATCATTTCTATTGTGCTGGGAATCATAGCAGTGGTCATTGCTGTGGTGTTCCAGCTGTTCTCCGAGGCCGACCTGTGGTTCCAGATGTTCTCGGCCATCCTGGGGGTTATCATCACCATAATCATCACCAACCTGCTGCTGAACAGTCAGACCAACAGCGACATTGAGCGCGAGCGCAGCTCGGAGGTGTTCCGCGAGAAGCTGCGCATCTATCAGGAGTTCCTGCAAGCCCTCTACGACGTGCTGAAGGAAGAAGCCGTAACCCCCGACGAGGCCCTGCGGCTGCAGTTCCAGACATCGTATATCGCCATGCACACCAGTAGCCAGCATGTCCGCGAGGTCAGCGAGTGCGTATCGAGCATTGTGCAGATGTATTCCCAGTGCCCTGCCGAGAATGGCCGAAAGGTGTTGCAGGACAAGGAGTTGCTCTTGAAGAACCTGTTCCGCATCGTAGAGATTTTCCGTCAGGAACTATACACCGACCAGCCCGACTATAACCACGACGACATTGCCAAGGCCATCAAGAACTTCGACTATGCCTACGACTACTTCACGGCCAGCTGCAGCCTGCCGTCATCCCGCTCGTAGGCCATTTCAACACTTTTTTTCATTTTTTTTGCCTGTTATTTTTTTATTTAAGGAAAAGAACATATCTTTGTAAGCGTATTTAATCACTGTTTGTACACTCGCTATGAAAAGATGGCTACACGGGACGGCAAGACAACCCGCAATCATCGTTCACATGATGCGAATCATATTGGGGTCGTTCTTCATACTGTCTTCGGTAGGAAAGATGATGAATGCTGCAGGCTTCGGAGAGCTGATTTCCAGCTATGGCCTGGAGTGGTTCTCCATTCTTGCGCCTGTGATCATCGTGGCCGAAATGATAGTAGGTGCCTGCCTGGTGTTTCGTTTGGCCCCGAGTGTCAATGCCTTTGCAAGCATTGTGATGCTGCTGGTGTTTACGGCGGCCTATGCTTATGCCAACATAGTGAACGGAGTGGTAGACTGCGGATGCTACGGAGAGATGGGGATGAAGATGCCGGCATGGGCCACCTATCTGCGCAATGTGTTCCTGCTGTTGCTGGCTGTGGCAGTCTTCGCATACGAGCGGCGATGCACACACAAGAAAGACAGTAACCTGAGCCGTTTGAAAATTGCCCTTGTGGCTGTGATGGTTCTGGCTGGAACATTCTGGTCGGGCAACACATGGGCTCCATCAACGTTCTACATGAACAAGATGTCAAGGCCCCACAAGCTGATAGGGCTGGAAGTCAACAAGACACCACTTGGAGAATACATACACGTAGACCCCAGTTCCACCTATGTCGTATGGGTATTCTCTTACACCTGCAACGGGTGCATCAACAGCATTGAGAATGTGAAGCAGTACAGGACGGGGGTGGCCGACCATTTTGTGGCACTGACGGTGACACCCGACAAGAGCGGGCGGGCACGCAAACTTGTAGACATCGACTTCACGCCCATCGAGATAGGCGACGGCCTGGCTGGCTTCGTGCGCTACCTGCCTACGCTTATCTACATCGAAGATGGGAAAATAAAGTATGTCATAGAGCAGACCGTTCCAAATGTGTACACCTTCAAGTCAGTATACTTGGAGATGAGTAACGACGAGATATTATTAACCAAACAAACAAAAGAACTATGAAGAAAGAATTTTTGACGACTGTGCTGCTCGGCATCATGACGGTAGCCTGCACAACAGCTTTCATCGCCTGCAGCGATGACGATGATGACAAGAAGAAGTGTAAGAAAGACGATGCTCCCTACTACTGTTCGTCAGCAAAGGTCTGCTGTGGTTATCGCTACCACGACGGCCATGGCACATGCTGGGAGACAATGGACGGATGCCGTTCTTCTGGTTACGCTTGTGAGACTTGCCACATACAAGAATAGTTTGCGACAACAATTCATTTAGCATAAATATCACTATGGCAAAGAAAGAAACTGAGGGCACGGAGGCCCTCACCCCTCAGCAGGAGAAGCTGAAAGCCCTGCAGGCTGCCATGTCGAAGATTGAGAAGGACTTCGGCAAGGGCAGCATCATGCGCATGGGCGAAGAGAAAATAGAGAATGTAGAGGTAATCTCCACGGGGTCCATCGGCCTGAATGCCGCACTGGGCGTGGGCGGCTACCCCAAAGGCCGCATCATCGAGATCTACGGTCCCGAGTCGTCGGGCAAGACCACACTGGCCATCCATGCCATCGCAGAGTGCCAGAAAGCCGGTGGCATTGCCGCTTTCATCGATGCCGAGCATGCTTTCGACCGCTTCTACGCACAGAAGCTGGGTGTAGACATCGACAACCTGTACATTTCGCAGCCCGACAACGGCGAGCAGGCACTTGAGATTGCCGACCAGCTCATTCGTTCGGCTGCCATCGACATCATCGTCATCGACTCAGTGGCTGCGCTCACTCCGAAGAAGGAGATTGAGGGCGACATGGGCGATTCGGCCGTAGGCCTGCATGCCCGACTGATGAGCCAGGCACTGCGCAAGGTGACCTCGACCATCGCCAAGACCAACACCACCTGCATCTTCATCAACCAGCTGCGCGAGAAGATCGGCGTGATGTTCGGCAACCCCGAGACCACTACGGGCGGCAATGCCCTGAAATTCTACGCATCGGTGCGTCTGGACATCCGTCGCGTCACCAGCATCAAGGACGGCGACAACGTCATTGGCAACCAGGTGCGCGTAAAGGTGGTGAAGAACAAGGTGGCCCCTCCCTTCCGCAAGGCTGAGTTCGAGATTACGTTCGGCGAAGGCATCTCGAAGATTGGCGAGATTGTAGACCTGGGCGTTGAGTACGGCATCATCAAGAAGAGCGGCTCGTGGTTCAGCTACGGCGAATCGAAGCTGGCACAGGGCCGCGATGCCACCAAGGAACTGCTGAAGGACAACCCCGAACTGTGCGAGGAACTGGAGGCACAGATCATGGAAGCCCTGAAGGACGTGAACAAGTAAAAGGAGTCGGCGACGAGAGAAACGCTGGCACAAAGCGCAAGAAGCGCTGGCATAAAAAAAAAGAGGAGGGAACTGACAATCTGTCACAGTTCCCTCCTCCTTTTTTTTCTACTTCACGCTCGTCACTCGGCGAGTGGTGTTGTTGAAGAACACGGTGCACTGCGTGCGGTTGATCATCGACTTGTAGATCCACGTGTAAGCCGTGCCGCGCGAAGACGTGCCGTGATCATCAGGCTCGCCCAAAGCCAGCAGCACCTCTTCCTCAGTAAAGCCGGGCTTCACAATGCCCTGACGAATGTACGACATGTTCGTGGCACGCACGCCCTCCATATCGAGCGAGCCCATGCGGAACAGCGAGCCGAAATAGTCTTCACGGCGGTCTATTGCCAAGCCGTCGGTCAACGACGAGTGGCGAACAAACGTCACAGCCTTCGTAAAGGTCTTGTCGCCTTTCTCAAGTGTCAAAGTGACGTAGTCGCTGCCACCCATTGCCACAATCGACTTGATTGTGAACTCCGACAGGCGTGGAACGTCTTCTTCCATGCCATACTTGTTGAGCATGATGGTGGAATAGAGCGTCACGACGGCCTTGCCTATGTAGTGATTATACTCGTCGGAAGTAACGGCAACATCGTCGCCCAGCATGCGGAACGACTCAGAGAAGAGGTGTTTCTTGTTGTCCAAGTCCTCGAACTCCTCATCGCTCAGTCCGCTATTGGTACGGCTGATGGCCACGTTCTGATAGAACTGGTTACCGTCCTTGTCTTCCACAATCAGCTTCACGGGGAAACTGCGGTTACCCACGCCAACGGCCTTCACCACCACAGCGGTGCCTTTGTTCACCGGCACTTTGTCGTAGCCATAGCTCGTTGTGCTCACGTCGATGTTATACTGCGCGAACGAGGTCTCCAGCTGCTTGCCTACCAGATAGACCATTGCCGTGTCTACCTCGTCGAGATAGGCCAGCGTGGGCACGCCGCGTTTGGTGTAGCAATAGTCCTCAAACGACTTGGTGGGCAGTTCGTAATAGTAGCTCTTGTTGGTCTTCTCTTCCCTGAACAGCACGCGATCGTGCAGCACGTCGCGTGCAATGCCGGTATAGACCATCACCTTGTAGCGCAGCGATATGCTGCTCACCAGCTCTTGCGTAAGACTGTCGGTAAAGGTTCTCACCACCATGTCCTTTTTGTCGGGCAACACCATGAAGCGCATGCCCGGCTTCCAATCGCACATGCTCCGGAAGGGGAAGTAGCGCTCCATGAACGACTGTGCTTTCTGCACCTCGGTCGTGGCCAGGCCTACAGAGTCTACTTTTTGAGAACTGTTGATGTCGGCCTTCCTCACATTACCAGTCCATACCAGATACTTATTATTAGGGTCACGAACAGGTTCGTTTCTTTTCACTTGGGCTTCAAGAGAATGTGCCATGAGGGTCATGGCCAACACAAAAAATAGTTTTCTAACCATGCTGATACTACTTTTCTGAGTGAATAAAGCGATGCAAAGATAGGAAAAAGTTTTCATTCTTATGACAAAATGGCGTGACAAATGGCAGTTTCTTGTGAAAATTTATACTTTTGGCATACGCTTTGCTAATTAATTAACGGCTAAATGCCGCAAAAATGAATATTAACAATAAAAAAATACAATTATGGGAAAGATTATTGGAATTGACTTAGGTACAACCAACTCGTGTGTATCTGTTTTCGAAGGCAACGAGCCTGTCGTCATCGCCAACAGCGAGGGCAAGCGCACCACGCCTTCAGTAGTAGGCTTTGTTGAGAATGGCGAGCGCAAGATTGGCGATCCTGCCAAGCGTCAGGCCATCACCAACCCGCAGAAGACCATCTACTCCATCAAGCGCTTCATGGGCGAGACCTGGCAGCAGACGGAGAAAGAAATCTCGCGCGTACCTTTTAAGGTAGTTAATGAGGGCGGCTATCCCCGTGTAGACATCGACGGTCGCAAGTACACGCCGCAGGAAATCTCGGCCATGGTGCTGCAGAAGATGAAGAAGACCGCCGAGGACTATCTGGGACAGGAAGTGACCGAGGCCGTCATCACCGTGCCTGCCTACTTCAGCGACTCGCAGCGTCAGGCCACCAAGGAGGCTGGTCAGATTGCAGGTCTGAACGTGCGTCGTATCGTCAACGAGCCTACGGCTGCTGCCCTGGCCTACGGTATCGACAAGACCAACAAGGACATGAAGATTGCCGTCTTCGACCTCGGTGGCGGTACGTTCGATATCTCTATCCTCGACTTCGGCGGCGGTGTGTTCGAAGTGCTCAGCACCAACGGTGACACCCACCTGGGCGGCGACGACTTCGACCAGGTCATCATCGACTGGCTCGTCGACGAGTTCCGTCACGACGAGGGTGCCGACCTGAAGAGCGACCCCATGGCCATGCAGCGTCTGAAGGAGGCTGCCGAGAAGGCCAAGATCGAGCTTTCGTCTTCGACCTCTACCGAGATCAACCTGCCTTATATCACCGCTACGGCCGCAGGTCCTAAGCACTTGATCAAGACTTTGACCCGTGCTAAGTTCGAGCAGCTGGCTCACAACCTGATTCAGGCTTGTCTCGTTCCCTGCCAGAACGCCGTTCGCGACGCAGGCATTTCTGTCAACGATATCGACGAAGTTATCCTCGTAGGTGGTTCGAGCCGTATTCCTGCAGTGCAGACACTGGTGAAGAACTACTTCGGCAAGGAGCCTTCAAAGGGCGTGAACCCCGACGAGGTGGTAGCTGTAGGCGCAGCCATTCAGGGTGCCATTCTCAACCAGGAGACTGGTCAGGACATCGTGCTGCTCGACGTTACTCCGCTGACGCTGGGCATCGAGACCCTCGGCGGCGTGATGACTAAACTTATCGAGGCCAACTCGACCATCCCCTGCAAGAAGAGCGAGACTTTCTCGACCGCAGCCGACAACCAGACCGAGGTGACCATCCATGTGCTGCAGGGCGAACGCCCCATGGCCGCACAGAACAAGAGCATCGGCCAGTTCAACCTCACCGGCATTGCCCCCGCCCGTCGCGGTGTGCCTCAGATTGAGGTGACGTTCGACATCGACGCCAACGGCATCTTGAAGGTCAGCGCCAAGGACAAGGCCACTGGCAAGGAGCAGGCCATCCGCATCGAGGCCAGCTCGGGCCTCTCGCAGGACGAGATCAACCGCATGAAGG
>JAFTFX010000018.1 GCA_017458225.1 Prevotella sp. | reverse complement strand
TTCTAAGTTTGTACTTTATTCTTTGGCGAGTATAAAGTTACTCATTTTCAGTGAGTTGAGCAAACTTCGAAGCTATTTTTATTCCTATTTTATGTTAAATTATGCAGGTGTGCCATCACTTGCGAAAGTTCAGTTAATATAATAATATGTTATTGTTGTAGTTTTTTTGCTATAGACAATTTGGGGGCAAAAGTACTGAAAATATTTGAATATATTCCATCTATAGAGTTAAATTTTTAATGCTGCCTGTTTTTTTGTGTTGTGAGCGCAAGGGCAAGTGTTCCATCCTGTAGGTTTTTGGCGAGATGCCTTTCATGCGCGTGAAGAAGCGGCCGAAGCTGCTCTGGTCGGAGAAGTGCAGCCGCTCAGAGATGGCAGCTATGCTAAGGTCGGTGGTCTGCAACAGCCACGAGGCTTCCATCAGCAGCATCTGGTTGATGTAGTCTACCACGGTGCGGCCCGTCACCAGGCGGACGATGCGCGACAGGTGTATGGTGGTGATGTGCAGCTGGCCGGCATAGAAGCCAATGTCGTGATGCGCGATGAAGTGCTGGTTCAGTAAGCGCATGAAAGCGATGAACTGCTCCGTTGTGCGCTCGCTTACTTGTCCGGGCCCGATGTTCTGGGCCATGGCATCCATCAGGTCCAGGACAAACTGGGTGAACAGCGTGCGCAGTGCCTCGTGCAGGTAGCGGTGGCTGGAGTGCAGATAGCGGATAATCTCAAGCATGTGCTGCCAGAAGTGGACAGCCTGTCCGTCGTCCAGATGGATGATGGGACGTCCGAGCTCTGCTATCGGCTGATAGGCCGTGTGCACCACATCGCGCACACTGGGAATTTCGAGTGCCGCCTGTTCGTCGATAATCAGGCAGACAGAATGGTAGTTCACCGACCCACGGATGATTCTGATTTGCACCCCAGGCGAATAGATCATCAGGTCGCCCTTTTTCAACGTCAGCATACGGTCATTGTAAAGCAGTTCCAGCCAGCCGTCGTGCACTAGTGTATAGGAGTAGCCAGCCAGCGTTTCCTGCATCTCGTTGGTGAGAAACGTCAGGCGTGTGTTGCTCTCTGCGCAATACAACTCGTTGGAAACCACATCGTCGTGCGACATGCCGAGAACTGATGTCAAGTAATTCCTCAACTTATACATATCAGCAGCAAAGGTAAAATAAATGATGTAAAAAAGCAAGTAAAAATGTAAAAATGTTTGTTCCGGTAGATTTTTTGTTTGTTTCGGACAGTAATTTAATATAGAAAAAGCCATATCTTTGCACTCACATTTAATTTACTAACCAATTAATAAGAAGAAAGAATTATGACTAAAGAAGAAGCATTGAAGCAGTTTGCCGCACTTGGTGCTGCTTGGTTTGGAAACAGTAAGCAACATTTTGCCTTCTCGGCATACTGCCGTCTGCAGGGCTGGAACAAGCTGGCCGACAAGTGGAAGGAAGAGGCTGAAGAGGAATGGGACGAGGCAGAGGAAGTGCTGCAGCGCCTGGTTGAGCTGGGCTGCAAGCCCGCTGACCTGCAGGAGGCTATGAAGACTCAGGAGTTCCCCTTCTACGACGACCCGAAGCAGCAGCTTGAGAGCGACTACTCGCCCGAAGCCCAAGAGGCTGTCAAGATGATGAGCGAGATGGCCGCAGCCTTCGCTGATGACTATCCCACGCAGAAGCTGATTTACAAGTGGATTGACGGCGAGCAGGAGCACATTGCTTGGATGGCTCAGTACCTCAACTACATCGACAAGCTGGGCTACGAGAATTTCCTTGCCGCAATGATGTAAAGACCCTCCCCTCACCCTCCCTGTGAGGGAGGGAGTGGTTACCTCACTAATCATATTCATTATTAATCCATTAAATTCAATTCCACCCCAAACACATACAACTCCCTCCCTCACAGGGAGGGTAAGGGGTGGGTCTCCATATTATGAAAGAAAAAGTATTACAGGCTATGCGCGAGGCTGGCAAGCCCGTCTCGGCAGGCGACGTGACGAAGGCACTGGGTGCCGACCGCAAGGAAGTAGACAAGGCATTCGCAGAGTTGAAGAAGGAAGGCGCGATTGTTTCGCCCGTCCGCTGCAAGTGGGAACCTGCAAAATGATATGGCGTTAGTCATAGGACTACTCATTCCCCTTTTGGGAACCATGCTCGGGGCGGCATTCGTCTTTCTCATGCGAGACGAAATGTCGCCTCGTCTGCAAAAGTCACTGCTGGGCTTTGCCTCGGGCGTGATGGTGGCAGCCTCGGTATGGTCGCTGCTCATTCCGGCGATGGAGATGGAAGAGGGCAGGGGAGCCTGGTCGGTATTCCCTGCTGCTTTAGGCTTCCTGCTGGGCATGGGCTTCCTACTCCTGATAGACGAATTGACACCACACCTGCATATTGGCACCGACAAACCCGAGGGCCCCCACTCGCATTTGTCGCGCACGGCGATGCTGGCGCTGGCCGTTACCATCCATAATCTGCCAGAGGGAATGGCTGTGGGTGTTGTTTTTGCTGGTGCTGAGAACGGTGCGGCAGGGCTCTCGCTTGCCAGTGCGTTGGCTGTCTCTATCGGTATCGCCATTCAGAACGTGCCGGAGGGAGCCATTATCTCCATGCCCATGCGGGCAGCTGGAAACAGCAAGTGGCGCTCGTTCGTCATCGGCAGCCTCAGCGGAGCCGTAGAGCCTATCGGCGGCGTGGCCGTGGTATTGTTAGCCTCGCTGATGACACCCGTATTGCCCTATATGCTGGCCTTTGCCGCAGGTGCCATGTTCTACGTTGTCGTAGAGGAACTGATTCCTGAAGCGTCGGAGGGTGAGCATAGTAATTTCAGCACCATCGGCTTTGCCATCGGTTTCGTATTGATGATGGTGCTCGACGTGGTGATGGGATAAGTAAGCGAAGAATGAAAAGTAAAATATAATATGACAACAAAAACAATTAGACAACAATGACTAAAGCAATTCGCTATTACAGCAAATTTGGCCATACACGCAAGATGGCCGCTATCGTTTCAGAGAAGGTGGGCGTGCCCGCAGAGACCATTGAGCAATCCATCACAGAATATGTCGATGTGCTTTATTTCGGCTCTGCCGTCTATGCCGCCGTGGTAGACTGGCGCGTCAAGAAGTTCATCAAGACACTCTCACCCGACAAGGTGGGCCGCGTCATCTGCTTCTCTTCGGCTGCTATCATTGAGAGCAACTATCCGAAAATCAAACAACTATTTGAGAAACAGGGTATTACGGTCGACGAGCGTCAGTTCACCTGTCGCGGCTCTATGGGGCCGATTCAGGCTGGCCATCCTAATCAGGCCGACCACGACGCATTGGCATCATTTATCGAGTCTACACTATGACGAACATCGATTTAGCAGCCTATATGAGTGGCAGTATCAGCCGCATCATGGCCAAGGCCTATAAAAATGTATTGTCGAATCCCCGTGAGGCGAAGTTTGCATTCCGCATGCAGCAGCTCTTCGCCAAGTCGGAGAAGCGGCGCAAGAAGGTGAAGGAGCAGGAGGGCATCGACGTGCCACCCTTCCTGATTTGTTCTATTTCCACCATCTGTAATCTGCATTGCAAGGGTTGCTATGCGCGTGCCAATGGCATAGCGGCAGACCGTGCAGAAGAACAAAAGACCACCCTTTCGCCTGACC
Source organism: Prevotella sp. (assembly GCA_017458225.1). Taxonomy (GTDB): domain Bacteria; phylum Bacteroidota; class Bacteroidia; order Bacteroidales; family Bacteroidaceae; genus Prevotella. The sequence continues at coordinate 10,682 of JAFTFX010000018.1, read as the reverse complement.
AGTGGAAAGCCATCTTTGAGGAGTCGGCATCGTTGGGCATTAACTTTGCCTTGCTGGCAGGCGGCGAACCCATGATGCGCAAGGACATCCTTGAGGCTGTGGCCGAGGTAAAGGACATGATATTCCCTATCTTTACCAACGGTACGCTCATCGGACCGTCGTATGTCGAGTTCCTGAAGAAGCACCTGAACATGATTCCCGTTATCAGTATCGAAGGCATGGAACACTCGACCGACGAGCGTCGCGGCAAGGGAATGTACCAGCGGGCCATGCAGTCAGTCAGGATGTTGCACGAAGAAGACCTGTTCTTTGGCACGAGCATCACGGTGACGACAGAGAACTTCGACCTCGTGACCTCTGACGAGTTCGTCGACCAGTTGCGTGACCTCGGTTGCAAGCTCATCATCTATGTAGAATACGTTCCGACCGAGGCCGGCACCGAATATCTGGCATTTGGCGAAGCCGACTTGGCCAGGATGGAAGCGGTGCAGGCCCATCAGCGGGAGCGCTACGAGGATGTCATCATCATCTCCTTCCCTGGCGACGAACAGCACATGGGCGGTTGTCTGGCTGCTGGCCGCGGCTTCTTCCATATCGGTCCAGACGGCGCAGCAGAGCCTTGTCCCTTCTCGCCGTTCAGCGACAGTAGTGTCGTCGAACTGGGCGTCAAGGGTGCCCTGGCCTCACCGCTGTTCCGAAAGCTGCGCGATGTCCATCTCGTCGGTGGCGAGCACTCTGGTGGCTGCGCCCTCTATGAGCATCGTCACGAGGTAGAAGCTATGTTAAAGGAAAAATCATAACAACAAACAATCTAAAACATTCTTATTATGGAAATTAAAGCAGTAAAATTCAGACGCGACGGGTACTATACCCAGCCGTTCGCCTTCGGTGGCGAAGAAGGCCCCGACAAGTTCGACCACAACATTCGCTATCGCGGCAGTTTGCAGAACTATCTCATTGACACGGGCACGGAGGTGATCCTCGTAGATACAGGTCTGCCTGCAGGCTTCCCTGAGGAAGTCGTCGATGAGAAAGCGATGGCCTATACAGGCAAGAACATCTGCGACTATATGGACGCACTGGCAGCACTGGGCTACAAGCCAGAGCAGGTAACCAAGGTGCTACTGACCCATCGCCACGGCGACCACAGCGGTGAGCTCCGCTCATTCCCCAATGCGAAGATTTATGTGGGTGCCGACGAGACGCAGGCCGAGGAGCTGAATGGGCTCGCGAACATTGTGCCTGTGACCTATACGGACGGTGCCTATCACAACTTCCCCGAGGCACAGAAGATTTGCGATGGCGTTTGGTTCATCAAGGCCAAGGGCCACACTAACGGCAACAGCCTGGTGATTGCCGAGAAAGACGGACTCTACTATATGTTCCAAGCCGACATCACCTATGTGGATGAGGCTCTGTACGAGAACAAACTGTCGGTGGTTTATGATGACCTCTCTGCAGCCCGCGAGACGCTGGATCGGGTGCGTGAGTTCGTCCGCAACAATCCCACTGTTTATATGGGAACCCATACCCCACAGGGATATGAGAACCTGGAGGCTAAGCGCGTGATGGATCTCGACAATCCTGTGCCGACCGTACTGGCAGAGGTTGATTTCTCCAAGGCTGAAGCATCAGGAAAATATGTCTGCTCCGTCTGCGGCTATGTCTACGATCCTGCTGAGCATGATGGCGTGGCTTTCGAAGATCTGCCTGACGACTGGCGATGCCCACGCTGCAAGCAACCCAAGACGAAGTTCAACAAGGCATAGCCATAATAGGCTTCTTTTTATTAATATGCTTAATCTGTTGTAGGGTAATAAAGGTAAATTAATACGGCAGATTAAGCATAATTAATACATATCTTTCTTTTTTGTGGCAAACATAGAGTAACTTTGCACCTAATTTGCAGAAATGAATAAAAACAACTAAAACTTTTACGCTTATGAAAAAACTTTTTACGCTTATGGCTGCTGCCCTCATGGCAGTGGGAGTGCAGGCACAGATGATTTCTTTTGGGGCAGATGATGTCTGTGATAAGGGGAAAACGCAATCGTCTTACTCAAATGGAGAGTTTGTGCTGAATGTAACGGATACTGATGGCAAATTAGCCATTGATGCAAACAACTGCTATTTTGGTACCGCCGAAGCACAGCAGAAATTCACTCATCGTCTGAAGACTGGCGGTAAATCAAGTTCAAAGAATGCCTTGAGCCTGACTATTCCTGAGGGAGGTACGCTGAATGTCTATGTGCGCACGGGTTCGAATGGTGCAACCGACCGCAACGTTGTTCTGACACAGGGCGGTCAGGAATTATATAATAAGGTGTTGTTGGAGGCCGACGCTATCAAGGTGAAAGGCCTTGATGAGAACGATGCCACTAAGGAGACCAATGTCTATCCCGTTATCAGTGTTCCTGTGAAGGCAGGTGTTGTAAACATCACTTACCCCGTGAACGGTGTGAACTTCTATGCTTTTGAACTTATCGGTGACGGTAGTGGTAATACCCCTTCAGACCCGACACCTGCAACTGCATGGAACTTCCAGCAGGAACTAGGTGCTGCCGATGCTGCAAATCTGGCTGCCGATGCTGCAAACTGGACCTTTGATGAGGATAACAACTACTGGAAGAATTCGGCCGTTCTCACAGAAAGAAATGTCTTTGTTTCGCTGAAGGCAAATGGCGCAGAACTTGAACTGACCAAGGGTCTTACCTTTACTCGTGATAACTCTGAAGGACTGGGTGCAGATAGAGTAAGAATTTCATCGGGCAAGTTCTTGGCTTTGAATGGCAGCAAGTTGATTATGAGCCTTGGCGCTTTGGTGAAAGACGATGTCATCAGGATGAGTATAAAGGGAGCTGGCGATTCTGAGCGTTCTTTGACGGTTTCAAATGCCGAGGTTACTTCGGGCTCGCTGACTACTGCTGATACTGAAGAGCACGTGGTAGAGCTGAAAGTGCTGGCCGACAATCTCGTAACGCTAACTACAGGTAACGGTTTCCAGTTCATGGTGATCACCGTCAACCAGACTCTTGAGGATGTTGCTACCGCTATTCAGGGTGTGAAAACCGTTAACACAGAGAATGGTGCCATCTACAACTTGGCTGGTCAGAAAGTATCTGAAAGCTTCAAGGGCATCGCCATCAAGAACGGTAAAAAAATCGTGATGAAGTAAGAGAAAAGCGAGCGTCTTGCAACAAGCGTCAAGTCTCGCTCTAATTAACGTCAAGTTTCACTCTGATTAACGTCAAATCTCGCTGCAATTAACGTCAAATTGCAGCGAGATTTGCTATTAATTACAGCGAGATTCAATATTAACTGCAGCGAAATATGATATTAACTGTTTCGCAATTGATTTTCGTCGAATTTGCATTTATTTTACGGCAACTTTTCTGCTTCGGCTGCTGCCGTCGGCCATGCGGTCAATACGGATATTGGCTCCGCGTGTGGGCAGACTGATGCGCATGCCCTGCAGGTTGTAGTATTCAGTGGTCACGCGGTTGGCAGTTGTGGTGCTGATGCCATCGGTCTTGTTGCTACCCACTTTGCCTGAAATGACGACATTGGCCAAGCCCATGTTTTTTGTGTTCGCATTGTAGGGAATGTCGAACAGGTGGATGACGAGCGTACCCGTGTTGCCGCTTGCCGCGCCTGCCACGTCGGTATCAATGGTGGAGTATTTCGGCGTAGCATTGTCGCGCTGAGCCAGTTGCTCGCCTGCCACTTCGGCACGGCTACCGTCACCGTTCAGCCAGTAGGCCAGAAACTTGCCGTGGTCGGTGCCCCAGCGTGTGGCGTTGAACTTGATGTGAGTGGGCTGAAACAGATAGTCGCTCTTCGGCGTGATGCTGAACTTCACGGTATTAGCTGTGTTGGCGGCATCGTCCTGTGTCTCGTCGGTGATGGTGAAGAGTGTCTCCACAATGTCGCTGGCGGTCTTCTTGCCGTTCACTTTCAGGTGGCTGCCAACGCTCATGCCGAGGTCTTGCAGATAGTCGCCGATGGCCGACGAGAAAGCATACTGCGGCTGGGCTGTTCCCTCAGAGAGCGACCAGGTGATATCGCCTTCCACGGCTCCAATGATGACTGGCTCGTCGCCACCGCCGTTGATGGCTTCAACTTTCGTGCCGTCTTCCTTGGTGTAGGCAGGGTAGTATTCGTCCACTTTGCTGGTGGCATCGGCATTGCCGCTAAGCATGATGTTTTGAACGAGCGAGTTGGCATAGACCTCGATGTTGGTATAGTACTTCTTCGGGTCGAGCGTGTAGAGCTGAGCGTCGGCTGCACTGTTGGGGTTCAGTCCGTTGGCCGTTTCCCAGGCATCGGGAATACCGTCGCCGTCGGTATCGAAATCAGCCGCGCGGCTGCCAGTGCCGAAGTTTGCCTCAGTATAGCCGTTTACGTCGCTCACCAAGTCAATGCGGCCACCCTTTCCTGTTACGGAGCCTTTGTAGGTGGCTGTGCCGTTCTGAGCTTCGGTCATGTAGCGTGCGTCAACATCGTCGCGGTTCAGCGAAGCACCGGCATAGCCCAACACTTTGTTGAAGGCGGTGGCTGCCGAGTGGGTGGTCACCACGCCTGTTGGGGCAGGCTCGTCCAAAGCCAAGGGCACGCAGTCGGTGCCGGCAGAGTTCTGGTAGTAGGTGACACCATCGCCGTAGTAGTGGTTGGGGTCAGGACTGCAGCGCACGCCGTTGATGACATAGGTTCCCTCGTCGTAGCCCATCTGGCTCCATCCGGTGTTGGCGTTCGAGTTGATTTGGTTGCCGCTCAGGTAGTAACGGCTGGTCATCGTCCAGTAGATAGGATAGCCCGATGCGTTATCGCTGGCACCCACAGTGACCGTTGTCAGGCGCGAGGTGCTGGCGGCAGGGCCCGTCTTGTAGTAGTTGTTCACCATGTTGATCTGACCGCCGCCAGGACCGCCGTAGCAGCCGTTGCCGCAGTTGTAGATCACGCAGTTGCGCAGGTCAACGTTCTCGGCCTGCACGGCATTCGCCCACTTGTACTCGCTGTACAGTTTGTTGCTGGTGTAGCCCGTCCAGTTGTATCGTGCTCCGTTGAAGCGCGGCGAACGGTTGTTCACGTGGCAAATCAGGTTGTGGTGGAACGAGGCCAGCTTGCCGCCCCAGATGCCGCCATAGCCGTGAGCACCCTTATCGTGTCCGGCATTGTTGAGGCTCTCGCCAATGGTAGTCCACTGCATGGTGAAGTTGTTGTTGTCGTAGAACGAGGCCACCTCGTCGATGCTCCATGAGAACGAGCAGTGGTCTATCATGACTCCCGTCAGATGGCGGTTCCAAATGGCATCGGCACCGTCGTTCACGTTTTTCTCCTGTCCGCGACGGCTGCGAATGAAGCGTATCACGCAGTTCGACGAGGGCTGGATGGTGTAGTAGCGCAGCGTGATGCCAGGGGCCGGTGCTGTCTGTCCGAGCACGGTGGTGTTGGCACCGATGGTCAGGTCGGAGTTCAGGGCAATGACACCGCCCACATCGAACACAACTATCTTCTTGTCGCTGCCGCTGACGGCAGCACGGAACGAGCCAGTGCCTGAGTCGTTCAAGTTGGTTACGTGCACAATCTTTCCGCCACGACCGCCATCGGTGTAGCGGCCGTGACCTTCAGCACCAGGAAAGGCCGGGGCTTGCGCTTGTGCGGCCAGCGTGAGTGCCGCAACAGCAAGGGTTGTAAGTAGTTTCTTCATATTCTTCTTTTTGTTTGGATGCGACGGTGTCGCATCATACTGAACAATTTTATTTATTGCATTCTTTGCAGCCCTTCCCAGCGCACGTTCCACGTGCCGTCCTGGGGGAAGCCGGGGTTGTGGGGCTGCTGGCAACCGTCCCAGCCGGCACACATCATGGCGATGGCCGTGAGCAAAGCACCGTTGCCTGGCAGGTAGAGGCGTAGACGGTCCGCCGTCTGGAAGTTGTGGCCGTTCTTCAGATAGGTGTTTTTCTGTGTGTCGATGAGCAGGGCGCTCAGGGCCGTTTCCGGTTCCCCTAAACGGGCTGCAGCCATCGCTATCATGCCATAGTCCCATCCCCACGTGGTGGGCCAGTTCCAGTTTTGCATCACCCACTGTAGGGTGCGCTTCATGGTCTCTATATTATATAAAGGTACGCGCGTGAGCAATCCATACGCGCCCAGCACGGCAGGGTGGTCGTTGCGGCCCTTTGGCGCAAAGGCTTCGTCTTTCAGTACTCCTGCCGTATAGATACCGTCGGCCTCGGGCAGTGTGTACAGGTTTTGCAGAATCTTGTCCCACTGCGCGCGCCGCTCCTTGCCCTGTCGCTCGCGCCACTGCTGGGCTTTGCTCAGACCGTAGTACCAGTAGGCCAGTTCGAAAGGATGGTTGTAGCTGAAGTCTTTCGACATAGATTCCTGCATGGCGATGTCGCCTTTCAGAATGTACTTGCCCGTTGTGGAGTCGTAGTGTGCGTAGTCGGCCATGAATGCTGCGGTCTCTTCTACCAGTTGAGCGTATTTCTGTAGAGTCTCTGTCGTGGGATTGGCGCGATACATCTCTTCGGCCATATAGATATAGTGTGGCTGCTGCCAGATAAGGTAGTCGCCAACTTTCGAGGGGGCTTCGCCTGCCCAGGGGTCGGTCATCTTCATCCAGCGAATGCCCTTGAAGCCCTGCCGCTGTGCTATCTGTCGGGCTTTCGGGTAGGCCACGCTGCCGTACCACTGCAACGACCTCTCCATCACTTGCGGTCGGTCCCAGAGTGCAAAGTCCATCAGGTGCCACCACGCCATCTCCAGATGTGGCCGGCCGTACCAGGAGTTATAGGTGAGGCCTGTCTCCTGCGGAGGCATGTTGCCGGCACAGTTCACCTGCGTGAGATATTGTGAGAGCACCACGCGGCGCTCCAGCTCTTTGGCACGAGGGTCGGTGCATTCAGAGAAGTCGACGATGGCACCTTCCTTCCACCAGCGGTTCCATGCTTTGATAACGGCACGCAGTTCCTGATCGAAAACGAGCGTGGGGACAACGAAATCGCTGCCCTCAGCATGTGCAGGCTTCGCACTGACATATTCGGCACGCAGAGCCAGCACGTCATCGGTCGTGGTGAGGTTGAAACAGTGGTTGCCGAGAGCCTGCAAGGCGGCATTGCCCTGCCAACTCAAGAGCAGATAATAGGTCGTGGAGTCAATCTGGTGCTGAATAATGGCTGCGTGGTCGTTCATGCGTACGATGTGCGAGGCGTGTCGCTCTGGCTTCGTCCAGTCAGAGGCTGCATCGGCATGTTTGCCTGTGGGGTAGGGGAAGCGGATGGCGATGTGGGCACGTCCATTCTTCAGCAGAGCGCTCTTGATGCGATAGACAACAGCATCCTTGTTCTGCAGGGCGGCCGTGGTGACATCTACTTGTTCGCCGTCGGCACGAAAAGAACTCTCAATCACACCATCGTAGAGTTTCAGTTCCTGACGGATGTCGGTCAGAGACGGAAGCTCTATTTTCTTTCCTTCTGCATTCAGAAGGTCAAGCCCGATGGTGCCCAGGTTCAGGCGGTGAGGGTTCACGCGCAGGTATTCGTAGGCTGTCTGCTCGCCGGTGTTTTCGAACTTATGCCATCCCCACTCGGACATGGCTGTCAGAGGCACACCTGCCTCATAATCAAAAGGGTAGGACTGCAGGCCGGTAACGTCGACAGTCGTTGCAAAGTGGCCGTTGCCCACCGTCAGCGAGGCCAGTGGGTCGGCCTCGTTGATGATGGGATTGTTGCGCGAAACTACCGCCTGCCGATTGATCTTTTTCGTGACGTTGTCGGTGTCGAAGCCTAACTGCTCCATCTCGAGCGAAGCCCAGATGAAGGGACCTACACCCTTTGCGTCGTTGTCACGAACAGGCTCAGAAAGGTAGTAATCGTAGCTGCCGTCACGGCGTTTGTTCTCCTTGGCCTTTGCCTTAGGATTGATTTTCTTCAGGGCGGCCTCTACCTCAGGGCTGATGCCAGGGCCTAAACCTGCCACTGAGCAGCAGTTGGTGAGCGAGATGGTCTTGTCGGCATTTATGCGGATGAAGTTGTTGACGATGCCGCGATAGGCCTTGATGCCGGCCTCGCGATATTGGGTGCCAACGTAGCCTTTGCGATAGGCTTTCAGCAGTACATAGGCGAACATCGACGAGCAGGTGCTCTCTAAATAGTTGTTGGGCTTGGTGGGCTCATCCATCACCTGATACCAAAGGCCCGTCTTCTTGTCCTGCCACTTGATGACGGCATCGAGGTCTTTCTTCAGCAAGTCGATGACCTCCTGACGGCGGGCGTAGTCGGCAGGCAGCGCGTCAAGTACCTCGATAAGTGCCATAGAGTACCATCCCTGGGCGCGCCCCCAGCAATGCTGCGAGAGACCTGTCTGCTTGTCGGCCCAGAACATGTTGCGGTTCTCGTCGTAGGCATGGCGGTTAAGGCCAGTCTTGGGGTCGAGTGTGCGCTGGTAGGTAATGAGCAACTGGTCGACAGCATCGTCGTAGATTTTCTGATTACTCTGATTATTCCGATTATTCCGATGGTTCCGATTACTCTGATTGTTCACGATCGGGGCCGTTAGACAGCGGAAGGGCAGACCCATGAAAATACCGTCGAGCCATACCTGATAGGCGTAGATTGCCTTGTGCCAATACACCTTGTCGGCCACTGTGCGAGGCTGGTCTTGCAGTTGTTTCATCAGCGTCTGCAGGGCTTTCAGATTCTTCTCCTCGGGCTGTTGCTGGTACATACGAGTGACGAAGTGGCCCGTACGAATATTGTCGAGGTTGTAGTCGAGCAGGTTGTAGCCCCAGATCTCGCCCTTCTCGTTGATCATCGTGTCGGTGTAGAGTTTGCAGTAGTCCAGAATCTTCTGGTCACCGTAGCGCAGATAGGTGTCGAGCATGCCTTCCAGTTCGATGCCCATCACATAGCTCCACTTGGGCTTCTGTGAGAAATCGAGCAGGTAGGACTTCGGTGTACGTTGCATCTCTGAATAGGTCATCCACTGCGAGTAGTTCTTATAGGGCTTCTCCAAGAGTGAGAGACCGCCGTTGATAAAGAGACCGTCGAAACGGATGTCGCGCGTCTTGCCACTCATGAAGTTACCTTCGGCCACGCCGTTAAAATGGCAGTTCTTCACGTTGATGTCGTAGACGTAGGTGTCTTCTTCAAGGCCGATGATCTGAACACCGTATTGTGACTTCTCGCTGGTGACGTTCTCAATGTTTACGTTGCGCACCGTGGGATAGTAGCCTCGGCAGCATATCTCGTTGTGCTCGTAGTCGAGATTGATTTTCAATACGGCCTCCTTGCACACGCCCACCTTGATGTTTCGTGCATTGATGTTCTCGATGATGCCACCGCGACAAGAGTTTGTCTTGATGCGCACCACGCGCTCCAGTTCGGGCGAGTCCATCACACAGTCGTGGGCAAACACGTTCTGGCAACCACCGCTGATCTCAGAACCGATGACCACGCCACCGTGGCCGTTCTTCATTTCGCAGTTGCGGATGATGATGTTCTTCGAAGGCATGTTGCGCTCGCGTCCGTCGCGATTGCGCCCGCTCTTGATGGCGATGCAGTCGTCGCCAGTGTTGAAGAAACAGTCTTCAATCAGCACACGGTCGCAGCACTCGGGGTCGCAGCCGTCGCCGTTAGGACCGTCGTTGATCATCTTTACACGGCGCACCGTGATATCAGTAGAGTGCAGGGGGTGGATGACCCAGAAGGGTGAGCGCAGCAGGGTGATATCCTCCAGCAGAATGCGCTCGCACTTGTTGAAGTTGACTAACTGTGGGCGCAGGCCGTCCTTAGGACCGAACACACGCTCGGGTGAACGCTCGCCTTTCTCGTTATACATGGGAATACCGTCTTCGCCATTCTTCAGCAGACGGGGTCGCGACTCAATCTTCTGGCTGATCATGCCCTCCTTCCAGCCGTAATAGGGGTTGCCGTTCCAAGGCCACCATGTGTCGTTCGAGCCGCCACCGTCGATAGTACCCTTGCCCGTTACGGCAATGTCGGTAGCCTGAAAGGCATAGACGCAGGGTGACAGGTTGAAGCATTCCAAGCCTTCCCATGATGTTTCCACGATGGGGTAGAGCTCGGGCTCGAAGGTAAAAAGCAGCACAGCTCCCTCCTCTACATGCAGGTCGACGTGGCTCTTCAACTGAATAGCCGCCGTCTTGAAGGTGAGACCGGCAGGAACGATGACACGGCCGCCACCTTTCTTCGAGCATTTGTCAATAGCTTTCTGGATGGCTTTCTGGTTTTGTGCCGCCGTGTTAGAAGGCTTGGCACCGAACTTTGTGATGTTGTAGTCTTTACCGCTGATGCGTGGCGACTGTATACTCTGCTCTATCTGCTTGTAGAGCGCATCGTCCCACTCTTTCGCCGAGACGGTCAAGACTGGCAGCAGGAATGCAAGCAACAATAGCTTCAGTATTCTTGTTGTCATAGTGCTTTGATAATGTGAGTTATTATTTAATAGTTTATAGTTTCGTGGGCAAAGGTACGAATAAAATTCGATATGAAACAAAAAATGGGTAAAAAATGAAATTAAACTTTCAAGATAGAAGTGCAATTTCTTGGGAGCATAAATAGACTCCCTCTCCGCAGGACTCAGACGTTCTCGGAGCGTAGCGACGAGGTTGTCTGAGTCCTGCGGAGAGGAAAAATCAATCAGCAATGCAAATAAAC
>JAFTFX010000041.1 GCA_017458225.1 Prevotella sp. | reverse complement strand
GCTTTTCACAGCCTCGTAGGCTGCGTTCATACGTGCCCTTTCCTCGGGCGAAATGCGGCGGTGTTCCTTCATCCGCGCTTCGAAGCGGCGGGCATCCTCACCGTAGAGGATGGGGGTTTCTTTGATTGGTCTTGCCATAATTATGTTCCTTTCTATTGAAATTTCGGTGCAAAGTTACAACTTTTTTCAGATTTATCGTGCTTTTCGCTGTTAAAAGTGCGAAATAGAAAAGAAATCCGCGAAACTTGTTACGGTTTCGCGGATTCGGGGGGGAGTTAGTGCGTTGCTTTAAGATACTGAAGATCGCCGTACCAATAACTGGCGGTACAACCACCGTCGATGAGCAGGTCGGCACCGCTGATGAAGCGGCCACGCGAGGACATGAGAAACTCGGCCAGGTCGCCCACCTCGTCAGGTGTTCCGGCGCGACGGGCGGGCATGCCCTCAATCATCTTCAGATAGCCATCCTTGCGCGGACCGTGCAGCTCGTCGTTGGCCAGCGGAGTGATGATGATGCCGGGCGAGATGCTGTTGATGGTGGCACCGCGACGGCCCCAGCGGGTGGCCTCGTACATCACTCTCAAAACATTGCAGCGCTTAGAATACTGGTAGGCTTTCAGCGTGTCGTCAATCGCCTTGATGAAGGGAATTTCCAACAATTCATCACACGGTGTCATGGCCAGTGCGTCATTCTCTTCCTGCGGCAATGCTGGCAAACGATGACCACTCTGCGACGAGATGATAATGCCGCTGCCACCCTCGGCAATCACTTTGCCAAATTCCTCCATCAGCACGCTCGTGCCGTAGAGATCCACCTGCAGGATGTGCTTCACGGGTGCCTGTGACGGCGATACGCCGGCGGCATTCACCACATTCGTCACCTCACCCTTGCTGGTGGCAAACCCCACCAACTTCAGGATGTCCTCTTTGCTTCCAAGGTCGCACTTAATCGTTGAGCACTCGAAGCCTGCATCCTCCAATGTCTTTGCTGCGCGCTCTGCGTTCTCCAAACTGTAGTCAGCCATCACCACATGCTTACCTGCCGACACGCGGCGGATGATAGCCTGTCCGATGCTGCCTGCGCCTATTAAAACTGAAATTTCCTTTGCCATAAGTCTTTTTCTTTAACACGAATTCCCATAAATGTCCACGAATGATCAAAAATATTATTTATGAAAAATTAATGGTCATTCGTGGTCATTCGTGTTTACTTTCAAATTAACCGTATGTCTCAATCAGATACTTCACGAATTGCGGATCTGCGAAATTGATGGTGCCCGTGTCGTGCTGATTCATGGTGGCAATCTGCGCCATCTCGTCAGCAGTCAATGTGAAGTCGAAGACGTTCAGATTCTGCGCCATGCGCTCCTTGTGGCTCGACTTGGGAATGGCCACGATGCCACGCTGGGTGAGCCAGCGGAGAGCCACCTGTGCGGCGCTCTTGCCATACTTACTACCGATAGCGGTCAATGCTTCGCTCTTCACGATGCCGTCCACGCCCTGTCCGCCCAGCGGCCCCCAAGCCATCATCTTCGTGTCGGTCTCGGCCAGAATCGGCTCGATGCCTGTCTGCTGAATCATCACGTTGCACTGCAACTGGTTCACCATCGGCTTGATGTCCACATAGTAGGCGAAGTCGAAGAAACGGGCAGCCTGGAAGTTCGATACACCGATGGCGCGCACCTTACCGTCGCGATAGGCCTTTTCCATGGCGCGCCATGTGCCGAACACGTCGCCGTAGGCCTGATGAATCAGCAGCAGGTCAATATAGTCAGTCTGCAACTTGCGCAGGCTCTCGTCAATGCTCTTTGCAGCCTTTTCTTCACCATTGTTCGATATCCACACCTTCGTCACGAGAAACAAATCTTCGCGCTTGATGCCACTTTTGCGCCAGGCATTGCCAACGCCCTCCTCATTCTGGTAGGCCTGTGCCGTATCAATCAGGCGATAGCCTACACTTAATGCATCACTCACGCAACGCTCACACTCTTCAGGACTCACCAGAAATACGCCGTAGCCCAACAGCGGCATCTCAACGCCGTTTGATAATTTAATGTACTCCATAATCTTCAATTTTCAATTTTCAATTTTCAATCTTCAATATTCTTCAGCCATTTCTCCACTTTCGCCTTGCCGCTGCGCACTTCGTGGCCATAGATACTGAAGCCCTTGGTGACTTTCGCTCCGGGGAAGGCTGCCTCTACGTCCTCCACGCAGTTGGCCAAGCCGCTTCCCTCGTGGGTCGTAAAGGGAATGACGGTCTTACCCTTCAGGTCGTTCGCATGCTTCTTGAAGAAGGTGAACATCACCTGCGGGTAGGTGCCCCACCATACAGGACCGCCGATGAAGACCGTGTCGTACTCGCTGAGGTCTACATCGCCCTCGTATTCGGGAAGTTCGCCGTTTCGGGCCTCTTCCTTGGCCAACTTGATGAGCGGGTTGTAGGCCATGCCGTCGTACTTGTGCGTCACGATCTCGAACTGCTCTGCACCTGTCATCTCTGTGATGTAGTCGGCCACGATCTTCGTGTTGCCCACTTCGATGTTTCCTACTGCGTAGTTGTCTCCCGCATGCGAGAAGAACACTACGATTGCTTTTCCTTCTGTCATAACTGTTGTCTCTTTAGATGTTGATGATTCTGTTCCTTGTTTTGCGTTGCCGCTGCATGCCGTCGATACAAGCAGTGCCACAGCGGCTGTGATGATACTTTTAATATTCATGGTTCGTTTCGTTTTGTTTCGACGTTGCAAAGGTACGACGATTTTTAGATACTTTTGTTTCACAAAAAGTGTCACAATTTTCACTTTTTACCTAAAACATTCTTCCGTTAATAAAATAATGTGTAACTTTGTGCTCAAGATGAAGACCGACTTCCTATATTCCACCGACTTCTACGCCATCAACAGCCACGAACTGAGCCACACCTGCATGCACCTGTTATGTACGGCCGGCGAAGGCAGTTTTGTGTTCAACGAGCACTGCTATCACATCGTGAAGAACGATCTGGTGGTGATACCCTACCCAGACCGAGTGCGAAACCTCGCCGCCCACAGCGACATGCGGGTGGAGTGGTTCGCCGCCGACTACAAGTTCCTGCAGAACCTGTTGCCGTCGAACAACTACAGCATCGGGGGCAGCATCTCGCTGAACCAGGACCCCGTCATCCGTCTCACCCACGAGCAGGCCCTGCACCTGCTGACCGATTTCCACCGGCTGCGCGACCGCATGGACGACCGCCACTTGCAGTTCTACCGCCAGTTGATGGGCAGCCTCTGTCTGACGATGATCTACGACATCTTTGAGGCCCACGCCCAGCGCGACGCCTCCGACACCCATACCGACCGCACGGCCTATATCGTGAAACAGCTCATGGAACTGCTTGCAACAGGCATCAGTCGCACCGAGCGCGATGTGAGTTACTATGCCGAGCGGCTCAACGTATCGCCCAAATACCTCTCGGCCACCATCAAGCGCGTTACGGGCCACAGCGTCACCTCCTACATCGACCGCCACACCATCCCCATCCTAAAAGACTATCTGGACGACGAACGCCTGTCGCTCACCCAGATAGCCGACCGCATGAACTTCACGTCGCTCTCCTACTTCAGCCGTTACTGCACCAAGCACCTGGGCCAGTCGCCCAGCGAGTATCGGCAGAGTCTGCAGCCGAAGTAACTTGATGCAAAGGTATACAAATTATCCATTTTGGATAATCTGTATGCGTCCGAATCTTGTACCACATAACCTTAAAGGACTTGCTGTAACAAGCCTTTCAGAAAATTTGGAATAAGATAGCGGAATCTTTGTTTTTAACTTTATTTGTTATGCTTTTGCCACTGATTGTGGACAAAACTATT
>JAFTFX010000017.1 GCA_017458225.1 Prevotella sp. | reverse complement strand
CCATTGGCCGAAACGCTCCACGGCTTCCTGTTCCGTCAGATTCTCACGCTGCACTGTCTTGAAGAAGTGACCACTGCGTAACTGTGCCTGTGCGGTCAACTGCACAAGCAGAACAAACAAAAGGATAATTGTCTTTTTCATTGTTTTTATTGTTTTGTTGAGTTAATTTATCTGAGCAGGTTTCTAACTATTCCATCGCGCAGGTTACAGCAGGGCGGCACGATTGAGGCCGAGGCTGACGGCACGGTCGATGAGGCGCTGGTTGCGCTCCACCTCGCTGACGATGACGTTGTTCTTGTGGCGCAGTTCGTCGTTCTTACGGGCCATGCGCCAGCAAAGGAAACCGACGAGCGCGACGAGCATCGCGATGATGCCCGTCAGCAGGATGACTAATGTAGATGTTTGCATAGGTGTACCTTAATTAATAAATAAATGTTTGCCTGCGAAAGTACATAAAAAAGTCTGCGCCGGCAATGGCGCAGACAAATTTGAAAACGATTTCAGACAGATTTGTAAACGTGGCAGACGATTTCTAAAGCGTTGTTAGAGACCTTTGGCAGCGCGGTAGTCGGTGGGTGATAGACCGAAGCGCTGCTTGAAGCAGGTGCTGAAATACTGGTGGCTGCCGAAGCCGCTGGCCGCTGCCACTTCGCGGATGTCCATGTCGGGCTGCGTGGTGAGCAGATGGGCAGCATGGGCGAGGCGCAGGCCATTGATGAAGGCAGAGACGTTCTTGGCATCGCTGTACTGGACGAAGAGCGAACCGAGTCGCTCCTTAGACAGCCCGAAGCGGTCGGTGAGCATCTGGCGGTCACAGTTGGGGTTGAGGTAGAGACCTTCGCGGATGATGGTGTCGTGAATCTGGGCGAAGAGGGCAGAATCGCCAAGACTCTCCCTCGGCAGACTCTCCCCCGGCCCCTCCCTGGGAGGGAGGGGAGTAGATAGTTCTTCCACTGAATCCTCGCCTTGAGAGTAATTACTCCCCTCCCTCACAGGGAGGGGCTGGGGGGGAGTCTTCTCAATATATTGCACCAGATACCAGTTCTTCTGCTTGACGATGCGCATCTGCCGGAAATACCACGCGAGGGCGGCAAGGGCGACTGCGAGCAAGATGCAGACGATGATGGCGAAGTAGAGGTTGCGCTGGGCCTGTGCCTCCATCTCCAACCGCTGGTGCTCTGACTGCATCTTTTGCTCCAGTGCACGGTAACGAGCCAGATGCTCACGGGCCTCGGCATCGATGACGATGTTCTCTAGGCGTTCAAACGTTGCCTGCATGTCACTGGTCTTTCCCAAGTCGGCATAGGCGGTGGCGATGAAGTTCTCGGCCTGTGAGCGGTAAAAGCGGATGTAGTCATTACGACTGTCGGCGGACGGCTCGCGGTAGGTGCCGTCGTGATACCGGTCAGGATGCTGCTCATAGTCGTCGAGCACGGTGACGATACGACGTGCCAGCGGCAAGACCTCAGCAGCTTGTCCGGTGGCGGTCATCACGCCAATTTTCCGCTTCAGGGCAATGACGAGGGCATCGAGTTCGTTGAAAGACCCTCCCCCCGCCCTCCCTGTGAGGGAGGGAGCAGATAGTTCATTCGCTTGCTTCTGTCCTTGAGAGTATATACTCCCCTCCTTCACAGGGAGGGGCTGGGGGAGGGTCTGTTGTAGCGCAGCGATCACGCTATCCAGCATGGCCATGCCATCATCCGGCTGTCCCATTCTGCAGAGTGCTGCACCCACCTCGGCCTCGTTGCGCAGAGCCTCGGTCTCGGCTCCCTGCAGGCGGCACACCTCCACCAACTGCCGTGACCGCTTGAGCCACGTCAAAGTGTCTTCCTTCAGCCGTGCCGCATGAACAAGTATTTCCAGTACATCCTGTTGCTCTTCCAGACGATTCTTGACGGAGTCGTGCCTGAGCAACCGTTCACCGATGGCGCGGGCTGTATCGAGCCGTGCGCCGGCGGGCCAGTTCATCAGCGAGTCCAGCCGCTCTCTAAGCCTCGTCTGGCTGTAGATGCGTGCCCTGTTCTTATCGGCCCGCCAGTCGCTCAGATTACCAACGATGACCGCCGAGTCGATGATTTGCAGCGCTCGCATCGGGTCGTAGTCATAGACATCCATCGCTGCCTGTTGGGTATAGATGGTGATTCCCGAGCTGTGCTCGCCTACCCGTAGCCTTTCCTGCGGCTGCTCCTCATGCTGAGTACTGCCATCCACCGTGCAACCTACCATCATCATAATGGTAGTGACAACTGCTAATGTATATAACACTATACGATGCTTCATAAATTAAGGATGTTTGCAAAAATTGACAGCAAAGGTACAGCTTTTTTCCTTTTTTTTTGCATTTTCACTCACTTAATCGTACCTTTGCAGGCAAATTAGCAATAAATACGTATTTAAATCACAATGGAACAGAAAAATTTCAAGCGTACGACCGTGACGGCCGCACTGCCCTATGCCAATGGCGGCGTGCACATTGGCCACTTGGCTGGTGTGTATGTGCCAGCTGATATCTACGTGCGCTATCTCAGACTGAAGAAGCGCGATGTGATGTTCATCGGCGGAAGCGACGAGCATGGCGTACCTATTACTATTCGTGCGCGCAAGGAGGGTATCACGCCGCAGGACGTGGTAGACCGCTATCACAAGATGATCAAGGACTCGTTCCGTGAGTTCGGCATTTCGTTCGATATCTACAGCCGCACCACCTCAGAAACTCACCACAAGTTTGCTGCCGAGTGGTTCCGCAAACTCTACGACGAAGGAAAGCTGACCGAGGAGACGACCACACAGCTCTACGACGAAGAGGCTAAGCAGTTCCTGGCCGACCGCTATGTGACGGGCGAGTGCCCCCATTGCCACAATCAGGGTGCATACGGCGACCAGTGCGAGAAGTGTGGTCGCGACCTGAGCCCCATGGAGTTGATCAACCCGAAGTCGACCATCAGCGGCTCTACACCCGTGCTGAAGGAGACGAAGAACTGGTATCTGCCCTTGAACGAATATCAGGAGTGGCTGAAGAAGTGGATTCTGGAGGAGCACAAGGAGTGGAGACCGAACGTCTACGGACAGTGCAAGTCATGGCTCGACATGGACCTGCAGCCTCGCGCCATGACGCGCGACCTGGACTGGGGCATCCCCGTGCCTGTGGAGGGAGCCGACGGAAAAGTGCTCTACGTGTGGTTCGACGCACCCATCGGCTACGTCTCGAACACCAAGGAACTCTGCGAGAAAGAACCCAAGAAGTGGGGCTCGTGGGAGCAGTGGTGGCAGGATGAGGACACACGCCTTGTCCACTTCATCGGTAAGGACAACATCGTGTTCCACTGCATCATCTTCCCTGTGATGATGAAGGCCCACGGCAAGTATATCCTGCCCGACAACGTGCCGGCTAACGAGTTCCTGAACCTGGAGAACGACAAGATTTCAACCTCGCGCAACTGGGCTGTCTGGCTGCACGAATATCTGGAGGACATGCCTGGCAAGCAGGACGTGCTGCGCTATGTGCTGACGGCCAATGCCCCCGAGACCAAGGATAACAACTTCACTTGGAAGGACTTTCAGGATCGCAACAACAACGAGTTGGTGGCCGTCTACGGCAACTTCGTGAACCGTGCCCTACAGCTTACGAAGAAATACTGGAATGGCGTGGTGCCTGCCTGCGGCGAGCTGCAGGATGTGGACCGTCAGGCACTGGCTGAGTTCAAGGATGTGAAAGAGAAAGTGGAGCGGTTGCTGGAGCAGTTCAAGTTCCGCGATGCCCAGTTTGAGGCTATGAACCTGGCGCGCATCGGCAATAAGTACATCACCGACTGCGAGCCGTGGAAAGTCTGGAAGACCGACCCGAAGCGCTGCGAGACCATCTTGAACATCTGCTTGCAGCTGACGGCCAATCTGGCCATCGCCTTCGAGCCGTTCCTGCCGTTCTCGTCAAAGAAGTTGCGCGAGATGCTGGGCATTGAGAACTTCGAATGGGAACAGTTGGGCAGTACCGATCTGCTGCAGGCCGGACACCAACTGGGCGAACCACTACTGCTATTCGAGAAGATTGAGGACGAGGTCATCCAGAAGCAACTTGACAAGCTGGCTGCTATGAAAAAAGATAACACCCCCTCCAACTCCCCCGAAGGGGGAGAGACCAACAGCTCCTCCCCTTCGGGGAGGTCGGGAGGGGTTCCTATTAAGGACACCGTCTCGTTCGAGGACTTCGAAAAGCTGGACATTCGTGTGGGCCTGGTGAAGGACTGCCAGAAGGTGAAGAAGTCAAAGAAACTGCTGCAGTTCACCATCGACGACGGCACAGGTACCGACCGCACCATCTGCTCGGGCATTGCCGCTTTCTACGAGAAGCCTGAAGAGCTGATAGGCCGTCGCATCCTGTTCGTGGCCAACTTTGCACCGCGCAACATGATGGGTATTGAAAGTCAGGGCATGATTCTCTCAGCCGTTGACTTCGACGAGAGCCTTAGCGTGGTCACCACCACAAAGGATGTGAAGCCCGGTAGTCAGGTTGGATGAAGCTAAATAATAAATGAAAAAAGGATTGCTTACAGATGGCAATCCTTTTTTTTGATCTCTTCGAGTGTCAGACCTTCATCGAAGTTCAGGTAGCGATGGTTGTGTTCCGACACTCGTTTTTCTTCAGGCGGCAACTGCATGTAGTCGCCGTAGAGGCAGGTGAGGTAGCCGTCGTAGTCGCGCGGAACAACGACGGTGGTATCGCCGAAGGGCAGCTCGATGGTGTCTTCGAACCACTCACGCTTGAAAATCTTGCCGGCCCACTGGGTGACACACACCGACTTCGGACCGTCGAAGCTGCTGTACCACTTCTGGTAATTCATGAAACGGCGCAGCATGACGGAGCGCAGAGGGCTCAGCAACGGGTATTGAAGGGTCTTCTGATAGTTGTAGAACTTCTTCAGACTCATGCGCTGGATGGCCGTCAGCTCCTCATCGCTGCAGTCGAAATTGTCCAAGGCGAAAAGGTCTACATAGACCCCCATCACAAAGGGGAACTCCGGTTGCTCCCACAACGTGGTGTGCATGTCGGAGACCTTGGCAAAGGGCAGATAGTAGCCTTTGTCGCGCAGCGAGATGACATCGAAGCCCTGCTGGCGGGCCTCCTGTTTCAGGTCGAGCAGACGTTCGTAGTCGGCACGCGGCAGGTAGATGTCAATATCGTCATCCCAGGGAATGAAGTCTTGGTGGCGCACGGCTCCCAGCACAGTACCACCGCAGGCCACATAGCGCAGGCCATGCTGTTCAAGGAACTTTACGGTGAACTTGAACACATGCAGAATCTGCTCTTTAAAGCGTCGGTCGAAATCGGTCTGCTGCATCACTTCAAAGCATGTTTAGGAATTGTTCGGCACACCACAGTTGCCACTTCTGGTTGCCCGTCAGCTGATGCATCGGTATGTCCTGACGGAACTCAGGCCGCTTGGGGCCTTCCCAGTCTTTGAAAATAGCATCGACAGGACGTGGCATGGGTATCTTGAACGGAATTTCCAATTCGGGATATTTCAGGGCATAGAGACCGCGAACCAGATATTTGGGTTCGCCGTTGCGTACACGATTCATGTCCAGCGGGTCGGTCATTACCAGACAGGCGTATGGGTCGTAATAGGGCATCCAAGCCGCTCCGAAGGCGTTCAGGTAGGAACTGCTGCTCTCCACGGCAAACACCTCGTCCATGAAGCGCATGAAGTCGATGGTCTCAGCTCCTGTGCGATAGCGCTCGAAGAGTGCAGACTGGTCGACAGGGTGGGTGAGTACCAGCTGTGGATCGAGGAAGGTGTAGCGGCGTGCAAAGCCGTCGAAGGTCCACTCTGGGCTGATCAGCTTGTCCATGCCGCCGAAGATTAGGTCGGCACTCTCGCCGACAATCATCAGCTGCACGCCGTCGTTCTTGGCCAGTTCGGCAGCCTTGTAGATCTGCGGCTCGATGGAATGGACGGGAGCAAACTTGTGTCGCATGACGATGGGAGTGTACTGCCGGTAGTCATCGAGGGTGATGTCGATGAGGTGGTGCTGCAGTTGCCATTTTGCGCAGTACTTCTTGGCGCGTTCCACGTCGGCATCGAACACGCCCGATACCGAGTTGAAGGTGTAGGCATGGCTGCCGGGCTTTAAGTAGGCAGCCAGATTGGCGCTGTCCATACCGCCCGAGAGCAGGATGCCGATGTTGTCGTACTTACGGTAGAGGGCATCGAACTGTCGTTGAATCTCGCGGTCGATGTCTTCTGATGTCTTCACGCCGATGCGCTCGTCGGGGTTCAGTGGGCGATAGTTCTTGTGCTGGAATCCTTCGGCAAAGTCAACGCCGTCTTTCCAGATATATCGGAAAGCGATATACGAACTCAGGCAGAAATCTTTATCAGTCATGGTCTGTAGGATTATTTTACGTCAGTCAGGTCGTGCTTGCGAACGGCATTCAGCGCCTCGTTGATCTTTGTCGAGGAGATGCCTTTGGTGTAGGGAAAGTAGACAATCTGGATGCCTGCCTCGGCAAATTCTTTCTCGTACTGCTGCCATTTCTCCGTGCCGTACCAGTCGTCGCCCACAAAAAGGAACTTGGCACCCAGCTTCTTGCAGGCCTCCAGCTTGTTCATGTCGTATTGGGGAACAGCAGCATCCACATATTTGATGCTGCGGACTATTTCGATGCGGTCTTCAAAAGGAATCATGGCCTGCTTGCCTTTGTAAGCCACCAGTTCGTCGACCGTCACACCCACCACCAGCTTGTCGCACATGCCTTTGGCATTCTTCAGCAGGTTCAGGTGTCCTATGTGGAAAAGGTCATAGACACCCGTTGTATATCCAATTACCATAGTCTTTGTTTAAATGTAAGTGCAAAAGTACGCAAAATCTTTTCAACTTCAAACAAAATTACGTAATTTTGTGCACTGAATATGGAAAACCTGAAAGAGAAGACTGCACGCGGACTGATGTGGGGAGCCGTGAACAACGGCACGATGCAGGTGCTGAACTTGGCGTTCGGTATCGTTACGCTCCATCTTCTGACACCAGAGGATGCCGGACTCATCGGCCTGCTGGCCATCTTCTCCGCCATTGCCGGCAATCTGCAGTCGAGCGGATTCTCTACGGCTCTCATCAACGAGAAGACACCGACGGCTCAGCAATACAACAGCGTGTTCTGGTTCAACATTCTCATGAGTGCTGCCATCTATGCTGTTCTTTTTCTCTTGGCTCCGCTCATTGCGGGGTTCTTCCACCAGCCTCGTCTCACCGATTTGTCGCGCTTTTTGTTTCTTGCGTTTTTTATCTCTTCATTCGGCATTTCCTACAATGCCTATATGGTGAAGAACATGATGAACCGCGAGATAACGATTGTGAACCTGACGGCCCTTGTCGTTTCGGGCGCTACGGCTGTCGGGATGGCTGTAGCCGGAATGGCCTATTGGAGTCTGGCCTTCCAGCAGGTGGTGAACGCACTCATATTGGTTTGCGGACGACTTTTCTATGTGAAATGGAGACCGTCGCTGCATTTCTCCTTCGATTTCATCAGGCAGACGTTCTCGTTCTCCATGAAGATACTGGTCACCATGATCATCAACACCGTGAATCAGAACATGCTGACCGTGATTCTCGGCAGAATGTTTCATGATGCACGAGTGGTAGGCAACTTCTTCCAAGCCTATAAGTGGGACTCCATGGCTTTCCAGACGGTTGGCGGCATGCTGCAGCAGGTGGCTCAGCCTGTACTGGTGAGTGTGCGCGATGAGCGCAATCGTGAGCTGCAGGTGTTCCGCAAAATGCTGCGGTTCACATCGTTCCTGTCGTTCCCTGCCCTGTTTGGCTTGGCTCTGGTGTCGCGCGAGCTCATTCTGAGTACCATCGGCGAGCAGTGGCTGGAGTGTGTCCCCCTGTTGCAGATACTTTGTATCAGTGGTGCCTTCATGCCTCTGTACACCCTCTATCAGAACTTGGTCATCAGTCATGGACGCAGCGACATCAACATGTGGCTGAACGTCGGCCAGATTCTGTTTCAACTGGTCATCATTCTGGCGTTCCATCAGCAGGGCATCACGGTCATGGTCATTGCCTACTCGGCCTTCAACATCGTGTGGTTTGTGGCTTGGCAGCCTTTTGCCTGGCGCATCATCGGACTTAGCCCCTTGCAAGTGGTTAGGGATGTGTTGCCTTTCATGCTGATTGCTGCGGCGGTAATGGCTTGCACATACTATGTCACCCTGTCCGTTTCCTTGTCATGGCTGCTCCTTTTAGTGCGCATCGCCGTGGCATCTGCACTCTATTATGCCGCGCTACGCCTGTTGAACGTGGCTATTCTTAAGGAATGTCTGCAATTTATCAGAAAGAAATGATTGAAAGAAAAGCATAGACATGGAGATATCGGTCATCATACCTGTTTACAACAAGGCGGAATATCTGGACCGCTGTTTCGAGAGCATCTTTGCGCAGCCCTTCGGCTCGTTCGAGGTGGTGGCTGTCGATGACGGCAGCACTGACGGGTCGGGCGAGCTGTGCGACCAGTGGGCTCGGCGTGAGAGCCGCTTGCATGTTGTTCATGTGGCAAACGGCGGTGTGACGGCAGCGCGGCGCAAGGGCGTAGAACAGAGCACCGGCCGCTACATCATGTTTGCCGATGCCGACGACCTGCTGACTGACGGGGCCTTGCAGATGATGCATGAGGCGATAGAGCGGAGTGGGGCCGACGAGGTGATAGCCACCTTCCGCACGCAGGACGGTGTCGCCTCGCCAGTGGTGTATGAAGGCTTTGTCGAAGGTGACGAGCTGATGCGCTACATCATGACAGGCAAAAATCGCTTTCCCGTGCTGTGGAGCATCATCTTCCGCCGCGAGCTGTTGGACGGCGTGTTCGATATTCCTCGCGACATCGTGGAAGGCGAGGACAAAATGATGCAGATGAAGGTGCTGATGAAACGCCCATGGGTGTACTTCATCAAAGAGCAAGCCTATATCTACACTTTAGGACTGCCGAATGCACGTCGGCATACGTTGGAGCGCGAACGGCTCTACGACGCGCTGCTGCGCCAGCTGCTCGGCAGCCGTCTTGACGAGTTTGCTACCGCTTTCAAGCTGCACCAGCTGAAGGAGTATGAGCGTTTCCTGCTGGATGGTGACTTTACGGTGAAGAAAGCCTACTATCAGGAGGCCGTAGGAACATTGCCGGCAGGCATTCCGCTCTACGACCGACTGGTCTATGCCCTTCCGCCTGCATGTGCCCGTTGGGTCGTCAGGCTCTATCGCGCTATCATTGACTATAAACAAAAAGGACTATGAAGAGATACCCCCCCCAAGTAGACGTTGCCGTGCTGTTGCTGTTCTTTACACGCAGCGACACATTCCAGAAAGTGTTCGACGAGGTGAAGAAGGCACGCCCCTCACGACTGTTTCTCTTTCAGGACGGAGCGCGTGGCGAGCGCGACCGGGCGGGCATCGAGGCCTGCCGCGCCATCGTGAGCGACGAACAGATAGACTGGGAGTGCGAGGTGCACCGCAACTATCAGGAGCAGAACTTGGGGTGCATGGTGGCCGGCTATACCAGTCATCAGTGGGCGTTCTCGCTGGCAGAGAAATGCATCGTGCTGGAAGACGATGTGGTGCCGTCGCAATCGTTCTTCCCCTTCTGCAAGGAAATGCTCGACCGCTATGAGCACGACGAGCGCATTACGATGATCTCTGGCTTCAATGTCGACGAGGTGTCGCCCGATATGCCCTACGACTATTTCTTCACGTCGGCCTTCAGCATCTGGGGGTGGGCCTCGTGGCGGCGTGTGGTGAGCCAGTGGGACAAGGACTATACGTTCCTGGACGATGCCTACAGCATGCGTCAGCTCGATGCGCTGATTCGGCAGCGCGGCTATCGTAAGAGCTTCATCAAGATGTGTCGTGATCACCGTGCCAGTGGCCAGCCACAGTTCGAAAGTGTGTTCTGGGCAACGATGCTTCTGGGCAGCGGACTGGCCGTGATGCCGTCGAAGAACATGATCAACAACATTGGTGCTTCGGCCGACTCGGCTCACTATTCAGAGTTCAAGACGATGCCTCGCCGGCTGAAGCAACTCTTCACCATGAAGCGCTATGAGCTCAGTTTCCCCTTGCGCCACCCACGCTATGTCATTGAGGAGGTGGGCTATTGGCGGCGCATGTACAAAGCCAACGGATGGGGCTATCCGCTGGTGAAGATGGGGCGGTCGCTGGAAGAGTTGTGGCTGAACCTGCGTTATGGCAACCTGAAATTCATTGGGAATGCCATCGCCCGTCGCTTCCGAATACTGACGGGGCAGGAGAAGTTCAAGTAATCCTGAAAATAACGTTCAAGCAATCTTAAACGTTGGCATAATACTGGTGTACCAATGGCTCAATGGCTGTTGGTACGCAGTCTTTTATGCTGATCCCCTGTCGCACGCGCTGACGAATCTCGGTGCTCGAAATGTCGAGCAACTCAGTCTCAACGACGGTAACGCTCTGGGGGAGACTTGTGCGGTCGATGTCGCTGCCACGGCGCGGATAGACCACAATCTGATGATTCTTCACAATGTCTTCCGAACGATACCACTGGTGGAAAAGCTGCCAGTTGTCACCACCTATTAATAATATAAAGGTGTGTTGGGGATAGTCCTTGCTGAGGTGTTGCAGTGTGTTCCAAGTATAACTGGGCTTCGGCAGATGGAACTCGTAGTCGCAAGCCACGATGCCGTCTACTCCCTCCAGCGCCTTTTGTGCCATCTCCAGCCGCAGATTGTCGTCCAGCAGGTCGCTGCTGCCCTGCTTCAGTGGGTTCTGTGGCGACACCATCAGCCACACCTCGTCCAGTCCCGCCAACTGTCGGAGTCGACGCGCCAACGAGATGTGTCCGTTATGGATGGGGTTGAAACTGCCCCCGAATAGTCCTATCTTCATTTTATTGTCTTTGCTTGTTGTGGGCGTTCTGTTTATTGCGGGCGTTTTGTTTATTGCGGTCGTTCTGTTTATTGCGGGCGTTCTGTTTATTGCGTTGACAACGCAATATACTGGACGGTGGGTTAACGGGTGCAAATGTAGCGAGCCATGCCGTTGAGGGTAAGACACTGGTCACGCCTGATGGTGATGCGCTCGTTGTGGTGGTTCCAGGGTGCAAGGATGAGTAGCCGACCGTCAGCACAGGCATCCATACGCTTTCCGCCTGGCTTGGCTAGTTCTGTAAAACCATTCTCCTGAAGATAAATCAGTGGGTAGCCGCCTTCAAAGGCCGCATGCATGATAGCCTTTTCACCCCGTGATATAGCCGGTGACACCAGTACAGCCCCACGTCGGCAGGCAGCAAGGCATTCTTCCGTTTGTGCCGCAATTTGAGAGTCAGTAAGACTTCGTGAGCACTGCACTTGCACTAGCTCAGGGCAATCTAAAAGGAAGCGGTTGCCTATGGCCGAGAAGGTGTAGGTTCCAACTACCAGATTGCGCTGCACACGGAAAAGGTCGGGATGCTCGTGCTTCATCAGCAACCGACGGGGATTGTCAGCAAGATAGTTGAGCCAGCGTTCCAACTGTCCGCTTTTTAGGAGCAGGCGGTCGTTATAGTTACGGGCGAAGAGCAGGCCGTGAGTTCGATCCTCGCCACGGCGGTTGCGTTTCGGTCCTGTTTGTTGTTCTGTTTGTTGCGTTGGCAACGCAACATACGAAACGGGGGACTGGCCAAGCACCAGCTGGCGATAGTGGCGGTTGCAGCTCTGCTTGAAGCCACGGATGACCATGCCCAGCGGCTTGTCCATCTTCTCCTTGACGAAAAGGATGCCGTGAAGATGGTCGGGCATCATCTGCAGAGCCACCACGATGATTTCAGGATGATAATCCGAAGTGGCCCACCACTCCCGTTCTACCATAAACCCCAACTCAGAAAGTCTGACTGCAGGTGCATCTGGGCTATCATCAGAAGCATCGCTTCTTCCCACGACCTCCCCAAAGAGGGGGCGACGGTCTTCTGTAACCATCGTTATCATGTACATCTGGCGATCGGTATAGTCGTTCCACACTGCCCGACGAAGCATTGAGGGTACCTTTGGGCCTGCGAAGGGCTGCTGCTTTCGGAAGGTTTCTTCGTTCATGGAGGATCATGGTTAAGTTTGTTGCGTTGACAACGCAACAAACAAGACAGGAAGGAG
Organism: Prevotella sp.; assembly: GCA_017458225.1. Lineage (GTDB taxonomy): Bacteria > Bacteroidota > Bacteroidia > Bacteroidales > Bacteroidaceae > Prevotella. The sequence goes on along the minus strand of JAFTFX010000017.1, from coordinate 71,359 downwards.
GCTACGGCTGGCAGAGGAAAGAACGGACGATGGAGAGGGTTTCGGTTTTGGCCGTTTCCAAATTGTCGTTCACGACGATGTGGTCGAACTGCGGAGCAAAGGTCAGCTCGTATTCGGCCTTGGCCAAGCGGTTCTCGATGGCCTCGGGCGTATCGGTGGCGCGGCCTACCAAGCGGCGGCGCAACTCTTCTACCGAAGGCGGTTGGATAAACAGGCTCAAGGCACGTTCGCCGTAATATTTCTTGATATTTACGCCGCCTTTCACGTCAACATCGAACACCACGTTCTGTCCTTCGCTGAGTTGCTTCTCCACCTGAGCCTTCAGCGTACCGTAGAAGCGGTCCTGATAGACTTCCTCGTACTCCAGGAACTCATCGTTCTCAATACGCTGGCGGAACTCCTCAGGGGTCAAGAAGAAATACTCCACACCGTGCTGCTCGGTACCACGTGGAGCGCGGCTGGTGCAACTGATGGAGAAATAGAGGTTCAGATCCGGATGTTCTTTCATGAGCCACTGCACGATGGTGCTCTTTCCACTGCCCGAGGGGGCAGAGAAGATAATTAACCCCCCACGGTCCCCCCGAGGGGGGGAGGTGGCTGGCGCATTGTTATTTGTTACGATTGTTGGTTGTTTGTTCATAACTTGCTTAATTTTGCTGATTACACTATCTGTTTCATACAGGACTTCTTCGTTGGTAAACCGAATAACTTCAAAGCCATATTGGTTTAGATACTTAGTACGCTCTTCATCATTCAGTGGCTGGTTTCCAACATAATGATAGCCCCCATCCACCTCAATAACCAAGCGTTTCTTTAAACATACAAAATCGGGGATATATCCGTAGATGGGATGTTGACGACGAAACTGGAATCCTAATTTGCCACCTCTTAGACATTCCCACAATGCCGATTCAGCGGGAGTCATGTATCTACGATTACTTTTTGCATTCTTCAGAAGTAAGTCATAGATACTTCCATCGGTCGTTTCATATCCGAATCTTCCCATCCTTTTCAGATTTCCTTATTGGTGGTAGAACACATCATGCGCCAGCCCCTCCTCCCCTTTGGGGAGGTCGGGAGGGGTTACAGTGCGTTCAGCACCTGTTCTTTGATCTGTTCCAGCTCGTCCTTCATCTGGACGACGATGTTCTGCATTTCGGCCTGGTTCGATTTCGAGCCGGTGGTGTTGATCTCGCGGCCCATTTCCTGGGCGATGAAGCCGAGCTTCTTGCCTTGTCCGTGACTGTCGGCCATCGTTTCGCGGAAGTATTTCAGATGGTTGCTGAGGCGCTGCTTCTCCTCGCTAATGTCCAGTTTCTCGATGTAGTAGATGAGCTCCTGTTCCAGACGGTTCTTGTCGTACTCCACGCCGGGAATCTGCTGCAGCCCGTCTACGATGCGCTGGCGAATCTTTTCCACGCGGCTCTTCTCGTAAGGCTCAATCTCAGCCATCAGTCGTTCAATGTTGTCGATCTTCTCGTTGAACTTCTTCTCCAGGGCGGCACCTTCCTGCTTGCGGAAGTTGACCAGTGCGTCGATGGCCTGTTCAACGGCCTGGCGGGCCACCAGCCACTCCTCGTCGGTGAGCACTTCCTGTTCAGTCTTGGTCAGCACGTCGGGCATGCGCACCAGTATCTGCATCCAGTCGGTGTTCTGTATGTGGTGGTCATCAGCAAAAGTCTGCAGCTGCGACAGGTAGTTCTGCATCAGCGCCGTGTTCACGGGGGCAGCCTCGCTGGCGGCATCTTTCTCAATCCAGAGGGCGAAGTCCACCTTGCCGCGTTCCACGGCCTGTGCTATCATCTGCCGGACCTCCATCTCCTTTTCGCGATAGAGGGGGGCGATGCGTGCCTGCAGGTCGAGCTGCTTGGAGTTGAGCGACTTGATCTCTACGTTTATTTTTTTGTCTTTATAGGCTACGACAGCTTTGCCGTAACCCGTCATTGATTGTATCATAATTGTTATTTAGTGAAAACGTCATTCTTCCATTGCGAGAACGGCATTTGTTTCAGGTATGAGTTGTAGAAGCGGCGGTCGCCAGTCACTTCCGGGCCTATGAAGTCGGGCTTTTCGAAAGGCTCGTCGGGTGCAACAAGTTCTACTTCTGCCATGACGAGGCCTTCGTTATCGCCGTAGAACTCGTCGACTTCGAAGGTGTGGCGGCCTGAGGGAACCAGATAGCGTGTCTTGTCGATGATACCCGGTTCGCATAGTTGGAACAGATGGTCGGCCTCGTCGAGGGTGATCTCCTTCTCAAACTCATAGCGCGACAGTCCTCCGTCGAGCGATGGGCCCTTGATGGTCAGAAAAGCACAGTGGTCGCGGCGTCGCACCCTGACGGTACGTCCGTGACCACTGCAGATATATCCCTGTTTGATGTGGCTTTGGCTGGTGGCCAGTCGCTTGTAGTCGTCGCCAACGACGAGAAATTTGCGCTCAATCTCCAGTCCGCTCATCGTCTCTCATTTAAACGCCCATCATCCAGTAGACCCATCCGATGTAGAAGATAGCCAAAAGAATCAGGACACCAATGATCCACTTCACGACTTTCTCGCCCTGGCGAGCCTGTTTCTGTTCGAAAGCTTTCTGCTTAGAGTTCAGATGCTTTTCTTCTTGCTTTTTCTTGCTCATAGTTTTTTATTTTTAGGTTATTCATATTGATTCACTCTTCGCTCACAGGGAACTCCATGAGGTAGGCCTTGATGAAGCCGTCGAGCTTGCCGTTCATCACGGCATCTACGTCGCGGGTCTCGTAGTTGGTGCGATGGTCTTTCACGCGCTTGTCGTCGAAGACGTAGGAGCGTATCTGCGAGCCCCATTCAATCTTCTTCTTGCCAGCCTCGATCTTTGCCTGTGCCTCGAGTCGCTTCTTCATGGCGCGGTCGTAGAGTTGCGAGCGCAGCAGCGCCATGGCGCGTTCTTTGTTCTTCGGCTGGTCGCGCGTCTCCGTGTTCTCAATGAGGATTTCCTCTTCCTCGCCCGTATCGGGGTCGGTATACCAGTAGCGCAGTCGCACGCCCGATTCCACCTTGTTCACGTTCTGGCCGCCGGCACCGCTGCTTCGGAATGTGTCCCACGATAGCTTGGCCGGGTCTACATAGACCTCGATGGTGTCGTCGACGAGCGGCGAGACGAAGACCGAAGCGAACGAGGTCATGCGCTTGCCCTGTGCGTTATAGGGGCTGACGCGCACCAGACGGTGCACACCGTTCTCGCTCTTCAAGAAGCCGTATGCATATTCGCCCCCCATTCCCGACGTACCGTCGCCTACCCGTTGCCTTTCTATCTGCATGGTCACGCTCTTGATGCCGGCATCCTCGCCGTCGAGCAGCGAGCTGATGGTCACCTTGTAGCCATGAGCCTCGGCCCAGCGCATGTACATGCGCATCAGCATCTGTGCCCAGTCCTGTGCCTCGGTGCCGCCGGCACCGCTGTTTATCTTCAGCACGCAGTCCATCGGGTCTTCCTTCTGGCGCAGCATGTTCATCAGCTCCAGGTCTTCAATGGCTTTGACGGCCTGCTCATAGTCGTGGTCCACCTCCTCTTCGGTGACCATTTCGTCCTTGTAAAAGTCAAAGGCCAGCTGCAGTTCGTCGGCTTTCAGTCGGCAGTCGTTGTAGCCGTCAATCCATTTCTTGATGGCTTTCACCTTTTTCATCTGCTCCTCTGCACGCAGGCGGTCGTCCCAGAAGTCGGGAGCCTGTGTGCGCAGGTCTTCCTCTTCATACTCCATCTGCTTCTCGTCAATGCGCAGATAGTGTTTCAGTTTGTCTACTCTTTCGAGTATGTCTTTCAGTTGATCTTGTGTAATCATGATGCAAAGGTACTACAAAAGATGGAAATATGCAAACAATCAAGAGTTTTGTTTTTTTTCAGGCAGACAACAGACTTTTCGGAGTAATACTCCAAGCCTTTCGGAGTATTACTACGCGACGCTCGGAGTATTACTACGCGACGTTTGGAGTTTTACTCCGAGCCTTTCGGAGAATTACTCCGAGACGTTCGGAGTTTTTCTCCCAAACGAAAGAAAATTTTTGGGAGAAGTAACCTACTGTCAGACAGCCAGATACAATGTTTACTGATTTCTCGAAAGGATTTTGTTTACTTAGTAACAGGAATTATTCCTTGTACATCTCGTCGATTTCCTTCTTGTAGTTCTCGTTGAGCACGCGGCGCTTGATTTTCAGCGTGTTGGTCAGCTCGCCGCGCTCCAGGGAGAAGCTGTGGGGCAGCAGGGTGAAGCGCTTCACCTGCTCGTAGTGGGCCAGCTGCTGCTGCAAGGTGTCGATGCGCTCCATCAGCATGTCGTGAATCTGCTTGTTGCGGCAGAGATCCTCACGGCCCTGGAAAGCAATGCCGTGCTCGCGGGCATACTCCTCCAGAAGCGAATAGACGGGGATGATGAGTGCCGAGACAAACTTGCGCTGGTCGGCAATGATGGCAATCTGGTCGATGTACTTGTCGACGAGCAGTTTCGACTCGATCATTTGCGGAGCGATATACTTGCCGTTCGAAGTCTTGAAGAGGTCCTTGATGCGGTCCTTCAGAAACAGCTCGCCATTCTGCAGGAAGCCAGAGTCGCCCGTCTTGAAATAGCCGTCGGTGGTGAACGACTCACGGGTGATGTCGTCGCGGTTGTAGTAGCCCTTGAAGATGGTGGGGCCCTTCAGCAGCACCTCGCCCTCTTCGCTGATGCGGATGTCGATGCTGTCGATGGGGATGCCCACGCTGCCCACCGTGAACGGCTTGTCCAGATGGTTGCAGCTGACGGTGGCCAACGACTCGGTGAGGCCGTAGCCCACCACCATGTTGATACCGATGGAATGGACAAATTCTTCCACATGGTGCGACACGGCGGCACCGGCTGTGGGGAAGAAGTGGGCATTCTCAAGTCCCAGCTCCTTGCGAACCAGCGAGAAGACCGTCTTGTTGAGCATTTCGTATTCCAGATGGAGCGCCAGTGGGGGGCGCTTGCCGCAGGCCAGATACTCAATGTTGTGCTTGCGGCCCACGACCAGTGCGTGCTGGAACAGTTTGCGCTGCACCAGTCCGCTGTTTTCAATTTTCTCCTGTACACCCGTATATACCTTTTCCCAGAAGCGGGGCACGCTCGACATACACGTCGGGTGGGTCTCGCGCATGCTTTGCTGCACCTCCATGGGGTGTGTGTTCACAATGAGGCGTGCACCCACGGTGATGCAAAGAATCTTCCAGCCCTTTTCAAAGATATGGGTGAAAGGCAGGAAGTTCATGATGCGGTCGTCCTCGGTGACGGGCACGCACTTGTGGTTGGCCTCGAAAGCAGCATGATACTGGCTGTGGGTCAGAATGACACCTTTCGAGTCGCCCGTGGTGCCGCTGGTGTATAAAATATTCGCGATTTCATCGAACGATGCGCTCTTCTGTAGCGACTCTACCTCTGCCTGTCGGGGCAGTCCGTCGCCCAGCTTCAGGAAGTCTTCGAAGTGCATGGCTGTCTGGTCGCCCTCGGCAATATGGACGGCAGGGTCGAAGACAATGATCTTCTCCAGCGTCTTGCACATGGAGAACACGCGGCGCGCCTTGTCGTACTGCTCCTGTTCGCCCACGAAGAGGAAGCGCACCTTGGCATCGCTGATCATGAACTGGATTTGCTGTTCGGAACTGGTGGCATAGAAGGGGATGGTGACTGCGCGAATGCCCCATGCACCGAAGTCGGTGAAGAGATACTGTACGCTGTTCTGCGAGAACACACCCACGTTCTCCTGAATCTTCACGCCCAGGTTCAACATGGCGTTCGACACGGTCTTCACCTTCATGGAAAACTGGTTCCAGGAGTACGATTTCCATTGCGTTCCGCCAAAATCCTTGTAAATGAGCGCTTCACGGTCGCCCAATCGGGCTGCCACGTCGTGAATCAATGTTGACAAATGAGAATTGATTTGCTCCATAGTTACATGCATAATGATTAATATGCAAAAGTACGGTAAATAATGTGAAAAACCAAATTTTGGCCAAAATTTTCAAAATTATGGCGAAAATTCAGAAAATTATGGCCATAATTTAAAGCGGTTTGTTTACCTTTGCGGTCTATACCGATATTTTTCCACGATTAGTCTTTACCTAAATGATGCTAAGAAGAATATTTGCTCACATGAAGCCGCTCTTTTTCGTTTGTTTCTTTTTTGTGCTGGTACTGACAGGCTCGGCCCAGGCCCCATCCCGTTTGCGACAGTTGACAATGGACGGCGGACTGCCGACCAACGCCGTGAACGACATTGTTCAGGATATGCGTGGGTTCATCTGGATAGGAACAGCCAACGGACTGTGCCGCTATGATGGCGGAACGGTGGTGAACTATCAGGACTCAGACGTTCAGCTGGACGTGAAAGCCCTGCTGGCATACGACGAGAAGAGCCTGCTGGTGGGTACTTCCCAGACCGTCTATGTGTTCAGGTTTGATACTGAAACGTTCGAACAGTTGCCTCTGGACAAGCCCGTCAGCGTGAGCAGCATGGCGCTGGACAAAGACGGCTTGCTCTGGATAGCCACCCACGGACAAGGAGTGGTGTGCTATCAGGCTGACGAGGAAGAAACGAAGCAATACGACCTGCATGAGGTGAACGGAAAGGTGGAAAAAGTATATGTCGACAACAACAACCAGCTGTGGGCTCTGACCGACAACGAGCAGTTGCCCGTCTGGCAGTTGAACCGCTCCTCTGACACCTTCGCCCCCCTGTCGATGCAGAGTCAGCAGTCCTTCCAGCCCACCGCCGTGCTGAGCACCAGCGACAATCAGCTATGGATGGGCACGCAGGGCGACGGTCTGATGCTCTGCCATCGCGACCGGATGCTGGAGCCTATGCCGATGGCCGGTACGGGTCATGCGCAGCACGTCAACGCCCTCTTCGAACTGTCGCCCACACGTCTGTTGCTGGGGTGCGACGACGGTCTGTGGCTCTTCGACACCAACCTGCACACGTTCAGTCTCTATCTTCAGCAGCGCTTTGTGAACACCATGATTCGCGACCACGAAGGCGGCCTGTGGGTAGGCACCGACTATAGTGGCGTGAGCTATATGTCGCCCATCGCCCATCGCTTCGACAGCTATCCCGTAGGACCCACTAACCGGCTTTGCGAAGATCGTCAGGGCCGTCTTTGGACAACACGCGAGGACGGCGGACTGGACTGTCATCCGAAGGGACATCCTGAGCAGACGCTGAACAGCTATCCAGGACAGGCCCAGCTGGCCAAGGTGCATGCCCATGCCCTGTGCATGGATGGCGACGACCTGTGGATAGGCACCTTCAGCGATGGTGTCTATGTATATTCAACCGTGACGGGACAGTTGCGCCACTACGAGTCCTCCGACAGCGAACGCTCGCTCTACGACCCCAACTCGTGCACTCTGCTGCGCGACCGCAAGGGCACCATCTGGGTGGCTACGATGGAGGGACTGTGCCGCTATCAGCGCGGCAGCGACGGTTTTGAGCGCGTGGTGCAGGTCACGTCGGTGCCCATTGACATCGACGAAGACCGCGATGGACGGCTCTGGGTGGCCACACAGGGCGACGGCATTTGGCAATACAACCCTGCCGACGGACAACTGAAGAGTTTTCATCATGACAGCGAGGACAGCACTTCGCTCAGCCACTCAATGGTGAACTGCATTTTTATCGACGGAAAAGAGCGCATCTGGGTAGCCACGCAGGGCGGACTCTGTCGCTACGACGAGCAGCGGCAGTGCTTCCAGCGCATCTGGCTGAACGTGCCCCGACGCGGCATTTCCAGCATCACCGAGCAGCAGGGCGTGCTGTGGATGTCGGGCGACTGTGGCGTGTTGCGCCTCGACGGCGACTTGGAGCTGCAGCGCTTCACCCGTCAGGACGGTCTGGACAGCGAACTGTTCCAGCCCAACTCGGTGCTCAGCGGCAGCGACGGCCGCATCTACTTCGGAAGTATCAGCGGCTTCAATGCTTTCTATCCGCAGCAAATCAAGGTAAACCGGCAGTCGTCGGCCGTCTATATCACCAAATTGGAAATCAACAACCAGCCCATTGAGGTAGGCAACTGGCATCTGCTGGAAGCACTGTCTGACATCGACAAACTCGACCTGTGGTACAAAGACCAGGTGATCACGCTGTCGTTTGCCTCGCTCAGCTACTGCTCGCCAGAGAAAAACATGTATGCCTATATGCTGGAAGGCTTTGACAAGCAGTGGAACTACGTGGGACACGAGCGCCGCGCCACTTATACCAACCTGGAGCCAGGCACCTATACGTTTCTGGTGAAAGCCACTAATAACGACGGTGTCTGGTCGGAGCATGTGGCCCGACTGAACATTGAGGTGCACCCGCCCTACTGGTGGAGCATCTATGCCAAGATTCTCTATGTCGTGCTGTTCGTCGTGCTCATCACGGCCTTTGTTCGCTTCCGCCTCTACATGAACAATCGCCGTCACCGCAAGGAGATAGAACGCCTGAACGAGGCCAAGCAGGAGGAGATGCGGCGGGCACGCACGGAGTTCTTCACCACCATAGCCCACGAGATACGCACCCCGGTATCGCTCATCATCGGTCCGCTGGACACGCTGAAGGCCAATCTGGAGAAGACCAACGCCACGAAGGCCGACTTTGACACGCTGAGCGTCATAGACCGCAATGCCCACCGGCTGCTCGATCTGGTCAACCAGTTGCTCGACTTCAGAAAGGTGGAGCAGCCCAACCAGTTGATGAACTTTGCTCCACAGAACATGAAGGAGCTGATGGGTGCTGTGGTCAACAACTTTGAAACCATCTTCAATCTGAACGGGCGACAGCTCATTGTGAACTATCCGGAAGAGCACTTCACGGCCATCGTCGACCGCGAGGGCATGACGAAGGTGCTGAGCAACCTGCTCTCGAATGCCAACAAATACACCAAGGACACCATCACGCTGAGTTGCTATGAGTTGCCCGAAAAGAAAGAGTTCTGCATCGAGGTGAGCGACAATGGCAGCGGCATCAGCCGTCAGGACCAGCAGCGCGTGTTCGACCCCTTCTTCCAGACTGCCGACCGCAAGCCTGGAACGGGCATCGGGCTCAGCATTGTGAAGAAGATGGTGGAACTGCATCATGGAACGGTCAGTGTGAAGTCGGAACTCGGACAAGGCACCACATTCCGCGTGCTAATGCCTGTGGCACAGGCGTTTAGCGGCGAACAGACTCCTATAGGCAAACGGGCAGAAAACGACGGACAGGAAACGAAAACGGCACAGACCGATGTGCAGCAGACAACCTCAGCAAAGAAGCCCAACATGCTGATTGTGGAGGACAATCAGGACATGCAGACCTTCCTGGTCACCACCTTCATGGACCGTTACGAAGTGACCTCGGCCCGTGACGGCAGCGAGGCCGTGAAAATACTGCGCGAGTCGCTCATTGTGAAGGACGGACAGACCACTCCCCAGTCTACCTTCGACATCGTCATTAGCGACTGGATGATGGAGCAGATGGACGGTCCTGAACTGTGCAGCCGCATGCGCCAGAATGCCGGCACGAAGCACATCCCCTTCATTCTGCTGACCGCCAAGACCGACAGCCAGTCGAAGGTGGAGGCCATGCAGGCTGGTGTCGATGCGTTCATTGAGAAACCCTTTGCCGTGAAGTACTTAGAGGCTTGTATCAGCAACCTGCTTGCCCGTCAAGAAAGATAATAAAAAACTAAAAACAACTTAAAATCGGGCCTGATATGATATATTTTATTTAATAAAGTGGTCAAAAAGAGTGCTTTTTGCGGAAATGTGCGTAAATTTGCAGCCAAAATGAAATTTCATAGAGCCGAGATGAAAAGATACTTCTATTTGCCTTGTCTGTTGGCGTGTGCATGCATGCTGTTGGCTTCGTGCCTGAATAGCGACGACGAGGAAATCATTCTATATGACGATGCTGCCATCACAGGATTCACTCTGGGGAACTTGACGCAGAAGAATCCTTCAACAGGGGTATCGACCATACTGGCCGGATCGGTCTATAAGATGGGTATCGACCAGATTAACTTCAAAATCTACAACAGAGACTCACTGCCCGTGGGCACCGATGTGAGCAGTGTTACTGTCACCGTGACAACGAGCAATGGCAGCGCTGTGACGGTTAGGTCGCTGCAGGATTCTACCAGATATGAATATTACGGTACGACACTGGCCGTCGACTTCACGGTGCCGCGCATCTTCCGTGTATATGCTTCTGACGGCAGCTATCATCGCGACTACGAGGTGACGCTCAACGTGAAGAATGCTCAGACGACAGACTTCTGGACGGCGAGGGCCGACACTACGCTGCTGGCTGGCTTCGACCACATGCGCATCCTGTCGGTCGACACCACACTGGTAGTCTTCGGTGCCAAGAGCGATTTTACCACTATTTGCACTTCGCTCGACGGCGGAAACACCTGGACGGAAGAAAGCACAAAGCTGGATGCCGATGCATGGAAGAGTGCAGTGGTGCGAGGCGACTCTATCTACACGCTCAGCAACAATCAGCTGTTCTTCTCAAAAGACGGCAAGCAATGGAGCAGTCTGCCTAACAGTTGGAACCTGAAGCAGTTGGTTGGAGCAGGAACGAAGGAACTGTTTGCCCTGACGACCGATAGCACGCTGAAGGCTTCAATGAATAGCTTGGACCAATGGACTGACGAAGTGATAGACGGCAGCGTCGATGCCGACTCGGTGAAGAGTTGGCTGATGCTCGATGCCGTTTCCTGCGTGTCGTTCCCCTATACATCGATGGCTAATACCGACTATATGCTCATGGCTGGTAACAACGGCACACGTTCGGTGGTATGGCGAAAGATCAGCAGCTATGGCACGCCCGGCAACACAGGCAAGTGGGTATGCATACCTGCAGAGAGCATCAACAACTATCTGCTGCCCCTGCAGAGCCGGTTGTCACTGGTCTATCAGAACGGCAGCGTGCTGGCCGTGGGACAGAGCACACCGGTATATGTGAGCACCGACCAGGGCATCACATGGCGTGTGAATACCAGCTACACATTGCCCATTGAAATGCAGTCGGCCACTGCCGATGCCAACGGCGTGATATGGGGCGTGTCGGCTGACGACGCAACAGGCAAGGTGTGGCGAGGAAGCCTCTACTAAGCCTTCTACGCGCGCGTATATAAAATAAGGTAAAAGAATGAAACGACTGATTGTCAGCTCAGCACTGTGGCTCATAGCCCTGATGGTTGTGGCCCAAGGCCAGCCGGAATACCTGTTGGAACTGGGTGCTGGAGCAGGAGTAGCCACCTACGAAGGCGACTTCAACAACAGTCTGTTAGGGAATGTGAACCCTATAGGCGGGGTCGTGGTGAAATACAAACCGAATCCGCGTATGGCATGGGCCGCCAACATCAGTTGCGGCCAACTGAAAGGAAACTCTTCCAAGGCAGGGACGTGGTATCCCGACATTGCGCAGAGTCCGCTGACTTTCAAAACCACACTCGTCGACGTGACGGTGAGGTTCGAATATAACTTCTGGCCCTACGGCACAGGACAGGAATATCACGGAGCCAAAAGGCTGACACCCTTTTTGGCCATCGGACTGGGTCTGACCTTTGCCAACAGCAGCACGTCGCAGGGCGGACTGCAAGAGAAAAGCTCGTCGGCAGCCGGACAGATGCCCGTGGGCTTTGGCGTGAAGTACAAAATGGCCGACCGCTGGAACCTGACGGCAGAGTGGATGATGCACTTCACCGGCAATGACAAGCTGGACGGCATCACCGACCCGTATGGCATCAAGAGCAGTGGAATGTTCAAGAACACCGACTGCTACAGCGTATTGTGCGTAACGCTCACCTACGACCTGTGGGCCAAGTGCAAGACCTGCCACAACGACAGAGACTGAGTTGAGTAATGACGAACGAAGAACAGTGAATTATGAATAACGAACTCGATATGAACCGCATACCCCAGCACATTGCCATCATTATGGACGGCAATGGCCGGTGGGCAATGGAACGTGGAAAGGAGCGCAGCTACGGTCATCAGGCTGGTGTTGAGGCTGTGCGCCGCATCACGTCGGAGTGTACCCGTCTGGGCGTGAAATACTTGACGCTCTACACCTTCTCTACTGAGAACTGGAATCGTCCGGCCGATGAAGTGTCGGCACTGATGGGACTGGTGCTCTCGTCGCTCGAAGACGAAATCTTCATGAAGAACAACGTGCGCTTCCGCGTCATCGGCGACATGAAACGACTGCCCGACGAGGTGCAGCAGAAACTGCGCGAGACCGAGGAGCACACGGCCAAGAACTCGGCCATGACGATGGTGGTGGCTCTGAGCTACTCGAGCCGTTGGGAAATCACCAACGCCGTGAAGGAAATAGTGCAGGAAGTTCACGACATGCAAGAACTGCCAGGCAACATACTCAAAAACTGGAAAACCGGCGGGCTGCGCGCCTGCGACATCACAGAGGAGCTTATCAGCAAGCACCTGTGTACTTCGTTCATGCCCGATCCCGACCTGCTCATCCGAACAGGCGGCGAGCTGCGCATCTCGAACTACCTGCTGTGGCAGATAGCCTACTCAGAACTGTACTTCTGCGACACTTACTGGCCCGACTTCGACGAGGCCGCACTGCACAAGGCCATTGCCAGCTATCAGAACCGGCAGCGCCGTTTCGGCAAGACAGAGGCACAGGTGGAAAGCGAGAGACCCACCCCCGCCCCCTCTCTGTAAGTGAGGGGAGTAGATAGACCCTGGAAAAATGTATAAGCAAGAACAACATAAGAATATGAATATCAACAAAGGAATAACAGCAAAACGGACCACTCTCCTCTCTACAGGGAGGGGCTGGTGGCGGGTCTGCCTGTTAGTCTTTTCCTTTTTCCTCACTGACCAAGCAGTGGCGCAGGTCGACATCTCTTATGCCGGAACGCCGCGCCGTTGCGAGATTGGCGGCATCAACGTGGAGGGCATCGAAGGCTACGAAGACTATGTCATCATCAACCTTTCAGGACTCTCGGTCGGTCAGGTGGTCAGCGTGCCGGGCACGGAGATTACCGAGGCCGTGAAGCGCTACTGGAAACACGGACTGTTCTCGAAAGTCGCCATCACCGCCGATAGTATCGTGGATTCGAAAGTCTATCTGACGTTCCATCTGGCTTTGCGACCGAAGATCACGGAGATTAACTATTCGGGTGTGAAGAAGGGCGAGCGTGAAGACCTGGAGGCAAAGATCGGTATGGCTCGCGGTATGAGCCTGACGAAGAACCTGATTGACCGTGCCAAGATTCTGGCCAAGAAATACTTCGACGACAAGGGCTACAAGAATGCTGAGATTGAAATCTTGCAGCGCGACGATGTGACGGGCAAGAATCAGGTGGTGCTCGATGTAGTCATTGACAAGAAAGACAAGATGAAGGTGCGCCGCATCATCTTCGACGGCAACAATAAGCTGACCGACAGTAAGATCAAGGGAAATATTTTCACGAAGGGACATTTCGGAAAGATTCATGAGTCGGGCAAACTGTATAGCCTCTTCAAGTCGAAGAAGTTTACGCCCGAGCGTTACACAGAGGCCAAGGAGAAGTTGATGGATCGCTACAACGAACTGGGCTTCCGCGATGCTGCCATTCTGGAAGACTCGGTGTGGACGGTCGACGAGAAGCACCTGAACGTCTACCTGCAGATTGAGGAAGGCGAGAAATACTTCCTGCGCAACATCACTTGGGTGGGCAACACCGTGGTGACAACCGACTATCTGAATGCGGTGCTGAACATGAAGAAAGGCGATGTCTACAACCAGAAACTGCTGAACAAGCGTCTGCGCGACGACGACGATGCCGTGGGCAACTACTACTATAACAACGGTTACGTGTTCTCGAGCATCGAGCCTACTGAGATTAACATTGTGGGCGACTCTATCGACCTGGAGATGCGAATCTTTGAAGGTCCGCAGGCTCATCTGAGCAACGTGCGTATCTTCGGTAACGACCGCCTGTACGAGGAAGTGGTGCGCCGTGAACTGCGCACCAAGCCCGGCGACCTCTTTTCCAAGGATGCCCTGATGCGTTCGGCACGCGAAATTGCCTCAATGGGCTATTTCGACCCAGAGAAAGTGCAGCCCGACGTGAAGCCTAACTACGAAGATGGCACCGTGGACATCAACTGGAATCTGGAGCAGAAGTCTAACGACCAGCTGGAGCTCTCGCTCGGTTGGGGACAGACGGGCATCATCGGCCGCGTCGGCGTGAAGTTCACCAACTTCTCCATGCGCAACCTCTTCGGCAAGAACAAGTTGCACCGCGGCATCATGCCTTCGGGCGACGGCGAGCAGATAGGGCTGAACTTCCAGACCAACGGCCGCTACTACAGTTCCGTGTCGGCCAACTACTCTACGGGATGGTTTGGCGGCAAGCGACCCAATGCCTTCAATATCGGTATCTACTACTCCAAGCAGAGCGACGTGTCGAGCAGCTACTACAACAACTCGTGGATGAACTCGCTGTATGGCTACATGGGTGGCTATGGCACCTACAACGGCTCTTACTATAACAACTACGACAGCTATCTGGACGACGACAAGTACATCAAGCTGCTGGGTATCTCGGTAGGATGGGGTAAGCGTCTGCGCTGGCCCGACGACTACTTCCAGCTGTCTACCACGGTGGCCTACCAGCGCTATATCCTGCAAGACTGGCGCTACTTCGGCTTGATCTCAAATGGTAACTGTAACAACCTGAACTTCGGCGTGGCCCTGACCCGTACGTCTACAGACAACCCGCTCTTCCCACGTCACGGCTCCGAGTTCTCGCTGTCGCTCACCCTCACGCCGCCTTGGTCTTTGTTCGACGGAAAAGACTATTCCAAACTGGCAACGGCCGAGACCTACAACACCAACCGCGAGCAGTATGAGGCCGAGCAGCAGGAGAAATATCGCTGGATTGAATACCATAAGTGGAAGTTCAAGACCCGCACCTTCACAGCCCTGACCGAAGGCCAGAAGTGCTTCGTGCTGATGACCCGTGTAGAGGCCGGCCTGTTGGGTAAGTACAACAAGAACAAGGTGTCGCCCTTTGAGACCTTCTACATGGGTGGCGACGGCATGAGCGGCTACAGCACCAGCTATGCCCAGGAGACCATCGGCCTGCGTGGCTATGAGAACGGTTCGCTCACTCCCTACGGCAGTGAGGGCTATGCCTACGACCGCTTCACCGTGGAGCTGCGCTATCCCTTCATGCTCGGCAATACCACCATCTACGGCTTAGGCTTTGCTGAGGCAGGTAATGCATGGAACGACACGAAGAAGTTCAACCCCTTCGAGATGAAACGCTCAGCCGGCGTTGGCGTGCGCATCTTCCTGCCAATGGTGGGTCTGATGGGTATCGACTGGGCCTACGGCTTCGACAAAGTCTATCAGGGCACCTCGCAGGAACAGCGCGGTGGCAGCAACTTCCACTTCGTGCTCGGACAAGAGTTCTGAAGAGACTCTCCCCAACCCCTCCCTGCGAGGGAGGGGAATGCATAGAGAATATAATATTTATCAGTTCTGTATATGAAAACCAATTTTAGAATGCAAATAGCCAAACTATTTACTCCCCTCCATTCAGGGAGGGGCTGGGGGTGGGTCTTGTTGCTCTTGTTCATCCCCCTTACTTCATCTGCGCAGAAGTTTGCCTTGGTCGACATGGACTATATCTTCAAGAACATACCAGCTTACGAGCGTGCCAACGAGCAGCTCTCGCAGGTGTCGAAGAAATGGCAGGCTGAGGTTGATGCCCTCTCTACCGAGGCACAGACCATGTACAAGAACTATCAGAACGAGGTGGTGTTCCTCTCCGCCGAACAGAAGAAGGCCCGTCAGGACGCTATCATGGAGAAAGAAAAACAGGCAGCCGAGCTGAAGCGCAAGTACTTCGGCCCCGATGGCGAACTGTTCAAGAAGCGCACCTCGCTCATGTCGCCCATTCAGGAAGAAGTCTACAATGCTGTCAAAGACATTGCCGACCTGCGCGGCTACCAGCTGGTGCTCGACCGTGCCAGCGATACCGGCATCATCTTCGGCTCACCGAAGGTCGATATCAGCAACGAGGTGCTCCGCAAGCTGGGATACTCAAATTAATAGCAATATCGGAATATCGAAATGTCGAAATATCGAAAAAATTAACAACAAATAAAAAAGAACGAAACAATGAAAAAACTGTTTTTAGCACTTATGATGATGCTGCCCATGGCAGCCATGGCACAGGCCAAGTTCGGACACGTCAACTCTGCAGAGATCATGCAGGCCATGCCTGAGTTCACCCAGGCCCGTACCGATATCGAGGCCCTCACCAAGCAGTACGAAGCCGACCTGAAACTGATGCAGGACGAGCTGCAGAAGAAGGGCGAGGCTTTCGAGAAAGAGCAGGCCACCCTGCCCGAGAACATCAAGCAGCGTCGTCAGCAGGACCTGCAGGACATGTATCAGAAGATTCAGCAGAGCTATCAGGACAACCAGCAGGCTCTGCAGCAGGCTCAGCAGGAGAAGATGCAGGCCATCACCACCAAGATTGTCGATGCCATTAAGAAGGTGGGCGAAGCCGGTGGCTATGTCTATATCATGGACCTCACAGCTGGCATCCCCTACATCTCTACCACCCTCTCAACCGATGTCACCACACAGGTAAAAGCTCAGCTGGGACTGAAGTAAAAGCCAACTGATCCTCATGCAAACTCGCTGGACTCCTATAAGAATCCAGCGAGTTTTCTTTGTGGCATATTTAGGCTATACGCCTATATTTCTGCGTTGTTGGAGTTAGGGCTTATAATTGTCCTTGCAGGAACTGGAACAATCCCATGAAGCGAATGCCTTTGTCATCAGTGTATTCTGCGATGTCATCACCTATAATGACTATCTTGCAGAAACTGTCATCTATCTTCAGAAGTGATTTCAGCTCTTGTTGACGTTTTTCTTCAGAATCCAACGCATAAGCCGACTGTATATAGTATTTTTCGGTTCCATTGTTGGCTATGAAGTCTATTTCATATTTTATATACTCCATTCTGCCTTCTCGCATTTCACGTGCTTCCACTAAGCCCACATCTACGGTATAGCCTCGCATGCGAAGTTCGTTGTAGATTACATTTTCCATGATATGAGTTATCTCCTGTTGGCGAAAGTTCAATTTGGAGTTTCTTAGCCCTATATCGACGGAGTAATACTTCTTAATGCTTTCGAAATATTTGTTTCCTTTGAGATTGTATCTTTTCGCCCCCTCAAACAAGAAAGCCCCTTCCAGATAGGCCATATAGTTGGCCACTGTTTCAGAATCAATCTTGACATTCTGAACACTTTTTAAAATATTACTGATACGGTTTGGGTTAGTTAGCGACCCTATCGAAGAACACAAGGCATCGGCCAAAGCCGATAGCGCGTTACGATTTTTGACATGATGGCGCTCCACAACATCATCCAGATAAGTCTTTTCCCATAAACGCTGAAGATACGCCACCTTCTGTTCAGGTGTTCGCTGCTTGAGCAGGCCAGGCATTCCACCATACGTATAATACTCTTTCCATAGCTCCCTGATGGGTTCTGTACGGTCTGTGCAGAACTCTTTAAATGAGAAGGGATAGACCCGCACCTCATCTCCTCGGCCTCGGAAAATAGTCTTGATGTCGGAAGAAAGAAAATGCGAGTTACTGCCAGTCAAATATACGTCAACATTGTCTTTAGCATTTAGGCCGTTCACTATTTTTTCAAAGCCATCAACCTCCTGAACTTCGTCCAATATAATGTAATATGGACTGTTGTCTGAAGTGATACGGCTATAAAGATATTGTTTCAGAGCTTGCCGATCGGTTAAGTCACCAGTATCCTCATCGTCATCAATGTCAAACGAAATAATAATGATATTTTCTTCTGGGACACCAGTTTGTAATAAGTAATCCTTATAGATACGACTCAACAACCAAGATTTGCCACAGCGTCTTGGACCCGTAATTATTTTGATTTCGCCATTGTCCTTTCTGTCAATAAGTTGACGAAGATAGGTCTCTCTCTGAATGTATTTTGCCATTTTGTTCGGAATTTTCTGCAAAATTACAATAAATTCCGATTAGGCGCAATGTTTTATTCGGAATTTTCTGTAAAATTACAATAAATTCCGAATAGAAGTGCGAATAGAAAGAATAATATGTAGTATTTTTATTTGATTCCAACAATAAGCGTCAAGTTTCGCTCTAATTAGCGTCATTTCTCGCTCTGTTTAACGTCAAGTCTCGCTCTAATCTGACGTTAATCAGAGCGTGGTTCAATATTAACTACAGCGAGATTCAATACTAATTGCAGCAAAAGATGACATTAACTTTCGAATTAGCCTTCCGAAGGGACTTTTTAGCTGTTTTTCGGCAAAAAGTTTCTTCGTTTCAGTTTAATTGATGAATCCACATTAAAAAGGATGCGGATGCGAGAAATGCCGAATTGCTTTCAATATACAACAAAATATACAAACCGACTCAGAAAATAAAAGCTAAAGAATATGACTCACTAACTGGTATCGTAATCTATGGTATCAAAAACAACTCTATTTTGTCCAACGAAGAAATAGAAATGGAGTTTATTGCCGAATTAATTGAAATTCCTATAATGGGAGGATTGCCAGACTATATCTACAATATTAGGTTAACAAACAAAACTGATCGTACTATTTATATTGACAAGGGAAATTGCTTTAGGTTGGAAAGTGAAGGTAAAGCATTCTGTTATTATGATAATTCTGAGCAAATAACCGTTAATCATGGAGGAGCAACTGGAGTTTCAATAGGATTAGGGAGTGTTGCTGGTGCTCTTGGATTTGGTGGAATTGTCGGCCAGCTGGCTGATGGGGTAAATGTAGGTGGAGGAACGTCAAATTCTGTATCGAGAACTTATGCCCAACAAAGGGTTATTGCCATTCCACCTCATGGAAATAGAAACTTGACAGACGAACATTGGGCCAAGACTAAAAGTGGACATGTATTAGCCTATGCTAACTATGAGCCAATAGAAGAGGCTGAGCGTTTTGGATATTCTTGGAAGTTACACTTAAGACCATATGAATTGGGGTTGACAAGAGGCATTGTAAAACGAGGTGAGACAAGGACCTTTGATGAAAATGATTTGCCGTGGAAACGTAAATATTATATAACTTATTCAAGCGAAGAGGATTTTAAGACATATTCAACATTGAATGCGGAATTGTATATGCATGAAATAATAGGTGACAATTATATGTTTAATATCGAAAAAAAAGAAAAATATATAGTAGGTATTAATGAATATACTATTTTTGAAACGATTTCTTTGGATAAAAGTAGAAAGCCATAAATGTTTTGGGCTATTCGGTTGTAAGGGCTTTCCGTTACTCCAACAGCCATTTCCAGGCAGGGATAACCTCAATGGTGCCGAAAGAGTCGGTAATGGTTTCCTCCTCATCAAAAGTTACTATGATGCGGCGCTTGCAGGAAAGTCTCTTGGGCAGTTTCTGCAGAGCTTCCACCTCTCGTTTCCGAGTTTCTTCGTCATGAAGTGAATAGCTTACCTGTATGGCCAGTTCATCTTCAGGAATATAGAAGTCAACTTCATATTTATCATTATAGAAGAACACGCGCTCGTTTTCCGAATCATAACCATAGGAACGGAACAGTTGCAGGGCTACGAGATTTTCCAATAGCATGGCCTCCTTATTAATCAAGAATAAGTTCAAGATGCCGCTGTCAATAAAGTAATATTTGCTGTTGCTCTCCCTGTCGGCAAGGCTGGTGGCATAGTTGCGCAGTCGCAGCAGCAGCCATGCGTCTTCACAGTAATCTACATACTTGATGGTGGTGGCCAGACTGAGTTTGCCGCCTACACTCGACAGGAGGTTATTGATGCGGTTGTATGAGATAGGGCGGCATACGCTCTCAGCCAGTTTTCTGACCAACACACGGATGCCTGCCACATTGGTAATCTTATTGCGGGCGATGATGTCGCCCATGTAGATTTTCTGATAGACGCTACTCAGATAGTCGCGCTTGGTGGGAAGAAGTGCTGCAGCAGGGAGTCCGCCAAAGTTCAGATAGTCATTAAAGCAGCGCACCACACGGGCACGTCCTTCGGTGGGCAGCAGGTCTAATTCGCCAGCAGGTACCTCGTGGACAGACAGATATTCCCTGAAGCTGTAGGGGTAGACCTCAGTGGTGAGGAAACGGCCGCCAAGGGTGGTGTTGATCTCGCCAGAGAGCATTTTGGCATTCGAACCGGTGATGTAGATGGTGTACTTGCTGTCGGCCATTCTTCGGCTAAACTTATGCCACCCGTCGATGTTCTGTATCTCGTCGAGAAAGAGCATTGGCCGCTTTCCGTACATTTCCTGATGGCACTCCAGCAGCAGGTTGAAGTCATTGGCCGTGAAGTTGCCAAGACGCTCATCCTCAAAATTCAGATAGAGCATTTCATCCCACTTATGGCCCTCTGCGAGCAACTGCTGTATGCGGTGATATAGCATATAAGACTTTCCTGATCGGCGCACTCCAACGAGCACCCTACAGGGAAATCCGTCGAGCTGAATGTTTCGAGGCATAACAACATAGCGCTCAACCTCCTGCTGGTTTTCGCGAAGAATTTGCTTCAAAATCTGCTTGTCCATCATCTGTTTTTAGTTAAAACTGGCAGCAAAGGTACAAATTGTTTAATGAATTAGCAAATTTTCATCCGCTTTTATTTAATCGATTAAACAAAAACGGTACTGTTGGGTCGCTGTCGGGTTGCCTTTGCGCAATATTTTTCATCGCAAATTATTCGATTGAACAAAATAAAAACAAAATAATATGGCAAAGAAATAACAATTTTTCTAAATATCTAAAAGTATTCTCGATAATATTCGTTACTTTTGCATGCTGATAAAGAGATATCAATAGATTTAGTATAATTAAAAACAAAGTAATAAAAAGGTATGAAGAATATGAGAATGACCATGCATGGCGGCCTGTTGGTGCTCCTTTTTTCAATGATGTCCCTCAGCGGCTGGGCACAGAACGAACTGCCCCAGACTGAAAATTCTGCGACGGCTGCGGCGAGCATCCGCTTCGGCTATCTGAGCTATGATGCGGTGCTGAAAAGCATGCCCGACTATGCCCAGGCACAAGACTCCATCAAGGCGCAGCGCGAGGGCTATGCGAAAGAGATGAAAAGGGTGGAGGACGAGTTCAACCAGAAGTACGAGTCGTTCCTGGAAGGTCAGAAAGAGTTTCCGCGCACCATTCTGCTGAAGCGTCAGAACGAGTTGGAGGAGCTGATGCGCCGCAATGTGGAGTTCAAGGCTCAGGCACAGCGCGACTTGCAGAAGATGGAAGCAGACTTCCTGGCTCCTGTCAAGGCTCGCCTGAACGATGCCTTGGCCACTATTGCACAGGAGCTGGGCCTGGCTCTGGTCATCAATACCGATGCCAACGCTTGTCCGTTCATCGACCCGAAGATGGGCATGAACATTCAGGAAGAGGCCATTGAATATCTGAAATAACCGCGTTTTCTTTGACCGTTATCAGCAAGACAGCATGCTCAGCAATCACCCCGGCCCTATCGGAATCTTTGACAGTGGTTATGGCGGACTGACCATTCTTCATGGCATTCGCCAGTTGCTGCCCCAGTACGACTATCTCTATCTGGGCGACAATGCCCGTGCACCCTACGGGCCGCGTTCGTTCGATGTGGTCTACGAGTTCACCCGTCAGGCCGTTCACTATCTTTTTGAGCGCGGCTGCCAACTGGTCATCCTGGGCTGCAACACTGCCTCGGCCAAGGCCTTGCGCAGCATTCAGCAGAACGATCTGCCCGGGTGGGATGCCGACCGCCGCGTGCTGGGCATCATCCGTCCCACGGCCGAAGTGATTGGTTCGCTCACGAAGAGCGGCCATGTGGGCGTGCTGGCCACCGAGGGAACCATCAAGAGCGAGAGCTACAACCTGGAGATTCAAAAGTTGCATCCCGGTCTCACCGTGACGGGTGTGGCCTGTCCGTTCTGGGTGCCGCTGGTGGAGTACAACGAGGCCGACTCGCCCGGAGCCGACTATTTCGTGAAGAAGAACCTTGACCAGCTGATGCGCCTCGATCCGCTGATAGATGCCGTCATTCTGGGCTGCACCCACTATCCGTTGCTGATGCCTAAGATTCTGAAATATATTCAGCCCGGTGTGCGCATTGTTCCGCAGGGCGAATATGTAGCTGAGTCGCTGAGCAACTATCTGCAGCGCCACACCGATCTGGAACGGAAGTGCACCCGTGGGGCAACCGTTCACTATCTCACCACCGAGAATCCCGACACCTTCCGCCGGCAGGCCCAGATTTTCCTGCACGAGCCTATCGAAGTGGAGAAAATCACATTGGGATAAATTCGAACGATAAATAATGGAAGAAGGCAGACAGACAGCCGAAAATATCAAGAAGCGCTATTTGCGCTATCTGAAGCTGCAGCGCGGCATGTCGGCCAACACGCTGGATGCCTACGAGCGCGATGTTGACAAACTGCTCGACTATCTGGAGGGCAGCCACGTGCATGTGCTCGATGCCAAACTGGAAGACCTGCAGCAGTTTGCCGCCAGTCTGCACGACATCGGCATCGGACCGCGCTCGCAGTGCCGCATCCTGAGCGGTGTGCGGTCGTTCTATCGCTTTCTGCTCACCGACGACTATATAGAGCAAGACCCCAGCGAGCTGCTCGAGTCGCCCATCCTTGGCGAACATCTGCCCGAATTTCTGACTCCTCAGGAAGTAGACCTGCTGGAAGACAGCATCGACCTTTCGAAACCCGAGGGCCACCGCAACCGCGCCATCATCGAGGTGCTGTTTTCATGTGGTCTGCGCGTCTCCGAACTGGTCAGCCTGCGCTGGTCACAACTGTTCATGGACGAGCGCTATCTGCGCATCGTGGGCAAGGGCTCGAAAGAGCGGCTGGTGCCCATCAGCGACCGTGCTTTGCACGAGATTGACAACTATCTGTCGTGGCGCAACACCCTCGACATCAAGCCCGGTGAAGAAGACTATATCTTCCTGAACCGCCGCGGCAGTCACCTGACGCGCACCATGGTGCTCATCATGCTGAAGCGGCAGGCCGAAGAGGCCGGCATCCAGAAGACCATCTCGCCCCACACCCTGCGCCACTCGTTTGCCACCGCCCTGTTGGAAGGCGGTGCCGACCTTCGCGTCATCCAGGCATTGCTGGGCCACGAGTCGATCGGCACCACCGAGGTCTACGTCCACATTTCCACCCAGACGCTGCGCGAAGCCGTATTGAAACACCATCCGCGCAACATCAGGCAATAGTAAGATAGCAATCAGAATCTGATTGCAGTCAGATTAATTTACAAACTCGTCGACTTTGTTAAACAAACTCGTCGACTTTGTCGGACAAACTCGTCGACTTTGTGAAAAGTTTACAATTATTTCGTTTTCTAAAAAAATAGTTGTAATTTTGCAGGCGTTATCATTACTGAATTCTATTATGCAAGAAACCAGACAGAACAAGATAGCACGACTGCTGCAGAAAGAACTGAGCGTCATCTTCCAGGAACAGACACGCAGCATGCATGGCGTGATGGTCAGCGTGACACGCACCAAGATATCGCCCGACCTGAGCATCTGCACCGCCTATCTGAGCATCTTCCCTTCGGAACGCGGTGAGGAACTGCTGACGAACATAGAGAAGAACAACCAGCAGATTCGCTATGCACTGGGACAGCGCGTGCGCCATCAGTTGCGCATCGTGCCCGAGTTGCGCTTCTTCATCGACGACTCGCTCGACTATATTGACCGCATCGACCAGTTGCTGGGACGACCCACCCCTGGCCCCTCCCTAAATGGAGGGGAATAATTACCACACAAGGTCATGGGTGTCAGCATAAATAATCTATCTACTCCCCTCCATTCAGGGAGGGGCTGGGGGAGGGTCTCCTTTTTCATAGCCCGTCGTTATCTCTTTTCCAAGAAATCGACCAATGTCATCAACATCATCAGCGGCATCTCAGTAGTAGGTGTCGCCGTGGCTACGATGGCACTGGTGGTGACGCTCTCCGTGTTCAATGGCTTCAGCGATCTGGTGGCCTCGCTCTTTACGTCCTTCGACCCGCAGATTGAACTGACACCGAAGGAAGGAAAAACGGCTCCGGCCGACGACCCCCTGCTGGCACAGGTGAAGGCACTGCCACAAATAGAGGTGGCTACCGAGTGTGTGGAGGATATGGCGCTGGCCATCTACGGCGACCGACAGGCTATGGTCTTCATCAAGGGTGTTGAGGATAACTTTGACCAACAGACCCACATCCGTGAGATTCTCTATGGCGACGGCGAGTACGAACTGCATGCCGCCGATATGGACTACGGCATTCTGGGCATCCGACTGGCTGAGCAGCTGGGCACCGGTTATCGTTTCTATGAGCCCCTGCAGATCTATGTGCCACGGCGCGAGGGACAAGTAGACCTGACCGACCCCGAGGATGGCTTCGTCACCGACGAGCTCTATTCGCCGGGCGTGCTCTTCTGCGTGCAGCAGGCCAAGTACGACATGAACTATATCCTCACCTCCATAGGCTTTGCCCGCCGTGTCTTCGACCAGCAGGGTATGCTGTCGTCGCTCGAACTGCGCTTGAAGGCAGGTAGCGACTTCGAGGCCGTGAAGGCAGAGGTGAAGCGCATTGCTGGCGAGCGTTACTACGTGAAAGACCGCTACGAGCAGCAGGACGAGACCTTCCACATCATGGAGATTGAGAAACTGATTGCCTATATCTTCCTGACCTTCATTCTGATGGTGGCCTGCTTCAACATCATCGGCTCGCTGTCGATGCTGATTGTCGACAAGCGCAACGACGTGATAACCCTGCGCAACCTGGGGGCCAACGACCATCAGATCACCCAGATATTCTTGTTCGAGGGCCGTATGATCTCGGCCATGGGAGCCGTCATCGGCATCGCCATCGGACTGTTGCTCTGCTGGGCTCAGCAGACCTTCGGCATCATTGCCCTGGGAAGGAGTGCCGGCTCGTTCATTGTCAATGCCTATCCCGTCAGTGTACATTATTCCGACGTGGTGCTCGTCTTCGTCACCGTCCTGGTGGTGGGCTTCCTGTCGGTGTGGTATCCCGTTCGCTACTTCTCACGCCGGCTGCTGCAATAGCTGGTTGACTCTATAAGACTAAACATTGGTTGACTCTATAGTTACTGCAATTAAACTTTTACAGCTATTCTCTTGGCACTTATATCGTTTTTTCGTAATTTTGCAGCGATTAATCATAAATAATGTTTAGCTATGAACTACAACTTAAAGTCTATATGTCTTTTATTCACATTCCTGTTGGCAGCAGCCAGTGTGCAGGCACAGGGTCCTAACAACACCGGAACCTATTATAAAAATGCTAACGGCAAGAGCGGTGCAGCCCTGAAGACGGCACTGTCGAGCATCATTGGAAGTCCCAGCGTGGTGAGCTATTCAGGGCTGATTGATGCTTATGAGAAGACCGACACACGTGCCGACGGCACCGTGCGCGACTGGTATTCGAATATCACTAAATATCAGCATGGCAAAGATACAGGCGGTTATAAGAAAGAAGGAGACTCGTATAATCGCGAACACTCAGTACCCCAGAGTTGGTTCAACGAGGCATCGCCCATGAAGTCTGACATTGTTCATGTGGTGCCTACCGATGGTTATGTAAACAATCGCCGCAGCAACTATGTATTGGCTGAGGTGGGCACGGTGGAATGGGCATCGGCCAACAGCTATTGTAAACTTGGTTCATGCAAGACCGCAGGCTACAGCGGAAAGGTCTTTGAGCCTAACGATGAGATCAAGGGCGATATGGCCCGTATCTATTTCTATATGGT
Organism: Prevotella sp.; assembly: GCA_017458225.1. Classification (GTDB taxonomy): domain Bacteria; phylum Bacteroidota; class Bacteroidia; order Bacteroidales; family Bacteroidaceae; genus Prevotella. The sequence continues at coordinate 45,527 of JAFTFX010000017.1, read as the reverse complement.
GACCTGCTATGAAGACAGGGCTACAGGGTGGGGACACGGTGTGTTCACCAGCAGCAAATATCCAGGACTGGAGCAGTGGTATATTGATATGCTGATGCGCTGGTCGAAGCAAGACCCTGTGGACGAGGTGGAGCGTGCCCGCAATAATGCCGTCTATACCGTGCAGAAGAACCGCAACCCCTTCGTTGACTATCCCGGCTTGGAGGACTATGTGTGGGGCACCAAGAAGACCGAAGCCTTCAGCTACGACAACTATCAAGGCGGTGGTGGCACCGAGGTGACAACCGTTGCTCAGCCGGTGTTCACGCCTGAAGAAGGCAGCTATACCGACCAAGTGGTGGTCAGCATGTCGACCACGACAGAGGATGCCACCATCTATTACACCACTAACAATGCGAATGCAACGGTCAACAGCAATCTTTATACAGGTCCCATCACACTCACTGAGACCACCACGCTGAAAGCCATTGCTGTGAAAGAAGGAGCCGTGAGCTATCAGACTACAGCCACCTACACCGTTACCGCCGGATCGGGCGAAGAGAAGCCCGTAGACGGACTGATTTCTCTGAACAGTACGTTCTTCAACGTCAGCTATACAGGCTCTATCTCGTCTTCAAACACCGAAGACTTGGTGGGAACGAAGGATGGTGTGACTGTGGTATATGCTTTGGGTGACGGTGGTGCTAATCGCTATTGTAACAGCAGTCAAATACGTCTCTATCAGAAGAACAAGCTGACCATCAGCGTCAGTCAGGGCAATCTGACCGAGCTTGAGTTCCAGTTGGCGAAAGAGACCAGCAAGAAACTCTCAGCCTCTACGGGCCGTGTGGCTGACCTCACTTGGACTGGTTCGGCCCAGAGCGTCACTTTCAATGTCGACGATGGCAGCGGCAACATGCAGCTGTCGGGCGTGAAGGTGAAGACTTCGGGCACCAGCGGCATCGAGTCAGTTACGACTGGCAAGCAGGACGACCGCTCCTTTCGCACTCTTTCTGGTACTCGCGTTCGCAGTGGCAGCTTGCGTCCAGGCATTTATATTCATCAGGGCAAAAAGGTTATCATCAAATAACTAACGTCTACACTCCTAAACTCCTTTTCCCCCTTGAACGAGGCAACTCTCCAATATGTGCGCCAGCATGCCGACGACGATGTTCGGCAGCTGGCGCTTCGCGGTTCTAAGCATCCCGATGTCGACCTGGCTGCTGCCCTGCAGCAGATAGCTGGGCGACAGACGGCGCGAAAGAAGTTGCCGTCGTGGGCCGCTCTCGACGATATTCTTTATCCGCCCCATCTCAATATGGAGCAGTGCAGCAGCGAGCAAACGGCCCGCTATAAGGCCAGTCTCTGCCGGACGCTGTTGCAGAAACACAAGGAAACAACGTCATTGATAGACCTGACGGGTGGCTTCGGCGTTGATTTCGCATGGATGAGCGAGGCGTTTTCTGAAGGCACCTATATTGAGCGCAACAGTGAGCTGTTTGCCGTTGCGACGAATAATTTCCGCGTTTTGCAACGGGAGGTTGAGGCTCGGAATGTCGATGCGATAGACTACCTGCATCAGGTGGAGCATGCCACGATGATCTTTCTGGATCCGGCACGCCGCGATGAGCACGGCGCACGCACTTACGGGATTGCCGACTGCACCCCCGATGTGCTACAGCTGCGCGACGAACTGCTTCGCAAGGCCGACTATGTACTGCTGAAGCTGTCGCCCATGCTCGACTGGCGCAAGACGGTTGCCGACCTGGGTGAGCAGTGGGTGCGCGAGGTGCACATCGTCTCTGTGGGCGGCGAGTGCAAGGAACTGCTGTTGCTGCTTTCTATGCAAGGCACAAGCTTCCGGCTGTGCTGTGTGAATGATCATGAGGTGTTCGAGGTGAACGAAAGTACTACCGTGTCAGACAGTTCTTCTGTTGATGAGGCCCATCTTGTTGTGGGCAGTGTTGATGAGGCCCATCTTGTTGTGGGCAGTTATCTCTACGAGCCCAATGCTTCCGTCATGAAAGCGGGATGCTTTGCCGAGCTGTCCGCGCGTTTTTCCGTATGCCAGCTGGCGCAGAACAGCCATCTGTTTGTCTCTGACCGTTTTGAAGCCGATTTCCCCGGCCGCAAGTTCCGTGTGGTGGCTGTTTCGTCGATGAACAAGCGCGAGCTGAAGGAGACCATCGCGCCCCTTGGCCGGGCGAACATCACGGTGCGCAACTTCCCGTTGTCGGTAGCCGAGTTGCGCCGCCGACTGAAACTGAGCGAGGGTGGCAGCCATTATATCTTTGCTACCACCCTCGCTCATGGGAATCGCGTGCTGATTGTCTGTCAGCACTGCTAAGTATTGCTTACTGTGCTACTTCTTCCTTCACTTCCACCTGACGGGTCACCTCTTTCTGAACCTTCTTGGTGGTAATCTTTTGTACTTCTACCTCCTCAGTAGCCTGTACCTTGAAGTCGCCCTCGCCAGTGATGATGACGCAACGGTTCTTGTTGTTATCCTCGGGGAACGGCTGAACGGTGTCGCCCTTCGAGTCGGTGGTGAGGATGGCGGCATCGACACCGTGGACTTTCACCAGATCGTTGGTCACGTCTTCAGCACGCTTCTTGGCGTATTTCTTGTTAGTCTTGGCCGAACCGGTGCCCTTGTCTGCATAGCCGGTGATGGTGAACTTGGCATTCTCGCTGCTCTTGATCAGGTCGGCCACCTCTTTGATGGCATCATTGTAGCCAGCAGCCTTGTCGGCATCGCTCTGTGCCACCTTGAAGAAGATGTATTTCTCAATCTTCTTGGTCTCGGTCTTAACAATCGGGCGCTGCTCCTTCACGATGATGGTGTCAGGAACCTCAACCTCTATCGTCTCCACCACGTCGACCATCTTCGTGACATACTTGGGCTTAGCATACTTGTGGTTGAAGCGGAAGCTCAGGCCCAGCATGGCGGTGAACTGCCAGTCGTCGGCATTGTTGGTCTTCGAGTTGAAGCGGTCGCTCAGCGAGTTGGCGTTCACTTCGAGCGAAAGGCCGAGGGGCTTCGTCACGTTGGTCTCCAGACGCAGACCGGCACGCAGGTTGTGGCTCAGACGGTTGTCGTCCCATGCCAGGGGGATATTGCTGGGGTGCAGGTTCAGTGCTTTCAGTTCGTCGTTGTCCCAGGCGTAGTTCAGACCGATACCGCCCAGCAAGATGACGTTCAGGAAGTGGCTGCCTGAGTTGTTGCTGCTGAACAGGTTGGTCAGGTTGAGCAACAGGTCGAGGTCGGGAGTCACATACTTCCACTTGTAGTACTGCCCGAGCGACTCAAATCCGCTCTTGGCCTGCCATGCATTCACATGCAGACGGGCACCCACAACGGGCGAGAAGTAGTGGCCGAAAGAGAGGGCAGCCGTGGGTGTGTACAGCTTGTCCATGGGTGCATCGGTAGAGGTGAGCTGAACGCCGCCTTGTACTTCAACAAACGAGTAGGATTTCAGCGGATAGCGCTTACCGTCGTTCTGTGCTTGCACGGAACCGAATAGCAGCATAGGCAAGGCTGCCATTAGTAGTAGTCTTTTGTTTTTCATTACTCTAGAGATTTGTTTTTTATAATTTATTGATCAATAATATGTGTTCAAACATCGGTGCAAAGATAATGATTATTTTTGAATATTCGTAATTTTTATGAAAAAATAGTTTTTTTCTGCCATCTTTAGACAAATTATTCCTATCTTTGTGCTGTTTTAACGGCAAATAATATCAAAATCATGTCTGTAGAAATCAAAAAGGTAACTACCAGAAAAGACCTGGATGCATTCATCCAGTTGCATTATGATTTGTATAAGAATAGTCCCTACGACGCGCCCAATCTGTATAGCGACGAGGTGGAAACGCTGAGCCGCGACAAGAACTCGGCCTTTGAGTTCTGCGAGTCAGAGTATTTCCTGGCCTACAAGAATGGCAAGCTGGTGGGCCGCGTGGCAGGCATCATCAACCACCGCTACAACGAGCAGTGGAACCGCCCCTGCGTCAGGTTCGGCTGGATCGACTTCGTTGACGACCCCGAGGTGTCGGCAGCACTGCTGAAGGCTGTCGAGGACTGGGGCCGTGCGAAGGGCATGAAGGAGATCATCGGTCCGCTGGGCTTCACCGATATGGACCCCGAGGGCATGCTCACCAAGGGCTTCGACCAGCTGGGCACCATGTCGACCATCTACAACTATGCCTACTATCCTGAGCACATGGCCCGTCTGGAAGGCTACGAGAAGGACAACGACTATGTGGAGTATAAGATCTACGTGCCCAAGGAGGGCATGCCCGACAAGTTCCGCCGCGTGGCCGAGCTGACCATGCAGCGCTACAACCTGCACTGTCCGCAGCTGACGCGCGATCAGGTGTTCGGGCCTGAGCAGTATGGCAAGAAGGTGCTCCACCTGGTGAACCAGACCTTTGCCAACCTGTACGGCTACTCGCAGATGACCGACAAGCAGATTGACGAGTATGTGGAGAAATACTTCAAGTTCTTCTCGATGGACATGATTTGCGTCATTGAGGACTGGAACACCCCCGACCACAAAGTGATTGGCGTGGGCATCACCATCCCCTCGCTGACGCGCGCTCTGCAGAAGTGCCGCAACGGTCGCCTGTGGCCTATGGGCTGGTGGCACTTGTTGCGGGCTCTGAAGTTCCACAAGACCGACATTGTCGACTTGCTGCTCATCGGCGTGCTGCCCGAATATCGCTCCAAGGGTGCCAATGCCCTGCTGTTCTACCACCTGATACCCGTCTATCAGAAGTACGGCTTCAAGTGGGGCGAGAGCCATGTGCACATGGAGAGCAATACAGCCGTTCAGCAGCAGTGGCAGTACTACGAGAACGAGCAGCACAAGCGCAGAAGATGTTATAAGAAAGCACTTTGATTCACATGACAGACGACAATAGCATAATCATTCCTCAAGAACAAACAGACTACAACGACGATAACATCCGCACCCTGACCGGTACGGAGCATATACGCCTGCGCCCTGGCATGTACATCGGTCGACTGGGCGACGGCTCGCTGGCTGAAGACGGCATCTATGTGTTGCTGAAAGAGGTCATCGACAACTCCATCGACGAGTTCAAGATGAAGGCCGGCGACCGCATCGAGATCAATATTGAGAGACCCACCCCCGGCCCCTCCCTGGGAGGGTCTGTCTCTGTCAGAGACTATGGCCGCGGCATTCCGCAAGGCAAGATGATTGAGGCCGTGAGCGTGCTGAATACCGGCGGTAAGTACGACTCGAAAGCCTTCAAGAAGTCGATAGGTCTGAACGGCGTGGGTGTGAAAGCCGTCAACGCGCTGAGCACCCACTTCGAGGTGGCCTCGTTCCGCGACGGCAAGGTGCGCCGCGCCACGTTCGAGAAAGGCAAGCTGGTCAGCGACACTACCGAGGACACGCAGGACGAGAACGGCACCTATATCTACTTCGAACCCGACGACACGCTGTTCCTGCACTACCAGTTCCACGACGACATCGTGGAGACCATGCTGCGCAACTACACCTATCTGAACACGGGCCTGGCCATCATGTACAACGGCCGCCGCATCCTTTCGCGCCGCGGCCTGGAGGACCTGTTGAAGGACCGCATGACCAGCGATGCCCTCTATCCCATCATACACCTGCAGGGCGAGGACATTGAGATTGCCTTCACCCATGCCAACCAGTATGGCGAGGAGTACTACTCGTTTGTCAACGGACAGCACACCACACAGGGCGGCACCCACCAGAGCGCCTTCAAGGAGCACATCGCCAAGACCATCAAGGAGTTCTTCCAGAAGAACTACGAGTATGGCGACATCCGCACGGGCATCGTGGCAGCCATCGCGTTGAACGTGGAAGAGCCCATGTTCGAGAGCCAGACGAAGATCAAGCTGGGCTCGCTGACCATGGCCCCCGTGCCCACACAGGTAGATGCCGAACACCCCATGCCCCCCTCTATTAATAAATATGTGGGCGACTTCATCAAGCAGGAGGTTGACAACTATCTGCACAAGAACCCCGACACCGCCGAGGTGATGATGCAGAAGATTCAGGAGAGCGAGCGCGAGCGTAAGGCAATGGCCGGCGTGACGAAGCTGGCCCGCGAGCGCGCCAAGAAGGCCAATCTGCACAACCGCAAGCTGCGCGACTGCCGCATACACTTCAGCGACGTGAAGAACGACCGCAAGGAGGAATCGAGTATCTTCATCACTGAGGGCGACTCGGCCAGCGGCAGCATCACCAAGAGCCGCGACGTGAACACGCAGGCCGTCTTCTCGCTGCGCGGAAAACCGCTCAACTCGTTCGGGCTCACCAAGAAGGTGGTCTACGAGAACGAGGAGTTCAACCTGCTGCAGGCCGCCCTCGACATCGAGGAGGGACTCGACACACTTAGATATAATAAGGTGATTGTGGCCACCGATGCCGATGTCGACGGCATGCACATACGCCTCCTCATCATCACCTTCTTCCTGCAGTTCTTCCCCGAGCTCATCCGCAAGGGCCACGTCTACGTGCTGCAGACACCGCTGTTCCGCGTGCGCAACCGCCGCACGAAAATCAAGAACAAGCAGGTGCTGACCGACGAAGACACCAAACGGGCTGAACAGAAAACGCAAGTGAAGAGCGACTTCATCACGCGCTACTGCTACAGCGAGGAGGAGCGCCTGCAGGCCATTCGCGACTTGGGCCCCGACCCTGAGATCACCCGATTCAAAGGTCTCGGAGAGATATCACCTGAAGAATTTGCCGGTTTCATAGGTCCCGACATACGTTTGGAGCAGGTCACCCTGCACAAGACCGACCAGGTGCAGAAGCTCCTGGAATACTACATGGGCAAGAACACCATGGAGCGCCAGAACTTCATCATCGACAATCTGGTCATCGAGGAAGACCGCCCCGAAGAGGAGGAAGAATACGACTAAAATCTGCCGTTTTTGCAATAAGCGTCAAGTCTCGCTCTGTTTAGCGTCATTTTTCGCTCTGTTTAACGTCAAATCTCGCTATGATTTGCTATTAATCACAGCGAGATTTGATATTAATTACAGCGAGATTCAATATTAACTGCAGCGAAAGATGATATTAACTGTTTGCGGATTGTACCGACATGAGCGAAGAAGTCGCGAAAGTGTTTGGCGTTTTGCCCCGTAATTCGTACCTTTGCTGAGAAAATTCTGCGAAAGAAAGAAAAAACAATTAGCATCTGACAGAGGAGAAACGACATGGACAATAACACGATGACGGTGAGGCTGAAGGGGCTGACGATAGGCTACCGCACGAAGCAAGTGACGAAGGTGGTGGCCAGCGGCATCGAGGCCTGCATCAGGAGTGGGGAGCTGACCTGTCTGCTGGGTCCCAACGGTGTGGGCAAGTCGACACTGCTGCGCACACTGTCGGCCTTTCAGCCAAAGCTGGAGGGGAGCATCTGCTATGAGGGCAGCGACGGGAAGACGGCAGAGATCAGCGAGCTGACCGACCGCGAGCTGAGCCGCATGATAGGCGTGGTGCTGACGGAGAAGCCCGACGTGAGGAACATGACGGTGCGCGAACTGGTGGGACTGGGCCGTTCGCCCTACACGGGGTTCTGGGGACTGCTCACGAAGGACGACTATGCCATCGTGGACGAGAGCATCAGCGTGGTGGGCATCGGGGCACTTTCAGGCCGGACGGTAGACACGCTGAGCGACGGCGAGCGGCAGAAGGTGATGATAGCAAAGGCGCTGGCTCAGCAGACACCCATCATCTTCCTGGACGAGCCGACGGCCTTCCTGGACTTTCCGAGCAAGGTGGAGGTGATGCAGTTGCTGAAACGACTGGCACGCACCATGGGAAAGACCATCTTCATGTCGACACACGATCTGGAACTGGCCCTGCAAGTGGCCGACACAGTGTGGCTGATGGAGCGCGAAACATTGAGCATAGGCACACCCAGAGAGCTGGCCGACAGTGGACGAATGGGGCACTTTGTGGAGCGCGAAGGCATTGTGTTCGACCGCGAGCGGCTGAGCGTGAGAGTGGAAAAAGAGGAGAGAGTAGGGTAGAGAGAATACTAACTACCGGCAACGCGGCGGAACTGCTCCATGAGCCAGGCTTTCTGTTCGGCGATGGTCATGTGGCTGTTGTCCAAGAGAATGGCATCGTCGGCCTGACGGAGGGGCGACACCTCGCGATGCGAGTCTATGTAGTCGCGTTCCTGCACATTTTTCAAAATATCATCGTAGTCGGCAGGCATGCCTTTCTGCTGCAGTTCGTCGTAGCGGCGCTGAGCGCGCACCTCGGCCGAGGCGGTGACAAAGATTTTCAGTTCAGCATGGGGAAACACCACGGTGCCTATGTCGCGGCCGTCCATCACGACACCGCCGCCCTGTCCCATCAGCTGTTGCTGAGCCACCATGGCTGTGCGCACAAAGGGAAGCGTGGCAATGGGGCTGACATGGCTCGACACCTCGAGCGAGCGGATGGCATCCTCGACACGCTCACCATTCAGATAGGTATCGGGGCGACCCGTCTCGGCATTCAGCTGGAACGAAATTTGTATCTGGGGCATACGCGCTTCCAGCTCGGCAGTCCGAATGGTGCCGTCGGCATTAAACAGCCCACCCCGCAGAGCATAGAGCGTGACGCTGCGATACATGGCACCCGTATCTACATATATATAGCCCACCTCGCGGGCCAAGTCTTTGGCCATGGTGCTTTTTCCGCACGACGAATGGCCGTCGATAGCAATTGTAATCTTTTTTGAGTTCATAGTTCAGAGTTCAAAGTTCATAACCGATAGCTGATGTTGACAAGCAGCGACGAGGCACTGACGTGATAGCGGGCGTAGGCCACATGCAGTTTCAGACGCTCCAGCGTCAAGCCGCCTCCGATGGAGAGGCCTGCTCCGTGAGTGCTCGTATCGTCTTCATTATCAGCAATTTTCATTTCCGATGCGCGCAGGGCATTATAGCCGGCAGCCACATAGAACTGACGGCCCAGCAACAGGTCGGCACCCACCACGAGATGCTTGGTGAAGCCATAATCCCAGTCGTTCAGTCGGACGAGCGAGACCGTCACCCGCAGCGGCGAGCCGATGAGACGCTTCGACACACCCAGCTGCAAGTCGAGCGGCATGCGTTCGAACTCGTCCTCGAAGGCCGAGAGCTGTCCGCCCAGGTTGCGCACCACGGCCGAGAGGCTCCACTCGCGCTCCTCGTCGTAGTAGTTCAGTCCGAGGTCGACGAGTGCCGCCAGCGAGTTGTAGTTGCCCATATAGGAAGCCGCCAGCTTGGCGGTGATGCCGCCGCTGATGCGACTGGTCAGCCCGTAGGCCAGCGTTCCGCCCACGCAGATGTCGCGAGCGCTGAAGGTGCCCGTCTGCTCGCCCACCGCGTTCATTTCCTTCATGCTGCCATAGCTCATATAGCGGCCGCTGACACCCCATGTGCCGCGCTCGCCGATGGCCCGAACAAACGAGGCGCTGCCCGTCACGGTGCCCTGCATGTAGGTCATGCCGTTCAGGTTGAGCGTGCGGTCGGAGACGTTCTGTATCAATGCCGGATTGTGGAAGATGAGCGTGGCATCGTCGTCGGTGAGCGTGATATTGTCGCCCCCCAGTGCAGCGGCATGCGCACTGACCGGCAGCCTTAAAAAGTTGTAGGCCGTCTGGCTTTCTTGTGCTCCCACGACGAGTGTCAACAGGGAGAAAAGGACAACGAGAACACTTTTTCTCATCTGTAAAGACTAAATTTCGCGCAAAGTTAAGGAATTATTATGAATTAATTCGTACATTTGCAGTCTGATTTAGTATAATAACGCATTTTTTGCCAATTTATTATGAAGACCATGCGACGGTTCTTTTTTAAGACACTCCACCGGGCGGTTCTGTTGCTGCTGCTCGCACTGTTCTGTCAGTCGGCTGAAGCCCAGCACTGTTCGCGTGCCAAGCTGTCGCCCTGGCTCCGCCAGTTGGTCGACGTGCAGAAGAACGAAGCGCGCAGGGCAGCGAAGAGTATTCCGGCGCAAGGCGGACCAGCAGTGTGTGCCTTCGTCCGCATTGCCGACGATCATGCACAGCAGGTGTTCGATGCCTATCACGCTCAGGCGCTGTCGCAGACGGGCAACATCTTCATTGCCAACATTCCCCTTTCAGAGCTGTCGGCAATGGCCGCCGACCCTCGCGTCAGCCGCATCGAAGCCAGTCCGCTGGGCAAGGTGCTGCTCGACTCGATGAGCACGCACCTGAACGCCCTTCCCGTCTATGCCGGACAAGGACTGCCCCAAGCCTATACGGGCAAGGATGTGGTGGTGGGCGTGATGGACATAGGCTTCGACCTGACCCACCCTAACTTCTACAGCCGCGACCTGAAAGACTATCGCATCAAGGCCCTGTGGGACATGCTGTCGGCCGACACCCTGGGCAGTCGTCTGCCCGTAGGGCGCGACTATATGGGCACGCAGGCCCTGCTTGAAGCCCAGCACTCGCGCGACGGCAACGACTTCACCCACGGCACCCACACGCTGGGCATTGCAGCCGGCAGTGGCTACGACTCGCCCTATCGCGGCATGGCTCCTGAAAGCGACATCTGCCTGGTGGCCAATGCGGTGAGCAACAACAAGCAGTATATCGACTCCACCCAGCAATACAAATTCACCGATGCGATGAATGCCCTCGGCTTCAAGTACATCTTCGACTATGCCGAGAGTGTGGGTAAGCCCTGTGTGGCCTCGCTGAGCGAAGGCGGACACGAGAACTTCTGGGGCGACAGCCAGCTCTACTATGAGATGCTGGAGCAGCTGGTGGGACCGGGCCGCATCATCGTGGCCGCTGCCGGCAACCAGGGACACCAGAAGACCTGGATGCACAAGGAGCGCGGCGTTGCGCAGAAGGGCACCTTCGTCTACGTGGGACAGAACATGGTGTTCACGCTGAAATCGAAGGACGACTTCGCCTTCCGCTTTGTCTACTACAACGAGACGAAGAACGACACCGTGCTCATCTCTTCAAGAGAGGTGCTGCAGAGCCCCGACTCCATCTACCGCTGCATGGCTCCGCAAATAGACTCGCTGGCCGTGGGAGCCTATCCATCCTGCTACGACCCTACGGACATCTGCTACGAAGTGGTGCTCTACAACAACCATTCCATCGGACTGCACTATCCCCTCTCGCTCGAACTTCTTGGGCAGGAGGCCGATGTGGAGCTGTGGCCCCTGAACGTGTTCCTTAGCGACAACGAGGCCAACCCATTGCTCAACGGGGCTGAGGTGAGCCACAACATCCACGCACCGTCGGCCGCTCCATGCGTCATCAGCGTCGGGGCGACGACCTATCGCAACGGCACCATCAACGCTCAGGGCGACAGTTGCGTGTTCGTTGACGGCGAATACGGGCGCAAGGCCAATATGTCGTCATCGGGACCCACGATGGACGGGCGCACCAAGCCCGACGTGATGGCTCCCGGCATCAACATCGTATCGTCGTACAGCAGCTACTATATTGCCGCCCATCCCGAGGCCGAAGATGCCCGCTGGAACGTGGGCTACTATGACTTTGGCGGGCGTACCTACGCCTGGAACTGCAACAGCGGCACCTCGTCGTCGGCTCCTGCCGTGGCCGGTGCCATCGCCCTGTGGCTGCAGGCCAAGCCCGACCTGACACCCGACGAGGCGAAAGCGGTGATGGCGCGCACCAGCCGCCACTGCGACCCCACACTAGCCTATCCCAACAACCTGTACGGACACGGTGAACTGGATGCCTATCACGGACTGCTCTACCTGCTGGGAGTCGACCATATCGACGAGATATCGAAGCAGGCATCGCCCGTCAAGATGGGCTTCACCGAGGGTGGACAGCTACGACTGCTGTTCCCTGAAGCGCTGAGCACGCAAATGAGGGCCACCGTCTATCAACTCTCTGGCAGCAAGTTGGCGCAGCAAGCCGTTTCTGCCGGAACTACCGACTGCCGGATAGACCTGCCACAGGCACAAAGAGGCGAGGTGTACGTGGTGCAGCTGGATGGCTATCGGCCATTCGCAGGCTCCATGCTGGTGAGGCGATAGACCAACTTTAAACAACGAAAGCACAACGATGGAAATCAAGAAGAGCGCAAAGGCAGACCTGGAGAGACAACGACCGCAGAGGCTCGTGCTGGGACTCATCATAGCCCTGGCCCTGTTCTTCGGCACGCTCTATTTCCCGTTCCAACCCAGCGATCCGCTCGACGACCCCGAACTGCTGGAACTGCTCAGCAGTGACGAAGAGTTAGCTCCGCTGATGCGCCCTGAGAACGAGCTGTCGCTGGCTCCGAAGGCCGAACCAAAGCCCACCGTGAAACTGAAGGTGGTGGAAGAGGAAGAAAGCCCTGCCGAGGAGCCCGAACGCGAACCCGAGCAGCCGCTGGAGGGAGAGACCCTTGACGAGCAGCCCGAAGAACAGCCAGAGACTCCCGATAAGAAAGACGACGTGCTGAGCTTCCGTGTGGTGGAGGACTTGCCGCAGTTTCCGGGCGGCTATCTGGAGTTCATGAAATGGCTGACGCGCAACCTGCGCTATCCAGAAGTGGCCAAAGAGCGAAAGCTGCAAGGCAAGGTGGTGGCCGAGTTCATCGTGAACACCGACGGTTCCATCACCGACGTGGCCATCGTGAAATCACTGAACACCTATTGCGACCGCGAGGCTCTGCGCGTGCTGCGCATGATGCCCCGCTGGACGGCTGGCATACAGAACGATAAGCCCTGCCGCACCAAGGTGTGCATACCCATCGTGTTCAGACTGTAACCCCGACAACTATTCAAAAAACGCATATTGATCATGTACACATCAGAAGAGATTCTTAAAAAAGTAAACGAAGCACTCGAGCAGCTTTCCTACGACCGTCGCCCCAAGTCGCTCTACGAACCTATCAGCTATGTGCTCTCGCTGGGCGGCAAGCGCATACGCCCCGTGCTGATGCTGCTGGGCTACAACCTCTACAAGGAGCAGCCCGAAAGCATCATGATGCAGGCACTGGGTCTGGAGACCTATCACAACTACACACTGCTGCACGACGACCTGATGGACAATGCCGACCTGCGACGCGGCCACGAGACCGTTCACAAACGGTGGGATGCCAACAAGGCAATCCTTTCAGGCGACTCGATGCTGGTGCTGGCCTATCAGCGCATGGCACAGTGCGACAGCCGTCATCTGCCGGCAGTGCTCAGTCTGTTTACGGAGACGGCCCTCGAAATAGGTGAAGGGCAGGAATACGACATGACGTTCGAAACGCGCAACGATGTCACCGAAGACGAATATATCGAGATGATACGTCTGAAAACCAGCGTGCTGTTGGCCTGTGCCCTGAAGACGGGAGCCATTCTGGCCGATGCCTCTGAGGAGGATGCCGCCAACCTGTATAAGTGTGGCGAGCAGATGGGACTGGCCTTCCAGCTGCAAGACGACCTGCTCGATGTCTACGGCGATCCGAAAGTGTTCGGCAAGGCCATCGGCGGCGACATCACCTCGAACAAGAAGACCTATATGCTCATCAATGCCGTGAACCGCGCCAATGCCGAACAGCGTGCCGAGCTGATGCGGTGGATAGAGGCCAAGGACTTCGACCGTCAGGAGAAGATTGCTGCCGTGACCCGTCTCTATGATGCCATCGGCATTCGCCAGCTCTGCGAGGAGAAAATCAACTACTACTTCGCCGAGGCACAAAAGTATCTGGACCGCATCAGTGTGGCAGAAGAGCGCAAGCAACACCTCCGTCAGTATGCCAACAGTCTCATGAAGCGCGAGTCGTGATTCCCATTACTCATTATTAATTATTCATTACTCATTGATCACTGTCATGAGATTTATTGATACCCATGCACACGTAGACGGCGAGGAGTTCAACGACGACCGCGAAGTCGTTATTGCCCGTGCTAAGGAAGCTGGCGTGGGAGCCATCTTCCTGCCGGCCATCGACCTGCCCACCAGTCGCAATATCCTTGCCCTCTGCCAGCAGCATCAGGGCTATCTCTATCCCATGGTGGGCCTGCACCCCGAAGAGGTACGGGCCGACTACAAGGAAGTGCTCTCCGCAATCAAGTCTCTCCTCTCTCCACTTTCCACCCCCATCGCCATCGGTGAAGTCGGATTGGACTACTACTGGAGCCGCGAGTTTGAGCACGAGCAGTTGGATGCTTTCGAGGCACAGGTACAATGGTCGGTGGAGACACGGCTACCCTTGATGATTCACTGTCGGAAGGCGCAAAACGAGATGGTGCACCTGCTGAAGCACTATGCCAAGGAGCTGCCCGGCGGCGTGTTCCACTGCTTCACGGGCAACGAGAAAGAGGTAGAGGAACTGCTGCAGTTCGACCGTTTCGTGCTGGGTGTGGGTGGCGTGCTGACGTTCAAGAAGTCGCACCTGCCCGAAGTGCTACCCTCAACCGTTCCCTTAGACCGCATCGTGCTGGAGACCGACTCGCCCTATATGGCTCCCGTCCCCATGCGCGGCCAGCGCAACGAGCCCGCCTACGTGGCCCTTGTTCTGAAAAAGATGGCTGAGAGCTATGGCATCAGCGAAGCCGAACTGGCTGCAAGAACAAACGAAAACGTTGCTCGCGTGTTCGGCATAGAACTTAAATAAGCGTTAAAAAAGCAGCGGTCGCGGAAAATTCTCAATTCTCCATTCTCCATTTTCAACTAAAAGTATTACCTTTGCATCCGCTAAACGCAAGGAGAGGTGCTCGAGTGGTTGAAGAGGCACGCCTGGAAAGCGTGTAACCGGCAAAACTGGTTCGCAGGTTCGAATCCTGTTCTCTCCGCAGGAATGAACAGGTTCAAAGCCTTTGAGGCAAAAGCGAATCCTGTTCTCTCCGCCGGAATGAACAGGTTCAAAGCCTTTGAGACAAAAGCGAATCCTGTTCTCTCCGCGAAAATGACTTAAAGGGAATCCGTCGGGTTCCCTTTTTCTGTGCCTGATAGTCAACGTTTTTTGTATGCTTTGTGAAATAATAGTCGGAAAGTTTGGCGGCGTGATTATTTTTAGTTACCTTTGCGCCGATGAACAAGAAAGAGAAGCTGATAAAGCGGTTCCGCACATTGCCCAAGGACTTCACCTTTGAGGAGGTGGAGGCGCTGTTTAGCGGTTGCGGCTTCACGCTGGAGAATAAGGGGGCGACCTCTGGCTCACGTGTCAAGTTCTACAACGAGAAGGACCAGAACTCGTACATCATGCATAAGCCACACCCCAGCAATATCATCAAGGGCTACATGATGCGCGACATCTTGAACTATCTACTGAAAAATGACTATATTAAATAAGGTATAAGGACTATGGGATTTCTGAAATACAAAGGCTACACGGGTAGCGTGGAGTACAGCGAGGAGGACAAGTGCCTCTTCGGAAAGGTGCAGGGTATGATGAAGGATGGCATCACCTACGAGGGTGAGACGGTCGAGGAACTGACCAAGGACTTTGAGGGTGCCATTGATGACTACCTCCAGATGTGTGAGGAGAAAGGCATTGCGCCCCGGAAGCCTTATACGGGTGTGCTGAACGTCAGGCTCAGCCCTGAGATTCACAGTGGCGCGGCTATGGCGGCCAGCAAGGCCGGCATCACCATCAATGCGTTCATCAGAAACGCCGTTGCCAGTGCGTTGGGCATGGCATTATAGCTTTTTTTATGGGTTGCGCAACTCACTGGGACGGTGTCCCGTTTTGATTTTGAACTTCGCCGAGAAATAGTCGGGCGAGTCGAAGTTCAACTGATAGGCAATCTCCTTGATACTCATGTCGGTGGTGGTGAGCAATTCCTTGGCGCGCTGCAGGCGCAAGTCCTGCTGATAGACGGCGGGCGACAGACCCGTGAACTCCTTGAACAACTTGCGGAAGTTGCTGTAGCTGACCCCCATCTCCTCGGCCACCTGCTGAATGGTGAGCGAACTCTCCAGCGACTCACGGATGCGCAGACGGGCCTTGTTGATCATGTCGACATGCATCTGGCTGCGCGACTTCAGTTCGTTGGTGCGTTCCAGCGAGTACATCATGCCGATGAGATGGTTCACGATGCCAGCCATCAGCTGCTGGGAATAGGGAGCCTCCTCCACGGCTGCATCGTAAGCCTGACGATAGAGGTTGACGATGCCATCGGAGAAGCCGATGTGATAGATGGGCTTGGAGGGCGACAGGAAGCCCGCTTTGACGCGCTCGTCTATGTTCACTCCCTTGAACCCAATCCAGTAGCTCTCCCAACCGCGTGTGCCAGGGTGATAGGAGTGCCACTCGCCAGGGAACAGCAGGAACATGTCGCCAGGCCGTAAGCGCCGTTCCTTGACACTTGCACTGTGGAACACGCCCTCGCCTTCGGGATTGTAGAGCAGCTGATATTCGTTTAGCACCCGGCCTTTCGACAGGTCAAAATAGTAGCCGTCGGCATGTCCCTTCGTGGGATAGGGTTCGCCCGGCATGATCTTCTCATGACCGATGGTCGTTACCGTGAGGCCCCAGCGCTCGTCGCGCTCGTTGGCCAGCATATACTTACTGATTTGCATATTCCAGAGAGTTTTGTTTAGTTTTGTTTTTATACTTTTTCCGACGACTGGCACTCGCAGGGCACCCAGATCCAGAAGGTAGACCCGTGGCCGGTGCCTTCGCTGTCTACGCCAATCTTTCCGCCGCAGCGTTCGGCAATGTTCTTGCAGATGCTCAGGCCGAGACCGGTGCCCTGCACGAAGTCGTTCAGTTTGACGAAGCGCTCGAATACCGATGCCTGCTTGTCCTTGGGGATGCCGGCTCCCGTATCCTCGCAATACATATAGATGCCGCCGTTCTCATAGCGATAGCCCACCTTGATGTGCCCCTCGTGGGTGTACTTCACGGCATTGGTTGTGAAGTTGGTGATGACCTGCTGCAAGCGGCCTTTGTCGATGTGCGTGCAGAAACTCTTGTAGGGATTGTCGACGATGAACTCCACGCCTGGTTCCTGCACACGCTGGGCCAGCGTCTGGCAGATGTCGTTGAACGCCACGGCGAAGTCTACGTCGGTAGCCTCGATGGAGAGCGGTCCGCGGTTCATGTTCGATGCCTCGATAATGTCGTCGATCAGTCGGATAAGCATGTCGCAGTTGTTGCGAATGATGCGCATGAACTCGCTGCGCTCCTCAGGATTGTCGATGATCTGCAGCAGGTCGCTGAATCCCACGATGGCATTCAGTGGTGTGCGAATCTCGTGAGTCATATTGGCCAGGAACACACTCTTCAGCTTGCCCGAGTCCTCAGCACGGCTGGTCTCGCGCTTCAACTGTTCCTGTGCCTCCATGAGTGCCGTCACGTCGCGCACCACGCCAAAGTGGCCTGCAGGCAAGCCTGTCTTCTCGTCGAAGAGGGGAATACCGATGATGTATACCCACTGCGGCCCGCTGCTCACTGGTGTTTTCTTGAAGTGCAGCGTAACGTTGAAGTTGGCATCGCTGCCCTCCATCTTTCCGAATGCCTGCACGGCAATGGGCACCTGGTCTTCATACAGATTGGCCACATACTCTTCAAACGACTGGCTGAACTCGTCCTCTTGCAGCGTGCGTGAGAACACGATGCGCTTGGTCTTCAGTTCCGACCGCCACACCCACATCTGGCTGTTTTCGAGCAGGTATCTCAGTTGTTGCTCATACTTGGTTCGCTTCTCGTTGGTCTCTATCAGCTCAGCCTGTTTCTGATAGAGGTTCATATACATCTCGCGTTCAGCGGTCACGTCGCGTGCCGTCACCACATAGTAGAGCAGCTCGCCCTTGTCGTAGGTGGGCAGCACGCGGAACTCAATGTATTTGTCGATGCCATTATCAGCATACTTCATGTGCTGGCAGGCATGCAGGTGATAAGGACTGTCGGGATCGAAATCGCCCTTGAACATGGGCACGTCGAACAGTCTCGTGGTGTGGAAGAAGGCCGAGTTGCCCTCGTCATCGTAGGCCGTAAGGCGGCGCATGTTCTCGTTCAGGTCGATGAGATAGCCGTCTTTTCCATAGAACGACATGGCGATAAGCGTGGTGTCGAAGATGGTCTTGAAGCGGTTGGCCAGTTCCTTGGCCTGCCGTTCCTCGTTCACCTCGTCGGTCTCGTCCTTCAGTGCTGCCACGATGAACTTCACCTTTCCCTTGTTGTCTTTCTCGGCCAGAAGGTGCCCGTGTATGTCGCGCCACTCGCCGCTGTCGGCACCCTCGATATAGGTCAGCCACTTCAGTCTGATCTCGCACACGCTCTCTTTGCCGCTCTTCAGCTGACCTATCATGCCGAAGAGCATGGCCTGATGCTCAGGACTGACGTGCGCCATCAGCTGTTCGAGCCTTACGCCCTGGGCAGGCAGCATGGTGCCGTGCGTGTTGACGATGCGGCCAGCCTCTATGTCATACTCCATCACGGCATAGTCGCCCTGTGCCAAGGCCAGCTGCATCATGTGCTGCAGCTCGTCGGCATTGCGGTTGGCTACGGTCTCGCGCCGTCGGTAGGTCTTGTAGATAAATATCAAGACGAACACGAAGATGGACACCAGCACGATGCTAATGATGACCGTATAGGGCAGATGGCGCAGCACCCGTTCGGGATGCATCCACTTGTCGCGTATCTTCTGCAGCTCGCCGCTTTGGTCCATTCGGGCATAATGGTCGTCCAACAGGTCGATAAGGGCTTTGTCGTGCCCCACGAAGTGGAACTCTCCCACACGAATGGTCACATCGTTCACGCGGATGCTGTCACGCAGATGCATCTCGTGGATTTTCCACCTCAACTGCGACTCGCCCCACAGCAGGTATTTATTGCTGCCCTGGGCTATTGCACGAAGAGCCTCATCGTAGGGCATATACTCTATTCGCAGCGAGTCGCCGGTCAGGTCGGTCACCACTTTCTGCCCCAGCCAGTCGTGCTCTGCCAGTATCAGGTCGGCATGCCGCAGCTGTTCAGTCGTCTCGATGTTCGGGCTGTCTTTGCTGCTGGCCACTTTCACCTTATAATAATCCAGAATGCTGCGCGAGGTATAGTAAGGTGCTTTGTGGACGGTGAAGGCAGGGTTGACAATCAGGTCGGCCACCTGTCGTTCAAACCAACTGTTGATCTGTCCGCCCTCCACCGACACGATGTTGTAGGGAATGTTCAGGCGCTCCAGCAGTGCCTTGACCACCTCCACATTATAGCCATCGGGAATGTTGCCAATCCTGACGAACTCGTAGGGTGGGAAATCGCTGTTCACCACCACGACCAGCGGATTCTCCCTCGTATATTTTCTCTGCGCATGGAGGGGCATCATGCCTGTCAGCATCACGACGAATGCCAACAGCCACCCTTTCCAGCAAATATGTCTGTAGTCTGTTTTTCTCATTGTCAAATACTCTTCTTACGTTCCACGACAGTTGCCACCGCCGGAATGGTGACCCACACGATGGTGCCTTTGCCCACTTCTGACGACAGGTCGAGGGTGCCGTTCATCTGCGCCACCAGTTCTTTGCAGATGGGCAGTCCCAGTCCGGTGCCCTGACTGCCTGCGCTGGCGAAGCGCTCAAATACGCGGTCCATCAGCTCGGGCTTGATGCCGCAGCCGGTGTCTTCAATGGCAATGACCAACTTGCCGTTCATATAGTCGCAGCGGGTGTGCACCATGCCTTGCTCAGTGTGCTGGGCCGCATTGGCCGTGAGCTGTTCTATGACGCGCCCTATGTTCACGTCGTCGATATCAATCTGTAGTTTCTCGAAAGGAATCTCTACAACATACCGCACGCCGTCTTTCATGTCGTTGGCCCAGCCCAACTGGCAATGGGCATCGAACGTTTGCGCAAAGTCGACCGACTGAATCTCCATTTCAATCATGTGGGCATCCAGACGCGACAGGAACAGAATGTCGTTGATCAGGTGGAGCAGATGGCTGGAGTTCTGCTTGATTTCCTGGATGAACAGCTCTTCGTCTTCCTGACTGTGCTCCATCTCGAACATTTCGGCAAATCCCACCACGGCGTTCAGCGGTGTGCGAATCTCGTAGCTCATGTTGCGCAGGAACGAGTTCTTCAGGTCTTCCACCTCCTGTGCCCGTTCGGTCTCCTTCTTCAGCAGCAGTTCGGTGTTCGCCATTTCGCTCTGGTCGCGGCACATGCCGAAATAGGCCGTCACGCGGCCGCTTTCGTCGGTCACAGGAACGAAGTTCACCTGCAGGCAAAGCTGCATTGCGTTCACCCTGAGTGTGGTCCACAGGTTGGCATTGATGGTCATGTTCTTGCGGTTGTCCATGTTGTTCAGCATGCGCAGGGCCTCTTTCTTCGAGGCATCGGCAACGAACGACATGCAGCGTGTCTGCGTGAGCTGGTGCTGAACGACATCCAGGCTCTTGAAGAGGGTCAGCGTGTGCGAGTCGGGCGAATAGGAAGCCATTCTCACGCCGCCCACGCCCATCACGTAGTTGATGTTCTCCACATATTCGGTCACCTCCTTCGTGGCCTGCTGCACATGCTTGATGCTTGCCTGCAAAGCCCTGTAGGTGGTCATCAGCTCGGTGATGCCGATACCCGTTCCGTAGACGCACTGCAGCTTCCCGTTGGCATCAAGGATGGGCAGCACCTGCATCTCATAGACTCGCGCGTCCTCGGCTTTCACATCGGTCAGCCTACCGTTTTTGGTCAGGAACTTAGTGGCATAGTATGATTCGGGACTGCTGCTGTCGAAAGCTTCCATCTCCACAATGTCGTTCAGGGTCATCTTCTTTTCGCGAGCCTCCTGCAGGGAGAGATTGATGGTGTTCTGGGCGCGCTCGTTCATGTCGACTATCCGCAGATGGTCGTCGAAGTAAAGCATGTCGACAAGTGCAGTGTTGAATACTGAGCGGTATTGATTCAGTTGGCTGATGGCCTGCTTTTGCCTGTGGCGCTCCTCATACACGTCGGTACACACGGCGATGATCATGGTGGGCTTTCCTTTATCGCGGCGCAACACCGAGAAGTCGATCACATAGATGCGGTTGCCGCCCGTGGGATTGCTCTCTGCAAAGGTCTCCACCTCTACCCGTGCCGTTTCCCTGATGCCGTTCTCTATCTGGTCCAGACAGTCGGTGATGCGCGACAGGTTTTCGTGCCCCACACGGGTTGTCATGGCACTATAGGGATATTGCTGGCCTATCTTTCCTTGCTTGTCTATCCACGTGAACTTGCGTTCGGCCACGTTGAAGAGCCAGATGCTCAGTCCGCTGGCATTCAGCACCAGCGACAATCGGCTGGTGCGCTTGCGACAGCGCTCCTTCGCTCTGCGCTCGGCAAAGTAGACCCACACCACGACGACCAGCAGGAGCACGGCCAGCACAACAGCCATGTTCAGGCAATACCACAGCCACGACGGAATCACTGGCCCCATTGTTTCCGGATAGAACCAGTAGTTCTGAATGTCGGCCAGGCGGTCTTCGGCACCAAGTCGGCTGATGGCTTGGTCTATTTTGGCCAGCAGCACGGTGTCGTTCGACATGAACTTATACACGCCGTCGCTCATCTGCACCGGGGCAATCTGCAGGTTCTCCAGCTGGTAGTTGCGCATCAGCCATTTCAGCGAGGCAGTGTTCCAGATCATGTGTCCGCCGCCCTCTTGGTCCAGCCGGATGATGGCCTCCTTCATGTCGCCTATCGGCAGGGCATTGCCGCCCCAGCCGTTGTCTTCCATCAGGTGGTGGCTGAAGCTGCCCTTGTGCACCATCACGCGCCGGTCTTTCAGGTCGGCCTCTTTCTTGAAGAGCTGCGGCTCGCCCTTGGGCCACACCACACTGTGGGTGAACAGCTGGATGACGCGCTGACCGTAGCTGCCGAACTCATTGTGGAAATCGGCCGCCATGCCCATCGTCAGGTCGGCACGGCCCGCCTTCAGGTCGGCCAGCACCTCGCTGCGCGGCTTCAGGCGCACCACGTAGGGAATGTTCAACTCGTCCATTACCAGGCGGAGTAGGTCCAGATTGTAGCCCAGCTCCTCATTGGCATCGCTCACGAAAGAGTAGGGCCACAAATCCCACGCATCCTCATAGACCAGAGGGCGTTCGGCAGTATAGGTATGGGAAAGCGCCGGGACGCATAACAACAAAGCTATGATCAGTCCAAACGGGTGCATGCAACGTTTCATCGGTAGCAGTATTTGTATTGCTTGCAAAATTAATTAAAAAATCAGATATTCGTGGCAAAAAATCAAAAAAAAACGTTTTTACTCGATAATTAGATATATTTTTGCAAAATTCTACTGATTTTGATAAACACTTAAAGCAACAAAAACAATGAAAAGTATTTTAGACGGACGCCCTGCTCTCAAGGCGGAGATTGAGAAAATTGCAGAAGTTGCAGGCTATCTGTGGCAAAACGGATGGGCTGAGCGCAACGGTGGTAACATCACGGTCAACGTGACTGAATATGTTGACGACGAGATTCGCCAGTTGCCTGCCATCAGCGACGTGAAGCAGATTGGTGTCACGCTGCCCGCACTGAAGGGCTGCTACTTCTACTGCAAGGGCACCGGCAAGCGCATGCGCGACCTGGCTCGCTGGCCCATGGACAACGGATCGGTCATTCGTATCCTCGACGACTGCGCCAGCTACGTCATCATCGCCGACAATGCCGTCATGCCCACCTCCGAACTGCCCAGCCACCTCACCGTGCATGCCCGCCAGATTGAGACCGGCAGCGGCTATAAGGCCACCGTTCACACCCACCCCATCGAGCTCGTTGCCATGAGCCACAAGCGCGAATTCCTGGGCAAGGACGTGCTCACACGCATCCTGTGGTCAATGATTCCTGAGACCAAGGCATTCTGTCCGCTGGGCCTCGGCATCGTTCCCTACACCCTGCCCGGCTCTAACGAACTGGCCAACGCCACACTGAAGGAACTCGAGGACTACGACGTGGTGATGTGGGAGAAGCACGGTGTCTTTGCAAAGGGCAAGGACGTGATGGACGCTTTCGACCAGATCGACGTGCTCTCGAAGAGTGCCAAGATCTACATCAACGCCCGTTGCATGGGCTTCGAGCCCGAAGGCATGAGCGACGAGCAGATGAAGGAGATGACTCGTGCCTTCAACCTGCCTCGCTAACCCCATCTCCCTTTTATGAGTTTTGGCCAGAATCATGAAGATTTTGGCCAAAATTCTTTTTATCACATCAAAGCTCACATGTCGCGTCAGACCTTCCGTAGTAAAACTCCAGGACATTCGGAATGTTGCTACTGAACTCTCGGAGCATTGCTACGGATAGTTCGGAGTATTACTACGGGACGCTTGGAGTATTACTACGGAACATTCGGAGTGTTACTCCGAGACGTTCGGAGAATTACTCCGAGACGTTCGGAGTTTTTCTCCCAAACGAAAGAAAATTTTTGGGAGAAGTAACCTGCTGTCAGACAGACAGGTACGTCATCCCTCGCTACAAGAGTGCCAAGATTTACGCCAACGATTTGCCTTGGATTTTTGAAACTTTCCGTTGATTTTTTCCTTGGATTTTAGAATTCTTCGTAACTTTGCACCCAAAAGAAAGAAATATGGGTCAATTAGCATTTCTACGGATGTTCATCCTGGTGGCAATATCCATCGACGCTAACGATAATCGCCGACACGTTCATGTGTTCTACAAGGGCAAGCGACATCAGCACTCGCTGGCAAAGATTTGGATAGAGTCAAACGGCCAGCAATGTGTCGAGATAGCCGAGTCGAGCCTGTCAGCTAAGGACAACGAAATGCTGGTTGCTGCCATCAACCGCCATTGGGAGTTCATCCGCTCGACCTCTGGTCGCTTGGTTAGTCCAAGAACGAGCAGGTGACCAGGGCCTTCAACGGCGAGAAGACCATATCAATTGACATAGAGAAATAAAAGAAATAGGAGGACCTGATTATGTGCAAAATGAAAGACGTTAGCGTTGGAATCAAGGACATGGATTTCAAGACGTACCGCGGAAAGATGGTTGTGCGCCTGACCGACGGGCGGACGGTTATCGTGCCCGTCTCGTTCTTCCCCGACATCAAGCAGATGCCCGTCAAGGAGCGCGAGAAGTGGATGGTGCTCGACGATCAGTATTTCACCTTCGAGAACATGACGCGAGTTTACTCGGTGCTCGACTTGCTGAAAGCCGCTTAGATTATTGGGAAAAAGACAGTAGTTTACAAACTATTTACAACCAATATTCTACATAGCCTTTGCCATGACAGGTTGGGCACGAAATATGCAAATGTGTTGTTGAGTTCCAATACTCAAATCCGCAAACACTGCATCTTTTCTTGTATTTAGGCGTACCCCAGCCAGAGCCATTTTTCTCATACGTTCCCTTGCCATTGCATGCAGCGCATGTCCTGCGCACTTTCTCTTTTCTGTCGGGATTGCACGTATCTGTTTTTCTTTCCTGTTTCGTTGAGGTACTTGTTCCACTGCCAGATTGCTGGCCAACAGGCTGCACGGGATAGTCGGCAACGTATCCTCCGCCCCCAACGCTGCTGCCTCCGCTGTTCTCACTTTTGCGAATGAGCGAACAATTCGTGGCACCAGAAGGAGCCGTGCTACGTTTGTAGACGTAAATCTTGCCTGCATTGGTCTCAATGTTCATCAGCGAGCGGTCTGCATTAAACTTCATGTGGGCGTTCTTGCTCCAGTAGCACGAGCCCCAATAGGTCTCCAACTCTGTGCTTCTGCTCACCTCTGCATCGTAGGCCAACGAGCCATTGCCCACATTGTTGCCACGCCGGTCGGACTCATAGCACTTCTTTCCGTCGAAGGTGATGAACTGTCCGCCACTCACATTCGTATTCACCTCACCCTTAATGATAGACTTCGTGTAGCGATAGTAGTAGGTTTGGGCAGCGATGCTCTGCCCAACCACTATCATCAGTATTGCAATAATTGTTCTACTCATACATTCCGCTACTTGGGGTTCTTGAACGACCTGTCTTGAAATAACTTTTATCTACTCGCTTATACCTGGTTATTTCCCAACCGTCACGGGGGAAGTGGTAGCTCTTCTTGTATTCGTATTTCCTTGATAGTATACTCCGATCCCGTGAAAAGCAGTAAGCTGTTTTGCTTGTTTCTGTATTATCTAGTGGGTATGTGTATATTGTTTCTCCTCCCGTTGCGGTAACGTATTCCCATTCGTATAATGCCGTTTCAACCTTATCATCATAATGGGTTGGATTAGATTTCAAATTTCTCTTCACAACACCTATAGGGTCACCTCCTCCATAAGTTGATAATGGAGCGGCTTTCATACCATCAAAATTAAGGACATATACATTAACATATTGAGGTAATATGTCTTGTTTTCTATACCCAAATTTGCTATCATTACCTTCTTGCTCATACGCTACATAATAGTAAATTTCATCCGCACTGTCATAGAATTGTGCTTTCACTCCACTTGCCAGACATATCGCCATGACAAGGAACAATAATTTTTTTGCTTCCATAATTGTTGATGTATTAAGTTATTGATAAATTATTTTCCTCTAACTGGCTACGTCAACGCTCACTTAGGTTAAAAAGAAAAGCGCAGACTTCCGTCATACGCTTCTCAGGCCTACCACAGCCCACAGTCTACTATGAGGAAATCCGCACTTATGGTGCGAACTTCAATGTAGACTGTCTTTTATTGCTCTTACTTTTCTGAGGTGGTAGTTCGAGAAGCGATTGAGCAAATAAAAAGTCGCGCCTCTTTTAAAGCACGTTGCAAAAATAGTCATTTAAACTGAAACAAAGAAACTTTTTGCCGAAAAACAGCAAAAAGTTCCTTCGAGTGGGGGGATGAGTGTTGTACTTAAATAAAGCTGCGCCTATTCGTCCTTAAACAGTTCGTTCTTAAAGAACTCCATGGCCTCTTTCAGAGGAGCAAGGTCGTTCTTGATGATGGAGAACACTTCGTCAGGGTCTACTTCGAAATAATGATGAGCCATGATGTCTCTTGCTCCCATCACCTTTTTCCATTCTATGGACGGAAAGGTAGGCAAAAGTTTCTTGTCAGTCAGCTTATCTAATGTTTTGACGGCTTCGCCAAGAGCGATAATCACCATTGCTGCAGCATCCAGTTTCTCCGTGCCACGTGGTGTCAAGCAGTAATCGTCAGGAGACTGTATGTCGGTAGAGCGTTCCTCCAAACGGTTGATGGCAATCTCTATGTTCTTGATGGTCTCATAGACCATTGCCAGTTTCTCAGTAGACTCGAATTCCATACTTCAAGATTTGTTGTTTAAACAAAGGATTCATATTTTCGCGCATACGAACGACATCGACATCACTATTGAGCAACTCTTGAAGGTAGATTTTAACTCCAGCTCGGTTGAATAGGTTCGGCACCATGTCTACACATATGTCGACATCGCTGCCCTCCTTCTGCTCGTTGCGGGCCAAGGAGCCAAACAGCATCATGGAGCGAACGCCGTAGTGCTCGCTGAGATACTGCTGCGTACCCTTTAGTTTGTTGATAGTCTCTGTTCTGTCAAGCATATTTCCACGAATTACTTTGTTTTGAATGCCCTTACCTTATCAAGGTGCATTACCCTATCAGCTGAGGCAGGAAGCAGCTGATGACCAGCACCACGATGCCGCAGATGAGCACGGCGATGGTCTTCTGCGAGCAGCCCTTCCACTCCTTGAGGATGATGCCCCAGACATTGGAGAACACCACGTTGAGGGCCATCAGGATGCAGAACGACAGGGTCATCAGCGTGGGCGACTCGGTGAGGAAGCCCTTGCCGAGAGCCAGTCCGAAGAACTGTGAATACCACAGGGCACCGGCCAGCAAGCAGAACAGCAGGTTGTTGCCCCATACGGCCGTCTTCTTATAGTCGCCCCAAGTGTTGTTCACTTGGTTCTGGTAGAAGCAGTAGATCATGTTGGTGATGAAGCCGCCGAAGGTGACGAGGAACGTGGCGGGCAACGTGCGGAACATCGGGTCGGTCAACTCGCCGAAATTGATGTCCTTGCCAAACTCCAGACCCACGTTGAAGCAGCCGCTCATGAAGCCTGCCAAAAGGGCGATGGCCAGACCTTTGGGGAAGTTGAAGTCTTTGACAGCCTCTTTCTTCTCCTCTTCAGAGAGGGCTGCCGACTTCATGCCGCCGGCGATGCCGATGATGGCGATGCCCAGCAGCGTGACCACCACGCCGAGGATGACGGCAAAGGTGAGCGAGTCGAGTGCGTTCAGCTCAGGGAAGAAGATGTTCAGCAGCACGGGGCCCATCACAGTGCCCAGTCCGGCACAGGTGCCCAAGGCTATCGACTGGCCAAGGGCCACGCCCAGATAGCGCATGGAGAGACCGAAGGTGAGTCCGCCCACGCCCCACAGCACACCAAAGAGGATAGTCATCCACACGTTGAACGATGGGGCCTGTGCAAACAGTCCGAACAGCGACTGTCCCTCGGGCACGGCCAGCAGTGCGCCCAAGAACGGCAGCACCAGCCAGGCAAACACGCCCTGCACTATCCAGTAGGACTCCCACGACCAGTCCTTAATCTTATTAATAGGTACGTAACAACTCGACTGGCAGAATGCGCCAACGGCAATAATCAGAAGTCCGATAATAATTTCCATAATGTTTTAGAGATTTGTTATTTGCTGCAAAAGTACGAATTATTTCGAATAAACCGAAAAAAATAGCAAAAAAGATAGTAAACAGCATGTGGTTTGCCGTTAAACAGCCGTCTGCCGTACCAGCTTCGGCGACATGCCGAACTGCTTCTTGAACGAGTTGTAAAAATGGGTGGCACTGTGGAAGCCTACACGGAGCATCACTTCCTCTACTGTCATGGTGGTGTCGCGAAGCAGGCGGTAGGCATAGTCCAGACGGGCACGGTGCAGATGCTGAACGGGTGTCTCGCCCGTCAGCGCTTTCACCTTCTTATAGAACTGCGTGCGGCCGAGGTTCATCACACCGGCAAACTGCTCCACCGAGAAGTTCTCGTCGCTGACGCGGGCCGACAGAACGGCATAGAACTGGTCGAGGAAGCGCTTGTCGCCCACGTTCGTCAGTATCTCTTTCTGCGGCGAGGCAGCCACGCGCGGCACGCGGTCCGAGTCGGCACGCCCGATGATTTTCGAGATGCGCTCCAGAAGAATCTTGCCGCTGAAAGGCTTCACGATATAGTCGGCAGCCCCCATGCGCAGGCTTCTCAGCTGGCTGGCATCGTCGTCGTTGGCCGACAAGTGGACAACTGGCAGCGACGGATGCTCCTGGCTGACGGTCTTCGTCAGTTCGCGACCTGCCCGTTCGTCGTCCGATATGTCCATCAAGAGCAATGCCGGCCTGTGCTCTTCTATCAGCCTGGGCACATCGGCCATGAGCTGCGTACTGACAATGCGGAAATAAGGGTTGAGCGTATCGGCAAGATGCGTCAGGTTGTCCTCGTCGCCCTCCGCAACGAGGATGGTCTGCTCGTTGATGGGCGGCGGTGCCAGCTCTTTCAGTTCCGTTTCCTCCGTATGGATGCTCTGCTGAATATCACGAAAGCGCTGCTCGGCCTCCTCGTTCATCTCGTCCTGTTCGGCACGGACCTGCATTTCCACCTCGTCGAGCTGATGGAACTGTCGGATCATGTCCATCAGCTTCAACATGCGTTTCGAGCGGATGCGCCGACTGGTCACAAAGGCCGCCACCAGCAAGGCTGTGCCCAGCAGCACATAGAGCAGCCACGCCCACCAAGTGTTCCACCACGGCTGACGGATGAGCAAGCTCAGCGTGGCTTCCTGTCCCCGAGTGCCGCTGATGCTGGAATAGACATGAAAGGTGTAGCGACCGGGCGACAGATTGCGGTAGACGGCTGCATGCCCAGTGGTGGCACTGTTCCACGTCTTGTCCACCCCCTCCAGATAGTAGTGATAGAGCACGTCTTGCTGACGGGCATACTGGAAGTTGGAAAACAACAGCGTGACATTATTTTGCCGATAGGTCAGCTGCGCGTCGGTTGCCATCCGTTCTCCATTCACCATCAGTCCCGTGACGAGCGTTGCCGGCGGTGTGGCGGCAGCTGCTTGCGTGGGCATCACCAGCACCATGCCTAAGTGGGATCCGAAGAGCAGTCGTCCGTCGCCCAAGCCAACGGCTGCCCGCTCGCAGAACACATTGCCCAGCGGTCTGTCGCTGATGTGGTGGTTCATGATGACGTGGGTTGTGGGATTCAGCTGTGCCAGTCCTTCTTCGGTTCCCAGCCACAGACAACCTGCCGCATTCTCCACGATGGAGTAGACGGCATCGGCCATAAGTCCGTGGCCCTTCTGATAGAAAGTCGTTTCAATGCCGGCATCACGACGGGTGGCATAGCTCGCCCTGAGGAGTCCTCGGTCGGTAGTGCCTGCCCACACACTTCCCTTGCGGTCGACATACAGACAGACGAAACTGCCCGAAATGCTGTCAGCCACCTGCTGAAGATCATTCAGCACGAAAAGGCCCTCTTCCGTAGCCACCCACAGCCTGCCCTGATGGTCCGTCTGGGCATCGTGAGTATTCTTTCCGGCAAGCAGATAGTCATGTCGGCCACTGTCATGGAGACGCGCCACGCCGCCTCCGAGCATGGATATCAAAACGGAGCCGTCGTTGGCCTCGCGTATATGAAAGATGTGGGGCGAAGGGAGCCCTTCAACCATCTGTCCGTCGCAAGAGAGACCACCGCCGCGCGTACCTATCCACCGCCGGCCCTTGCTGTCGCGCAAGGCGGCATAGACGCGGTGACGGGTGTGCTCAACAAACGTAAAACTGCCCTTGTCCGTGTCGTACTCATACACATCGCCCATCTGGTTCGACACCAACAACCGAGTGCTGTCCATTGGCGCTATACAGCGAATGTAGTTGGCATCCTGTATCGGTGCATCTGCACTCAGCCAAAGCGTAGTGTATTGCAAGGGGTTCAGGCGCAGACAGTTCACGCCCAGATAGTCTTCGATGACCCAGATACACCCTGTGCGGTCAACATACAGCCCAGTGAGGTAGTCGTCATCCAGCAGACCGTCGGTGTTCTCCTTTGTCAGCTGTGTCAGCTCGCCCGTTGGCTTGTCGTAGAGGTATAGGCCGCATCCATAGGTGGAGATAGCCTCGGTTCGCTCGTCAACATCGGCCACGTGGAAATGGTCGCTACGTGTATAGGCAATAATCTCAGGAGCTATCAGCTGCCAGGTCCTTATCGTTCCGTCGCTGCCCTTGCGCGACAGCCGCCCCTGTCCTTCGCGCCGCCACGTAGCATCGCGTGTAGTCAGACTTTTCGTATCTGGCGGTACTGGCACCGTTGTACGCTCCACGGTCTGAAAGGCATAGCCGTCGTATAGGCACAGTCCGTTGCGCGTGTCAAAGCACATGTAGCCGGCTTCGTCCTGCCAAATCCTGACCACCACGTTGGTAGGCAACCCGTCGGCTGTGGAAATGCGCTGTGCGGTCAGATCGTAGTGCTTGGCCACACCGCAAACGGCAGTCAGCAACAGGGAAAATAAGGTTAATAGTCGTTTCATCGGTGCAAAAATAATGCTTTTTGCATAAACAACGAACAAAATAGGTATAAAAATGAATTTTTTTGTTGTAAAATTACGTCAAAACAAAAGTAATTTTGCGGCAGGAAAAAAAACTAATAACCAACGTATGAAAAAGCAACTATTATTATCCGTACTTTTGATGAGTGCCGCCATGACAAGTGCACAGACCTTTGCCACAGGCGGACAGTTCATGGACCTGCTGTTGCCTATGGAGGGCAGCGTGGCTGCCACCGAAAGCGACTGGGGCACCACGGCCGGCGAGAATACACAATATGCTGGAACATGGGAAGGCACTCTGGGACGCTGGAAAGACAACGGCATCGAGGACACCGAGCGCTCGTACTGGGGTGGAAACATCATTAAAGGCAGCGACGGCAAGTACCACATATACGTGTCGGGCTGGCCAGAGAGTACGGCAAGGGGTCACATGGCGTGGTCGAGTGCCTCGCGTGTGTACCATGTTAAATCTGATAATGTATGGGGCCCTTACACCTATGTCAGCGACATCGGTGCCGGCCATAACTCGGAGATATACAAGACCGGCGACACCTACGTCATCTATCATATTGAGCCGCTGGGCATCTATACCTCTACTACATTAGGCGACTCATGGACTTCAAGGGAATTTCTGTATGACCAACGAGATCGCATTTTGATTGCTGGCGATAAGATCGAGACCAGTCTCTCGAACTGCTCGTTTGCCAAGCGCGAAGACGGCTCGTTCGTCATGATTGACCGTGGTGGCGGCATCTGGGTGAGTCAAGACGGACTGACCGATCCCTGGCACCAGCTGACCGACAAATCGGTCTATCTGAACGACGTTATTACCGATCGTGGTTCTTTTGAAGATCCCGTCATTTGGCGCGACCACCTGCAGTACCACATGGTAGTCAATGCCTGGCGTCCGCGTCAAGCCTACTACTACCGCTCAAAGGACGGCTTGCACTGGGTTATGGAGGCAGGCAAGGCCTACACTGGTGAGGATCCCTTTGCCCGGCATGAGAATGGCGACGTGGAGAAATGGCATAAGTACGAGCGCCCCCGTGTCTATCAGGACGATCTTGGCCGTGCCATCCGCATGAACTTCGCCGTCATCGACTGTGTGAAGCAGAGCGATCTGGGCAGCGACACACATTCGTCGAAGAACATTAACATGCCACTCGTCAAGCCACTACAGCTCGAAGTGCAGGGCGAGAGTGCCATCACCGCATCGACCACCAGCATCCGCGTACTGGTGAAAGCTGAAGACGGCTTCAATCCACGCACCGACCTGAACCTGTCATCGCTGAAGTTCGGCTCGCACGACAAGGTGAACTACGGCAACGGATTTTCGTATAGTTCATCGGAAAACAGCGGTACCAGCGACCTTATTATCACCTTCACTGGTTCAGCTGGTGCAAGCGGCATCACTGCTAACGAGTGGGCTGCGAAGATGCTGGGCCAAATGAGCGACGGTTCGATTGCCTTCGGCTATGCCAAGATGCCCGGCATCGACTACAAGCCCGCCATGCTCTCAGCCATCACCCCCACCATTGCTGCCGATGGAACAGTACAGAGCGTCAGCGTGACCAACTACGGTGAGTCGGCTTCAACAGCCACCACCGTGCGTGTCTACAACGAGGCTGGCAACACATTGCTGGCTCACGGCACCACCAGCGCTCTTGCCACTTACGCCAACGAGACCGTCACCTTAACGAAGGATGCCGCAGCCGCAGCTGGTTATAAAAGCATACAGATTCGCTTCTACAACGGCGAGACACTGCTGAACACCGAGAATATCCCCCTGACAGCTATCAATGCTGCACAAAGTTTGCTCCAGGCAGTCATTGATGAGGCCAACACGCTCTACGACGATGCTTCGCTCACCGAGGGGAAGACTGCCTTGAAGACGGCTATCGACAATGCTACTGATGCCGTTGCATGCTACAGCATCACCACTCTTGAGGCACAGCAGGCCACCCTCGAAGCTGCCATCAATACTTTCAAGTATGCCAATGCCTCGCCTACCAACGGCATGAGCATCACCATTCCCAACGGCACCTGCGACGACCTGAGCAAATGGATCATGACACGTACGGAGGCAGAAAATGCTCCTGGCTGGAAGACAAGCACCAAGGGCGGCGACTACAACGGCTTTGATGGTAACTTCATGGAAACATGGGTAAGTCAGGCAAATGCGTTAGGGGTTGCCAACCGTGCCAGTCAGACACTTAGCGACATGCCTGCCGGACGCTATCGGCTGCGTGCAAAAGTCATCGCCTGTCGTCAGAATAACACATCAGCAACTACTGGGGTAACACTCTTTGCAAACAGCGAGACCACCGACTGCAAGACAGCCAACAACGCCCCCCAGGAGTTTATGGTAGAAATTCGTCTTGATGCTGCCGGACCACTCACTATCGGCATCGACATACCCTCTACAACCGAGGCCAACTGGGTAGCATGGGACAACGTGACACTGAAATACTTCGGCACCGGCGAAGGTGAGATCGTTGAGAATCCACTGACCTTCGACGAATCTAAAGTCTATTATATTAAATGGAAGACCAACAGCTACAGCAAAATCTATTGGCGTTCACCAAGTTACAACAGCGAGAATGATGCCAATCTGCATCGAACAGCCAACTCCAATGAAGCAGCAAAATTCATCATTCGCAATGTGAGTGGAAACGTTGGACAATTCTATCTTTACGATGTGGTGAGCCACACTTACGTTGTTCCATCTGCCAATAGTTTGAATGGTACGGCTTGGTCGACCTCTTCCACCCAGTTAGGCAAGGTTGCAATCGCTGAAGTTTCTGACTACTTTACCATCAGCAGCATGGCTGGCGGTGAAGCCAACGCCTACGCCAACGACAACAATGACGGCGACGTAAAGAACTATAGCGGCGGTTCGCAATGGCTCATTGAAGAGGCCGACGACAACACAGCCATTATGGGCATCAACCCCAAGGCCGTCTATCAGTTGCAGCATCTCAACACTTCTAGACCGCGCTACATGGCCTCTGCTCCAAATGGTGACGGCTATCTACTCACCACCAATACCGATGCCGACAAAGGTGAGTTCTCACTGCTGCCCGTCAGTGGCCGTCAAGGTTACTACTATTTATATAACAAAGAGGGTTATTTCGTGACACCTTCCACTACCTACTGGACGCTTTCGCGCACTACACCTGCCGAAGTAAAGGTGGCCCTGAATATTGACCAGATGGCAACAAGTACCACCTTTAATGCTACATTCCTGCTTGGCGAGGACTCGCAACATGCCAATCCACAGAATAAAAACAGCACTGAAGTGGTCTATGCCTACAGCGATCATCCTCAGGATAACGGAAACAACTGGATGCTCGTACCTGTCAGCAATGCTACGGCCTCTCTTTCTTTGAACAATATCACAAGCAGTCTTTCTAACGTGGTTGCTTCAGCTAATGCAGCTGATGTTGCATTAACCTATACGGCCACTGTCGGCGAGGCTGGCTATGGCACGCTGGTTGTTCCCTTCGATGCCGACGTGACGGGCGACGTGGAAGCATGGGAACTGAGCAGCATTGACGGAAGCCGCATACAGGGAACAAAAGTCACAACCATTGAAGCCAACAAGCCCGTACTGCTGAAGAACAAGGGCACCCTGTCGCTGACCGCCAAAAGTGGCACTGCCGCCTATGAGGCATCACCCGTCAATGGTCTGCTCCACGGCACCTACGCCGAAGGCACCGTCTCGGCTGGCAACTACGTGCTGCAGAAACAGGACGACAATGTGGCTTTCTTCAAGGTGGAGAGCGGCAGCGAGCCCACCATCAAGTCCTTCCGCGCCTATCTCACGACACCCGGTACAGCACGCATGCTCACTTTCTCGTTTGACGACGAGACGAGTAGCATACAGGGCGTGGAGACCCAGAGAAACATCAGCGAGGTTTTTTCTGCCGACGGCATGCGTCGCGAAGCACTCACCCACGGACTCAACATCGTTCGCATGAGCGACGGCAGCATCAGGAAAGTCTTTAACAAATAACCAGCTAAACAAGTAATCATCATGAACAAGAAACACTATATCTCCCCCATGCTCCAAATCGTCTGCTTGGCTCAAAAAAACCATATCTTAGCCGGTTCGCCCGGCATAGGAACCAGCGAAGGTCCTGCCATGAAAGACAGTGAGGTGCTGTCGCGTAGCGGCGACTTCTGGGACGACGAAGAATAAAAATAACGATTTCTGGGTAGTTTTTGGTGCAATTTAAATAAAAACCATTAACTTTGCAGCCAAAAGCATACCTAACTATGAACGATAGCTTCGACATTCGGGAAGAACGCTATGCCGGCGGCAGTGCCGAAAAGGACTTTGAGAACGCCCTGCGACCACTCAGCTTCAGCGATTTCAGCGGACAGCAGAAGGTGGTTGAGAACCTGGAGGTCTTTGTAGAGGCTGCCAAATATCGCGGCGAGCCGCTCGACCATACGCTGCTCCACGGTCCCCCGGGACTAGGTAAGACCACCCTCTCGAACATCATTGCCAACGAACTGGGCGTGGGCTTCAAGATTACCAGTGGCCCCGTACTCGACAAGCCGGGCGACCTGGCCGGCATACTGACCTCGCTGGAACCGCGCGACGTGCTGTTCATTGACGAGATTCACCGTTTGTCGCCCGTCGTCGAGGAGTATCTCTACTCGGCCATGGAGGACTATCGCATCGACATCATGATCGACAAAGGCCCGTCGGCCCGTAGCATCCAGATCGATCTGAACCCCTTTACACTTGTTGGTGCCACCACTCGCAGCGGACTGCTCACAGCTCCGCTGCGTGCCCGTTTCGGCATCAACATGCACCTGGAATACTATGATGCACAAACACTTGCACAAATCATAGAGCGCTCAGCCAACCTGCTGGGCGTGCCCATCACCGAAGATGCCTCACTGGAGATTGCGGGCCGCTCGCGTGGAACGCCCCGTATTGCCAATGCCCTGCTGCGCCGCGTCAGAGACTTTGCACAGGTGAAGGGCACGGGCGGCATCGACACGAAGATCACGAAGATTGCACTGACAGCCCTGAACATCGACCAGTACGGACTCGATGAAATCGACAATAAAATCTTGCTCACCATCATCGACAAATTCCGTGGCGGACCGGTGGGCATCTCGACCATCGCCACTGCCGTCGGCGAAGATGCCGGCACCGTGGAGGAGGTCTACGAGCCGTTCCTCATCATGGAAGGCTTCATCAAGCGCACCTCGCGCGGACGCATGGCCACCGAGCTGGCCTACAAGCATTTTGGGCGGAACCCCTACAGCGGTGGAATCATGGAGCCCAACCTCTTCGAACAATAGAAGACATTTTCATCAACACAAAAAACTATAGACTTATGCACATCGGAAAGAAAATCAAGACCATCATGGAGCAGAGGAACCGTTCTGTGATTTGGGTAGCCAAGCAATTGGAATGCGAACGAACGAACATTTACAACATATTCGCACGAGCGGATATTAATACACGGCTGTTGAGGCAGTTGTGCACCATTCTGGAGTACAACTTTTTCAAAGACCTCGCAGACGAAACAGCAAAGAAATGAGAACAGGCATTTTTGTCGGAAGTTTCGATCCTTTTACCATCGGCCACGACTCGGTTGTGCGCCGAACCCTGCCACTCTTCGACCGGTTGGTCATCGGCGTGGTGGGCGACAATGTACAGAAGCCGTATATGCGCCCGGCTGAAGAGCGCATGCAAGTCATCAGACAACTTTATAAAGACCTGACGGCCATCGAGGTGAAGTCCTACTATGGCCTGGCTGTCGAATTCGCCCGTCAGGAGCAGGCCCGTTTCATTGTGAAAGGCGTGCGCTCGGCCAAGGATTTCGAGTACGAGCGAGAGCAGGCCGACATCAATCGCCAGATCACTGGAGGCGAGGTGGAGACCATTCTGCTCTATGCCGAACCTCAATTTTCATCGATTTCATCGAGTATGGTGCGCGAACTGCAGCACTTCGGACAGGACGTAACACCCTTTTTGCCGAAATGAGAAACCAAGATATCGAAAAGTCGAGATATCGAAATACCGAAATATCGAAATAACGTGATACTGATAAGCCGAGAAAAATGATTACCTATAGCACTGAAAACGTCAAGATGCCTGCCATCCGCAAGCGCGACACCACCGCCTGGATTCGTCGTGTGGCGGCTACATATAATAAAAAGGTGGGCGAAGTGGGCTACCTGTTTTGCGACGACGAGCACATCCTTGCCGTGAACCGTGAATATCTGGGTCACGACTACTACACCGACATCATCACCTTCGACTATTGCGAAGGTGATGTGCTGAACGGCGATTTGGTCATCTCACTCGACACCGTGCGCTCGAATGCCGAGCTCTTCCACAAAACCTATGAGGAAGAGCTGCACCGCGTCATCATCCACGGCATTCTGCACCTTTGCGGCATCAACGACAAAGGTCCCGGCGAGCGCGAAATCATGGAAGCGGCCGAGAACAAAGCACTAAGTATTCTTCAACCTGTTTAAGTGGCATAGCAGCAGTTTGCCATTGCCGTCGCGCAGGTGCATGCCGTTGCCCTGACAATAGCGGAAGTAGCTGCAGTCGGCACACTCGTCCTGACGCATCCACTCCCTGTGGCGATAGGCGGCATAGCGGTTTTCCCACACGTCGAGGAAATCGTCTTTGTAGATGTTTCCCTGATGATAGTCGGAACGAATGCTGCTGCACGCGGCTATCGAGCCGTCGGCCATCACGGAACCCACGGTGATGCCGGCCTGACAGGAGAACAGACGGTTGCGCACCTCGCCTTCGTAGTTGCCCAAGAATCCCTCGCAGCCATAGTCAGCGCGGATGCGACCCTCCTGGCGCGTCTGCCTGATGAAGTCGAACACGCCGCGAAACTCTTCGTTGGTCAGTCGCATGTCGGGGTCGAAAACGGCACGCCCCATTGGGAAAACAGTGAACACACGCCAGCGCTTCACCCCCTTGCTGATGAGGAACTCCTTGATGTCGTTCAGGTGAGGATAGTTACGGCGGTTGACGCACGTGACGATGTCGAAGAGGAAGTCCTTTGTCGACACCAGCATATCAATGGCCTGATTGACCATCTGGAAACTATGGTTGTTGCCGCGCATCCAGTTGTGGTCGTCCTCAAGTCCGTCGAGGCTGACGGCCATCGACCGCATGCCGGCAGCGAGCAGAGCACGGTAGCGCTGGGGTGTCAGGTGGAGCGCGTTGGTCACCATGCCCCAAGGGAAGCCTCGCCGATGTATCTCGGCCCCACACTGCTCAATGTCGTTGCGCATGAGCGGTTCTCCACCAGAGATGATAACAAACACCTGGTGTGGGTCGAGCTTCAGGGCTATGGAGTCGAGCACGCGCAGGAAGTCTTCGCGCGGCATGTCTTTCGAAGCATCCTGCATCTTGCAGTCGCTGCCGCAGTGCCGGCACTTCAGGTCGCAGCGCAGGGTGCACTCCCAGAACAGTTGTCTCAGCGGATGCTCTTGGCGCACCAGTGCCTCTTTCTGTCGCCAGAGTTCCAGTGCCACTTTCTTCTTGAGTGTTAAGGGTGTAGGTTTCATTCCGCTTTCTTTTTTAGTGTGATGTCTACTTGCAGGTTGCCACCGTCAAAGCCTTTGCCCTCGAGCATCATTTTGGCGATATCAATCGTATCGCTTTGGAACTCACCGCCATTGGCCTCACCGTCGATATCCTCAACAACCAGCTTCGTGTCAACGCTCATGTGGTAGCTTAAAACGCCCAGCCGATATTCACCCACGGAATCAGTCAGTGTCGAGTCATGAGTGACTATCTGTGTTGTACTATCAGGACGAATGTTCTGCAGCGTAGCCTTGATGCCCTGAACGGGAATGCTGTCTTCGTCCATGACAGCGCCATGAATACTATAGGTGAAAGGGGCTGTGCCATACATATCGATAGGAGGGCCATACTCATCCATTTGATCCTCCTCAGAGCACCCATACCCCACCATTGCGAGCAAAACGCTCAGCACTGCGTTGTACCATCGGTTAAATCTTACTTTCATAGTCTTTTCTGTTTTTTGATTGTTAATTTGATTGTCAATGCTACTATAAAAATAGGATGTATCAGAAAATCTTGCATGAAAGCGCCGATACTTTATGATTCTTTAACTATTACTGGATTTGCAGCACTTCCAGTGCTTTCTTAACGATTTCGCTATTCTCGTTGAACACACTGTAGTATTCGCTCATGTCCCACAGGTCGCGGGCGA
Source organism: Prevotella sp. (assembly GCA_017458225.1). Lineage (GTDB taxonomy): Bacteria > Bacteroidota > Bacteroidia > Bacteroidales > Bacteroidaceae > Prevotella. The sequence continues at coordinate 6,875 of JAFTFX010000017.1, read as the reverse complement.
TGAGTGCCTTCAGCTGCGTCTTCAGCACGGGCAGCGTGTGCTGCAGTTCGTCGTCGTCCTTCGCCTTGACGTTCTGCTTCTCGCCCTCGGCCAGGATGCGGTCAATGAGCGACTGAGGCACTTTGTAGGACTGCTTGAAGTCGGCAAATGTGGGATAGTGCTTCAGCAACTGCTTGCGGTTCTGGTCCATATAGCGCAGGTTCTGGCCCACCACGACATTCTTGGCCACCAGTTCGCGGTGCAGCTTGGTGTAGCGCGTGGTGTCGAGTGGCACAAAGTGGTCGGGCATGATGCCGCCGCCACCATAGACCACGCGGTGCTCATGGAGCGTCAGGAACTTCAGCGAGTCGGCAAAGTGTATCGAGTCCTTGTTGGTCAGCTCGCCATGCTTCAGGCGGTTGGCCACGTCCATAGCGTAGTCCTTCTGCTTACCCTTCTCGTAGGGCTTCTGTATGCAGCGGCCCGAGGGGGTGTAGTAGTGGGCAACGGTCAGTCGGATCATCGAGCCGTCGGGCAGGTCGATGGGGCGCTGCACCAGTCCCTTGCCGAATGTGCGGCGGCCCACCACCTGTCCGCGGTCGTGGTCCTGAATGGCACCCGTCACAATCTCGGCAGCCGAAGCCGTGTATTCATCGACCAGCACCACCACTTTGCCGTCGCGGAACATGCCATTGGTGTGGGCCTTATAGTCGTGACGGGACACGCGCCGCCCTTCGGTATAGACAATCAGGTCGCCATGCGACAGAAACTCCGACGCGATGTCGGCAGCGGCCTGCAGATAGCCGCCCCCGTTGCCCTGCAGGTCCAGGACAAGATCTACCATGCCTTGGCTCTTCAGCTCCCTCATGGCTGTCATGAACTCATCATAGGTGGTGGCACCGAAGTTACCGATGCGTATCAGGCCCACTGCAGGCCGTATCATATAGGCGGCATCAATCGACTTCACGGGAATCTTGTCGCGCACCACCTTGAACAGCAGACGGTCGGCAATGCCCGGACGGATGACCCCCAAACGGGCGGTGGTTCCCTTCGGTCCGCGCAGACGGCGCATAATTTCCTCGCGGCTCATCTTCACACCAGCAATAGCCGTGTCGTTCACGCTCACGATGCGGTCGCCAGCCAGAATGCCAGCCTTCTCCGACGGGCCCTTGGTGATGGTCTGGATGACCACCAGCGTGTCTTCCATCATATTGAACTGCACACCGATGCCTTCGAACGACCCGTTCAGCGGTTCGTTCATCTGCTTCGTCTCCTGGGGGGTGCTGTAGCTGCTGTGCGGATCCAGTTTTTCCAGCATGCCGCGGATGGCATCCTCCACCAGTTTCGTCTCGTTGACGGTGTCTACATAGAGATTGGTGATGGCCATCTCTGCAATGCTCAGCTTGCGCAGGCCATCCTGACTATAGCTTTGTGCCTGCATTCCCAATGCGAAGCAAAGCCCGACGGCAGCTAAAAAAAGTCGTTTCATATCCAGAACAATGTAATTTTTTTTACCATATTCGAGTGCAAAGGTAGCTAAAATCGCTTATACAACACGCTGAAAAAGATGCTTAAAACGTCCATTAATTGTTAAAGAACCGTAAAACGCATGTGCTTTCATGCAAGGTTTCTCGATACATCCTATTTTTATAGTAGCATTGACAATCAAATTAACAATCAAAAAACAGAAAAGACTATGAAAGTAAGATTTAATCGTTGGTACAACGCAGTACTGAGCGTTTTGCTCGCAATGGTAGGGTATGGATGTTCTTCAGATGATGAGAACATTATAGTATCGTATGCCCCAGGTCCGGACTATGACTATAATGTCTATGGCACCATCATGGACGAAGACAGTATTCCGGTTCAAGGCATCAAGACCACGCTGAAAAATATCCATCCTGATTATCTGGACAGGGCTGTTACGGTTGACTCGACATTAACTGATTCTGTGGGGGAATATCAGATGTTCAGGAGCTGGCTGCCTGACCATGCCAAGCTGATTGTTGAGGATATCGACGGCGAGGCTAACGGCGGCGAGTTCCAAAGCGATACGATAGATATTTACGAGAGACTTTGGAACAAAGACATCAAGACAATCAACAATGAGAGACAGGTTGAAATCAACATCACACTGAAAAAGAAGCAGGAGTGAGCGCCATGTAATTTGCGTCAGATTGTGCAGCATTTGAGTTGTTCGCTTGATTTGGGTCGAATTCTTCCTCTTCGGGACGGCATTAGCTATAGAATGAAGTTAAAAATATAAAAAAAATCAGCACAAAAGTGTTGGATTTTTCTAACAATTCACTATTTTTGCAAAAATAACATTAAAATCTTTTGTTTATATGAAAAATCTATTAACATTCGCTTTTTTATTTGCTTATATACTTGTTTATGGGCAAACAAGAGATTTTCATTTCCAATTGGAAGATTTTCAAATCAATAACAAAGAGGGAATTACCTATATAAATTCCAATCAAAAAACTCTAATGTATGGCGGCCCCTCTGCTCCTGCATTTCCTTACTTCTCTTGCCATTTTCCTTTATCAATCGATGTGGACAGCGTGAACTATGATGTTGACTATAGCAAAATTCTTATATCTTCAAATGTGATAATGTCAGCAAATCCTGCTGTTTATACAACTAATGGAGAGATATTCTCAAGCTACACAAGTGCTCAAAAGGATATTTCATACCCTGTAATTAATGGTGGAATTGTACATCGTGTTGCTGATAAGTATTTAAATTTATTGATTACCCCATTCCTTTATGAAAATGGAAAATTGTATTTTGTATCAGACATACGTATCAATTTAACGTCCTATCATCTTTCTACCCCACATCAACAAAGAAACATAGCGGTAATAACGGACACAATAGATTATTTGGTAATAACAAACCAAACTCTTAAGGAAAGTTTCGATAGTCTGTTAGAATGGAAAGAGTTAAAAGGTCTGAATACAGCCATTATTGATGTTGAAACTATTTACGATAATTATCAACAAGAGGGTGATGATTATCAATTAGCAATAAAACGTTGTATTAAAGACTACAAGGATAATCATGCTACGAAATGGGTTCTTTTAGGTGGCGATGACACTATCGTTCCATCCAGGATGTGCGATTTCGTCACAGGAGATCTTACACCTTCTGATTTATATTATGCTTGTTTTACAAATTCTTTTGATTGGGATGGGAACCATAATGGTTACTATGGAGAAGTAACAGATAATATCTCATTTAATCCTGGTGTATATCTTTCAAGATTACCTGTTAGAACTTCTCAGCAAGTATTAGGCTATATTAATAAATTGCTCCGCTATGAGCGCGACGTTACAAATCCAGATGCCGCAGGTAGATTATTGCTGACTGGATATGTTTCTGATGTATATAGACCTAAAGCTAGCGCTTTCAATGACACACTTTATAATCACTATATCAGAAATTATTGGAACGGAACCAAATATTATATGTACGAACAATCAAGTTTTTTGCCTGATAGCATTACGAGATTTGCAGAGAGTAGTAATATTTGGTATGAAATAAATAGAGGCTATAATTTAATACATGAGTGTTCACATGGTAATGAATCTTCTTGGGTTTTGAAAATCGCCAATAATACCTTTGATTGCTACGATATTAATTTCGCAAATACTCAAACGAACACTCATCCTTCTGTAATAGTGACCAATGCATGTCATACGAATGCCTTTGATAATGAAATCTGTTTGAGCGAAAGCCTTATACGCAATCCCAATGGTGGCGCAATAGCATATTTGGGAAGTTCAAGAGAGGGATATGGTGTTTCAATAGACACCCTAACTTATTCATTCCGAATAGATGGTTGTTTCTTTAAAAACCTTTTTACTGGACTTCCTTCGAATGAGCCTTATAGATTTGCAGCAGTAGCGTCTATGGCTAAATTAGATAATATAGAACAAGCAAACACAGATATTCTATACCATTTTCTTCAAATATCTACTAATCCCATAGGAGATCCCGAATTGGAGATTTTTACATCGGTACCTATTCCATTTAATCATTTTGAAGGAAATGTAGGAATTTTAGGAGTAAGATTGTATAAGAACAACTTTTTGAACACGGCAGGAATAGAGTGTCTCAATGGTAGCACAGTTGTGGCAAAATTCAGAAATGGGAATAAGCTTGTTTTCAGAAATACAAATCAAGCCAGTTTCGTTTTGCAAGACACTTGTGACATAGCTGTTTTTAAACATAATTACATTCCACAGATTTATAGAAATATCACGCCTGCCACTGGCAATATTGGGCCTAGTCCAATATTGTTCAACGTGCAGAATCAAGGTTCGAACAAAGTTTTTGCCTATTTATCTCAAATTGATGAAAACAACTCTAACATTTCAGTTTCTCATGAAGACATACCAAATGGTTGGCTATTAAGTGTTTCCAATGCTTTGACTGGAGAATGCAATTACTCCACAAAGGTGACTGAAGCGGAATTATTGATTGATACTTCAAGTTGGCGACCTGGTATTTATGTGGCTACTGGTGTGGTAAATGGAGATGTTAAATCCGAGAAAATAATTATCAAATAAATACATGGCTTCTAATAAGTTGAATTATGGAGAATAAGAATACATTTTTGAAGAGCCTTTTTGCTGTTGTGGGTTCCATTCTATATATTCCCGCAACTGCGCAAATAGTCGAAGAGTGTTATCCCATAGGTACAAAATGGGTAGAAGAATGGTTCATGGACTATGAGGGGCACTCATCGTCCGAACGCACTGTTGAGCACATCTATCGCCGTTCTGTCGTCACTCCCCGTGACACAATTATAGGGACAAAGACCTATAAAATCGTTGACTGCGACTATTGCACCTTTGCTGCAAAAACTCCATACTCGGCTATTAAGGAAGAAGACTGGAAATCTTCCTATAATAATATGTCGAAAAACTTTTATATTCGCGAAGACAATGGAAAAGTGTGGTGCTATAGCGATCAACTTCATGCTGAATATTTAGCCTACGATTTTCAGTGGGAAGTAGGGAAAGAAATACCCAAGTCGAATCCCGGCTCCGGCAGCATGCTCATAGATTCAATAGGAAAAATTCAATTACTCGATGGAATAAAGTATGACTTTATTGACAGTAAATGGTATTTGGAAGACACTCCATTAGCCAAGAATCCCAGTCGCATAAGAACAATTGGCAATATCGGTGAACATCTGTCAGTTTTTGAAAATTGGTATATTGGTACTTGGCATACTTTCTATGAAGAATATTTCCATGTTGTAAGATTCGAGAGAAAAGGTGTATTGCTTTACGAATTTGACCAACTGAAAAATATTCTATCTGTTGACAATGTAAAAGCTGGAGTCCCTTTCAATAACCAAAATAGGGTTTACAGACTTGATGGACTTCGTGTTCAAGGAGAACCAAATAAAGGGGTGTACATCATTAACGGAAAAAAACTATTCATAAAATAGCTAATCGCCCATTAACGGTTAAACAATCAAATCATGATGCCAGTGAAGATGCGGCCTGAGTTGATGCCCAGCCGGCGGGCAGAGAAAAAGGTGTCGTGTTGCTTGTAGGTGCAGATGCCGCTGAGCGTGATGGCTGCTGGCTGCAGGCCGCAGTCCAACAGCTGCAGGCGATTGCATGCCGGCAGGTCGATGTGCCATTTCTCAAGCAGTTCCATGTTGCTGAGGGTGCTCGACGACGGCTGTGGACGGGAAGAATAGCGGCGACTGATGGCCGACATGTTGAAGCCGGCAGCTGCGAAAGCGTCGTACACCTCTTGGCCCACCTCGAAACTGTCGAGGCTGATGCCCGGTCCTATCTGTGCCAGAATCATGTCGGGTCGGGAACCATAAGCAGCGGTCATGGCCGTCACGGCTTTCTGGACAATACGCCCTACGGTGCCTCGCCATCCTGCATGAACAGCGCAGACAGCACGGTGCTCAGGGTCATAGAGCAGGATGGGGATGCAGTCGGCTGTGCTCACGCCGATGCACAAGCCAGGCACCTCTGTCATCACAGCGTCGATGCCTTCAAGGGCTGCCTGTTGCTCGGCAGCCGAAAGGGCAAGGAAACCGTTGTCAATGAGTGCCACGCGTGTGTCGTGCGTCTGATGGGGCATCAGCAGACGGTCGTCTTCAATGCCGAGCATCCGGCACAGCAAGGTGCGGTTCTGCCGGATATGCTCATTGTCATCGCCACAATAGCGGTTGATGTTGAACTCGCCGTACTGTCCAGTGCTATAGCCGCCCCGTCGCGTAGTGCTGAAGGCCGTCACCCCCTCCCCAAAGTCATAATAGTGTAGCTGTTGCATTCCGTTCTTTTCCTAAAAAATCCGTGCAATCTTGCGACTACACGGATTCTGTCATACAATATTATTTCTAATGTTTACTTCACCTCCTCGAAGTCGGCATCCTGAATGTTGTCGTTGGGGTTCGACTGAGCCTGCTGACCGCCCTGGTACTGCTGACCTGCGTCGGCACCGGGCTGAGGACCGGCCTGCTGACCCTGCTGGTACATCTTGGCAGAGGCGGCCTGCATCACCTGGTTCAAGTTGTTGATGGCGTTATCGATGGCAGCGATGTCACCGCTCTTGTGAGCGTCCTTCAGCTGCTGCACGGCCTGCTCAACGTTGGCCTTGTCGGCACCCAGCTTGTCGCCGTTCTCGTTCAGGAAGGTCTCGGTCTGGAAGATCATCGAGTCGGCCTGGTTCATCTTGTCGATGCGCTCGCGCTCCTTCTTGTCGTTCTCAGCGTTCTGCTCAGCCTCGGCCTTCATGCGGTTGATCTCGTCCTGCGAGAGACCTGACGAAGCCTCGATGCGGATGGCCTGCTCCTTGCCGGTGGCCTTGTCCTTGGCGCTGACCTTCAGAATGCCGTTGGCATCGATGTCGAAGGT
>JAFTFX010000004.1 GCA_017458225.1 Prevotella sp. | reverse complement strand
CAGGAGAATTGCATCCATACAGGCCAAAATCAACCGAAGGCCAAGGGAAAAACTAAACTTTCTCACACCAAATGAAGTCTTTTTCAAACATTATGCCTAACTTTGCACACAACTTGCACTTGCTGGTTGACTCTATAGTCAGCACGTTTGCAGCATAACACCCATAAAAACGAGACGCAACGTTTGTGCGTCTCGTTTTTTCTTCGTACCTTTGCAGCCATTATGAATCAAGAAATAGAACGCAGGCGTACATTCGCCATCATTTCGCACCCCGATGCTGGTAAGACCACGCTGACCGAGAAGTTCCTGCTTTTCGGCGGACAGATACAAGTGGCTGGTGCAGTGAAGAACAACAAGATTAAGAAGACGGCCACCAGCGACTGGATGGAGATTGAGAAGCAACGCGGTATCTCGGTGTCTACGTCGGTGATGGAGTTCGACTATACGCCTGACGGAAGGGATATTGAATATAAGGTGAATATCCTTGACACTCCGGGTCACCAGGACTTTGCTGAGGATACGTTCCGCACGCTGACGGCTGTAGACTCGGCCATCATTGTGGTTGACGGTGCGAAAGGTGTGGAGACACAGACTCGGAAACTGATGACTGTCTGTCGCATGCGAAAGACTCCCGTCATCATCTTTGTCAACAAGATGGACCGTGAAGGCCGCGATCCCTTCGACTTGCTCGACGAGCTGGAGCAGGAGCTGGAAATCAAGGTGCGCCCCCTGAGCTGGCCCATCAACCAAGGAGCGAAGTTCAAGGGTGTGTATAATATCTATGAACAGAAACTCGACCTCTTCACTCCAGACAAGCAGCGAGTGACGGAGAAGGTGGAGGTGCAACTCGATTCCTCCGAGCTGGAAGAGCGCGTTGGGGAGCAGGATGCCGCGAAACTGCGCGACGATCTGGAACTGATTGATGGCGTTTATCCCGAATTTGATGTGGAGACCTATCGCTCGGCTGAGGTGGCTCCGGTGTTCTTCGGCTCTGCCCTGAACAACTTTGGCGTGCAGGAACTCTTGAACTGCTTTGTAGAGATTGCTCCGTCGCCCCGTCCCACAAAGGCTGAGGAGCGCGAGGTGGTGCCCGAAGAGCCGAAGTTCACGGGCTTCATCTTCAAGATTACGGCAAACATCGACCCCAACCACCGCTCGTGTATCGCTTTCTGTAAGGTGTGCTCAGGCAAGTTCCAGCGCAACGTGCCTTATCTGCATGTGCGTCAGGGGAAGACGCTGCGCTTCACCTCGCCCACGCAGTTCATGGCGCAGCGCAAGTCGACCATCGACGAGGCTTGGCCAGGTGACATCGTAGGTCTGCCTGATACAGGTGGTATGTTCAAGATTGGCGACACCATTACCGAAGGCGAACAGTTGCATTTCCGTGGTCTGCCGTCGTTCTCGCCGGAACTGTTCAAGTATATAGAGAACGACGACCCCATGAAGGCCAAACAGTTGCAGAAGGGCATCGACCAGTTGATGGACGAGGGCGTGGCCCAGCTGTTTGTCAACCAGTTCAATGGCCGCAAGATTATTGGAACGGTTGGTCAGCTGCAGTTCGAGGTCATTCAGTACCGTCTGGAGAACGAGTATAATGCGAAGTGCCGCTGGGAGCCTGTCCATCTGTACAAGGCCTGCTGGATTTCGAGTGACAACGAGCAGGAACTGGAAGCTTTCAAGAAGCGCAAGTACCAGTATATGGCGAAGGACAAGGAGGGTAGGGACGTGTTCCTGGCCGACTCAGGCTATGTGCTCTCGATGGCGCAGCAGGACTTTGAACACATACAGTTCCACTTCACCTCTGAGTTCTAAAAAAACAAAGAAGTCTGGTCAATTGGCCAGACTTCTTCGTTTACTTACAGGTTCAAGTCTTTTTACTTACAGGTTCAAATCTTTCTTGATTTTCTCAATCTTCTCTTCAGCGGCCTTGGTGCAACGCTCGTAGCAGCCAGCGCACTTGAACGAAGGATCCTTGATCTCGGTGTAGAACTTGATTTTGGGCTCGGTGCCTGAAGGACGCACGCTGATCTTGGTGCCATCCTCGCAGAACCACTGCAGCACATTGCTGGTGGTAGGCATGTTCAACTTCTCTACACGGCCGTCGGCATACTTGGCTTCCAGGGTCTGGTAGTCCTTCACGAGGCATACCTTTGAGCCGCCCAGCTGCTGAGGAGGATTGCTGCGGAAGTCGACCATCATCTGCTTAATCTCGTCGGCACCAGTCTTACCAGGCTTCACCACGTTGATGGTGACCTCCTTCGAGAAGCCGTACTCAGCATAGATGTTCATGAGCAGGTCGTAGAGCGTCATGCCGTTGTCCTTTGCCCATGCGGCAATCTCGCAGATGAGGCAGATAGAAGCGGGGGAGTCCTTGTCGCGAACTTTATCGAACGGCAGGAAGCCGAAGCTCTCCTCACCACCGCCGATGTATTTCTTCACACCCTCGCTGATGCGAATCTCGTTGGCAATCCACTTGAAGCCCGTGTAGCAGTCGCGCAGTTCAACGCCGTTCTTCTTGGCAATCTCGGCAATAACCTCGGTGGTCACGATGGTCTTTACCAGGAATTCGTTGCCCTTCAGCTGGCCCAGCTTCTTCTTGTTAGCGATGATGTACCAGCAGAACATCATGCAGGTCTGGTTGCCGTTCAGAATCTCCCATTCGCCCTTGGCGTTGCGGCAAACGATGGCCAGACGGTCGGCATCGGGGTCGCTGGCGATCACAAGGTCGGCATTCAGGCGTGTACCAAGTTTCATGCCTAAGGTCATGGCCTCGGCATTCTCGGGGTTAGGCGAAACCACCGTGGGGAAGTTGCCGTCGATGACCATCTGCTCGGGAACAACGTGGATGTTCTGGAAGCCCCATGAGCGCAGTGCCTCGGGAATGATGACGCGGCCAGTGCCGTGCATGGGCGAGTAGACAATGTTCAGGTCCTTATGGCGCAGAATGACATCCTGGTCGACCATGGCCTCCTTGACAGCCTGCAGGTAGTCCCAGTCCATCTCACCGCCGATGATGTCGATGAGCTCCTTGTTGCCCTCGAACTTCACCTGGTCGATGGTCACCTTGTTTACCTCGTCGATGATGCCCTTGTCGTGTGGAGCCAACACCTGTGCACCGTCGTCCCAGTAGGCCTTGTAGCCATTGTACTCCTTGGGGTTGTGCGAAGCCGTTACATTTACACCGGCCTGACAGCCCAGTTGGCGGATGGCGAATGAAATCTCTGGGGTGGGGCGCAGGCTCTCGAACAGATAGACCTTGATGCCGTTGGCCGAGAAGATGTCGGCAACGGTCTCGGCAAACATGCGGCCGTTGTTGCGGCAGTCGTGACCGACTACAACCTTAGGCTGAATGCCAGGGAAAGCCTTGTTGATATAGTTGGCGAAGCCCTGAGTGGCCATGCCCACGATATACTTGTTCATGCGGTTGGTGCCGGCACCCATGATGCCGCGCAGACCGCCCGTACCAAACTCCAGATTCTGATAGAAAGCATCGATAAGGGCTGTCTTGTCGGGATTGTCAAGCATAGCCTGTACTTCCTTACGGGTCTCCTCGTCAAAGGCCGGAGTGAGCCACTGCTTTGCCTGTGCCTCGCACTGGGCAATGAGCTGAGCGTTATTTTCCATAATAAAAACAGTTGGTTTAAGTTTTTAGATTTGTCAAAATAATATGATTTCACAAAGATACAAAAAATACGAAAATGAGTGCACAAAAAGCAAAAAAAAATGAGGACTGATGCTTGAAAAAGGCTTTTTTTATTCTTTTTTAGCAATCAGTCCTCTGTTTCCTCGTCTTTTTTAGGCTCTTATCTCCTTTGGCTATTTCTTCAGCAACCGGTCGACCTCGTCGAACTGCTTGCCCATGTTCAAGTTCAGGTAGATGCGATAGAGAGCCGGTCCCCATTTGTCTTTTTCTGCAGGCATCAGTTGGCGATAGCGCTCCATGTAGGGGCGCGCCTTTTGGTAGAGCTGGCGCAACTGTTTCTTGTCCTTGCGCTCGTCGAGTTTCAGGGCAATGTTCAGGTAGGCCGTTCCGGCATTGAAATAGGCTTCGGCCTGGTTGGGGTTGATGGCAATGACCTGATCGCTCACCTTGATGCACTCGCCATAGCGCTGCAGCCGATAGAGAATGGTCGACTTGGCAAAGAGGTACAGCTCGCATGAGTCGCAGACAGTCAGCACCGAGTCGGTGATGGCCAGTGCCTTGTCGTATTGCTTTTTCTGGCTATAGGCATCAATGAGTCGCGGAAAGAAGTAGCTAAACGTGGGGTTCTGGCGGAATCCTGCCTCAAGGGTCTTCAGGTAGAGTTCCTGATCGTTCAGCCAGCGGCGTGCCTCGGCCATGTATTGATAGGTGAAGCTGATCTTTGAGGAATCGCGCAGAGCGAGTTTCCTGTGGCGCAGTGTGAGCACGGCATCCTGCAGCCGATAGCCGCAATAGGTGGCCCAGTAGGCTGCTTCGGGCATGCGCTTGTCGTTCTGTGCGTAGTCTTGTTCGGTGAACAGCGGCTGACGGGCACAGTCGATATAGAACTCGAAATAGTCGTAGGCCTGCTTGAACTCTCCCTTTCGCAGGTGGAAGGTGCCTGCACTGAAGAGGTTGGGCCTGTAGGTGTTGAGCAACTCTGCGTGTTTCTGTCTGTATTCAATGTTTATCTTCCCCTTGGCATCCGGTCGCATGTCGAGCGAGTCGAGTGTCTCAAGGATGGTGAACATTCGCTGGTTGAGCTTGAAAAACGTGGCAGTGTCCTGTTTCTGTTTCAGGTACATGCGCTCATTGGCCTGTGCGTATAGTCCGCGCACGGCATCAAACCACGTCAGGTATATTTTTTTGTTATCCTTGTTCTTCTGGTCTTTCAGCAGATCGGTCATCAGCTTTTCTGCGTTCTCCAGATCCTTTTCCTTGCCGCTTTTTATGTAAGACCGTGCCTGATTGAGCTCCTTCTTCTGGGCCCAAGTCAGACACGGTGTTATCATTAGTAAAAGAAGCAAGGCAACAGCAAGTTGCTTCTTGTTCATTTAGATGTAGGTTTTGCTCGTTGTGTCGAGCGAGGAATTACAATATTCTTCTTGTATGCAGTCTCTTACTTCAGAGAGGGGTCGATAGCTTCCAGTTCAGCCATCTTAGCCTTGTCCTGCATGTAGTAATAGATCTGATAGAGGGGGTAAGCCCAGTTGATGTTGCGGTCGGGATCCAGTTCGCGAACACGTACATAGTAGCCCTCAGCCTCTTTAATCACTTCAACGACCTTCTGGCGGTTAGTGTCGGTGATCATGCCGTTCTTGTCAGCCAGTTTGTTCTGCAGCTCCATTGCATTGGCATAGTAGCAGCGGCCGATGTTGAACAGGCACTGCACGAAGTTCGGGTCGATTTCTACGGCTTTCTTGTAGTACTCGATGGCTTCGTCCCATTTCTCGTTGTTCATGAATGCTTCTCCCTTCAGTGCCCACGGCATCTTGTTCTGCGGGTTGGTGGCAATCTCTTCGTCAAGCCACTGCTGTGTTGCAGCAGGGTTGTTGCCACGTGTGTAGTAGTCCATCAGCAAGTTGAAGTAGCGCTGCTCTTCAGGATTCTGCTTGTGCAGGTCTTTCACCATGTTGACGTATGCAAGCGAGTCCTCAGGAGTCTTCATGTTCTCTTTCTTCGAGAACAGCATGATCTCCATAGCCTCACCAGCCTTGGTGGGATCCTCAGCCGTTATCTTGGCATACTTCTCGGCATTGGCATAGTCCTTCAGGTTATAGGCCAGGAAAGCGCAGTAGTAGGCAATGTCGTAGTAGAACGGCTCGCGGGGGAAGTCGGCCACCTGAGCAAAGATGGGCGTTTCCTTCATGCCTATATACAGGCTCCATGCATCGAAAGCCTCCTGGTTCAGCTTGCGGTTCTGATACAGATACTGTCCGGCTTGAACGAGAGCGATGCCGTGGTTCTTGAATTTGTTCTGGAAAGCACTGCGATACTTAATCTTCACCTTTCCCTTGGCATCGGGCTGCTGATCGTACTCGTCGCACTTCAGTGCAGCCTTCCAAGCTTCGATGGCAGCGGTGTGCATAGCGAGCGTGTCGTAGGGCACTTGTTTCTTCTCCATCTGGTTCTTGGTGTCTTCTGTCTGAATGGCGATATACTTGCCATATTTGATTTCGCTTTCCAGATTCCATGCAGCATCCTTTTCGACGGTAGCGTCTGACTCAAGGGCTGGAGCCAGTGTCTGTGCAGCTTGGTCGAACTCACCTTTTCCCATGAGTTTCTTAGCTTCCTTTACCAAGGCATCCTGTGCAAAGGCCGAAGAGGCAGCTGCTGCCATAACGGCCATCATCATGATTTTTTTCATTTTCGTATAATTTTTGGTTAAACAGTTATTGTTCATTGTTCTCTGAAGATTCGGAGTTCTCGGAGTAATCTGAATTCTCTGAGTGATCTGAGATTTCAGAAGCTTCGCCAGTGATTTCTTCGGCTTGGATGTCCTCGTCGGTAGAACTCATCACCTTGCAGACCGATGCGATGGTGTCGTTCTTCTTCGTCAGGTTGATGAGGCGAACGCCCTGTGTCGCACGACCCATGACGCGCACGTCGGCCACTTTCAGACGAATCAGTATACCACTCTTGTTGATGATCATCAAATCATTCTCGTCGGTTACCACCTTGATGGCCACCAGACGACCGGTCTTCTCGGTGATATTGAGGGTCTTCACACCCTTGCCGCCACGATTCGTGATGCGATAGTCTTCAATGTCTGAGCGCTTGCCGTAGCCGTTCTCGCTGACAACCATGATGGTCTCTGTCTGCGGATCGTTGACACAAACCATGCCGATGACTTCGTCGTCGCCACCGTCGAGACGCATGCCGATGACACCCGTAGACACACGTCCCATGGTGCGAACAGCACTCTCGTTGAAGCGCACGGCACGGCCATTGCGGTTGGCCAGCAGAATCTCGTTATTGCCGTTGGTCAGACGTACGCCTACTACCTGATCGCCCTCGTTGATGTTGATGGCAATCACACCGACAGCACGCACGTTCTTATACTGGTTCAGGCAGGTCTTCTTCACAATGCCCTGCTTGGTGGCAAACACCACATAGTGGCTGTTCAGGAATTCTTCGTCATCGAACTTCTTGATACGCAGCACGGCATTGATGGCATCGTCGGGCTCAATGTTCAGCATGTTTTGGATGGCGCGGCCCTTCGAGTTCTTGTCGCCCTCAGGTATCTCGTAGCACTTCTGCCAGTAGCAGCGGCCCTTCTGTGTGAAGAACAGCAGTGTGTTGTGCATGGTGGCAGGATAGATGTACTCTGTGAAGTCGTTGTCGCGATGGCGAGCACCCTTCGAACCTACACCGCCACGGCTCTGTGCATGGAACTCAGAAAGCGGTGTGCGCTTGATGTAGCCCATGTGCGAGATGGTGATTACCACAGGATCGTCGGGATAGAAGTCCTCGGCATTGAACTCATGGTCGAACGGAATGATCTCCGTCTTGCGCTCGTCGCCGTATTTCTCTTTCACCTCGTTCAGGTCGTCCTTCATCACCTGCTTGCAACGCTCGGGGTTGTTCAGAATCTCTTCCAAGTCGGCAATCAGCTTCATCAGGTCGTCGTACTCTTGATGCAGCTGGTCGACACGCAGACCGGTCAACTGGCTGAGGCGCATGTCGACAATAGCCTTCGACTGCAGCTCGTCCAGTTCGAAACGCTTCTCCAGGTTGCGCTGTGCATCGGTAGGCGTTGCCGACTGGCGGATGATGTGCACCACCTCGTCGATGTTGTTCACGGCAATGATCAAGCCCTCCAGAATGTGGGCACGTTCCTGTGCCTTCTTCAGGTCGTATTTTGTGCGGCGGATGGTCACCTCGTGACGGTGGTCGATGAAGTAGCGGATGCACTCGCGCAGCGACAGCAGTTTTGGGCGCATGCGCACACCGTCGGCGGTCTTGATGGGAACCAGTGCGATGTTGTTCACTGAGAACGAACTCTGCAGGGCAGTCATCTTGAACAGTTTGTTCAGAATGACGTTGGCATTGGCATCGCGCTTCACGTCGACCACGATGCGCATGCCCTGACGGCCTGACTCATCGTTCACGTTTGAGATGCCTTCAATCTTGTGCTGAGTGGCCAGGTCGGCGATGTAGGCAACGAGGTCGGCCTTGTTCACACCGTAGGGAATCTCCGTAACCACAATCTTGTCGTGGGTCTCGCCGCTCTCAATCTCGGCCTTGGCACGCATCACGATGCGTCCGCGTCCGGTCTCGTAGGCATCCTTCACTCCCTGTAGACCATAGATATAAGCTCCGGTGGGGAAGTCGGGACCAGGGATATACTGCATCAGTCCCTCAGTGTCAATCTCAGGATTGTCGATGAATGCGCAGCAACCATCGATCACCTCGCCCAGATTGTGTGTCGGCATGTTGGTTGCCATACCCACGGCAATACCGTTGCCGCCGTTCACCAGCAGGTTGGGCACCTTGGTCGGCATCACGCTCGGCTCAACGAGTGTGTTGTCGAAGTTGGGGTCCATGTCTACGGTGTCTTTCTCCAGGTCGTCCATGATGTGCTCGCCCATCTTCGAGAGGCGGCACTCCGTGTAACGCATGGCAGCAGGCGAGTCACCGTCGACAGAGCCGAAGTTACCTTGTCCGTCAACCAGCGTGTAGCGCATGTTCCACTCCTGTCCCATGCGGACGAGGGCACCATATACGGATGAGTCACCGTGTGGGTGATATTTACCCAGCACCTCACCAACAACGCGGGCGCACTTCTTATGCGGCTTGTCGCTGGTGTTGCCAATGCCCATCATGCCATAGAGGATGCGGCGGTGCACGGGCTTGAATCCGTCACGTACATCAGGGAGGGCGCGAGCCACAATCACCGACATTGAATAGTCAATGTAGGAGCTCTTCATCTCCTCCTCAATGTTGATTTTCAAAATTCTGTCGTTGTCAAACGTTTGATCCATTTTTTGTATTTACGGTTTTACTGTTTTGTTTACGATATATGTTTCGTTGTCCTTTTTCGGAAGAAATCGCGTTTAAGGCCGTTTTTAGCCACGCTGGCGCGTTTTCCCTCTTCCAATTAGCCTACAAAAGTACCACTTTTTAGGGAGAAACGTATATCATTTAAACAATTTTAAAGTAATTCCACGGGGCTTTAGGGATTGTTATTCAAAAAGTGTGTCGATTTCCGAAATTTCTTCGTCGTCGAACCAATCTTTTAGTTTCTTCTGCGCACGTTCCTTTACTTCGGGGTCTACGTCGGTCCACACCATCTTGAGTACATAGATCAGCACGGCAAGGTCGTCGCTCAGTCCTACGATGGGAATGGCATCGGGCATCACGTCGAGCGGACTGATGAGATAGCCCAGTGCACCGACGATGATGGCTTTGTCCTTGACGCTCGTCTTGTTGCTCTGCAGGGTGTAGAAGAGAATCAGTGCTGCATAGACGAGTTTACTTCCAGCACGCTTGGCAACGCGCGAGATTTTTTCAACGAAGTCGCTCTGTGAGAACTTGTTGGCATAGCTCATGAAATCGGGTAATTCCATATTTTCTTAGTTTTGTTTATTTTCTTAGTTTTGTTTAGTGTTCAGTCGGATAATTCTGATGCCAGTATGCGACGGGTGATTGTACAGATATTGCCGCAGCGTCATGGGGTCGAGCACCACTTTCTGGTGTATCTGCGAGGCATTGAGCAGGTGCAGGCCGTCTTCCTTCCACACGGCGAAGCCCAGGTGGGCAATGTCAAGGCCAGACTTCTTGCAGGTGATGGCGATGATGTCGCCGTCTTTGACAACACTGCGCAGCGATGGCATGTTGCCTACCTTCGGTTTTGGTATGTAGCGATAGCGTCGGCCGGTCAGCGCACGTTCCTGTTGGGCTATCGTCTCAATGAACTCGGGATGTGCCTTCAGTGCCGTGTAGGCATCGGCGTGCCGGCTCATGTAGTTGATGTTCAGACGCTGCGTAGCAGTGAAGGGGGCACCGTTCAGTTGTATCTCCCTGACGAGTTTCAACTGCGTGTTGTCGTCTATCCAGTCGCTGAAGTAGTGCAGTCGGCTGGGGTAGCGGTCGATGATGCCTTGTCGATAACGCAGCCGCGTCAGCATGTCAGTATAGTCGGCAAAGTTGGTCTTTCCCTGTGCCGAGCAGAGGGTCAGGGCCACTACGGTCTCTACCAGTGTGGTGCAGTCCAGCTGGCGAGTGTTCACGACGAGTTGTTCTTCGTCGTTCACTTCCAGCGTGTGCGCCACATATGGGCGGTCGATGAAGTGCTGGGCAAAAGCTATGGTCGAGGTGCAGCCGCTGCTTAGCAACTGTACGATTTCGGCACTGTCGGCAGGAGCGCAGGTGATATTGACACGCTTATCCGGTGCTTTCTGGGCTTGCATACTGAGCGGCCACCAGGTGGCTGCCATTATAATTAATAAGGTGAAGAACTGTTTCATTTCTTTTGTCTGTATTTCTTTTTCAGGCCGAAGTTGTAGCCCACGTACACATTCATGCTGCCAAACGTGTTGTTGGTTGAGAAGCGCGATTCAAAATAGTAGTTCGACCGCACGATGGCGCTGGCGCCTGCATACCAGCGCATGGTATTGTAGACCAGTCCGAATCGGCCTATGAAGTTCGGACTTATTTTTGTGAACGAGAAACTTTCGCTGTGGTTGCGTTCCAGCGTTTCGCCTGAGCTCTGCTTGTAGGCCAGGGCCAGTTGGCCGCTGGCGCAGAACAGCCATCGGGGCGCGAACACCCAGTTGTAGGCATAGCCGCACGAGGCGCTGATGTCGTAGTACTTGGCCGACTTGAACATCAGGCTGGAATCGATGGCGACCGTCTGTGGGGCCAGCCGCGTGTTGGCAATGGTCTGCAGCTTCTCGTAGTCGAAGTCGAGCGAGTTCTTGGTATAGCCCAGTCCGGCCATCCACGATCCGCAGCTTACCTTTTGCACCGTGCTTTGCGAGAAGGCGGCAGGGTAGGAGAAACGTCCGTGGTTGAAGATATAGTAGACATTGAATCCCGTGACCCCCACTTTGATGCCGTTGAAAGGCAACCCTTCCAGCGGACGGGTATCAATGCCAGGGCCCAGATGGGCATCACTCAGCTTGTAGTCGCTGCCTGTGCGGCGGTAGAACAGGTCTACGCCCACCTGCGAACTGTAGATGCTCAGGTCTATCTCGGTTTTCGTCTTGCTGTATTTCGTACTGCCCAGGGTGAACGTGTAGCCGCCGAATATCCATTTCCAGCCGATGTAGGGCCCAATCTTGAAGTTGCCGTCAGGTGCAAAGCTCACCGACTGCTCGTCGCGTTCGCGGCTTCTGAGCGTAAAGTAGTCATAGGTGTAGGTGCTTTGCAGCATTACGGTAAAGACGTAGTGCTGCGGCTCTATATAGCGCTCGTCCAGCCGGTCGAAGCCTCTGATGATGCGGCGTATCAGGCTCAGCTTCTTCGTGGGTTGCTCTGGAGCGTTGTTAAGGGATATACTGTCAGAGGTCAGGTGGCTGATGGTGTCGCTGGCGATGCCTTCCGAAAAAGCATGCAGGGAGGCAAGCCAGAGTGTTGCAAGAATCAGCAGTGCCCTCTTCATAGGTGTTAGAATTTTCCAAGAATGCGGTCCATCGCCCAGTTGACAGGGGTAGCCGACACACTGGTACAGTTGCAGATGGCCAGTCCCTGCAGGTGTTTCACCACATTCTTAATCAATGGGAACTGCACGTAAGGAGGATTCTCTATCTGTATTTCTTCGTTGCCGTCGCTGGTGTGCAGCTCTATGGGGGCATAGTCGAACACTGAGAAACGCAGCGAGCCCCGGTTGCCTATCAGTTGAATGCTGTCTTCACGTGCCGACTCATGAGCCACGAAGCACCACGAGCCCGAGCCAGGCAGTCCATTCTCGAAGCGGAACACGGCGCTCACCGTGTCTTCCGTCTGGTATAGCTTTCCTCGGTTGGCACAGATGCCTTGCGCATCGATAATTACGCCGAACAGTTCCTGCAACAGGTCCAGCTGATGGGGAGCCAGATCGTAGAAATAGCCGCCGCCGGCAATGTCGGGCTGCAGTCGCCAAGGCAGAGCCTCGGCATTGTTGTAGTCGAGTTCGCGTGGCGGAACGGCGAAGCGTACCTGTGCGCTGATCACTTCGCCTATCGTGCCCTGTTCCACAATCTGCTTCACTCGCTGAAAGTAGTCCAGGTAGCGCCGGTAGTAGGCCACGAAACAGGGCACGCCCGTCTGCTCGCTGATGCGGTTCACACGAGCGCAGTCGTCATAGCTGGCAGCCAGTGGCTTCTCCACATAGACAGGCTTGCCAGCCTTCATGGCCATGATGGCAAAGGTGGCATGACTGGAGGGTGGGGTGGCTACGTAGATGGCATTCACCTCAGGGTCGTCTATGAGCTCCTGTGCATCGGTGTACCAGCGCGGTATGCCGTGCCGCTCAGCGTAGGAGCGAGCCTTTAGTTCCGAGCGGCTCATCACCGCCACTACGCTCGATCCCTCAACTTCGCTGAAGGCTGGTCCGCTCTTCTTCTCGGTCACCTCACCACAGCCTATGAAGCCCCATTTAATCTTTTTCAATGCCTCAACCGTTTAAGTTTCGCCTGCAAAGGTACTGAAAAACAAAGGAAAAGCCAAATATATTTTAGCTTTTTTCCCCTCTATTGCCATCACCCCGCTCCATTCTCTGTCCTGTTACCTCTACGGTAGGTGTATGTTAGGTGTTGCACCAACAGGTAACATGCCGCAAAGCCTTTGCTACAGATGCTTTACGGCATGTGGTGTTAGGTTGTTAGGTGTTTTTGAAAGATGTCAACCGCTCAGGGTGTGAACGTCAAGCGTTGCTGCAATAAACGTCAAACGCTGCTGCAATTAGCGTCACTTTCTTCTCTGTTTTGCGTCATTTTCTACTCTGGTTTGTATTGAATTAGAGCGGAATTCATAGCAAATCAGAGTGGAATTCATAGCGAATTAGAGCGAGATTTGTATCTTTTTCTTCCAAAGTGCGCGATAATTGGGTATTTTTCGTTAATTTTGCAGACAGAATACAAACTATCGAAAAAAATGAAGCGATATTTTTCCCTCTTTTTGTTACTGCTGATGGCCGGTGCGGCTGCGGCATGCACCAATTTCATTGTTGGCAAACAGGCATCGAAGGATGGCTCAGTGATGTGTACCTATAATGCTGACGACTACGGCATGTTTATCGGGCTGGCACACTATCCGGCTGCCAAGCATCCGAAAGGCACGATGCGCAAGGTGTACGACTGGGATACGGGCGAATATCACGGCGAGATAGCTGAGGCCGAAGAGACCTACAACGTTATCGGTAACATCAACGAGTGGCAGGTGACCATCGGCGAGACAACGTTCGGCGGCCGCGAAGAAATGGTGGACACGACGGGCATTCTCGACTACGGCTCGCTGATCTACATCGCCCTGCAGCGTTCTAAGACGGCTCGCGAGGCCATTCAGGTGATGACCTCGCTGGTGGAGCAGTACGGCTATAACTCGGAGGGAGAGACTTTCACCATCTGCGACCCTAACGAGGCGTGGATCATGGAGATGATGGGCTGTGCCAGCGACCGAAAGCTGTCGAAGGAGCGCACCGTATGGGTGGCCCTGCGCATACCCGACGACATGATCTGCGGACATGCCAACCAGAGCCGCATCAGCCGCTTTGACATGAAGGACAAAACGGGCGGCGTGCTCTTCTCGAAGAATGTGGTGAGCTATGCGCGCAAGATGGGATGGTTCAGCGGCAAGGACGAGGACTTCTCGTACTGCAATGTCTACGCCTTCCCCGACTTCTCGGGCCGTCGCATCTGCGATGCTCGTGTGTGGAGTTTCTTCAACCGCTATGCCGACGGCATGGAGCGCTATCTGCCTTGGGCAGAAGGGCGACAGCAGGATGCTGAGCCGATGCCTTTATGGGTGAAGCCGAACCGAAAACTGACGGTTGCCGACGTTGAGGCAGCCATGCGCGATCATTATGAGAACACGCCCTTCGCACTGGATGGCGACATGGGCGGCGGCATCTGGGAAATGCCCTACAGACCGACACCGCTCTATTTTACGGTAGATGGCAAGAAATATTTCAACGAGCGTCCCACATCGACGCAGCAGACGGCTTTCAGCTACGTGTCGCAGATGCGTTCGTGGCTGCCTCGCGAGGTGGGCGGCATTCTGTGGTTCGGTAACGATGACGGCAACATGGTGCCCTACACACCTGTGTACTGCTGCGCCACACAGGCTCCGCGCCCTTACAGCACGCCCGGTGCCGACGCGCTGACGTTCTCGATGGACAATGCCTACTGGGTTCAAAACTGGGTGAGCAACATGGTCTATCCGCGCTATGCGCTGATGTTCCCGACGCTTCAGGAGGTGCGCGACTCGCTGGACACTTCGTACTTCAAGGAGCAGAAAGCTACAGAAGACCGCGCCCTGACGTTGCAGGGAGCAGAAAGGGTGAAATGGCTGACGGACTATTCGGCTCGTAAGGCCGACGAGATGCTGACCACGTGGAAAACGTTGGCCACCCGACTGATTGTGAAATACAACGATATGATTGTCAAGCCCGAACAGAACGGAGCCTTCACTCGCACGCCCACAGGACTGGGTAGCAGGGTGGTACGCCCCGGCTATCCTGAGCGCTTCGGCCGCGAACTGATTCGTCAGACAGGCACGAAGTTCGAAGTTCCGCAGCAGTAGTAGTTCCACATTTTTCTTATACGAATAACCTGAAAAAAGATGAATAAAAATTTGATAGCACTCATGCTGACCTCCATCTGTCTGATGGGGGCCGTCAGCGCCTGCAAGGAGAAACCGAAGAGCGACGATATCATCGTGGCAAAATATGTGCCCGAAACCCTCAAGGACCCTATCAAGTTGCCGGTGGACACTCGTCGCAGCGACGTGCAGTGGCTGGGGAAAAACTATGTGATCACCATCGAGCGCGAGCCGGCCGACTCGCTGCCTATGCTGACCGACGAGACAGGACAGCAGTATGTGGACAACCGCGTGAGGCTGACCGTTTCGCGTGACGACAACTCAGTGTTTCTGCGCAAAACGTTCACGAAGGAGTCGTTTGCCTCCTATATAGAGGCCGACTTCCGACAGAAAGGTATACTGGAAAATATTGTTTTCCATGAGACAGACAACCAGCAACTGAAGTTTGGCGTGGTGGTGAGCCGTCCGGAAAACGACGATCTGTTCATTCCGCTCGACATGTGGATTGACCGTCAGGGCGGATTGGTGATCAAACAAGGACAACTGTTTGATACCACTGAAGAGGAAGAGGCTGTTTAGTCCTTCCCCTTCAGCAAGTCGGGGCGCAGACGGCGTGTGCGCTCCAGTGCCTGGTCGAGTTCCCATTCGCGGATCTTGGCCTCATTGCCGCTCAGCAGAATCTCGGGAACTTTCCATCCTTTATAGTCGGCAGGACGGGTATAGATGGGCGCTGCCAGCAGGTCGTCCTGGAAACAGTCGGAAAGTGCGCTTTGCTCGTCGCCAATCACGCCGGGCACCACTCTGACAATGGCATCGGCAATGATGGCGGCTGCCAGTTCGCCGCCCGTCAGCACATAGTCGCCGATAGAAATTTCGCGAGTAATGAGGTGGTCGCGTACGCGCTGGTCGATGCCTTTGTAGTGGCCGCACAGAATGATGAGGTTGCCTTTCAGCGAGAGCTCGTTGGCAATGTGCTGGTTGAACTGTTCGCCGTCGGGCGAGGTGAAGATCACTTCGTCGTACTGGCGTTCAGCTTTCAGAGCCGTGATGCAACGGTCAATGGGCTCGCACTGCATCACCATGCCTGCCGAGCCCCCATAGGGATAGTCGTCTACGCGGCGCCATTTGTCGAGGGTGTAGTCACGCAGGTTGTGCAGTCGAATCTCGGCCAGTCCTTTCTTCTCGGCCCGTGCCAGAATGCTTTCGTGCACAAACCCTTCAATCATTTCGGGTAAAACGGATATGATGTCTATTCTCATTGGGTCAGAATGCTTTGTTTGCTTTGTCTGTCAATCTTGATTTCTTTGTCTGCAAAAAACGAAAAATCGGAAATCCTTTGTTGATGAGGGTTTCCGATTTCTTCAAGAGGTGCCTAGCAGATTCGAACTGCTGTAGACGGTTTTGCAGACCGTTGACTAAGCCACTCATCCAAGGCACCTTGTCGCTTTTGCGGTGCAAAGGTAGTCCTTTTTTTTGTTCTAACCAAATTTTTTGCTTACTTTTTCTTTTCGCATGCCTGTTTTTCCGGATAATTCGCTTTGCATCTGTCTTTCAGGGCACAGCCGTCGCATCCTGCACAGGCATTTTGAGGTGCCGAAAGTGCCTTGTAGATGCGCCAGCCGGCATAGGTAGCGCACAGCATCACGATGAGGAGGGTCAGCACGAGTTGCATCGCTTGGCTTTATAGCTTGGAAAGTTTGCGCAGCATCAGCTTGTTGAGCACCAGGAAACGGTGTCCCTGATGGGCTACGTTATCGCGTACATTATTTATATTATTAAAGAACTCGCTGAAGGCATTGATGACGGCATTGGGCTGAGCAGCATCTTCTATGGCGTTGGGGTTCACCACGGCCTTCAGTCCCAAGGGGATGATTTCGGCATCAACATCAGCATCGGTCATGATGGGGTCGCCGTCGAAGTGGATGGCTCCCGGGGCAGAGCGATGTATGTGGATGCGCTTGGCCTTGAAGGTCTTGATGCGCGAGTTGCTGTTCAGCGTCTTCGCAAACATGTCCATAGCTATCTTTGGCGCGTCGATGGCATCAAAGGGCTCCATGATGATCACATCCATCATGCCGTCTTTCATGGAAGCTCCAGGGGCTATATAGGCATTGTTGCCGTATTGTGCCGCATTGGCGCAGGCTATCAGGAAAGCCTTGTGGTGGTGCTGTCCTGTCTCGTCCTCCACGATGTAGGTCTCGGGCTTGTATTTCAGTCCCTCTTTCAACACGTTCTCAACATAGGTGACCAAGCCGCGCTTGCCAGCTTCGGCAAACTTCAGCGAGATGAATGCATCGAAGCCCATGCCGCATGTGCAGAAAAAAGGCATGCCGTTGATCACGCCATAGTCGAACGACTCGACTTTGGCCTGATTGATAATCTCGATAGCCTCTTTAGCGTTCATTGGCAGACACAGGTGGCGAGCCAAGCCGTTTCCGCTTCCACAGGGAATGATGCCCAAAGCTGTATTAGTGTGGACAAGCGAGCGTGCAATCTCGTTCACCGTCCCGTCGCCGCCTACGGCAACACAGATGTCGACACCGCTGCTGGCACATTCTTCAGCAATCTTTGCCCCGTGACCGGCATACTCGGTAAACACGATTCTCGTCTTGAACTTTGTCTTGTCAAGAATCTCGTCGATGAGGGTGGGGATGTAATCCTTTTTATGCGTACCCGATATGGGATTGATAATGAATGTGATTTGCGTCATATTGTGTTATATATGGTGCAAAATTACAACTTTTGATGTAAAAGAGTTTAGAAAAAATATTAAATTTATTGATAGATGGCAAATATTACAAAAAAAATGCACTATTTGGAGATTTTTGTGTACCTTTGCAAGCTGAAAAAGTAAACAACCTAATAAGTTTAATGGGACAGTTACAAGAAAGATACAAAGAGTATCGTATTCCTCAGAAGTTCATGGAGCAGGGTGTTTATCCCTATTTCCGTGAAATAACAGGCAAGCAAGGAACAGAAGTAGAGATGGGCGGACACAAGGTTTTGATGTTCGGCTCGAACGCTTACACCGGCCTCACCGGTGACCAGCGCATCATTGATAAAGCCAAGGAAGCCCTCGACCGTTATGGCTCGGGTTGCGCCGGAAGCCGCTTCCTCAATGGTACGCTTGACCTGCATGTACAGTTAGAAAAAGAAATCTCGAAGTTCATTGGTAAGGACGATTGCCTTTGCCTCTCAACGGGCTTCAGTGTGAACCAGGGTGTCATACCTGCCTTGCTTAGCAAGGATGATTACGTGATTTGTGACGATCGCGACCATGCGTCGATTGTAGATGGACGCCGTCTGGCATTTGCCAAGCAGCTGCACTACAAGCACAACGATATGGAAGATCTGGAGCGCGTGCTGCAGCGCCTGCCGCACGAGGCCATCAAGCTGATTGTGGTCGACGGTGTGTTCTCCATGGAGGGCGACCTGGCCAAGCTGCCTGAGATCATCGAACTGAAGCACAAGTATAATTGCTCGGTGATGGTCGACGAGGCTCACGGCATTGGCGTGTTCGGCCGTCAGGGACGCGGTGTGTGCGATCACTTCGGACTGACCGACGAGGTAGACCTCATCATGGGTACCTTCTCGAAGTCACTGGCCAGCATCGGAGGCTTCATTGCAGCCGACTGGGATACCATCAACTTCCTGCGTCACACCTGTCGTACCTATATCTTCTCGGCATCCAACACACCGGCTGCAACAGCCGCTGCTTTGGAGGCTCTGCACATCATTCAGCAGGAGCCTGAGCGCATTGAGAAGTTGTGGGCCGTCACGAAGTATGCCCTGAAGCGTTTCCGCGAGGAGGGCTTCGAGATTGGCGACACCGAGAGCCCGATTATTCCGCTCTATGTACGCGATACCGAGAAGACATTCCTAGTTACCGCCTTGGCATTCCAGGCCGGCGTGTTCATCAATCCCGTCATTCCGCCGGCATGTGCTCCGCAGGACACGCTGGTACGCTATGCACTGATGGCCACGCATACAGAAGAGCAGGTAGAACGCTCTGTTCATGCACTGAAGAAAATCTTCGTGGAACAGGGTATCATCAAATAATTGCCAGAAAATTTGTGCGGGTGCAAAAAAAACATTACCTTTGCACCCGCAAAATCGAGGTGTAGCGCAGTTGGTAGCGTTCCTGGTTTGGGACCAGGCTGTCGCAGGTTCGAGTCCTGTCACCTCGACAAGCTAAAAAACAAAGCCGTTGACTCTATTCAGAGACAGCGGCTTTATTTTATTATATATAGTTTTCGTATCTGGGCTTTACATACAGAAACGGAAATGACCAGAGCCTATTGTCTTGGATGTGCCGTCGGGCAGCAAGAGCGTTGCCCTTGTGTTGGCAGGAATGATGACCGTCCAACTTGTTTTTCCATCCTTGCGGCTCCAACTGCTTTTGATGTCGCCATAGATTGAAGGGTAGGTGGCAGTAACACCGTTGATTTCGCTAATGCTGAAATCTGGTTGCATGATGATATGGCGGAATCCTGGCTGTTTCGGATCTGGAGCAATACCTGCCAGGCATTCGTAGCACCAGGGAATCAGGTCGCCCAGCATCATGACGTGGTTGCCGCTGTTCATGGAGGGGTTGGCAGTGTTGCCGTTCCACAGTTCCCAGATGGTGGTGGCACCGTTCTCCACCATATAGCCCCAGCCTGGATAGGTCTTGGCGGTGGCTATCTGCCATGCAGTCTTGCCCAAGCCGGATTTCGACAGGTAGCGCATGAGCCATGAGATTCCGATGACACCACAGTCAATGTGAGGTTCGCCTTTCATTCCACTTACACGCTGGATGAAGTTCTGGCGTACTGCCTCTTCCTCGTCAGGTGGTACGATGCCCAATGCCAAAGGTAGCAGATTTGCTGTCACTGTGCCATTGGCATAATTACCTTCATGCAGGAACGTGCGGTTGATGGCGGCTTTTGTCGTTTCGGCCTCTTCGTCCATACCCATCATCTTGCAGATATAGTAATAGTAACAGGAAGACAGCAAAGCTCCGTCGGTCATGCGTGTCGAGTCTTTCGTGATGACCTCTGTCAGCGAGGCAGGCGGCACGCACCAGTCACCATAGCGATCGTAGGTGATGAGTCCGTCCTTTCCAGACTTCTTCTTGGCAAATCCAAGGAAACGCTTCACATTCTCTGCGTGCTCACGCATAGGACGGTCGTCGCCATACTGCAGACGCAGCATCTCCATTCCAAAAGGCAGTGCTGCCGGCCAAGTGATGTTGCCGTTGTAGAGTCGCCAATAGGCAGGACATACGTCACTGATGTTGCCATCGGCTCGCTGTGCGTCGCAAATGTCCTGCATCCATTTGCTATAGAGCGTGTGATTCTGTGTCATGTAGCTCTCACCGAAACAGCCCATCGTGCGGTCTCCCAGCCACGGCATGCGCTCGTCGCGCTGTGGACAGTCCATCGGAATTCCTTTGTAGTTGGAGAGAATCCCACGACGTGCATTGGCCAGGATTTTGTTGAGCATTCCGTCGTCATTGCCGTCCACAGCAATTGACGACTGCGATAGCAGGTCGTCAGTCATCAGCTGACGAGTGATGCGTTTTGCATCTTGCTCGTTGAGCCCTGTCACTTCTATGTAGCGGAATCCGTGCCACAAAAATTCGGTCGTCATGGTGACTGCCTTGCCGTTGCCGATAAAGTAGTCCGTATTTTGAGCTTGTCGTAGATTATCGGTGTATATCTCTCTGCCATCAGATTTCAGACTCTCTGCATATCGTATGATTATCGTGTCTCCATCAGCGACTGTTACATTCTGGAGATGGATGCGGCCAGTATTGTTAGTACCAAAATCCAAAATAAAATGCTTTTTGCCTGTGCTTGTGATAGTAGCAAAAGATTCCGTAGCGTATGTTCTCACACCGCCAAGTGTGTTGCCGCGAAGAGTGGTGCAGGGGGCCTCTACAATCTTTGCCGGTATCCATGCCGTAGGCTTACGGCGATAGTCGATGAGTGTGCCGTCGTAAAGATTGGCATAGCGGATGGGGCCGTCGACCGCCACCTGCCATGTATCGTCGGTGGCAATGGTCTCACTGGTACCGTCCTCATACTCCATGATGAGGTTCAGCCGTAGTTTCGGCATACCATAGGCCGACCGTACGTTGGTCTGATAGTTTTGTGTCATGGGGAAAAAGTAGCCACCGGCAAGAACCACTTCAATTTGACTATTTGACGACTTCTTGGTTGGGCCAAGTGCGTCGCGAGTCCTGTTTGCCAATTGCTCTGTTACATCGTAAGTGTCATAAATAGCAGCCTTGTCATACTGCGTGGGAGCCGGACAGAGCAGGTAGTCCCCAATGCGCTTTCCATTGAGATGAAGGATGTAATAACCCAATCCGCAGCCGTGTACAGTTGCCCGTTTCAGCGGCTTGGCGATTGAAAATTCTTTGCGCAGATGGCGAGCAGCAATACGGCTATGGCGTTCCATCACCACGTCGTCGGTCAGCGAGTCAAGACCGATCCACTGGCCCCGCCAGTTTTCTGCCTTGAGAAGTCCCGTGCTCCACTTCTGAATGGTACTCCAGTCAGATTCGCCCTTGTTGGTCTTCACGCGAACTTTCCAGTAATAGTCCTTGTTGGGCAGCAATGCAGGCCCTTTATAGGTTACCCATTGTGAACTGTCAGACATCACCTCGTCGCTGTCCCACACATCGCCTTGCCCGTCGGGGGTGGAAGAAACGAGCAGATGATAGGCGGTCTGTCGCACATCGTCTTCTCCTGCCACCAGCTGCCACCCAAAACGTGGTTGGCTGTCGTCGAGGCCCAGTGGCTCCACGCGCCCCTCAACGGTCAGCTTGCCAAAAGCGATTGGTGAGTCATCGACCATCATGTAGTCCACATCGGGCATACAATCATGGGCATTCCATAGGCGTACTTCGTTGCACCCCTTCTTCAGCGTGGCGAAAACAGTCTGTTCGCCGCTGTTAGTGTACCTGAGCGAGTCGACGGTTGCGCCGTTCACATCTATAAATATTGTGCGCGGCTCGTTTGCCAGACATTTCAGCCGAAGCGCATAGCGACCAGCTTTCTGTACATATACATCGCGCCAACGAAGGTCGTTCGAAGCTTTTCCACCCAGCCACGATACCTTTGCGCCACCACTGCAACGGCTGTCTTCCTCGTAGATGGCAGTCATGCAGGCCTGATTGTTTTTCAGTTCTTGATAGCTGGTGAGGAAAGCCGTCTCAGCTTCATATAGCTGTCGCTGCAAACGGTGCTCACCCTTGACGATGAACACCTGCGTGGCGTGAGGAGGCAGTTTAACTTCGATGGCTTCCTGCTTCCCGCTAAGGTCTAATTGTCTGTAGTCTACAGTCATCGTGGCCTCCTTGTCTGACAGATTAACGAAAGCTACGGCGCGCTCTTTGCCGTTCAGTTGTTTGATGTCTTTCACCAGCACATAGCATTCCCCACAGCGTTTGGCCACGTAGGCTTGCAGACCCAACGGATCCTGATTGATGCTGATGAGCTGCTTGTCGGTGAGCAGGCGCAGGGTCTCGGGCTTTATTTTCGTCAGGTCGCAGCCGATGAGCAGCGGCGAAGCCATCATACACCACACGGCAAAGTGAGTATGGTCCTCCTCTGCCGTCATGCCGCGTCCCACTTCCAGCATGTCCATGTCGTTATAGTGACCGCCACCGGCGTATGCCGAAAGATAGAGGTTCTGCAGGATGATGTTCTTCACCGAGGCCCATTTCGGACGAATGTCCTGCGACATGCGCCACGATGCCGCCACACTTGCAACCCACGTGCCAGGATAGTCCCAGCGGCAAACGTTCATGCGCACATTTTTTCGGCCCGTCTGCTGGATTGCTTTGGCAATCTCCGTGTAGCGTGTCTGCTCGTCGAGCGAGAGCGTGTCGCCCTTGGGATGAGGCCGTCCGCCACAATAGTCCACTTTAATGAAGTCGAAGCCCAGCTCGCGGAAAAAGAAATCGCAGTCCTGCCGGTCGTGGCCATAGAGTCCTACGCCAATGCCGATGGTGTCGGCATCATAGATGCTGCCGCAAGTGTTGCGTCCTGCATCGCTGTAGATGCCAGCCTTCAGCCCCTGCTTGTGAATATGCTCCACCACAGGCTTCAGTCCCTGAGGAAAGCGCGTGGGATGCACAAGCAGCCGGCCGTCTTTAGAGCGTCCGCCGAAGTAGCCGTCGTCGATGTTCACATACTGGTAGCCAGCCTTCTTCAATCCTTTCTGCACCATTGCATCGGCCTGTCGCATGATGAGCGAGTCGCTGATGTTCACGCGATAGGTGTTCCACGAACTCCAACCCATGGTAGGGCTCATTTGTACGGTTATCAGCACTTTGCCGCCAAACGGACTGACACCGTTTATCACTGTATTCCTCCCCTTGAGGACTATCTCTAATTGTCGCCCGTCCTGTTGTGCGGCAACGGCAGGACAATCGACAAGGAGCGTTAGTGGCTGAGTGAAGATGCGAGGGTCGAGTGGGTTGTGGATGTCGACGGTGATACCTTGCTCAGTGGTGTTGACGGTTAGCTGCACATTGTCGCGCTCTTTCACGTAAGCAGCTACCTCGCAGAACGGAGCCACCCACACACGATCTTGCATGGCGGCGATATAGTCGAAGTGCGACCAGAGTACTTTAGGGTCAGGAAAGTGGTCGTAGCCCATTGCAATGCCGTGGGTCATGCCAACCCCCCATGCTTTTTGGGCTATCAGACCTTCCACCCAGTGACTCAGCCACACAGAGTCGCGCTTTGCCCCTATGGCTATTTGAAACGTACGACAGCCTACACGGTCATGCATGCAGTAGGCCAACGTGGCCGAGTCGCGGCTGTTGCCTGGGAAAAAGTAGGTGCGTGGAAACTGGCCCGTCTGCTGGAAAATGATGCTGTCGTTGTGTTGCACCTCATAGCGCAACTGCTCAAGCGTGAGCCGCTGCACCTTCTTGTGCTCCCATCCGTGACTGCTGACCTCATGACCGTCGGCCGCCAACTGGCGCAGCATGTCCCACGTCATGGCCGGCGAACCGCTGATGCCCATGGCCCGGTCCTGACTGCTGTGGATGGTGCCGCCCACCTTCGAGCCGATGATGGCAAAGGTGGCGCGCAGGCCGCGCTTCTTCAGTTCAGGATAAGCCAACGTGAACTGGTCTTGCAGCCCGTCATCGAAGGTGTAGCTAACAGCCGCTTCGCGGTCGCCGAAGTATCGGGCTACGCTTACTTGCTGAGCATGAGTACTCGCTGCGAAAAATGTTGCCAGCAGAAGCAGAAAAACTCGCACCATTTCTGTGTTATCTTTCTAAAAAATCCTCTTCTTCCTCCCAGATGTCTTCATGGCGGCGACGTGAATACTGTGTGTCTTCGCTGTCGGTCTCTGTCTCACGATACACCTGTACGTCGTCGGTCGATGCAGACAGCATTGTAACGGCTGTCTTCATAGTGACGATGCAGGTTGTCGGGGTTTTATATTGTAGTTTGTTTTTCATCATGCTGTTATTTGACGATTATTTTTTTACCATTCTTACCATGCAAGTGTCCATTGGCCGAGCGGATAATATTCAGACCCTTAGCAGGAGTTCTTAGGCGCTGCCCATTGAGATTGTACACATGCTCTTCGCTCTTTGGCGAGGTGATGGTGGAAAGACATATTCCTGTAGCTTGTTCATTGAAAGGAAAACCATAGACAAGACGGGCATCCGACGGATTCTCCAAGTAGAGAAAGCTCTTGCCTGCCTGTAGCGTGCGACCGTTATCCGACTTAAAGAATCCCACTTGCTCATTATGCTTGCTCAGAATGAATACCTTGCCATAGTCGCAGCCGTCAGTGGTGCCCACAGTCTTCGTTTCTGTGCAGGCAACCAGCTTGTTCTCGCTGCTCACATCCTCGCCTTCGTCAACCACCATCACTTCGTAGGTGCCTTCTGGTGCCTTCAGCAACAGGCCTGTGTTGGCGGCAGGATTGGTAATGGCGTTGGTGAAGCTGACTGCATCACCGTCAACTGTGGCATAATAGGCTTCCACGCCAGAACCTGTAAAGTCGAGTGCACTCTCAGAACTGAAAGTGGCGTAGCCGATGTCAGCGATGGTGACACTGGTCATCTCAACAGGCTCATAGAGGCGCACGGCCTTCAGTGGGGCAAATTTATACTGTGTGCTGTTGGGGTTGTGGACAATGACCTTCTGAGTCGTGGCTGTTACGGCAGCATTGGGCTGGTAGACCTCATACTCGGCAAAGTCGTAGGCCGTGGCTGATGTGGTGGTCACGTAGTAGCCGTAGTTACAGGCCAAACCGATGCCCTTGGCAAAGGAGTAGCGGGCATCTAGGTTGTTGTTCTGAACAGATAGTCCTGTGATGGCTGTAGCGCTGCTAATGCGGCCAAACACCTGGTTGGCGGGCAGACCCGTAATTTTCACGTTGTTGGCTGTTGCCCAGTCGAAGCCCGACTCATCTTTGGTGGATGCTGTGAACAAGGCTTCGTCGGTCAGATCGGCTACAGTCTTGGTGAGTGCGTAGCGAGCACCCAGCGAGAGTGTCAGCGGTTCAGAGTCGGCATAGCCGCTGGCCGTAGCCTTCAGTTGATACACGGCCTTCTGAGTCGGCTCGAAGGCAGAACCGTCGATGGCTGTCCAGTCGGCTGCATCGCCACCTTTATAGTAATAGGTGATGGCTGCATCACCGGCAGTGGCTGCCAGCGTGGCCACGGGTTTGAAGAGACCTTCGCGCACCTGCTGCAGCGTGACATTGGCCGTAGGCGTAGTGACGGCGTAGATAGGTGTAGTCTCAGTGCTGCTCCAAACGGTCATCTTGGTAAAGCCAGCGCGGTTGGTGCCGCAATACATCTTCAGGTCCAGGTTGACGGTCTGGTTGGCGGCAACCACTACAGTATAAGTGGTTCCTGGGGTAATCGCGCTGCCGGCCGACACGCCGCGAAGCACACCGTTGAGGGCGGTCAGTGTGACTTTCGATGCATCATTTCCACCAACTTCAAACTTCACACGGTCGCCATTCACCAGCGATACCACCGAACAGTAGAGCGTTCTGCCGGAGTTGGCCCCCAGACGATAGTTGTTGCCATCCATAGCCCAGTTGCCTGAATTGTCGAAGGCAAAGCGGCCGTCAAGCGTAGTGGCATTGGCCGGACCGTACACCTTGATGGCGCTTGTTCCGTCGGTCACGCTGTGGTGCTCCACATCTGTAAAAGTTAGTTTAGTTCCTTTCGACAGGATGGAGCCGCCTGCGATGTCGAAAATGTGTTCAGTCTTGGCCTCCATTGGGAAAAAATCGTAGGCATCGAGACTGCCTAGCGTGGGCAGATAAGCTTGATTCTGCAGATTGGCAATGGTGGCCGTCTTCGTGAACTGCGTCACGCCCTGACTGGTGGTCAGCACATAGCTATTGGCTGGTGCCGAGCCGCTGCCCACGACAGCTGTAAGCAGGTTGTCTTGCGTGAGCACGGGAGCGTCGCCCTCAATGACGGGGGCGTTCACGGTCGACTCTTCGCCCATCAGCACCACACCCGTATTGGCAGGCACTTGCAACACCTGCTCCATGTCGATGACACCAGTACCATCGTCGTATCCCGTCACCACGTAGGCCTTGAACAGGTCGGTGAAAGGTGAGAAGTCGAGGGGCTGGTCGCTGGCGAAGGTCTCAATATGGTCGGCACCGATGAGGATGTTCACCGTCTCGGGGGTCTTCACCCATATTTTCTTGATAAAAGCAGGGCCACTGGTACTGATTGCTATGTGCGTGGGTAGGGTGACGTTGTACTTCACGCGGAAGCACACAGTAGCATCGCTGGTGCCTACCTCGGTCTCGCCAACGGCCTCTATCAGGTCGTCCATGTCCAGACCCGGCTTAATCTTCACCGATGTCTTGTTGCCACGAGCAGTGACATAGATGAGCTGCCCAGCGGTGAGTTTTGGAACATACACCATAGGCGAACCATCAACAAAGCCCAGATAACCGCTGCCGGTGTTCAGCGTCACGCGGTTGCCCTGTGCGCCGGAGAAGTAGAGACCGTCGGTCTCGCTGATGATCACGCTGTTGGCAGTCAGTTGCTCCTCGTCCATGCCATTGCCACGACGATAGCCCCAGCCGCTGTTGTAGTTCCATTTGGCTCCTGTAGTGAGTTCCACATCGGCAGCCAGCGCGTCCTTTGTCTCTTGCGAGAACGAAGTAAAGTCCCACGAGCGGTTGTCGGGCGAGGGTACTTCCACACCGTCCATCACTGATTCCTTCACGGGGAACTCCTCTACCTCTACCTGCTCGCCACTCACTAGGCCGAGTTCCGCCAGCAGGTTATACATCTTCTTGCCCAGATACTCCGTGGCTTGCTTGTCAAAGTGAAGGTTATCGCTGAGCAGCGTGGCATTCTTCATGTCGATGCAGTAAACGTTGTCGTCCTCGGCGGCCACCTGCTTCTGTGCAGCCTCAACAGTGGCGTTGTACTGCGTGCTGCGGCGGCATACCGTGCCGAAGATGAAGGGAAGCGTCAGGTCCTGCACGTCGCCCGTCTTTGCATAAATGGCCTGTCGCATGTAGGCTATCATCGTCTTGAAGTTGGTGTAGTACGAGCCTGCGGCGTTGCGGTCGCTCTCGCCCTGATGCCACAGTATGGCCTTCACGTCGTAACCATTGTCCAGAGCAGCCAGCGTGCCGTCGACGAGCGAGGCAAAGCCCTCGGTGAGATTCTTTGTCAGCGAGTTGTTGTTGGCATATTCGGCCTTGGTGATGTCGTCGCCTTTGTAGGCATTGTGCGTCTGCATCCACTCTGCATCGGCATACCAGATGGGCAACTTCTCGGCGGTCACGCCTGGAGCAATGGCCGTTCCACCGTAGGCGCACTTGATGGCATAGAAGTCTGTCGATACGGCCTTGTCTATCCAGTAGTTGGTAACGTCGCAGAAGGCGTAGCGCTCACCACTATTAAATACGCGCGTGTCAAAAACTGTCTTCGAAGGGTTGCCGCAGATGCTGGCCCACTTCAGGTGTGTGTAGGGCGAGGAGGGCAGTGCGCCGCCGTTCTTCATGTAGTCCGGCAGATTGGTCGTGTACTCGCGTCCGTCGGCATTCGACTGTCCGGCGTACAGAAATACCGGTGCTTTCTGTTGGGCAACGGCCAAGGTCAGGCTTGCCACTGCCACCAAGATGAAGCTGAAAAGTCTCTTTCTCATCATGATTTTTTTGGTTTTTAGTTGTGATTTCTATCGCAAAGATAGCAGAAACTGCCGTATTGTAACCAGTGTATTTGTTCATTTTCAGGCGAAATTGTACAAAATGGAGGCCATTTCCTGTTGTTTTCCAGTACAATCGTTCATGCTTTGCGGTACAAAAGAGCATGAATTACGGTACAAGAACGCTCGCTTCATGGTGCAAAATGACATGCTTTGCAACTTTTGCTTACAAGCAAACGACCATTCGCTTACAAGCAAACGACCATTCACTTGTAAGCAGACGACCATTTACTTACAAGCAAATACCGCCAATTGCAATGAAATGTGGTAGTGCCCTCACGGCGCTACCACATTTCTGCTAATTACTAACTATATATTCAACTAACAACTATTCTTCGTCGTCCCAGAAAGAGTCGCTCCCACTTCTTGATAGAACCGTCGTGCCGCCATATTCCTGACCTTCATCAATTGTACTTCCATTCATCATGGGCTGCATGTGGTAGACAACAGTTTCTGTTTTGGGCTTTACATATATCTTTTTCATGTTTTGTGTCCTCCTATTTGTTTATTTTACGACTACTTTCTTTCCATTAACGATATAGAGTCCCTTGGTGGGCTGACTGATGCGTTGTCCACTTAGGTTGTAATACCTACTGGCGAAAGTCCTTTTGTCACCAATTGTCACAATTCCTGTTGTCTCATCATTGAAAGAGAACGCTAAACTGCGAGCTTCGCCTCCGCCCGATGTAGTCTGAAGGTAGGCCTGACCAGCTTTTACTGTAGCCGATGTGCTACCAATAGGTGCAAACACTACCTTTTCATTTTGCACGGTCAGCACATAGTTTGTGACACCGTCGCCTACAGCCACCGTTTGCGGAGCCTGTGTAACGGCTTGTAGCAGATTGGTTTCAGCTAGGGCTTCTGCTGACGAGGCAAACGGAATGTCTACAGAACTATTTGCAGTGCCTTTCAGAATAAGACCGGTACCAGCAGGAATAACGCCTGTCACTTTTTTCAATGCTACCTTACCATCGGCAACGCCTGTGGCAACGTAGGCTGTAGCCGTAGTTACATCTGTTAGGTCAATGGCATTGGGGCAACAGTAGGAAGCATAGCCGTAGCTGCTGAAAGAAACTGTTTCCTTGTTGAGCTTGACGGAGATAGATGTGGCGTATGCTCTTGCAGAATTATCAGAAAGCAGTTTAATTTGAGTGTCTTTAGTAACAGAATAGCCAAAGGTCATTATAACACCATTTGTATTATTTGTTATACCGGCTGTTGTTGCACTATTTGATTCAACTTGATATTTAAGGCTACGATTATATCCGTTGCTACTTAAGAACTGAACTTCAACTTTTCCCGTGCCAGCAGGTACTACGAACATCAGCGTATTGCTATTAGTAAGTTTTATAGCTTTCGTATGACCAGCTACTTTGCTATATTCTTCGATGCTTGCAGCATTATAGTAATACAAGTCATCATTAACAAGATTGGCTGAAGCTGACCCAGCATCAAAGCTGTCAAAAGTCCATGTCTTATCGGCAGCCAGTGTATTGGGACGTAGGTCATCAGCACCGCTTCTAAGTACTTTTACCGATTTTACATATACATTTTTGTCTACAGAGCGTCCTACGGTAAAACTCTGCTGTCCTGAAATACCATCATTTGCGACTACTGTGTAACTATAGGTTTTAAGTGTTCCATCGCAAGAGAAAGTCTCAATTGCTTCTGTCGCACTTGTAGATGTATAAATGCCTACACCTGCACCGTTATTACTTTGAACAGCTTCAATGTTGATAATATCTCCAGCATCGAACGTTACCCCTGTTGGAAGTGTTAGCGTAACATAGCGGACACCAAGATTATTGTTAAATAACCAACCATAGTTAGCATCAATTGAACTAACACCTAATGTGCGTGTTGCACCATAGGTAAGGCCTGATACAGCCTCTGAATAGCATAATTCTCCATTCGGTGTTCTTGCAGTGATTGCATCTGCCCACGCCCTCACCGTTCCTCCTATCAGGACAGCGGCGAGCATCATTGTTTTTAGAATTGTAGTTTTCTTCATTTTGATTAGTTGTTTTAAAGTTCGTGGCTGCAAAATAATCCAGATTTTGGAAAACGTGGGGGGTAATACTGTTCATTATTCGGTAAAAATGTTCAAATCGGCACAAAAAGAACTCCCACCTGCCTCTTTCATGCGGAGTAGGTGGGAGTAGATGGAGCAAAAAATAAAACAGTATCAGCTAATCAGATACTTTTCAATGGTGCGACTCTCACGCGAGAAGTTCACACCTACAAGATAGGTCTTCTTCTCGTCGAACTGAAACTGCAGGGGATAGTCTTTCGAATTGATTTGCTGCAAGGCCTCCTCAGCCGTTCCGTCGAGTTTAAACTCCATGACGTAGCGGTAGAGCGGAGTCTCTATCAGCAGGTCGATGCGGCCGTCGCTGGTGTGGTACTCCGTGTGGGAATAGAAGCCCATCATCTTGAACACCACCCACATCATGTTCTGGAAGTGGTTCTCCTTGTCGCCCATTGTGCTGTCGTAGGGGGCACTGGCAAAAAGCGACTTCAGACGCTCAAGGAACTGTTCTGGTTTGCCTGACTCAACATCAGCAGAAAAGTTTTCAATGTCAAAAGCCGATTTTCTGTCAATATTATTTAGGTAATAAGGAGTCAGATACTTTACAAAGCCTTCTTCAACCTCCTCATTGGGAAATCCGAGAACATATTTCTTGAATCGCTCATTATACCCCTTGATGGTGAGGTAACCACTTTGATAGATGACGGGGATGGGATCCTTTGAGTCGGCATCGATGCTGTTCAGCACGTCGGCAGTCACTGAGACACTAGCCATCTGCTCCAGGTCGTAGTAATGATTGCGCAACAAGAGAACAAGATAGGTGGGCGTGCCTGTCTCGAACCAGTAGTTGCCGAACTTGTTCTTAATAAATGTGTTTAGCACGCTGAAAGGGTTATACACGCCTGGGGCCGTTTCTTCAAAGTGGTAGCCATCGTACATCTTACGGAGTTTCGCTATACATTCCTCGCGTGATAGTTGGTCTCTCTGCGCCAGCATGTCTATGCGTTCAGCAAAAACGTTTAGCAGTTCATGCTCAGTAATGCCGCAGATATCATGGTATTCATAGTCGAGCGAAATGTCTATTAAATTGTTCAGGTCGCTGAACACACTGACTTTCCCAAACTTGGTCACTCCCGTCAGCATAGCAAACTTGATGCATCTGTCCATAGATTTCAAGGCTCCGTAGAAGCCTTTCAGCGTGGCGCGGTACTCGTCCTGCAGTTCCTTCTTGTCAATGGCCTGCAGCATGGGCTTGTTGTACTCGTCAACAAGAATCACCACGCGCTGGCCTGTCTTTTCATAGGCACGCTGAATGACACCTTCAAAACGTGCACCGAGCGATCGTTCTGCCTCCCGTCTGCCGTAGATGTCCTCGTATCCGCTGAGAAACAGGTTCAGCCTGTCGCTCAACGTCTCCTTGCTGTCATATTTCTCCGTATTTAAGTCAAGATAGAGTACAGGATGAATAGCCCAGTCCCAATCTTCCTTTTGGTCAATAGCTAATCCCTTAAAAAGCTCACGTTTGCCCAGAAACAAGGCCTTCAGTGTGCTGAGCAGTAACGACTTGCCAAAACGGCGCGGACGAGAAAGAAAATAATACCTTCCCTGAGAAATTAGGCGGTATATGTGTTCCGTCTTATCCACGTATACGTAGCCATCCATGCGGAGACTCTCAAAATCTTGAATGCCAATAGGAAGTTTCATGTAGCATAGCATTTAAAAATACGGGGACAAAGATATATAAAAAAACGAGAAAATGCCTATCACCACTAAATAAATATGATTTATGCGGCAAAAACAACATGATTTGATGCGTGGTTTGTGGGAAAATTCTTATCTTTGCAGCGTGGATGGCACTAAAAAACAATGAAAATACTACTAACATATCTACTTCTCATATTCTTTTCTGTAGCAGCCTTGGCCGATGGGCAGCTACGGCTGACCAGCCAGCGCATCTCTGCCCAGGAGGGACTGCCTAGCAATACGGTCTATGAGCTGGCGCAAGATCCTGACGGCTTTATTTGGATGGCCACCAACAACGGACTGAGTCGCTATGATGGCTATACCACACTGAACTACCGGTCGCTGAGCAGTGCACCGGGACAACGCATGGAAGCCCGTGTGGGCCGTATTGCCTGTGACCAGGAACGACAACTGCTCTGGATGAATACTTCGACATACGTTAACGCCTGCTACGATCTGCGGCAGGCTCGCTTCGTGGACTGGACAGGGCAGGGCGACCAGATGCGACCGCTCAACAAGTTCTACCTGTCGACAAGAGGGATGTGCTTCTATGGCAACGACTTCGGCCTCCGCATTTCCGACGGACGAAAGGCTACCGACTATACTCAAGCGAACGGACTGTTGCCCTCTAATCGCGTGGTGCGTGTGCTGGAAGATGCAACAGGGAATCTCTGGATAGCCACCGATAGGGGAATGGTGTGCCTGCCGACGGAGGGACAGCCCAAGACATGGCTTGAAGGACATCGTGTCATTGCCTGCGCTGTCGACTCGACAAGCATCTACTGTATGGACGAAGCCAACAGGACGTATGTCTGCACAATGAGCGGTAAGACAACGGCCTTCTTGCCAAGCAAGCGACCAGAGGTCGTTTGGTCGGAACGACCGGCCACTATTCAGGCAGTGAAGAAGGTCAACATCAGTTTCGTTTGGAAGGATCGCTGGATGCTGTTCACGCCTCACGGAACCGTGTCGGTCAGTACGAAAGATGGTTCCTGGCGGCAGGAAACAGGAGAGACGAACATTGTGAATGGTCTGAATCAAGGAGAGCTGGAGGGCTTTCACTTCGTGGCCAACGATAGCGGACGGCTCTGGGTATTTGGTGACAATGGCCGTCTGAAGGTGCTCGACTTGCTCAGCAACTCGCGGTTCACCAGCAATAAAGGCCGAAAGTTCAACATCGCTGCCGACCGTGAGGGCCGTCTGTTCATTGCTACCTACGGCAACGGCCTCTTCGTCTGGCATCCGCAGACCGACCGTCTGGACCACTTCAAGGCCGAAGACGACCAACCTGTGGTGAGCACCAACTATCTGCTCTATGCCATGAGCGATCGTCAGGGCAACATCTGGATAGGTTCAGAAGAGGCTGGAGCCTATCGTGTGAGCGTCATAGGCAGTGGTATGGTGAATCAGGTGTTGCCTGAGCCGTCGCACAAAGGCGACTGGGCCAATGCAGTGAATGCAATAGCTGAACGAAAAGACAGTACGATTATTATAGGTACGCGCGAAGGTGGCCTTTATGAACTGCGAATGGTTAACGACGAGTGGCGCATCACTCGAAGGATGACCCTGCAGTCGAACATCAGGACGCTGCTCGCAGACCGCCGTGACCGTCTTTGGATAGGAACGTATGATCGCGGCCTTTATGTAGACGGCACAAACTATAGCATGCAGGATGCTGTCCACAATCTGCCAGTGAACAGCGTGAGAGCCCTTTGTCAGGATGCACGTGGGCGCATCTGGATAGGTACGTGGGACGGTGGACTGCTGATGACCGTCGATAAAAATCAGGAAGTGCTGACCTTCAAGCAATTCCTGGCCAACGACATGAACCGGAAGCGCGTTAACGCATTGACCCTCGACCGTCAGGGAATGCTCTGGATAGGCACCAACGATGGCCTGTACAGGCTGGACACCAGTCGCCAAGATATTGAAGATCAAGACTTCAAAGGCTATTATGCTACAGGCGAGTTGCCCTTCAGTGAGATCAATGCCATCCATGTAGCGGCCGACTCAACCGTTTGGATAGCAGCCGTTGGCAGCGGACTGCTGAAGTGCCGCATAGGTGATGGCGGACAGATAGTCTATTCGCAAATCACCCGTCGTGAGGGCTTGGCCAGCAATGCGGTATACAGTATGGTCAGCGATCAGACTGGCTATCTGTGGGTGGGCACCGATGCAGGCATCTCGCGCATCAACACGCAGAACGACATCATCAACAGCTATCAGCAGCAGCCTTTCATGCAGGCAAACGTAAGTACGGAGGGTAGTGCCTTGCTGACCAAGGATGGTCATCTGCTTATAGGCACCCTCTACGGCTTGCAGGTCATCAGTCCGATGGCAAAAGATAGCAGAGCGGTAGCCCATTCGGCTTCGTCGCTTGGTTCGTCCAAGAATTCTTCACTCTTCACGCCTGCCATCACCGACCTTCATGTCAACGGCCATTCCATCTATGAAGACAGCACGTTCTGCCATTCGCTGAGCGCGACAACATATATAGACCTCGATGCTCAAGAAAACTCGCTGTCGTTCTTCTTCTCAAACTTTGCCTTTGCTGGCATCCAGTCGTCGCTCTACCAATACTATCTGGAGGGGATGGAAAAGACTTGGAACCCCATCACTACGGCCAATCATGCCGACTACTCAGAACTGCCGCCAGGCCATTATACCTTCCATCTGCGCTCGCTCGATGCCAACAATGAGTGGCTCGACGAGGTGCAGCTGACGGTCATCATCCATCATCCCTGGTACTTACGCTGGTGGGCAGTCATAATCTATGTGCTGCTGGTGGCACTCTTTGGATGGTACGTCTATCGGAACTGGAAAGAAAAATTTGACTTGCATCAGCAGATGAAGGTAGACCGACAGATTGCTGACTTCCGCTCACGGCTCTTCACCAGCATCACTCACGAATTCCGCACGCCGCTGGCAATCATCAAGGGTGCGGTTGACAAGCTGGATGGTGACAAGGCAGCCGTACAGACTGCTAAACGGGGAACCACACGTCTGCTGAAACTGGTCAATCAATTCATGGAGTATCGCAAGGCCACAACGGGCAATCTGCGTTTACAGGTGCAACAGGGCGATATTGTGACTTTTGTGCGCGACATTTATCAGGACTTCTGGCAAATAGCCCAGCAGAAGAATATCCATTTGACGTTTGAACCAAACGTGAAAAATCAGACGATGCTCTTCGACCGCCAGATGGTGGAGTCGGTGGTCTACAACCTGTTGTCGAATGCTGTGAAATACACTCCTGACGGAGGCAGTGTCAAGTTGACTTTGCGATTTGACGATTCCTTGGACGAGCCAAGCGCAGAGCGAGCCAAATTTGCGATTTCTGTGAAGGACAGCGGACCTGGCATCAAGCCGGAACAGCAAGCTGTGCTTTTCCAGCCTTTCATGCAGGGTAAGGTGAGCCAAGGTGGTATGGGCATCGGCCTGTATACGGCACAGGCTATGGCAGAAGCCCATCATGGTGACTTGCGCTACGAAGCACCGTCAACGTTCGTCTTCACCCTGCCACTCGACGAGACTGTCTACCAACCGGAAGACTACGCCACTATCACAGCACTGGCCGACGACGCTCATTCGGACAGCACTGAAACAGAGACCGTCATTCGCGAAATGCTTCCACAAGCCCTTAACGACCTGACCGTTGCTGTCATCGAAGACGATCCCGACATGATGACACAGATACGACAGGAGGTGGGAACTTACTTCCAAACCATTGCTTTCACCAATGGACAGGCAGGCTATGAAGGGGTGACGAAGCAGATGCCTGCACTCGTTCTCTGCGATGTAATGTTGCCCGACCTTGATGGCTACGAGATTGTGAAGCGGCTGAAGGACAACGCTGAAACACGCAGCATACCCGTGATCATGTTGACGGCATTGGCCGACGAGGCTCATCAAATCAAGGCTTACAAAGCCGGTGCTGACGACTACATGGTGAAGCCCTGCAACTTCCGATTGCTAATAGCCCGTGCCATGCAGCTCATCAAGTGGAGTTCCAAAAATACAGCGACAATTTCCACTGCTCCCAGCGATTCAAGCGCGCCCATCACTCCTGATACTTCTTCGAGTGCCTTCCTTACCTCGCAGGCTGACAAGGTGTTCTTGGATAAACTCATGCTGTTCACCGCCCAACACCTCAGCGAAGAGTCGTTCACTATAGACCTGTTGGCACAGATGATGAACATGGGGCGCACCAAGTTCTATGGACGAGTGAAAGAACTGACGGGACTGTCGCCCAACA
Organism: Prevotella sp.; assembly: GCA_017458225.1. Lineage (GTDB taxonomy): Bacteria > Bacteroidota > Bacteroidia > Bacteroidales > Bacteroidaceae > Prevotella. The sequence continues at coordinate 18,538 of JAFTFX010000004.1, read as the reverse complement.
AGTTCCTGATGCAGGAGCGTATGAAAAAAGCCGCCGACCTGTTGGCCGACGGCGAGTTGACGGTTGCTGAGGTGAGCTATAAGGTGGGAATTCAGGATCCCAGCTACTTCAATAAGTGCTTCAAGGCTCAATATGGTGTGACACCCAGCAAGTATGTGCGCACCTCATAATCTTTTTATTTGTACTTTTCTATTTGTACAGATAGCGCTTGATACTCTTTTTCGGAGTCTTCTCGAACTCTTCCTCGTAGATTTCCATCTCTGAAATCTTCTCGTAGGCTGGCAACATCTGGTTCAGTGTGTTGCGGTTCTGTTCCATCACTTCCTCAAGGTCTTTCTGTGAGAAGTTCATGTTGCGAGCCTCGTCGAGGTCGGGGTGTACAAGGGCTACAAGTTTGCTTTCGCGCTGTACGACGATGCTTTCAATAACCATCGGCATCGAGTTTAGCTTGTCCTCAATTTCCTCGGGATAGATGTTCTGTCCGTTGGCACCAAGCAGCATGTTCTTGCTGCGGCCGTTGATGTAGACATTACCATTGCCGTCCATCGTGCCAAGGTCGCCAGTGTGATACCAGCCGTCCTTGTCGATGGTCTGGCGTGTGGCTTCCTCATTTTTGTAATAGCCCAGCATGACATTCAAGCCGCGAGCAAGAATCTCACCGGGAATATTTTCTGGGTCGGGTGAGTCGATCTTCACCTGCATGTGCAGCACGGCCTGTCCGCAGGAGCCGGGCGCAAAATTGTGCCAGTCGGCGTAGCAGATGATGGGTGCACACTCAGTGGCACCGTAGCCCACGGTATAGGGGAAGTTGATGCGCTTCAGGAACTGCTCTACCTCCTGATTGAAGGCAGCGCCGCCGATGATAACCTCGTACATGTTGCCGCCAAAAGCCTTGACCACTTCCTGGCAAATCATTTCGCGCACCTTCTTTGAGATGACGGGCATGCCCAGCAGCAGGCGCATGCGGTTGTTCTGTATCTTTGGGAATACCTTCTTGCGGATGATCTTCTCAATGACCAGCGGAACGGCGATGATAATCTTTGGTTTCACGTCGGCAAAAGCCTGTGCGATGATGGCTGGCGACGGGATGCGGTTCAGATAGTACACATGGCAGCCGTGCAGGAATTCGAAGATAAACTCGAAGGCCATGCCATACATGTGGGCCATCGGCAGAATGCTGATGACGTTATCACCTTTTTTGATGGTCTTGCCCAGCACGTCGCAGGCGAAGTCGTAGTTCGACCAGAGTGCACGATAGGGAATCATGACACCCTTCGAGAAGCCCGTAGTACCGCTGGTGTAGTTGATGAGTGCCATCTCGTCGGGGCTCTGCTCGTGGTAGTAGCTGACGTGCTCTTTGCGGAAATACTTGGGATATTTCTTGCCATAGAGCTCGTTCAGGTGTTCACGGGCATAGGTTAGCTTGTCGGTGCGACTGACTATGAGCGAATAGTCGGTATTGCTGATGATGCCTTCCAAGTGGGGCATCTGCTGTGGGTCGATGATAGAGGCGACATGATCTCCCACGAAGAGAATGCGGGCATCCGAGTGGTTCACGATATTGTGAATCTGGTCGGCCATGAACTCATGCAGGATAGGTACTGCCACGGCACCATAGGTCAGCGTGGCCAGAAAAGCAGCTGCCCACTGGCTGGAGTTGCGTCCGCAAAGGGCAATCTTGTCGCCTTTCTGAATGCCAGAATTTTCAAAGAGAATATGCAGTTTCTCTATCTTTCTTGCTACATCGTGGAACTGCAGGGTCTGTCCCTTATAGTCGGTCAGTGCGTCAAGATCCCAGTTCTCGATGACGCTTTTCTCGATGAGTTCGTTAAAACTTGGTATTTTTTCCATAGTAATTTATGCTTGGTAAAGATATCTTTTGATACTTTTCTTAGGTGTCTTCGCAAATTCTTCGTTGTGCAGGCGGATGGCCGACAGACGGCTGTAGGCTGGAAGAGCCTCGTTGAGTCCGTGGCGGTTTTGCTCCATGACGGCCTCCAGTTCTTCAGTCGAGAAGTTCACAATCTCGTCCTGATCAGGATAGACCAGTGCCACCAGTTTCTCGTCTTCCTGTATGACGACGCTCTCAGCCACCATCGGCATCGAGTTCAGCTTGTCCTCAATCTCCTCAGGATAGATGTTCTGTCCGTTGGCACCGAGCAGCATGTTTTTGATGCGACCGCGAATGAAGATGTTGCCGTCGCTGTCCATGGTGCCCAGATCGCCTGTGTGATACCAGCCGTCGCTATCGAGAGCCTCGCGCGTGGCCTCCTCGTTCTTGTAGTAACCCAGCATGACGTTGGTGCCGCGTGCCAGAATCTCACCAGGCACGTTGCGCGGATCGTTGCTGGCTATGCACACCTCCATGTTGTCGATGGCTTTGCCGCACGAACTGGCAACAAACTCATGCCAGTCGCGATAGCTGATGAGTGGCGCACACTCGGTGGCACCATAGCCCACGGTGACGGGGAAGCCTATGGACAGGAGGAACTGTTCTACCTCTTTCGATAGGGGAGCACCGCCGACGATGACTTCGTAGGCACGTCCGCCGAAGGCCTCGTAGACCTGTTCGCATATTTTCTCCTTCACCTTCTTCGACACTACAGGCATCGCCAGCAGCAGTTTCATACGGTTGCTCTGAATGATGGGGAACACCTTTTTGCGGATGATCTTCTCGATGATTAGTGGCACGGAGATGACCAAGGCTGGCTTCACGTCGGTGAAAGCCTTGGCAATAAGTGAGGGCGATGGCAGGCGGTTCAAGAAGTATAGGTGGCTGCCGTTGCAGAAACCGAAAAGAAACTCGATGCTCAGACCGTACATGTGGGCCATGGGCAGAATATCGAGTACAGGCGAACCGGCCGGTACATGCTTACCTAACCGGCGAATGCAGAAGTCTACATTACCCCAAAGACCACGGTAGGGCAGCATCACGCCTTTTGAGAAGCCTGTGGTGCCGCTGGTGTAGTTAATGAGTGCCAGTTCGTTGGGCTGGTCTTCATGATAGCTGACGTGTTCTTTTCGGAATGCCTTGGGATATTTCGAACCGAACATATAGTTAAGATGTTCGCGTGCGTAGGTCAGTTTCTCCGAACGTGAGATCATCAGTGAGAAGTCGGGCAGGTTGATAATGCCCTCCAACTGTGGCATCGCATCGGGGCTGATTTCCTTGGCTACAAAGTCACCGACAAAAAGAAGACGTGATTCCGAATGATTGACAATGTTGTGAATTTGCTCTGCGTTGAACTCATGCAGGATAGGCACTACGACGGCTCCATAGGTTAGCGTGGCCAGGAACGTTACGGCCCAATGGGCTGAGTTGCGACCGCAGACTGCGATTTTGTCACCTTTTTTGATGTTGCAATTCTCAAACAATATATGTAGCTTCTCAATCTTGCGGGCTACATCGTGGAACTGGAGGGTCTGTCCCTGATAGTCGGTCAGTGCGTCAGCATCCCAGTTCTTCAGAATTGCATCCTTGATATATTGGTTGAAACTTGATCCGGTTTCCATTGCACAGATTTGAAATATTTGTGCAAAGGTAATTCGTTTTCTGCACATTCGCAAATTTTTTGTGCAATATTTTGCGTAAAAATGTAATATACCCACTAAAAACCGTCATTTCCATCTATTATGTGGAGAAAACGGCGGTTTAACCCTCCAATCCTTTGCTCTTCGACCGCGAATACAAGGAAAAACCTGTTGTTCAGAAAATCATCAACTTGTTCAAATGAGATATTAACTGGTGAAAAGTTTGCGGAATTGAAATAAAATGTGTAGTTTTGCACCAAGAAACTATCAAAAAAGCAAACAACAATACACATGAAACGAGTTTTGGTAACCGGAGGAGCTGGCTTCATTGGCTCCCATCTTTGCGAGCGGTTGGTGAACGAAGGCCACGACGTGATTTGTCTTGACAACTTCTATAGTGGCTCAAAAGAAAATGTGTGGCATCTGATAGGCAAGCCTAACTTTGAGTTGGTGCGTCATGATGTCATCAATCCCTACTGGGCCGAGGTCGATGAGATTTACAATCTGGCCTGTCCGGCATCGCCCATCTATTATCAGCAGGATCCCATCCAGACGACGAAGACCTCGGTGTTTGGCGCTTTCCACATGCTTGGACTGGCTCGCCGCACGCATTGCAAGATTCTGCAGTCGTCGACCAGCGAGGTATATGGCGATCCCAACGTTCATCCGCAGCCAGAGACCTATTGGGGCAATGTGAATCCCATTGGCGAACGTTCGTGCTATGACGAGGGCAAGCGTTGTGCCGAGACGCTGTTTTTCGACTATCACCGTCTGCACGGTGTGCGCACCAAGGTCATCCGTATCTTCAATACTTACGGTCCGCGCATGGCTGTCAGTGACGGTCGCGTGGTGTCGAACTTCGTGGTGCAGGCTTTGAGAGGTCAGGATATTACTATTTACGGTGACGGTCAGCAGACTCGCTCATTCCAGTATGTGAGCGACTTGATTGAGGGTATGCTGCGTGTAATGGATACCGACGACTCGTTCACGGGTCCTGTGAACTTGGGTAACCCTGGCGAGTTCACTATGTTGGAACTGGCTGAGCTGGTGCTGAAGAAGATTGGCGGCAAGAGCAAACTGGTGTTCAAACCTCTGCCCAGTGACGATCCGAAGATGCGTCGTCCTGACATCACGAAGGCTAAGACCGAACTGGGTTGGGAACCGAAAGTCACTCTGGATGAAGGTCTCGACCATATCATTGACTACTTCCGTGAGAAACTCGACATCAAGAAAATTTAAACTTTCATCAGTTCACTCATAATCATGTTGCTGACGAAGAGCCCCCGACGGGTCAGTCGCAGATGGTTATTTTCCATAGCCAGCAGGCCATCGTGTATAAAACGGTGTGCCTGCTGTTTGCAATAGTCTTGATGAACAGGAGACAGTTTAGGCAAACTTAGTCCCTCGCAGGTGCGTAGGGCCGTCATTACCAAATCGTTATAGCGCGTGTCATCATCAAGCACTTCCTCTTCGAAGACGGGCTCGCCGCTTTCTATGCCCTCTATGTATTGCTGGATGTTGTCGATGTTCCAGCGGCGACGTTCGTGTCCGTTGTAGCTGTGGGCAGCAGCACCTAATCCGATGTAGGGTGTCTGGTTCCAGTAGCTGCTGTTATGCGTGGACCTAAATTCTCTCCTTGCAAAGTTGCTGATCTCATAGTGCTCGTAGCCGGCAGCCTTCAAACGGTCAATCAGGTCTGAATACATCTGCAGGCTCAGTTCCTCGTCAATCTCGCTCACTTTGCCTTCTTCCAGCAGTTGGTAAAGGTGAGTACCTTCTTCGTACATCAGTGCGTAGGCCGACAAGTGCTCAACATTCAGACTTAGGGCTTGTCTGATGTCCTCGTGCCAGTCTTCAAGGGTCTCGTCGGGGAAACCGTACATCAGGTCGATGCTGATATTCTGGATGCCAGCCTGTCGCAGACGTTCTACAGCCATAGGAATTTGTTCGGCTGTATGACGACGGCGCAGAAAGCGCAACCGCTCGTCAGAGAAGGTCTGCACACCCATGGATACACGGTTTACGGGCAGTCGTGAAAGCATTGTTGCATATTCGGCAGTCACGTCATCGGGATTGCACTCCATGGTCACCTCTCTGACGTGTTCCAGTCCGTACACCTTATTTATATATATAAAGAGCTGTTGCAGTTGGTTGCCCGACAGTTGCGACGGCGTGCCCCCTCCCAAGTAGATAGTTTCTATCCTCTCTCCATTCTCATCTTTTCTTTCTCCTCTAATCTCTCTCCATTCTCCTCTCATTTCCATCTCTTTGCATACCGCATCAACATACCGCTGCCGCAGTTCCTCACTCGTCGTCGAGTAGAAACCACAGTAGATGCAACGGCTTTTGCAAAAAGGAATATGTATGTATAGTCCTGCCATTTTGCCTACAAAATTACTAATTTTTTTTAATATTTCCCTGTTATCCTTGGTGATTTGCTATAAAATGACTAATTTAGAGGCCGTTTACGAATAACCTATTAACTTAAAACCATAAAACAATGAAAGTCTATCAGACAAACGAGATTAAAAACATTGCATTGCTTGGCAGTGCGGGTAGCGGCAAGACTACTCTTGCCGAGGCAATGGTCTACGAAGCCGGTATCATCAAGCGCCGTGGCACCGTAGAGGGTAAAAACACCATGAGCGACTACTTCCCCGTGGAGCAGGAATACGGCTACAGCGTATTCTCAACTGTTTTCCATGTGGAGTGGAACAATAAAAAACTGAACATCATTGACTGCCCGGGTTCGGACGACTTCGTGGGTGGTGCCATCACCGCACTGAACGTGACCGACCAGGCCGTCATCTTGATTAACGGCCAGTATGGTCCCGAGGTGGGCACGCAGAATGCCTTCCGCTATACGGAAAAGCTGGAGAAGCCCGTCATCTTCCTTGTCAACCAGCTGGATCGCGACAACTGCGACTTCGATGCCATATTGAATAACATGAAGGAAATTTATGGCGACAAGTGCGTGCCCGTGCAGTATCCTATTGCTACAGGTGCCAACTTCAATGCTGTCATCGACGTGCTGCTGATGAAGAAATACTCTTGGAAACCCGAGGGCGGCGCTCCCATCATCGAGGATATTCCTGCTGAGGAAATGGAGAAGGCTAAGGAACTGCATGCCGCACTGGTTGAGGCTGCTGCTGCCAACGACGACACCCTGATGGAGAAGTTCTTTGAGAGCGAGAGCCTCACGGAGGACGAGATGCGCGAGGGCATCCGCAAGGGTCTGGTCACTCGCAGCATCTTCCCCGTGTTCTGCGTTTGTGCAGGTAAGGACATGGGCGTTCGCCGCCTGATGGAGTTCCTGGGCAACGTGGTTCCTTTTGTCAGCGAGATGCCGAAGGTGCGCAACACCCGTGGCGAGGAGATTACTCCCGATGCTGCTGGTCCTGCTTCGCTCTATTTCTTCAAAACCGGCGTGGAGCCCCACATCGGCGAGGTTAGTTACTTCAAGGTGATGAGCGGCAGCGTGAAGAGTGGTGACGACCTGACCAATGCCGACCGCGGTTCGAAGGAGCGCATCGGTACCATCTATGCCTGTGCAGGTGCTAACCGTATTCCCGTTGACGAGTTGAAGGCTGGCGATATCGGCTGCACTGTGAAGCTGAAGGACGTGAAGACAGGCAATGCGCTGAATGGTAAGGACTGCGAGTGGCGCTACGACTTCATCAAATATCCTAACTCGAAGTACTCGCGTGCCATCAAGGCCGTCAACGAGGCTGAGACCGAGAAGATGATGGCTTCGCTGACCAAGATGCGTCAGGAAGATCCTACATGGGTGGTCGAGCAATCGAAGGAGCTCCGCCAAATCATTGTTCACGGACAGGGTGAGTTCCATCTGCGCACGTTGAAATGGCGTATGGAGAACAACGAGAAGATCAAGATTGAATATCTGGAGCCGAAGATTCCTTATCGTGAGACCATCACGAAGATGGCCCGTGCTGACTATCGCCATAAGAAGCAGTCGGGTGGTGCTGGTCAGTTCGGTGAGGTACATCTGATCGTGGAACCATATGCTGAGGGTATGCCCGATCCTACGAGTTTCACCATCAACGGTCAGGAGTTCAAGATGAACATCAAGTCGAAGGAAGAGAAAGATCTGGAGTGGGGCGGCAAGCTCGTCTTCATCAACAGCGTGGTGGGCGGTGCCATCGATATGCGCTTCATGCCTGCCATCCTGAAGGGTGTTATGGAGCGCATGGAGCAGGGCCCGCTGACGGGTTCGTATGCTCGCGACGTGCGCGTTATCGTCTACGACGGTAAGATGCACCCCGTTGACTCTAACGAACTCTCGTTCATGTTGGCTGCTCGCAATGCCTTCTCGGCAGCCTTCCGCGAGGCCGGTCCTAAGGTGTTGGAGCCAATCTACGATTTGGAGGTATACGTTCCTGCCGACTACATGGGCGATGTGATGAGCGACCTGCAGGGTCGCCGTGCTATCATCATGGGCATGGACAGCGAGGCTGGCTATCAGAAGCTCTCGGCTAAGATTCCTCTCAAGGAACTGTCTAACTACTCCATCGCACTGAGTTCTATCACGGGCGGCCGCGCTTCGTTCTCAACGAAGTTTGCCTCTTACGAGCTCGTGCCGAACGACATCCAGCAGGCTCTGATTAAGGAGCATGAGGCTGAGATGAAGGACGAAGACTAATCTTCTGTTTCAATACAAAAAAGCTTGGGCATCCCAAATGGATGCCCAAGTTTTTTTATGAAGTTTACGCTGATTTTTTATTTGTCGAGTTCAGCAAGGTTGGCTGCAATCATCTCGTCGGTGACGGTGTAGTTCTGCAGGTCACCCTTGATGAATGCCTCGTAGCTGGGCATGTCGATGAGGCCGTGACCAGAGAGGTTGAACAGAATGACCTTCTCTTCGCCTGTCTCCTTGCACTTCTGTGCCTCGCGGATGGTGGCAGCGATGGCGTGGCAACTCTCGGGCGCAGGGATGATACCCTCGGTGCGTGCGAAGAGCATACCAGCCTCAAACGTCTCCAGCTGAGGAATGTCTACGCCGTGCATCAGGCCGTCCTTGATGAGCTGTGAGATAATCATTCCAGCACCGTGATAGCGCAGACCGCCGGCATGGATGTTCGAGGGCTTGAAGTTATGACCCAGCGTGAACATGGGCAGCAGTGGCGTATAGCCTGCCTCATCGCCGAAGTCGTAGCGGAACTGACCGCGCGTCAGCTTCGGACAGCTATCGGGCTCGGCAGCGATGAACTCTGTCGTCTTGCCGTCTTTCAGGTTGTGGCGCATGAAGGGGAACGAAATGCCGCCGAAGTTACTGCCGCCACCGAAGCAACCGATGACGATGTCGGGATATTCGCCGGCCATCTGCATCTGCTTCTCTGCCTCCAAGCCGATGATAGTCTGGTGCAGGCCCACGTGGTTGAGCACTGAACCCAATGTGTATTTACAATTAGGTGTAGTAGTGGCCAGTTCGACGGCCTCGCTGATGGCGGTTCCTAATGAGCCGGAGTGCAGCGGGTCGCGAGTTAGAATGTCCTTACCGGCACGGGTCGACATCGAGGGAGAGCCTTCGACCACGGCCCCGAAGGTGCGCATGATGCTTGAGCGGTAGGGCTTCTGCTGCATGGTAATCTTCACCTGATAGACGGCGCAGTCCAGTCCGTATATTTTGGCGGCATAGCTCAGAGCGGCTCCCCACTGGCCGGCACCCGTCTCGGTGGTTACGTTGGTGGTGCCTTCCTGCTTGGCGTAGTAGCACTGGGGCAGGGCAGAGTTGATCTTGTGAGAGCCCAACGGGTTCGTTGACTCGTTTTTGAAGTAGATATGGGCAGGCGTACCCAAGGCTTCCTCCAGTGCGTAAGCACGGACGAGTGGGGTAGAGCGGTAGTACTTGTACTTTTCCAGTACATCCTCGGGAATGTCTATCCAAGCATGCTCGGTGTCCAGTTCCTGCACACAGCACTCGCGTGGGAAGATGTGTGCCAGGTCATCGACACCCAATGGCTGTTTCGTCGCAGGGTGGATGGGCGGCATGGGCTTGTTAGGCATGTCAGCCTGTATGTTGTACCACTGTGTAGGAATCTCGTTCTCTTGCAGAATGAACTTTTTTTGCTTGCTCATAATTCGTATGTTTATGTGGGTTAGTGAATATGCATGCAAAATTACGCTTTTGTTTGCAAACAAACGAATAAATTCTCATTTTTTTGCAAGTAAATGCTGTTTAGCTCTATATTTTTTTGTACCTTCGCGACCGATTATGATGATATTGACTGTTGTACTGATTTATTTTCTGGTGCTTTTCGGCATCAGCAGGTGGACGGCAAGGCGTTCTTCGAATGAGTTGTTCTTCCGTGGTGAACGTCGTTCGCCGTGGTGGCTGGTAGCCTTTGGCATGGTGGGGGCCAGCATCTCGGGAGTAACGTTTGTCAGTGTGCCAGGTATGGTGCTTTCAAGCAATATGGCCTATCTGCAACTCTGTCTGGGCTTTATCCTTGGCTATCTGGCTGTTGCCTATGTGTTGCTGCCCGTCTATTACAGATTGAATCTGACTTCCATCTACAGCTATATAGGACAGCGATTAGGCCAGCACAGCTACCAGACAGGAGCTTGGTTCTTCCTACTGTCGAAGATGTGTGGGGCTGCGCTGAAGTTCTACGTCGTTTGCATGATTATGCAACAGTTCGTTTTCGAAGGACTTGGTGTTCCCTTTGCACTCACGGTTGTTGCGTTTGTACTGCTCATCTGGCTCTACACCCAGCGCGGCGGTATCCGCACGCTTGTTTTCACTGATACGTTCCAGACACTCTGTCTCTTTACGGCCCTGCTCCTTATTATATATAAGGTGATGGGGGCGATGGATCTTTCGGTCTCCGAGGCTGCCAGTGCGGTGCTGTCCGACGAGCGTAGCCGTGTGTTTGTGTTCGATGACTGGTCGTCGCCCTGGCTGTTCTGGAAACAACTGCTCAGCGGCCTGTTTATCGTAGTGGTGATGACGGGGCTTGATCAGGATATGATGCAGAAGAACCTGACCTGCAAGACGTTGAAAGATGCTCAGAAAGATATGTGTACCTATGGCGTGGCCTTCTTGCCGGCCAACTTCCTATTCTTGGCTTTGGGTGTGCTGCTGGCCCAGTTTTTTGAGTCGCAAGGCATTTCATTGCCAGCAAAGGGCGACGAGTTGCTACCCATGTTTATAGCGGATAGTGAACAGTTAATAGTGAATAGCTCTGGCATCGCAACATCTTTCCTCATGCCCGTCTTTGTGTTGGGTATCCTGGCTGCCTCGTTCTCTAGTGCCGACTCGGCTCTGACCTCCCTGACCACATGCTACTGTGTGGACATTCGTCGACAGGAGCACGACGAGCACTTGCGCCGTCGTGTCCATATCGCGATGTGTGTGTTCTTTGCTGTTTTTATCTTATTTTTCGACACGATTAACTCCAAGAGCCTGATTGATGCCATCTACACCGTGGTGAGCTATACTTATGGTCCGCTGTTGGGCCTCTTTGCCTTTGGCTTGTTCACTAAGCGCAAGGTGCGCGACTGCTTTGTACCCTTTATTTGTATTGCTTCCCCGTTACTCTGCTATGCCGTCGACCAGATAGCAAAACAGCAGTTCGGCTATCACTTCGGATACGAACTGCTGTTGTTGAATGGGTTATTGACTTTCGTCGGGCTATGGGTGACCTCCTATGGCGTTAAGTCAAAATAATTCTATGGTTTACTGCATGTCGTAGACCACCTGCATGAGCTGTTTGCCCAGCTCGTCGGCTTCCTGCATGGTCTGAGCCTCGCTATAGACGCGGATGATGGGCTCGGTGTTCGACTTGCGCAGGTGTACCCACTTCGTTGGGAAGTCAATCTTTACACCGTCGATGTCGTTGACTACAGCCTCGGGGTCCTTGGCGAACATCTCCTTTACCTTCACCAAGATGGCATCAACATCGGTCTCGGGGGTCAGGTCAATGCGGTTCTTGGCTATCTGGTAGTCGGGGAATGTCTTGCGCAACTCACTTGTCGTTACGCCCTTTTGTGCGAGCGACGACAGGAACAGGCCAATGCCTACGAGGGCATCGCGACCGTAGTGGCTCTCGGGATAGATTACTCCACCATTGCCTTCGCCGCCAATCACGGCTCCCACTTCCTTCATCTTTGTTGTGACGTTCACCTCGCCCACAGCTGCTGCCGAATAGTGGCCGCCATGCTTTTCAGTGACATCGCGCAGGGCGCGGGTGCTGCTCAGGTTTGATACAGTAGCAAGGCTACTAGTCGTACTAGTGCTATTAGCCAGCACATAGTCAGCCACACTCACGAGTGTGTATTCCTCGCCAAACATCTTGCCATCTTCGCAGATGAAGGCCAAGCGGTCTACGTCGGGGTCGACAACGATGCCAAGGTCAAAACCGCCCTGGCGCATCTTGTCCATGATGCCCTGAAGGTTCTTCTCCAACGGCTCAGGGTTGTGGGCAAACTGACCGGTGCATTCACCGTTCAGTATCTCGAAATCAACGCCCAGTGCTTTGAACAGCTTGGGCAGGATGATGCCGCCCACGCTGTTGATGGTGTCAGCACAGACGCGGAACTTGCGCTTTTTGATGGCCTCTACGTCGACCAGACGCAGGTCGAGCACCGACTGTACGTGGCGCTGGTTCATGGCGTCGTCCTTCACCACGTGGCCTAGTTTCTCTACTGGGGCGTAGTCGAAGTCTTCCTTTTCAGCAATCTCCAGCACTTTTGCTCCGTCGGCTGCAGTGAGGAACTCGCCCTCGCAATTCAGCAGCTTCAGGGCATTCCACTGTGTGGGATTGTGCGAGGCCGTGATGATGATGCCGCCGTCGGCCTCATGCCAGCGTACGGCCAGTTCGGTCGTCGGGGTTGTGGCCAGACCGATGTCGATGACTTCGTAGCCCATACCTACCAGCGTGCCGCAGACCACGTCGCGCACCATGGGGCCTGAGATACGGCCGTCGCGACCTACAACGATGCGTTTGCCACCGATGAAGGTGGCGTATGCTGTTGTGAACTTAACGATATCCAGTGGATTGAGCGTGTCGCCCGTGCGTCCGCCGATTGTTCCGCGGATGCCAGAAATTGATTTAATAAGTGTCATAATCCAGGTGTTTTTTGGAAACTGATTTCATAGAAATAGGGGTAGACATTGCCGTTGGCTGTCGAGTGCCCCTGTGTGTGGGGTACGATGAGGCGTACTTTGGCAATATCCTCGTCGGCAGTAGGACCGCCCACGTTGATGTAGTTCAGCGGAACCATCCATCCGGCAGGCACTGAACCGCCGTATGACGAGAGCATGGTGCCATAGGTGAACGAGGCCGTAAGGTTAACACCTGTCTTGTTGACCGACATGATGTCAGGGTCGTAGGGACTGTAGTAATTGGTGATAACCTGTGTGGTGTCGAAGATAGCCATCTCCACAAAGCGGACGTACAGTTCAGTGGTCTTGTTGTCCTCCAGCGGAGCACCACTGCCCTTGCGCACTATCTGCATGTAGACACCTGAATTGTTCATGTAGACATACTCGTTGGTTGCGGTGTTCGTCTTGTTGCCATTCAGGTGGAAGGTGTTCTCGTCTATCTGCCTGATTCCGCGATAGGAAATGAAGTCGCTGATGGCATCGCGCTCTTTCTCCTTTTGATCGGCATACGTCTCATAGTTGTCGCATGAGGTGATGCCCAGAATAGCGGAAAGCGCGAGCAGCGTAAGAACAATTTTCTTCATTTTTTTCTTTGATTACAGTATGAATTGCACTGCAAAGGTAGTATTTTTTAGTGAAGAGTGAAGAGTGTAGCGTGAAGAATTTGCTTCTGCTATACATTAATTAACGATTTTAGCACTCTCATCACCCTTTACACTTCACCTGTCACCCTCTGCAGAGTAGTTACTTCAGCAGCCCTTCGAAAGCCCGAATAGCCTGTTCGGTAATTTTCACGGCTTCTGCAATGCTGCAGTTCAGTCTGCCGCCAGAGGCATTCAGATGCCCGCCGCCATTGAAGAAACGTGCAGCCATCTCGTTGCAGGGGAACTGGTCGACGCTGCGCAGGCTGACCCAGATGGTGTTCTCTTTTTCTGTATCTTCGCGCAGCGATATGCTCAGTTTGTGTCCCTTGATCTGCAGGGGCATGTTGACAAGTCCCTCGGCATCGCCCTTCATGAAGTGGAAACGCTTCAGGTCTTCACGTGTCAGGGTGAAGTAGGAGGCGTGGTGAGATGCGTCGACCACCAGACTTTTGTACATCACATATCCCATCAGCCGTAGCCGGTCTTCCGAGAAGTTATGGTAGACGTTGCGATAAATCTTGTCCTTGTTGATGTGTTTTGTGAGCAGTTGGCTGACGATGAAGTACACATCGCAGTCGTCCGAATTGTAGGTGAAGGCCCCTGTGTCGGTCATCATACCGCAGTAGATGGGGGTAGCGAAGTGCTTGCTCATTTGCTCGAAGGCCCCCAGTTGCCACGTCAGTCGGAACACCAGCTCGCATGTTGACGAAGCCTCGGGGTGTGAAATGGTGAGCACGGTTGGTATGTCGGGGCCTAAGTGATGATCGATGAGCACCATCTTGGCCGGTGACTTTTCGAGTGCCTGCTGCATGTCGGCCACGCGGCTCGTCGTGTTGAAGTCCAGGCAGAATATCAGGTCAGCATGCTGCAGCGTCCAGTCGCAGCCCTCCTTGTGCTTGTCGTAGCGGATAATCTTCTCGCTGTTAGGCAACCATTGCAGGAAGTCGGGGTACTGGTCGGGCACAATAACCTGCGGTTCTTTTCCAAAATGTGTGCGCAACACCTCTGCCCATCCCAGGCAGCTGCCCAGTGCGTCCCCGTCAGGGTTCTGGTGGCATACGCAGATGATGGTGTCGCTCTCTCTGACCAATGCTTGCAACTGCTCGCATTGCTCTTGTGAAATAATGTCCTTTAGCATAACAGGGTGCAAAGGTAACTAAAATTTCATTGGCTGCAAAATTTGTTCGTGAGATTTCGACGTTTCAGTATTTCGGCGTTTCGAAATTTCGATATCTCGGCATCTCGATGTTAAATTATGTTCCTTGTGCCATTGCATTTCGGAGACAGTTAGCCATTATAAGAGGGTTTTCGCTTTGAAGCCACTGGTTGAACTTTTGCTTCTGAGCCAAAATATGCAGACTGCTTTGGTGCTGCACGTCGTCCTTGTATGGAGGTCGTTCGAGTTGGATGCTATTGACAGCGTTATACTCAGAGGAATGGGTGGACCAAGGAATACTTTCATGTAGCATGAGTCAGTTCACATTATGTAAACAACTCATCCATGATTATTTCTTTTTGTACCATGTTAAAGTAGTTGTTGTGAGTAACACCGTTCGTTGTTACCATGACAAGATGAAGGGTGCGTTTGTCTTTCGACAATTCGTGGTATGCGTCAAGCTTGTTTTGCAAGTCCTTGGCGTAATCATTGTCTATGGAGAAGGTGTTTACGGAATGTTTCATCTCGCAGATGTCCGTAAAACCGTCAGCCCGTTGCATGACCAAGTCTATTTGTGCCCCTCGCTGCTCTTCTGAGCCACGCACAAACCATGAACATACGTTTGTTTGTACGCCAGAGATACCCAGGGCTGCTTTAATCTGCGGAACGTGCTGGAGGCAGACACGTTCAAAGGCATGCCCCTTCCAGGTGTTATGGGCCGACGATGTGCAGGTGTTCAGCCAATAGTGCTCATCGCTGAAGGCATTCTTTTTGATGCAGAGGTAATAGAACAGTGTATAGTTGTCTATCAACTGATACAACGCGTTCGTCTCTGCAGTATCGGCGGATGCAAAGCGGCGGATGAAACCACTCTCTTCCAATTCCTCCAATATGGTTGAGAATGTGCCTCCATCTGAGAGTTTACTTGCTGCCAGTATTTCCTCCCTTGTCATGCCGGAACGTCTGCCGTCGCTCAGACATTCTATGACCTTGAGATAGTTCTCAGGACGTTTGAACAGCGTGGCATAAAGTGCTTCAAACTCGTCTCGCAGCTGGCCAGTCTCCGTGAAGAACAGCTGGTCGACGTTCTGTGCGACACTCAATCCTTTCTTCAGGAAACTCCAATAGTAAGGTATGCCACCAAGAATCATGTATAGTTCCAGAATGTCCTTCCTGCCTAAGGCAAGGTTGGCTCCCTGAGCAAAGAGTTCGCACTCGCGGAGCGTGAACGGAACGAGTTTTACGCGCAGGGTGAGTCTTCCGCGAAGGCCTCCCTTGTCCTTCAGGAGTTTCTTGCTGATCCATGAAGTGGCACTGCCGCATACTATCAACACAATGTCTTTCTCACGGCGGGCTGTAGCCCAACCGTTCCAGAAACTTTCCAAAGCACCAATCAGATTCCCTTTGGGGGTATCCATCCACGGGAGTTCGTCGATAAAGAGAACTTTTTTCCCCGCCGGGGCATTTATAATGAGTTGTTTCAGCAATTCGAAGGCTTCAATCCAACTTTTAGGTATGTTGCACTTGGCCATGCCTGCTGCCATCAGGGAGTTTCGGAAGGCTGTCAGTTGCTGGCGAAGCGTTCCTTTGGCCACACCTGTGTGCTGGAAGCAGAACTGGTAGTTGAAGGTCTCACGGATAAGATACGTCTTGCCTACACGACGGCGGCCATAGACGGCACAAAACTGCGACTCTTCCATTTCTAGGAGATTCAGCAGTTCACGTTGTTCTTTTTCACGACCAATGATCATAGATATTTCTCTTTTTAATTAAAACCGCTGCAAATATAGTAAAAATATTCTTATAATCAGCGGAAACATTGTTTTTTTTTATGTTTCCGCTGAAAATAATGCATTTTTAACAATTCTGTGCTACAGCCTGCTTCATCTGCTCGTCCCTGATGTGGAAGGCAATGGAATGAGGATCTGGTATGTCAATCTGTCATCGTTTACTAGGTCTGTACGTCTCAACTCCTCAAAATGGCTTTTGGAGTAGAAGGTCTGTCCATATTCACGTTTGGTCGGAATATGGTGGCGATAAGCGTTGGAGCGAACAGAGGCCACTCATACCGTATAGTTCTTCTGCCTCCTTCATAGTCAGCCACTCGCTGATAGCCTCCACATCGACAGACTTGCCAAACAACTTATCCATGTGCTTACGGCTGTAGTAGTTCTTTCTGGCTATCCGACACACAGGCACCTGGTTCCGTTTGGCAGAAGTATACAGCCAACTTTTCTTGACTTTATAGATGCTCATGACCTCCTCGCCGGAAATGTAGTCAAGCACCTCGGGCTCTTGTTGCTCTGTACCGACTTTGGAAATGCTCATGCCATTCTTGGTCTTGGCTGATTTCGTCACAGGTTCCTTGACCTTCTTTGGTCTGCTTGTCGGCAACACCCGATGATACGGATTACCTGCCTTCCGCTCCGTTTTGTCACTCTTTGCACCTCATCGTAACCCTTTGTCAACCGAGTCCGCAAAGTGACGATTTCGGAGCCCCGTAAATTCCTCGCGGTAGAAATACATTGCAAAAATATACTGAAATTCGGTAACTACCAAATTTCAACCATCAAGTGTTAAAAATTAAAAGTATCTGAAAATGAGCGTTTTACAAATAGTTGGTATTAGATATTCCTGGTTGCTCGTACCCTTTTAGATACAATACCGGAATCTGTGTTGTATTTAGTCACTTTTGGCCAACCAGCAGAAGATCCCCATTTATAATTATCCCATGAGTACGTGCTCTTTGGGGTGGTCTCGCCCCAGGCATAGTAGTTTCCATATTCCTCAGGTTTTGAGGCACCGACGTTACAGGTGGCCCACTTCAAGCCGCTGGGTAGGCCTAAGTCTATAAATTCACGACCATTATGGGTGGTTGTCGCTTGCTCAAAGATAACTCGCGTTACCTCGTTGACGTTCATGCGCACTGTGGAGCCGTCGCTTTTCTCAATCACCATTACTTCCTGTGCCTGTGCCACAAGTCCACAGAGCAATGTCATTGCTGCAATAACTAGTTTTTTCATTTCTTGATTATTTTAAAAGATTGTTTGTTCTGTACATTTACGATATAAGTTCCTTTAGGCAGGGAGGAAAGGGATACTTCTGCTTTCTCGCCATCAAACGAAACAGCCGCTTTTTGCATGACTCCCTTTATTGAGTAAATTACTATTCGGTCGCTCTCACTAGCGCCCTCTATCACAACCTTGTCATCTGACTGATATACAATTTTCAACTCATTGACTTTCAACTGCTGAATATCCGAAGATATTTCGCCGAAATAGAATTGCTTTACATCGCTGATTTCAAAATCGCTGCTTTTGTTGTTCATGACAATCGTCAACACATGGTTGGCAAAGGTCATCTCTGGCTTTTCCGAAAGAACAAAGGTTGTTTGGCTGCCATTCTGTAGTTCTACTATCAATGACTTACTTTCCGCAGCCCACATTTCGGCTATAGAAAGGGTCATTGAAAAGAACAACAAACAAATCATTCTCTTTATCATTTGTCACTTCTCTTTCTTGTCCTGCGGCCCCAGCCGGACGGGTTCTTAGCTATTTAGTAATTCTAACCTATATACATAAAAGAAGCGGGACCTGCTCTGTTGCTTATCCCGCGTACTAGGCCTCGCATTGCCCTCCTGCTAGAGATAAGCAACGCAAGGCCCACGCCTATATGTATTACTACCAACACCGCATCTGCTGGAGATGCCAGTGAGGGCAATAGATACATACCCATGGACGCTCTCATTGCTTTATCATGTAGCAGGATTTGAGTTGCGAGTTCAGTACGCCACAGATAAAACGTCAGAAACGTCTTTTTCTATATATAGTGCATACCCACATTCCCCGAAAGGCGCAGGTCTGCGAAAGCAAAGATACGAACTATTTTTGGAATAGGCAAGAAAAAGGTGGAAAAGTTTCAGCGTTAGAAAACTTTTCCACCTTTTATAGAGTCAACCAGCAAGTGCAAGTTGTGTGCAAAGTTAGGCATAATGTTTGAAAAAGACTTCATTTGGTGTGAGAAAGTTTAGTTTTTCCCTTGGCCTTCGGTTGATTTTGGCCTGTATGGATGCAATTCTCCTGT
>JAFTFX010000016.1 GCA_017458225.1 Prevotella sp. | reverse complement strand
GTTCTGTAGGACGGCCAGCGGCATCCCTCTTCGTAACAACCCATTTTCGTGTGTCTATGGTCAGCGACACATAGACTCCCTTGTAGCTGAAATTAGCCAAATCAGCAGATTCGGTGGACATGTAAATCTTCTTTGGCATAGAAAAACCCTTTATTTATCGGCATTTAGCATTATTTGTGATTTCTTGAAATTACCGCCAAAAAGACTCATAATCTGGAGGTCCCAGGTTCAAGCCCTGGCTGGTCCACGAACGAAGGAGCCGTGACGTTTTCGCGGCTCCTTCGTTCGTTCAGACTGAGCCTCATTTCCTGCCAAAATCCGGTCTCAGCCGATATTTCAAATCCGGTGTCTTGACAATCCGCGTCAGTTCTTGCTGCAATAAGCGTCAAGTCTCGCTCTGTTTAACGTCATTTCTCGCTCTGATTTGATATTAACTGTAGCGAGATTTGACGTTAAACAGAGCGAGGTTTGACGTTAAACAGAGCACAATTTGACGCTTATTGCGGCACTGCTGGCGGAGGGCCGCTGAACGGGGGGGGACGGCTGTCAACGAAAAATCCCCTGTAAGCCTTGACTTACAGGGGATTGCTTTCAAGCCTTGTACCCAGAGCCGGGGTCGAACCGGCACGGGTTGCCCCACTGGTGTTTGAGACCAGCGCGTCTACCGATTCCGCCATCTGGGCTTCTCAAAGCGGTTGCAAAGGTAAGAAGAAAATTTGAAACAACAAAGAAATGACAAAAGTTTCTCCTAAAAAACTTAAAAATACTTGGATGGTTCACAGATTTTGCGTATCTTAGCATCGTTATTTCGTGAAACTAAAAATCTAATAGTAATAAGACAACTATAATCTAACATGATGGAAACATTGAATCAAGACAACTATTGTGTGATTCTGGCTGGTGGCAAGGGCCGCCGTCTGTGGCCGTCGAGCCGGCTGGAACGCCCCAAACAGTTCATGGACTTCTTCGGCACCGGGCGGTCGATGTTGCAGCAGACGTTCGACCGCATTAGGAAGATAGTGCCCGTAGACCATATTTATATTACTACCTCGAAAGAGTATATGGGCCGCGTGCGCCAGCAGTTGCCCGAGGTTCCGTCGGAGCATGTGCTGGCGGAGCCCGTGAACCGCAACACCGCACCGGCCGTGGCATGGGCCGGCCGACGCATTCACCGCGAGAGCGACGATGCGCGCATCCTGGTGGTGCCTGCCGACCAGCTGGTGATGAACGAGGCCTCGTTCCTGCAGAGCGTGCAAGAGGGGCTCGACTTCGTCACTGATAACGACATCATGCTGACCATGGGCATCAAGCCCACCCGTCCTGAGCCCGGCTATGGCTACATCCAGATAGGCGAGCCCACGCTGGCCAAGGGCATCAACAAGGTGCAGTCGTTCACCGAGAAGCCCGAGCGCGAGTTTGCCAAGGTGTTCATGGAGAGCGGCGAGTTCATGTGGAACACCGGCATGTTCATGACCAACGTGCGCCATCTGCGCCAGTGGTATCTGAAGGTGATCCCCGACATGCCCTACCGTCTGGCCAATCTGAAGGGCCACTACTCGCTGGAGGAAGAGGCCGAATACGTGCAGAACTACTACCCGGCCTATCCCAACCTGTCGATGGACCAAGCCGCGCTGGAGCTGTCGGACAATGTGTATGTGGTGCAGTGCGACTTCGGCTGGGCCGACATCGGCACGTGGCACTCGCTGTACGAATATCTGCAGAAGACCGACGACGAGAACGTGGTGCTCGAATCGGAGGTGCTGATGGACAATTGCCGCAACAACATAGTCTGTCTGCCCAAGGGCCACATCGGCGTGATTAACGGTCTCGACGGCTACATTGTGGCCGAGCAAGGCGACGTGCTCCTCATCTGTCCGAAGGAAGACTCGTCGGCCCTCATCCGCAAGTATGTCAACGAGGTGGGCATGAAGTACGGCGAGAAATACATATAATCACACGGTGGTTTTTCAAAAAAACTCTCAATAAGCCGCGGTTTTTCAAAAATTTTGTCTAAATTTGCAAATGAATTGGAAAAATCCGCTTTTCTTGAACAAAGGATGATATGAAAAAAAGGCTATTGAGCGCTCTGATGAAGGCAGGCTTCGCTCTGTTGAAGGTACTCTCGCTGCTGCCGCTGCGCATTCACTATATGTTCTCCGATATGATGTATGTCATTGTGTACTACCTGATACGCTATCGCCGCCAGGTGGTCAGGGACAATCTGGCCAGCGCCTTCCCCGAGAAGAGCGCCGCCGAGATCAAGCAGACGGAGCAGCGCTTCTACCACTGGTTCTGCGACTATATCGTGGAGACCTTCAAGATGGCCACCATCAGCCGCAGCGAGATGCGCCGCCGCATGGTGTTCAAAGGCACCGAGCAGATAGAGCAGTGCTGGGCCGAAGGGCAGTCGTGTGGCGTCATGCTGGGCCACTACTGCAACTGGGAGTGGGTGAGCACGCTGCCGCTGGCCATGTCGGACAAAGGCGTGTGTGCCGAGCTCTACCACCCCATTGAGAACCCCGAGACCAACCAGTTCTTCCTGCAGCTGCGCCAGCGCTTCGGCAGCGACTGCATACCCATGGAGCGTGCACTGCGCGACATAGTGAAATACCGCCAGCAGGGCCGGCCCGTGGTGGTGGGCTATATTGCCGACCAGAAGCCCAACTGGCACAACATCCATCTGTGGATGCCCTTCCTGAACCACTACACCCCCATGTTCACCGGCAGCGAGCGCATCATCAAGCGCACCGGACAGGCCTATTTCTATGGTGACGTGCGCCGCATTCGCCGCGGCTACTATGAGTGCGAGTTCAAGTTGCTTGACCGCCATCCCGACGCGGTGGCCGACTACCAGCTGACCGAGCGCTACATGCAGGAGATGGAGAAGACCATCCGCCGCGACCCCGCCTTCTGGCTGTGGAGCCACGACCGCTGGTCGCGCACCAAGGAAGAGTTCGACATCCGCTTCTACGAGAAAGACGGCAAGGTCTACGAGAAAATGAGCCAGGAAGACTATGCCGTCCGCATGGGCTGGAAGAGCTATTGGGACCGCCGTCCGGCCACTAAAGAATAATCATTGCGCAAGCCTTATCACACCTCATGAAAGTATCCATCATCACCATCAACTATAACAACCTGGAGGGCCTCAAGCAGACCTGCCAGAGCATTCAGCAACAGACGTTCCGCGACTGGGAGTGGCTGGTCATCGACGGTGGCAGCACCGAGGGCGACCGCGCCTTCATCGAAGCCCATCAAGACCTGATGGCCTACTGGTGCAGCGAGAAAGACCGCGGCGTGTATAATGCCCAGAACAAAGGCATTGCCCATGCCACTGGCGACTACATGATCTTCATGAACTCGGGCGACACGTTCTATGCGCCCACGGTGCTCGAACAAGTCTTCTCCCAGCCCCGTGAAGCCGACGTGCTCTACGGCGACTGGATGCTGCAGTTCCCCGACGGCAACGAGGAGCTGCGCCAGGCACCCCGCACGTTCTCGCTCTATTTCATCTGTCGCGACAACATCTGCCATCAGGCCATGTTCATCAAGAACGCACTCATGAAGCAGAGCCCCTACGACGAGAGCTACCGCCTGTATGCCGACTGGGCCAAGTGGATCGAGCTGGCCCTGAAGGGCTGCACCTTCCAGTATGTGCCCGTCACCGTGTGCCGTTTTCTGGTGGGCGGCATGAGCTGCGTGATGGACGACCGCCTGTGGGCCGAGCGGAACCGTCTGGACACCGATGCCATTCCACCAGCCATGATGGAGACGCTCCACATCATGGATCGCTTTACGAAGATGCATCCACTGGCACTCGAAGCCGACGACCTGATCAAGAAAAAGAAAATATACAAGAAACTGATTCACACTGCCATCCGTATCATCCATCTGCTTGACAGATAAAAATCACGATGAATTCAGGTATCACCTATCTCAAAGCGCTGGGCATCATGTTGATGGTGCTGGGACACAGCATGTGTTCCATTCCCTATGCCATCGGCTTCCTGTCCATGTTCCACATGCCCTTGTTCTTCATAGCTTCAGGCTATTGCTTCAACGCGAAATATCTGGCCGACCCACTGACGTTTCTGAAGAAGCGAGCCAAGGGGCTCTACGTGCCATTCGTGAAGTGGACCATCGTCTTTGTGCTGTTGCGCCCTCTGTTTTTTGCTACGCACATCTACGACACCACCTACGGATTCCTGGGCGAAGGAGCCACGCCCTACGACTGGAAGGACACGCTCTGGACCTGCTGGCTGGCGGTGAGCCAGATGCGTGGCAACGACTGGCTGCTGGGCGGCTACTGGTTTCTGAATGCCCTGTTCTTCGGTTCCATCATTGCGTGGATTACGCTCCGGCTATCAAAGAAAAGCGAGTATGCGCTGGTGGCTTCGCTGGTGTTGCTGACGGTGACCCACCTGACCAACTTCCACATTGTCTTCCTGAACATCAACACGCGCGCCTTTGCAGCGGCATTCCTGTTCATTGCAGGCTATGCCATGAAGGAGAAGCGCATGCCTGTATTTCCGCTGTGGGCGGTCATCGCCGCCATTGCGCTCACCTTCGTAGGCATCAAGTACTGGCCCTTGGCCATCGACTATACCGAATACGAAGGGTGGCAGCTGTTCCCACACCTGCTCACGGCCATCCTTTGCACGTGGGCATTCTATTCGCTGTTCACGCGCTATGCCATGCCGGCCGCTGTGCAGCGCTTCTTCTCGTTTGTGGGTCAGCACACACTTTCCATTCTCACGTGGCATCTGCTGTCGTTCAAGGTGGTCAGCCTCGTCATCATCCTGATCTATCATCTTCCGATAGCACAGTTAGGCGAGTTCCCGGTGATTGCTGAATATGCCACGCAGGGATGGTGGCTGCTTTATCTCTTGGCTGGTGTGGGATTGCCGTTGGCAATGACCATGTTCATTGATTTCTGCTTGAAAGGCAGGCAGAGCACGCGGTAGAGGAAGTATTTCCACAGCAGCAGGCAACGGTGGCTGAGGGACAGCCGGTGCAGCTCCTTCATGAGATAGGCACGCGAGGCTTGCTTGTCAGGATAGTATTTCACCAGATTCTTCATGAACAGAAATTCAGTGAACGACGACAGTTCCTGCTGGCTCTGCGTCAGGGGAGCCGCAGGGGTGTTCCCGGCGTTCACCTGTTTCCAGTAGTTAATCACCGTCACCATGTCGTGGTCGCTGCTGATGCGCTCAGCCAGCTCGTCGCTGTGGCGCTTGGCATCGCGGCTCAACTGTTCGGTGTCGACCTCCATGCCGCGAACCACGGGCAACCGCCCTTCCCACTTTTGGAAGAACGTCTGCAGGGCTTCAACGAACGACTCGTTGAAAACGCCCTTGGAGTTGTGCTCCAGCAGCACATCGTCGACCACATAGAGCTTCCGGCCCGTCTGTACCACCTGCATGCTGATGTCGGTATCGTAGATGTGGAACGACGTGAAGTTCCGGTCGTCGAATCTCACCGTTCCGCTGTCGAACAAACGCTTTGGCAGACAGAACCATACGCCATCGAGCACAGCGACCTCGGTCAGCAGACCGTCGACGCAAAGCCGGGCCTCTTCGGCAAAGTAGGAGTCATACTGCATGAGTGAGTGGTTGCGCTGTACGAAATGCAGCACGTGGTAGGGAATGAACCCCACGCGCCAGTCGCCTGCCGCCGGTATGATGTGCGACCCTGCCACACCAATCATGCCCACCTCGGGCAACTGGAAATGGCGTTCCACGTTTTTGCCCCAGTCGCGGGTGTGATACACAATATCGTCGTGCATGAAGCACAGCAGCTCGCCCTCAGCCTGTCGCACGCCCTCGTTATAGGCGGCACACAGGCTATAGCGGTTCTCGCTGTTGTCGATGACAATCCACTGATAGGCTGTTCCGATGGTTTCATCCACATTCCGGCGCAGTTCGGCCAGGTCGTTGGGATGGCGTGTGCAGATGATGAGTGATATCATGATGAATGTTTTTTAAGTCTTTAGAAACGTTTCTCTACGAAGTGGTGCAGCAGCACGCTGGCACCGCAGGCCACCAAGAAGGTTGCAACAGCCATTGCGTAGCCCTGTGCCAGCGTCAGGTGTCCCCAAATGCCCAGCATCTGGTTGCAGACGGCATAAGCCAGCAAGATGAAGAAGAAATGGCACATGTAGAAGGCATAGACATAGGGCGATGCCTTGCTGATGCCGCAGGCGGAAATCAGGCGAGTAATTACCCCCCCCTCCATGAAGCAGAGCGCAATGATGAGCGGCGTGGAGTAGGTGATGACATAGTGACAGACGGCATAGTCTTTCTGAATCATAGTGCATCCGTAGAAAAATATGCCGAAGACGGCGAGCTCAATATAGGTGGTGTAGCGGCGCAGTTGTTGCGGACAGACAATAACCCGTGCAGCATGTCCCAGCGCCAGACCGAGCACGAACGACAGAATACGGTTGACTGGCGATGCATAGTTCAGCCACCAGTTGTCGGGCTTCACGGCAGTGAGCCATTCACGGTATTCAACGTCGCTCCATGTCAGCACCACGACCAGTGCCACCAGCACCCAGGGATTTTTGAGCTTCCGAATAAGCCACATCAGCGCCGGTGTGATGAGATACAGAATGAAAAGTGTTGAGATGGTCCATGCCGGTGTGTTGAACAGCTGGGCAGAGAACTTGAGCAGTTCCTGCAAGAGAAGAGCTGACAGGAGTACATCAACGATGGTCTTTCCAAAAGACAATGCATAGAAGCCAACATAAGTTGTTATAACCACATAGAACGGCAATGTCACAATATTGACAGGTAGCAGGCGGCGCATACGT
This sequence comes from Prevotella sp., assembly GCA_017458225.1. GTDB lineage: Bacteria > Bacteroidota > Bacteroidia > Bacteroidales > Bacteroidaceae > Prevotella. The sequence continues at coordinate 43,270 of JAFTFX010000016.1, read as the reverse complement.
TTCTTGACGTATGACCAATAGCCTTTCGACATGCCTCGGTCATAGAAATAAGCGGCCAGGAAGGCCGACAGCACAATGAAGAAGTGGGCAGCCAAACCGCCGATGTTGGCCAAAACACTGTCAAGGAGTGTCAGCCCTTCTTCTAACCCTCCATTATAGAAATTGAGATGGCAGAAAAACACACCGAAGATGGCCAGTACGCGGAAAGCATCTAATGAATAGGAATGTCGGGTCATTGTTCTGCAGATTTTATCTTTGACTGTAGAGCTTCGGCGCAGGCTTGGGCACCTTTGTACGACCAGTGGGTATCACTGCACAGAAAAACATCCTGTTCGCCTCGCTCCAGCATGTCTTTCAGGATAGGATAGCAGAGCAAGTAGTGAGGATTGTCAGCAAGGTCTGTCAGATGGTCGGAAAGATAGGTTGCCTGTGGGCCTGCTGTGAGCATGTATTCCTTGTATAAATGTTCTTTCAGTGGCAGTATCATATATACGATGTTTACCCCTCGCTTGTCACCTTCTTCAACAATCTGTGCCATCCTTGAGCGCATGGTCTCGATATCGGTTTCTGACCAATTCAGCATGTAAGGCAGATAATATAGCGTGCTCTCATTTCCCTTACAGTTGAACATAGGTTGCGACAATGCCGATGTCTTTACCAGACATTCCGACACGCCGCTCTTATGCTTGACCCAGTCTTGTGCAAAACGGAACGCCCTGCCGTCTAACAGGCATTCCAGTGCATCCAGCTGTACAAGTTTCTGCGTATAGATCTCGTATTTTTCGGCTGAAGGGAGCAACGGCGCTCCTTCATATTCTTTCAAGGAATCTTCGCACACATCAAAATTTGCTTTGATGATGCTTTCCATGAGCCACATCTCTGATGATTCGATGACAATTGTGGAAGGCAGCCGCTTGGCGTGGTGAAGAAGGTATAGCACGACATCGGCTTTCCCTGGAAAGTCCAGCACTTTGTCAGAACCCTCAAGCGACTGGTGGGCATAGTGCCACTCCATGCCATAGCGGTAAGTGTGGACTCCGTATATAGTGCGGTTGGGACAGCCGTCCTGTAGATATTCCATGAAGTTGTTATAGCCTAACTGCGTGAAGGAATCGCCAATCACCACCACATCCGAGTCGTTCACTTCCTTCGTGATGTCTTCTGCCAAGACTACATGGCGTTTGAATCCCGGGTCGTAAGCCATCATGGATATGTAGTCTTTATGGAAGAAATAGCTGCCCAACTGACTTAGGTCACCGAAACTCTCGCCATGGGCATAGCGCAACATGGGGTAGGCATAGAGCACAACGAACGGGCTGCATATCAGGAGGAATCGGATGATAAACTTTTTCATATTCATGTTAGAACTGGAAATAGATGAATGTTTGTGATTGTCCGGAGAACAGCACCAGTGCGGTGATGAGCAGATAGTAGATGGCCAGACGCAGCACGGTGGGACACTTCTCGCTCAGATCCAGCGGATGGGCACGGAATCGCATGGTCCACTCCATGACCAGCATGAACAGAATGGCAATGAGCGTGGGGTTCAGAAGGTGAGGAGAGTAATCTATTTCTCCCAATGAACAGCGGCCTATTGATAGGAAATATTCGAATGCTGTAGATATGTCAGGGGCACGGAAAATGATGAGACTGATGGTGAACAGAATGAACGTGAGCAGCGTGTGCATCCAGGTGCTTAGTGAGCGGCGCTGTTCCAACACACGCCAGTCGGTCTTGGGCTTGCCACCGAGAATGATAGGCACGAAGCAGAGGGCCAGGAACAGACCCCACACAATAAATGTCCAGTTGGCACCGTGCCACAGACCTGAGAGCAGGAATACAATGAAGATGTTGCGCAGGTGCTTGGCTTTTCCCTCGCGGCTGCCTCCCAGGGGGATGTAGACATAGTCGGAGAACCAGCTGTTGAGCGAGATGTGCCAGCGCCGCCAGAACTCGGCCATGTTGCGCGAGAAAAACGGCATGCGGAAGTTGTCCATGAGCTTCACGCCCAACAGACGGGCGCTGCCGATGGCAATGTCGCTATAGCCCGAGAAGTCGCCGTATATCTGCAGCGTAAAGAGGACTGCGCACAGCAGGAGCGTGCCAGTGCTTTGCGAACCGAAGTCTTGCCACACCTCGTTCACGTAGACGGCGCAGTTGTCAGCAATGACCAGCTTCTTGAACAGGCCCCACAGAATGCGGCGGCATCCGTCAACGGCCACGGCGTAGTCGAAGGTGCGCGGCCGCAGGAACTGTGGCAGCAGGTTGTTGGCTCGCTCAATGGGGCCGGCCACCAGCTGTGGGAAGAAGCTGACGAACGAGAAGAAGGCTACGGCATCTTTCGTGGCTTGTATCTTGTGCTTGTAGACATCTATGACGTAGGCCACCGACTGCAGGGTGTAGAACGAGATGCCTACGGGCAGCACCACATGGATGAGCAGTGACGACCGATGGGCCCCAAACAGCGAGGGGAACAGGGCAATGAGGTTGTCGACGAAGAAATTGTAGTACTTGAACACGCACAGCACAGCCAGATTCAGCACGATGCTGACTGTGCAGGTCCAGTAGGTCGCGCGCTGCTTGCCTTTCTCCCGTTCGTGTTCAATGAGCAAGGCACCGCCATACGACAGGCCTGTGGAGAAGGCGATGAGCAGCAGGAACTTCCAGTCCCACCAGCCATAGAACACATAGCTGGCAATGAGAATCAGCACGTTCTGCCAGCGGTAGTGGTTCTTCAGCAGCCAGTAGAGCGTAAAGACTATTGGAAGGAAAAGGAGGTATTCAAATGAATTAAAAAGCATAAAAACGAGTGTCTTCTTATCTTAACAAACCTGTGATGCCCAGCCGTTTATCCAGTTCGTAGAACAGCATGTCGCTGAAGGAACCGCCATAGCATTCAGGGAATTGCTCTTTGAGTTGTTGTTTGCCGGGGAACGACTTCTTTCTGAAGCGGAGGGTCATGCGACCCTTTACGCTCTTTCGCTGCAGGGCCGTCAGCTGCAGTTCGCTGCAGATATGGCGCAGGCACCGCGCATTCTCCAGCATGTTCTGTCCGTCTTTGTCGGCACGCACCGTCACCTTTCCGGCATGCTGACGAAAATGGTTCAAACGGAGTGGTATCTCGGCAATGTCGCCCTGGGTCATAATGTCGAACCAGAACACCCAGTCGCCGCCGGAGCGGAACGTCTGGAAGTCGGGCGACACATTCTTCAAGGCACTCTTGCGAAACACCACCATCGAGGCATTGTAGATGACATTGCGGAACAGCATGCGGCGAAGTGCAAAATTGTGCCCGTTGTACACGCCGTCTCCCTTGTAGAGCGACGGACGGTCGGGCGACTTGCGCATGGTTTTGCCCTCGGCATCGATGAAGGTGGACCACGTGAACGTCATCTGCACCTGTGGGTGCTGCTCCAGCCGTTTCAGACTCTCTTCGAGGAAGGTAGGCTCGGCCACGTCGTCGCTCTCGGCAATCCAGATATATTCGCCCTGGGCCAGTTCGAAGCCATGCAGCCATTGGCGGAACGGGCTGCCCGTATTGGTGGCATTGCGAACAACGGGGCGCACCTTGGGATGCTGCTCGTAGGGCTGCAGCACCTCCATGCTGTTGTCTGTGGAGCAGTCGTCCAGGATAATCACCTCGATGTCTTGCTCGGTCTGTGCAAGGATGCTGTCCAGCCGTTCCTTCAGGTAGGGAGCATGATTGTAGTTGGGAACAATGACAGAGACTTTCATTTCAGGTATTTGTTTACGCCATTATCCGCCCACTTCTTCTGTTCCTGCCACACCTTCCGGAATATCTCGTCGTTCCTGCCGGCATTCTCTCTCGATGCCGACGGGTGGTAGAGGTGATAGACAATGCCGCCGAACTTGAGCCGGCGGTAGGTAACGCCCGAGAAGAGCAGACGGCTGGTGAACTCATGGTCTTCGCTTCCCCAGCCCTCGATGTCTTCGTCGTAGCCGTTGACGGCAATGAAGTCGCTGCGCCAGAAGGCCAGGTTGCATCCCTTGATGTGGCGCACGTTGTAGGTGGTGTCGTTGTGCAGAATCCAGGAGCGCAGTATGCGGCTGCGGATACAGTTGAAATAGTGGGATGAGGCCACGCGGCCATCCTCTGTCAGCATGATGCGTCCGCCGCAGACAAAACAGCCTTTGCGGGCCGTTGCCACGTGGTCTTCAATGAAGTGGCGATCGGGAATGACATCGCCGTCCATCTCAATGATATAGTCGCCCTTGGCAGCAGCGATGGCCTTGTTCAGAATCATGGAACGGCGGAACCCCTTGTCTTCATGCCAGACATGGCGGACGGGCACCTTCGACTGCTTGGCATATTGCTGGATGAAGGCAGTGGTGTCTTCTTTCGAGCCATCGTCGGCAATGACAATCTCGTCGGGCATCACGGTCTGGCGCTCCACACCCTGCAGCACTTTCTGTAGGGCATCCAACCAGTTATAGGTAGAAATCAATAGTGTGACAGCTATTTCCTTTTTTTTCATTTCGGATTATGTGAATAATGAGATCAACAAGAGCACCAGCAGCACCAGGCATGCCACACTTAAGTAGCGGCACAGGCGGAGATGTTTCTTGTTTTTCTCTTCAAAATAGAGGCGTTCTTGATAGTATTGGCGTTCGCGTTGCAGACTGCCGCTAAACTCGAAGGCAAAGCGACGGTCGCCCAGTTCTTCCATCTCGCTCAGATAGATGCGGCACACCTTCAGGCCAGAACGGCAGCCCCACAGGAAGTAAAGGCGCTCCAAGGCATGGGCAATGGTGCCGTCGATGCCGATGGGCTCCTTGGGGAAGTCGTTGTAGGTGAGGTGTTGTGAAAAGAACTTGCTCAGGTATTCCGTTCGTGCCCAGAACATGCCACCTTGGGGGTAGTCAATTTCCGGGTACTCTTCTTGGAGGTTGATGTCCAGTCCGTTTTGATCGACGAGTTGTTGGGCAATCAACTGATTTTCCTTGACACCCCATCCGCCGAGTGTGGTATGACGAATGAAGTCGGGTGGTGTCATCATGCCCACGCCGTGGGTTAAGGCTTGCAGAATGCCCGCCACGCGCTGCTCGTCGGGCAACAGGTGGGCAAGAATCATGTGCAGCCATTCAGACTGGTCGGATGCCTGCGGACTCTTCTTCGTGTGCAGATGCAGCATCACGTCGAATCCTTGCAGCTCTTCAGCGAAGCTGCACAGCATCGGTGCAATGTCGCGGCCCCGATTGGGTGTGCGCTTTACCTTGGTGTCGCGCAGACGGGGCAGACTGCTGAATGACTTTATGACCTCGTCTTCGTTTACATTGATGTTTTCCGGTAAAGAAACAAACAGACTGAAGGGTACTGGTATATAGGCCAGATGGGTAAGGAAAACAGGAATCAGGTCGGGATAGAACAGATGAAGATGTACTGCCACTGAAACTGTAGGAGCCGTTTGGCTGCCACTGTTGTCGCTCAATATGATATGCTCTGTCTTCATCGTATAATTATCATTGGGCGCAAAGATACTCTTTTTTTTTGCATTTTGCAAGTATTTTGCAGGAAAATGCATGTAACCGTGCTGATTTTCAGTGATTTTCAGTGTTTTTCTGAAACGCGAATCTTACTCACTGGGAATAAACCGTTTCCAGAAATCCTCATAATGGTATTTTCTCCAGGCATGGCATCCAAAGGGTAGCTTTCCTTGCGTTATTTCGTCAAACAGATATTGTGGTGAGATTTCGAAGGAGAAGTGTGCTGCCTCTTCGGGCGAGGGGATACGAAGACGATAGCGAGTAGAAAAGAGCCCGATGCAGAAGAATTCGTCTTCCCACATTTGCTGCATATCGCCGCGTTTCATATAGTGATGCATGCTGTTGCTGCCGAAAAGCGGTCCCATGCAAAGCATCAGGCAGTGCCCCAAATCGCTGGGGGAGTGGTAGTCGTTGCGGAAAATTTCGTGGATGGTCTTCATGCGTTGGCGTGGCTTCAACACTCGGATGAAGGTGGGAATGTGGCGTAGCGAGAAACCACCGTTGCCGGCACACCACAGCTTGTAGCCTTCTTCGTGGCTGAAGTGTTTCTCAAACCAAGGAGCTCCGATGTAGTCGTAACCTTTCTGGCACCATGCTTCCAGTTCGTCACGGAACACCCAGGCATCCAACTGGTAGATAAGCATATATTCGAAAGCGGCAAATCGCTTGTAGAAGTCCCTGCTTTGCATCAGTCGGTTGTAGCCTTCGATGCCTTTGAAGAAGTTGTCGTCGAAACGCTCGCAGGGAATGTCTCGTTGGGCCGCCTCGCAGTAGGCTTGTATGTTCAGGCTTTTGGGGCATACTAGACAGACGGGGTGGGCGGAAAGAATCTTCAGGCACTGGCGCAAGGAGAGCTGTTCGTCGGCAGTCGGCTCTTGCTTATAGACGGGTATGACGATAATCTTATTCATGCTTATCCGTTGTGTTTAGTGAACGAAGGTATTTCTGCAGGTCGGATATCAATACTTCCGTACGTTTGACAGTGCCTTCAGGGGTCATGTGATAGGGCGTGTCATAAAACAGGCTGTCGTCAAAAGCGTATGCTGACGGTTCGGCCTGCCAGGGAATACCGTTCTGCTTGAGACAATTGGCCAGCCAGCTGATATGTTCGGCATTTTGCTGAAAATTGCCTTTCATGAATGTTGGCGGCAGGAACAGCAGGTGGATGCCGCGCTCTTGGGTGTTGGAATGGATATACTGATAGAAAGCGAGCAGGTCTTCGTCCATCTCACTGCTCATGCCATAATAGCTGATGGTGTCTTGATGAGGCCGCTCCCATTCAATATCGCCGTATTCATTAAGGGCTTTTTCTGAATAGGGACCGTCGAATGCTTCAGCTTTGCGATGTTCGTGTGCTTCCCGGCAATGTATGCCGATATTTTTGAACTGGAACAACCACTGGGCCAGCGAGAACTTGGAATAGGCTTCGGGCATGTGGGTGCTCAAGATTCTCAACAGGGTGGCTTCGCCATAGAGCGTTTTTTTCTTTGTTCCATATTCGGGACAGAAGATGACAATATCGCCCTCGCGAAGCAGGTCGCTGTACAGTTCGAACTGCATGCGTGTGCCGATGCCGCCATGCGTGCCGGTGTTGACAACAGGCATGTGGAATGCCTGTTCAATCATTCGCGAATTGATGCTGAACCCAGCGCTGGAACCGGCAATAATCACAATCTTGTTGGTATCCTTCAGAGCCTGCAGACGGTCGTAGGCCAGTGCAACATTGCGTTCGTGGGAGTAATAGCTCAGCTGGTCCTTGCGCAGCAGCATCACAGTGCTGGCAATGACGACCATGACACCCGTCAGCACTGCTGTAATGGCTATTCTTATCAGGAATCGTTTCATCAGAATTGGAAATATATGAACGTGCTATCGTCGGCTATGTTCAGCGCATACGACACGTAGGTGATACAAATGAGTGCCAGATAGATGAACCATCGCACGGGGAGATAGTTGAAGGGTTTGGCATTGGGGAATTGCAGGGCGTGCTGCTTGTCGCGCTGTAGCCATTCCACGAGCAACAGCACACAGCCCCAGATGACCCATTGTCTGATCAGCTTGTTATCACCGAAGAAGGGGTGGGTCATCATGCTGTAGAAATAGTCGCCTGCCTGCGACATCGTTTCGGAACGGAAGATGATGAAGCCGCCCACGGTGAGCACGAAGGTGAGCAGCAGCTGTGCCGTTTCTTTCAGGTTGGGCAGATAGCGCTGATAGGCCACGACGTGCTGATACTTGGTGTTGATGCTGAACAGGTTGTAGATGGCCAGCAACGTGGCATGATACAGGCCCCAGACAACGAAATGCCAGCTGGCTCCATGCCAAAGGCCGCTGATTCCCCAGACAATATAGACATTGCGGATGATTTTCCACTTGCTGCAGCGACTGCCGCCCAGCGGGAAATAGATATAGTCGCGAACCCAGGTCGTGAACGAAATATGCCAGCGGCGCCAGAACTCGGGAATGCTCCGTGAAAAATAGGGGAAGTTGAAGTTGCGCATCAGGTTGAAGCCGAACAGACGGGCACAGCCGATGGCAATGTCGCTGTAGCCGGAGAAGTCGCAATAGATCTGGAACGTGAACAGGGTGGCCAGCAGGAAGAGGGAGAGCCCAGACAGGTCTGCGGTGTTATTCCAGTACTCGTTGACAATCGAGGCACAGTTGTCGGCAATCACAATTTTCTTGACGAATCCCCACAGCATCTGCCGGCAACCGTCTACAGCCTTGGCATAGTCGAAGCTGCGCTGGTGCTGGAACTGCGGCAACAGGTTGGTGGCTCTTTCGATAGGACCGGCAACCAACTGGGGGAAAAAGCTGATGTAGGCGAAGAACTCAACGACGTCGTGGGTGGCAGGCAGCTTCTTCTGATACACGTCGATGGTGTAGCTGAGCGCCTGGAAGGTGTAGAAGCTGATGCCCACCGGCAGCACGATGTTCATGGTCACCCAGTCAAGATGGTAGTGGAAAAGGCTGCTGAACAGCAAGTCCAGATTCTCAACAAAGAAGTTGTAGTATTTAAAGATGCCGAGGATGGTGAGGTTCAGAATGATGTTGGCGGCACTGAAGGCCATCTGCCATCGTCTCCGGCCCTCATAGCGTTCCAGTAGCAGACCGCTGGCAAAACTGCAGAAGGACGTAAAGGCTATCAGGAACAGAAAGCGCCAGTCCCACCAGCCGTAGAAAATATAGCTTGCCATGACGACAAGCAGGTTCTGCCATCGTCGGCCGCGGAAGACAAACCAGTACAGCAGGAAAACAATGGGCAGGAATACGATGAATTCGATGGAATTGAACAGCATGTGGTTACTTGTTTTATAGTGCTAACCTCTTTAATTATTTTTTTCTGTGATGGAAACTGTTGATGTCTCTAAATCTGAACAAGAAGAGATTCTTTGCTATGAAGGTTATTGCAAACCATTTCGTTCTGGGCAGATTGTTCCAGTCGTAGAAGATGCTGTTGATGCGCAGTTTCTTCCGGTCAGGCCGGGCTTCTTGTTGCAGCCAGTCCAGAATAAGGTGCTTGTCGGTGTCCCATTTCTTCCGACCGTCCACAATGGTCTGATAGGCGTTCTGCTGTATTTCCCTGATGGTCTTGGCCGGGCGCTTCAGCGAGGCACCGCAATGATTTTCCGACGTGTCGTCCCAAGGATACAGCAGACCGTTGACACCGTCGGTGATATATTCGTTCATGGTGGGACGGTCGGGGGCTATCACACAGCGGCCGTGAGCCATCGCTTCCAGAAAGCTCATGCCGATGCCCTCCATGTGGCGGGGGGCCATGTAGAGGCCCGACTGCTCCATCGTCTCGTACATTTGTTCCTTTTTAGCGAACCATACGGACTCGGAACAGGCGATATTCTCGAAGAAACTGGCAACACCCTCGTCAAAGGCGGAAGGGGGCTGGGTGCTGTGTCCCGGATCAGGAGCGGCATGCAGATGCACCTTTTTAATGTCAAGGTTCGTTGTTGCCTGTGCGAGGGTACTCATATTCAGGTTCGTACGCCGCTGCCAGAAAAACAGGGAGTCTTCTGCTCCCCAGGAACCGATCTTTCCTGGTTCGGGGAAATACTGAATATACCGGGCATCGAAGCCGCAGGTGCGGAGGTCGTCGCAGAGTGTCTTGGAGAAGCTGACGATGAGCGCTTCTTGATACTCCTTCCAGATTTTGGCATTGAAGCCGCCGATGGCAACAAAGTGGTCGTACATAGGGAAAAAGACCGTATGCTGCCAACTGATATACTTCTTCAGTTCTGTTGTCTTAGGCATCACCTGCCAGATCAGAAGTACGTCGAACTCTTTCTGCTGCAGTTCTCCTAAGGACTCATATTCGAGGGACAGCTCGGGGTCCATGTAGAACTCCGTGATCAGATAGTCTTGACGCAGAAGGTCTAAGAGGAAGACCGACGATTTGGTCTTCTGGTGATAGGTGTGGCCGATGAATAGGAGCGTTTTCATTTTCTGTTCGTTTGACTGATTAGCAGGAGATTGACCTTATGAATGATTAGCTGAAGAGTGCCTTCCACCAGCTTTTCCGGATGTTGAGGCTGTTGGTGAGGTAGGTCATGGAACGGGAGCGCAATGCCTCCAACCGCGCATCGACGGCATCCCAGTCGATGGGTTGCCGGAGCATGGCTTCTACATCGGTTTCCGTTGTCACCACACGGTCGCTCAGACCTAATGCTGAGAGAATGTCGGTCACGCGGTCGTTGCCGGCAAACATGCTCTTGGGACGCAGACTGACAAAGAACGGTTTGTGTAGCAGAATGGCAAACACCATGCCGTGGAACGAGGTGGTGAGGATGTAGCGGCTGCCGTCGATGAGGCGTATCCACTCTTGGATGGTGGGATACACGTAGGTGGCTTCCGGATGGAGAAATTCCACAGCCTCCTTGGCTTTCCCCTCACCGTTGGCATGAACGGCGACGGCCTTCAAGCCGGCCTTGTTGTTATAGCGGTTGAACAGAGACCAGCAGGGCAGGTCGTCTTTCTCGATATTAACGTGGTAGACGAAAGCATAGTCTGACGGCAACGGCTGTTTGGACTCGGCAGCCAACCGGCGGTAGTCATCGCCGTTGAGCAGCATGGTGGGGTCGACCACCCATTGGGCCTGATAGCCCACCTTGCGACAAATCTCAACACCGGTTTTCTCACGGGTGCTGATGGCATCGAAGCGTTTCAGGTGCTTCTTCAGTAAGACGTTCTGCTCTTCCGGATAGGCTTCCAGTGAAAAGCTGGGCGCATAGGCCAGACGGAGTGCTTTTTTCTTTCCGAAATCCAGAAAGAACGTGGCATTGTCCCTGTTGCACAACAGCTGTGCCCACACCTGGTCGCTACCCGTCAGGTAGCAGTCGGCGGCAGGTGGGAAGGCCTTCAGTTCGTTCAGGGTGTTATAGGCACTCTCTGACAGGTTCAGGTGGTCTGCCCTGAAGGCATCGAAATGCCGGTTGGCTTCGGTGCCTGCTTCTGCTGTGAGTGGCTGTTGGTTGGCCAGCAGTTTGTCAAGCGTTGTCTCTGCAGGCTCGTCGGCTTGCAGGGGTTGCAGCCGCTCGTGGAATCCGTAGCGGATGGTATAGGGATAGTGGCCCAGTTTCATCAGCACCTGTTGCAAGGCAAAAGCCTGAAGCAGTTGCCCGTAGTTGGTCTGTGACTGGAAAAAGGTGGTAATGGCTATTCTCATCTTGGCTCTAATTAGGGTCTTGGTTGGGTCACGATATCATCCAGTCGGTCTCGATAGTGTTGGAAGAATGTATCGCGGTTGGGGTTCATGGCGTAGGGAACAGCCCATGCCTGGTTGTACTGAATGGCATCGTCGAACGCCACTTCTTTCTTTCTGCAAGGCAATGGCTCGAAGTGCTCCAGTCCCTTGGCTGTGTTGACAAGCACCAGACTGGTGCCCTGGTCGTCATCGAACTGGTCGGTCACGCGGTGCACATTCCAGAAGTCGGCCAGTGTGATGTCGCTATGACTTCTGCCGTATTTGATCTTGCACTGGTAGCACGAGGGGCGCAGCGAGTAGTTGTCGAGGAATGCTTTCATGTAAGCGTCTTGACGATGAATCTGACTGTAGGTGGCACCCTTCGTCTTGAAAACCATGCCGAACTGTTTCCATCCGTTGGCTTTGTTGCGGAACTCCACCTGGCGGACAAACGAACGCTTGTCTCTCCAGTAGAAAAAGCGGCCGGCCAGCGTCTTCCGGGCGATGCTGGCTGCCTGGCGGTCTACATACCACTGCCAGACGGCCGGACTCGGCACACCGTGACAGATGAAGTCGACGGTCAGCAGGTCGTAGGGCTTTTCTAAGTGCTCGGCCCTTGGATTGCTTCGCTGTGCGATGAACTGATGGAGGCCAGCAATCTGGCAGGGCGTACCCACAAACATCACCTTGCGTCCTTGTTTCAGACAGTCCAAGGCTTCTGCATAGCACGTGCCTATCTTGCTCTGCACATATTTGCTGCCACGGAAGTAGTGAAGGTCTTCGCTCTTTTCTGCCTTGGCGTGAACCACTTGCCACTGGTCGTCGAAACGTGCGGCAAAGACAATGCCGCCTTTGGCCAGAACCTGTTCGGCCAGCAGCGTGAAGACACCGCCCGAACTGCTCTCGCGGCGAATCTCCAGTTGCGTGTGCATGGCGGCAAAGGTCTTCAGGGGTCGATGGTCTTCGAGTGGCGACAGGGCCGGACAGGCTTTCTCGCAGCGCTTGCATCCGATGCAGGCATCACCGTCGACGTGCGGATACAGGAATCCTTCGTCGTCAGCCTGCATAGCGATGCATTGCTTTGGACACGCCTGTTCACACGAAGAGCAACCATAGCAGTTGTTCTTCGGTGGCAGGTTAGGATGGTTGGCCTTCGACGGAATGGGAGATGACCCCTGCTGGATATCTGGCATACCGGAGTGGGGTTATTGGAAGGCTTCGAAAATCTTGGCGGCTATCTGCTGCATCTCCTCCTGGGGCAGTTGCAGCTTTTCTTTGCGGAAGTCGACATCGGCCTCGCTGTTCATGGGGATGAGGTGGATGTGGGCGTGGGGCACTTCCAAGCCGAGCACCACCTGGGCCACCTTCTTGCAGGGGAAGGCTTTCTTGATGGCTACGGCCACGCGCTTGGCAAACTGCTCGTAGCGGCCAATCTCGTCGTCGTCCATATCGAAGACATAGTCGACCTCGCGACGGGGAATGACCAGTGTGTGGCCTTTTGCCACGGGGTTGATGTCGAGGAAGGCGTAGAACTCATCGTTCTCAGCGCACTTGTAGCTGGGTATTTCGCCTGCGGCGATCTTAGAAAAAATATCCATAGTGTTTGTTTTTGGGGCTAATGGGGCTTATCCAACTGTGATGTTCTCAATGCGCAGCTTGATGGTGCCGCGCGGAATCTTCACTTCCACCTCGTCGCCCACCTTGTGGTTCAGCAGGCCCTGGGCAATGGGGGTGGTGATCGAAATCTTGCCCTCGCGCAGGTTGGCCTCGCTCTCGCTGACGATGGTGTAGGTCATGCGAGCCTTGGTGGCCAGGTTGGTCATCTCTACCTTTGAGAGAATCTGCACGGAGTCAGTCGAGAGGCGCGAGGTGTCGACAATCTTTGCCTCGCTGATCGACTGCTTCAGCAGGTTGATCTTCGACTCCAGATGGGCCTGTGCCTCCTTGGCAGCCTCATACTCGCTGTTCTCACTCAGGTCGCCCTTGTCGCGTGCTTCTGCGATGGCGGCCGATGCCTTGGGGCGCTCAATACCCTCCAGGCGCTTCAGTTCGGCTATGAGCTTATCATAGCCCTCTTGTGACATGTATGCCATGTTTTTCCTTAATTATTTATTGTTTTACGTTTTTCCTTGGGTTAGCAAAAAACAAAGAATCCCGACTTTTTTACGTCGGAATCCTTGTTTTTAGTATGTGTTTCTTGCTTTATCCGCGACAAAAGTACGAAGTTTTTGCCAATCGGGCAAATTTTTTTGGATTTTTTTGCCTAAATGCTTGATATCTAATGTTTAATCTAATGTCTAATATCTAATGTACGATGCCAAATGTTTAGTATGGATTGTGGTGCAAAAGCGTATGGATTGCGGTACAAAAGCGTATGGATTGTGGTACAAAGTGAATGCAATTGCGGTGCAAATCCCCATGTTTCGTAACTTTTGGCTACAAGCAAACGACCTTCTGCTTATAAGCAAAAGGCCGTTCGGTTGTAAGCAGATGAGGTTTCACTTACAAGCAAAAACCTCGGGTTGCTCAAGGACGCAACACTTCTGAACTTCTAATAAAGATAGATTTTGAAGTTCTTCACTGAGCCGGGGGCTCCCTGTTCAGCACGCGGCAGGTACTCCAGTGCGCTGACGGTCTGCACCGAACCGAGGTCGATGACGAGCAGATGGGGAGTCTGTGCGCTGCGCTCGGTCTGCCAGTAGGTGCTCTCCTGCAGGTCGAAGACCTTGTCGCCCAGGTGGTTGCCGTTCTCCTCCTCGCTGTTGGCATACTTCACGGTCCAGGGCTCGCGTGAGAGCCGCTTGCCGTCTTGGCCTTGCAGATAGAGCTCGGCAATGGCCACGCGGTCGCCGTCTTTCTGGGTTGAGAGACACTCAAGGGCGAGATAGCGGCCCTTCTGCGGGGCGGCAAAGCGGAAGGTCTGCCAGCCGTTGCCGCTTTTTGCGGTGGCGATGCCACCGTTTACCGAACCAGAGATGCTGACGGGGGTGGCGCTGTTCAAGTCGGGCTTGTCGCCTATGTTGTTGTGCTTGTTGCTCTTTTCGAGTTGCAGCTTGTTCAGTTCGGGCTTGTCCTGACCCCACACCACAGCCTCTTTAGGACCGACGATGTCAAGGACGATGATCTCGTTCTGCCCTTTCTTCAGCCAGCAGCCAGGCACATAGAGCGTCTGTTGCGGACCAATCGACCAGATGCGGCCCATGGCGTGACCGTTCACCCACACTTGGCCCTTGCCCCAGGTCTCGAAGTTCAGGAACGTGTCGCCCACTTTCTTCAGGTTGAAGTAGCCACGATGGTAGCCCGCCTTCATGTAGTCGCTGACGGCAGCCGACTCCTGATAGCCCCACAAGGGCTTCTGCTGCGGCAGACAACCGCTGGTGTTGGTGGTCTGCTGGTGTGCGGCTTTGGCGGCCTCGAGTGCTTTCACGGCCACTTCATAGTCGTCGGGGAAGGTCATGTTGGTCCATCTCTTCAGCGTCAGCACCATGTTCACATCGTCGGTCTCGGTGGTCAGCGTGACGTTGCCCACAATGCCCTTGAAGTCTTTGATGGCACGACCGAAGTTAATGCGGCCCATGGCCTCGACGAGGATGGTCAGGTTGCTGCCTTCCTTGACCGAGGGCAGGGTGAGCGACCGCTCGTTCTTCACACGGTCGATCTTGCCGATATATTTGCCGTCGATGAACACCTGTGCGAAGTCGTGGATATCGGCTGTCAGCACACTGGGGGTGCTCAGCTCGGGCAGAGCGGTAGTATAGGCCATCACGCCCCAGCCCATATCCATTTCTTCGAAGGTCTTCAGCGCACCGGTTTCGGGTTTCTCCTTGGCGGTGGTGATAACGGTCATAATGGGGGTGTACTCCGTCAGTTGGAACTTGGGAACGGTGATGATGGGTGCTACGGGCTTGGGCACGGCGGGCAGTTTCTTGCCATCGTTGTACTTGGCCATCATGGTGCGCAACTCGTAGTATTTCGGGGTGGCCAGACCATACTCGTTGATGGGAGCATCGTAGTCATAGCTGGTCACGTCGGGGGCAAAGCCGGGACTGTTGGCACCTGCCCAGTGGCCGAACGAGGTGCCGCCGTGGGTCATATAGAGGGAGAAGCTGATGCCCTTGGAGAGCATCTCGTCCATGCCGGCCACCATGTCCTTGGCCGGGCGCGTCTCGTGGCGAGCTCCCCACTTGTCGAACCAGCCGCTCCAGAACTCAGAGCACATCTTTGGCGCATTGGGGCGCAGTTCGCCCAGACGGCGGAACTGCTGGTCGATGTTGGCACCAGTGCCGAAATTCATCGTCCAGACAAGGTCGTCCAGACCGTTCTTCGTGAAGTTCGACGACCAGTCGCACTGGAAGAGCAAAACCTCTCCCGACCTCCCCGAAGGGGAGGAGGGCCTTGCGGATTCCGACTGCGCCAGCCCCTCCCCTCCTTCGGAGGGGTTGGGGGAGGTATAGATTCTGCGCAGGCAATCCCTAATCTCCGAGACGTAGGGCTTATCCTCGCCATACGAGCCGTACTCGTTCTCCACCTGCACCATGATGATGGGACCGCCGTTCTGGATGGTCAGTGGAGCGAGTTGCTCGCCCACTTTCTGCTCGAAAATCTTTACACGCTCCATGAAGTAGGGGTCGCGCTCGCGCAGACGGATGTCCTTCTTCTTCAGCAGCCACCAGGGCAGACCGCCCATCTCCCACTCGGCACACACGTAGGGGCCGGGGCGCACAATGACGTACATGCCGTTCTTCTGTGCCAGTCGGCAGAACTCGGCCACATCGTTATTGTCGGTGAAGTTGAATTCGCCTTCGCGCTGCTCGTGGATATTCCAGAAAATGTAGATACACACGGCGTTCATGCCCAGTGCCTTGCACATCTGGATGCGGTGTTCCCAGTAGGGTCGGGGAATACGGGGGTAGTGAACTTCGGCTGCCTTCACCACGAAGGGCTGGCCGTTCAGCAGGAATGTCTTGTCGCCCACGGTGAAGTCGCCGGGCTTCGTGGCAGCTTGCATCAGGGTTGGGGCCGTCGCCAACAGTGCCATGAGAGCGAGTTTACGGAAAATGTGTTTCATTGTCAGGATTTTTAAAATAGTTTTTAGTCTGACTGCAAAAGTAAGAAAAAAAAGCGAAACCAGCGTCGCTTTATGATTGTTTAATATAAAACGACGGCAAAACGTAGTTTTTCCTTAGAAAGAATGGCCGAAATCGGGCGTGCTCCGGAAGTGCAGGCGCTCGCCGCTGACGGGATGGTCGAAAGCCAGTTCGGCGGCATGCAGGCAGAGACGGTGGGCTTTTTGACCGTAGAGGGCATCGCCAAGGATGGGCATGCCGAGGCCTTCGGCGTGGGCGCAGTGCACGCGCAGCTGGTGGGTGCGGCCAGTGTGAGGGACGAGGGAGACGAGCCTACCGACCACCTCATAGTCGGTGAGGGCGTGCTTGCCGTGGAGAGGGTCGACCACTTGGCGCGGACGGTCGAGGGGATCGGGACGCAGGGGTAGCGCAATGGTGCCTTTGGTGGGCCGGTCGGTAGGCCAAGGGCCATTGAGCAGTGCCTCATACCTTTTATATATAGTACGCGCGTAGAACTGGTGCTGCAGGTGCTTATAGGCCTCTTCGCTACGGGCGACAACCATTAGGCCCGATGTGTCCATGTCGAGACGATGGGGCAGGAAGACGCGGCCATAACGCTTGCTGAGCAGACTTTCGACCGACGGGGCATCAATGCGACCGGGAACCGACAGCAGGCCCGAGGGCTTCTCAATGACCAGAAGCGTCTCGTCTTCATAAAGGGTGGTGAGGGCATTGGCCAGCGCTGCCGTCTTGTGCGCACTTTGTCCGGGTTCTATCTCAAGGCCTTGCAGCATGAAAGTGAGGATGGGCAGGCACTTACCCCGACAGGCAGGATAGAACTGTCCGTGATGGCGAATCTCACCACGGGGCGAGGCACCATACCAGAACTCGGCGATGGCCACGGGGTGCAGGTGGTGCCGGAAGGCATACTGCAACAGCTTGGGGGCACAGCAGTCGCCGCTGCCGCCAGGCGGAAGGGGAAAGCGCTGCTGAATCTTTGGCGAGGCATGGTAGTCGCGCCAGATGTCGACGAGGTCTTTCTCATCGCCGCGTGCGTTCAGCATGCGATACTGTCGGAACAGCCAGAGCTGAAGGTCTTCAGAGAGCTGGCGGCGCTGCTGCTTCAGGGAAGAAAGATGAGAGGGGGAAGGGTGCTTTTTGGGGGTGGTCTGTTGGGTAGACTGTTGGGCAGACTGTTGGGTAGACTGTTGGGTAGACTGCGACAGTGTCGCAGTGTACTGGACGAGTTGGGCGTTGATGGCGGAGATGAGGCGCTCGGTCTGCTTGAAATGGCCGTCGGGCTGCTGGGCATCGAAGACAGGGGGCACAAAGAACGGCCAGTCGTTGCGGCCGGCCAGCAAGCCGGAGTAGGCCGCAAGATAGCCAAGGCTGGAGCTTTCGGACGTACTGGAGGCTGCAGCAGTTGCCCCCTCCACGATGAGTACGCCGAACATCTTTCCGCGCTGGGCATCGGCCAGCAGTTCGGGCTGCGATGCCACATAGTGCAAAACCTCATCCGCTGCTTGTTGGCATAGCGGATGAGGTTCGTAGTCGAAGGGGTTGTTGAAACGCTGTGGCTTCTCCAGCCCCGACTGTAGAGGGTGTAAGAACGAGTGTTCCAAGCAGTTCTTGGTGTGCGTTAGAACGAGTGTTCCAAGCAGTGGGTTTACTTCTTGTAGTCGAAGCCGATGCGCAGACCGTCGTAGTTCTTCGACAGGTCGCCGATGGTCTGGGCAGCAGTGTTGCCGCTCAGAGCGGTCATCGTCTGCAGGATGGTGAGCAGTTTCGAAGCCTCGAACAGCAGACCGATGCCGTCGCTATTCTTCTTGGCATAGCAGTTGATGCTGAGGATCAAGCCCTGCAGAGTAATCTTGTAGTTGTTCTCGTCGAAGGTGTACTTGCCCGACCACGACTTGCCGGCAATCTTAGCAGCGAAGGTGCCGTCCTGATTGAAGGTGATAGAGGTGTTGCTCGAGCTGATGCCAACCTTCTGGAAAGTGGGCTGCAGCTTAGACTTGATGCCTGCTGCCACAGCCTCGCCACCGGCCTGAGCCAGCAGTTCCTGACTGGTGAAGGCGCATCCGGGCTGGCTGTAGGTCCAAGTGCCGATCAGGTTAGCCTTGGTGATCTTGTCGAGACCTAGCACACTCTGCAGCACGTTGCCCAGCGTAGAGCCGCCGGCCACAGCCGAAAGCACACTGCCCAGCACGTCGGCCGTGCCGTTGTTGGCAGCGGTGGTCTGAGTGGTTGAACCTGTTGAAGTGGCACCCGTTGTGCCCAATCCGCAGCTGGTGAGCATCATGAAGGCTGCTGCTACGAGAACAAATGAAATCTTTTTCATAAAATTTTTGTGTTAAGTTTATTGATTTTGGTTTGTAAATAATCCTTGAATTCATCGCATCCCAGCACTTCGATATCCTCGAAAAGACCGAGTACGAACCGCCCGATGCCGATGAACGAGCAGACGGGCATTTCCACGCGCCAGTGGTCGTCGTCGGCCTGTTCAATGTAGCGCTCGGCACGGGGATACTCCTCGCGCAGCACCGATACCGACAGTCGGCCGAGCAGGAGGGTGACCGTCCACTGCTGTTCGCCGCTGAACATGAACACATCGGTCAGCATGTCGCGGTGCTTGTTCTGATGTTCCCACACCACGTCCAGCAGTTCCACGTCTTTCATACGCGAGAGCTTGAACGTCTTGTTCATGCCCGACGACAGCTCGTAGCAGCGCACCTCGCGGTTGCCGTTCATCAGCATGAAGGGCTCAACAATGCGGTCGCTGGTGGTGTTGCTGTGCGGCGATGTATAGCCTTTCAGCGCCACGCACACCTGCAGTTTGATGGCCTCGTAGAGGTTGGTCACGTTGTGGGCCAGTTGCTCCTGCAGTTCCACGCTGTCCAGAATCTGCAGATCGTAGAGGCGGTCCAGCTTCTGCCGCAGTCGCTGTACCTGTATACTCTGGTCGCCAGTCTTGTCGAGTATGCGGCGCAGGGTGATGGCTTCGTCTTCTGTGAAATGCACGATTTCATCGAGCTTTCTGAAGAATGGCGAGTCCTTGCGGACGCGATAGTAGGGCTTGTGGTGCTCCACTTTGAAGCCTGCCAAGCGGAAGAACTCCAGATAGTAGTAGAAGTTGCGCCGCGATATCTGCAGACGCTCACAGAAGTCTTCCACCACATAGTTGTGGTTCTCTGTCAGCATCAGCAGCAGGTTCAGTTCGCGTTCCAGTTTGTCGTGTCGCATAGCTTCTGTTTACTCCAGTACACTTTGTCAGATGTTTTTTCTGTAGCAGCGGTGGCGCCTGTGCTGGCGCGACTCCAGATACTGCCACTGCGAGCGGACGGCCTCGTTGCGCTCCATCTGTGGCATGGCCTCGGCCCAGCGGAAGCCGTACTTCTGGAACTGCAGGATGAGGTCGTTGAAGATGAGGGCGTTGGCCCCTTTCGAGCGGTATTCGGGTAGTACGCCGATGAGCAGCAGGTCGACGATGTCGGTCTTGTGCCACTTCAGAATCTTCAGCAGGTGCCACCAGCCCATGGGCCACAGCCGACCGTCGCGCGTATGCTGCAGGGCGCGGCTGAACGAGGGGAAGGTGATGCCGAAGCCTATCATGCGGTCGCCGTCCATGACGGCTGTCAGCAGGTTCATGTCAGCAATCTTGATGTAGTCGTTCACCAGCTTGTCTATCTGCCGGTCGGAGAGTCGGGAGAAGCCATACAGATGGTCGTAGGTGGCGTTCAGCAGGTTGAATACCTCGCGTCCCCAGCCCTCGTCGAGCAACTCGTGGCGAGTGAACTTGTGCACGCGCAGACCATAGCGCTTCTGTATCATCTCTGAAATCTTGCTGAACTTCTCGGGCACCTCGTCGGGCACTTTCACCAAGTACTCCATATAGTCGTTGTCGTGCTCGAAGCCGCCCAGCCGCTCGATATGCTCGGGGTAGTAGGGGAAGTTGTAGTTGACGTACATCGTTGACAACTGGTCGAAGCCTTCGACGAGCATACCCTCGCGGTCAGTGTCGATGAAGCCGAGCGGACCGGCCATCTGGGTCATGCCGCGCTCGCGTCCCCACTGGGCCACCGTGTCGAGCAGCGCTGCCGACACTTCCTGATCGTCGATGAAGTCGAACCATCCGAAGCGCACCTGTTGCACATTCCACCGCTCGTTGGCGCGCCGGTTGATGATGGCGGCCACGCGCCCTACCATCTTGCCGTCGCGGAAAGCCATGAAATAGTCGGCCTCGCAGCATTCGAACGACGGGTTCTTGTCGCGTCGCAAGGTGTCTATCTCCTCAGAGAAAAGGTAGGGAACCGCATTCTTTTCGTTTCTATACAGGTCGTAGTAGAACTGTACAAACTGGCACAATTCCTTTCTGTTTCCGACCTTTCGTATCTCTACGTTACCCATTAAAAAACTATTATTAATAGAAAGAGTTTTAATTCAGCGTGCAAAATTAGTACAATTCTATTGAACTGCAAAACAAAACGCAAATTTTCAACTTCAATGATGGCGATAATTGTGTGAATTATCGCCATAATCGAAAAGCAGTAATAGTTTTTTTAATTGTTTTTGAGCAGGGCGGTCAGCTCCTTCATGCCTTCCGATGCTCCCTTCAGTATCTGCTTGACGCGGTCGCCGGCGTTGATGGGGTTGGGGTCGATGAGGTAGATGGGCACCGACGGGCGCACGTAGTGCAACAGTCCGGCGGCGGGATAGACGTTGAGCGACGTGCCGATGACGATGAAGATGTCGGCCGTCTGTGCCTCTTCGGCAGCCACCACGATATTGGGCACCGCCTCGCCGAAGAACACGATGAAGGGGCGCAGCAGCGAACCGTCGCCAGCCTTGGTGCCAGGGGCCACCTCGCAGTTGTCGGGGGTCAGCGTAATCTGATAGCGCGGGTCGTCGACATCGCGGCTGGAGCACACTTTCATCAGTTCGCCGTGCAAGTGGATCACCTTCGACGAGCCGGCCTGCTCGTGCAGATTGTCAACATTCTGCGTCACCACCGTCACGTCGTATTGCTCTTCCAGGGCGGCCACCAGACGGTGTCCCTCGTTGGGCTTCACACCCCAGCACTTGCGCCGCAGCATATTGTAGAAGTTGGTCACCAGCGTGGGGTCGGCCTCCCATCCTTCGTGGGTAGCCACCTGCTGCACGGGATATTCCTCCCAAAGGCCGTCGGCATCGCGGAAGGTCTTCAGTCCGCTCTCCACCGACATGCCGGCTCCTGTCAAGACAACGATTTTCTTTTTCATGATTTCAGTGTTTAATTATTAAAACTCTACAAAAATAGTGATTTTTATCGAAAGAACAATGGCTGAATGCAAAAATATGCGTAACTTTGCGCGATTTTTTTAATATAAATAGGTAAAAACGACATGGATAAACTGAGCTATGCCCTCGGACTGGGCATCGGACAGCAGCTGGCGCAGATGGGTGCCGGCAGCGATTTGAACGTAGACGATTTTGCACAATCCATCAAAGACGTGCTGGAAGGCCGCGAGCTGAAAGTGAGCCACCGCGAGGCCCAGCAGTTGGTGCAAGACTATTTTGCCAAGAAAGAAGAGAGAATGAACGCCGAGCGTGCCGAGAAAGGCAAGGCCGCCAAGGCCGAAGGCGAGAAATATCTGGCTGAGAACGCCAAGAAAGAGGGCGTGGTGACGCTGCCTAGCGGCCTGCAGTATCAGGTGCTGCGCGAGGGCAACGGCAAGAAGCCCACGGCCAAGGACTCGGTGAAGTGCCACTACGAGGGCTTCCTCATCGACGGCACCGTGTTCGACAGCAGCGTGCAGCGCGGCGAGCCCGCCGTATTTGGTCTGCAGCAGGTCATCGCCGGATGGACCGAGGGCTTGCAACTGATGCAGGAGGGTGCCAAGTATCGCTTCTTCATTCCCTATCGCCTGGCCTACGGCGAGGGTGGTGCCGGCGGCATGATTCCGCCCTATGCAGCACTCATCTTCGATGTCGAGCTGATCGAGGTAGTGTAATCAGATTTCAGATTACTCGGAATACTCAGATTACTCAGATTACTCGGAATATTCAGAATATTCAGATTACTCAGATAAAAAAACAAAACCAAACAATGAAAAAATTAATGATTCTGGCCGCAATGGCCGTGGCCGCTACGATGATGTCGTGCGGCGGTGGTACTCCTCAGGCTAACCTGAAGAGCGATGTTGACTCAGTGAGCTATGCCATCGGTATGGCTCAGACACAGGGTCTGAAAGATTATCTCGTCATGCAGCTCGGCGTAGACACTGCCTACATGGGTGAGTTCATCAAGGGTCTGAACGACGGTGCCAATGCCGGCGACAACAAGAAGAAGGCTGCCTACTATGCAGGCATCCAGATTGGCCAGCAGATTGCCAACCAGATGGTGAAGGGCATCAACTACCAGCTGTTCGGCGACGACTCTACACAGACCATCTCGATGAAGAACTTCATGGCAGGTTTCGTGACCGGCACTACCGGCAAGAAAGGCCTGATGACGATGGAAGAGGCTCAGATGAACGCCCAGCGCCTGATGCAGCAGATCAAGGCTCGCGAGACCGAGAAGGTGTATGGCGAGAACAAGAAGGCTGGTGAGGACTTCCTGGCCGAGAACGCCAAGAAAGAGGGCGTTGTCACCCTGCCCAGCGGACTGCAGTACAAGGTAATCAAGGAAGGAACTGGCAAGATGGCTGCCGACAGCTCGATGGTCACCATGCACTACGAGGGCCGTCTGATCAACGACTCTGTGTTCGACAGTTCTTACAAGCGCAACCAGCCCTACACCGTTCGTGCCAACCAGAACATCAAGGGCTTCACCGAGGCTCTCACCCACATGAACGCAGGTTCTATCTATGAGGTCTACATTCCTCAGGAGCTGGCCTATGGTGAGCGTCAGGCCGGAGCCATGGTAAAGCCTTTCTCGGCACTGATCTTCAAGATTGAACTGCTCGAAGTGAAATAAGCTCTATGAAAAAGCTGTTTTTCATTGCACTCGCCTTACTGGCGAGTGCTTCGTTTAGCACCGCCACTGCCAAGGCCAAGAAGAAAAAGGAGCAGGCTCCCGTCGTCGTTCCCGTCAGCTTGACCAATGGCAGCGACTCGCTGAGCTATGCCGCAGGCATGTCGGTGACCAACGGTCTGATTCCCTATCTGGTGCAGCAGCAAGGTGTCGACACTGCCTATATGGCCGATTTCATCGCTGGTTTCAAAGAGGCTGTGAGCGCTGTTGACGATGCCCGTCAGAAGGCTCGCATGGCCGGTATCGACATTGCCGGACAGGTGCTGCAGCGCATGTTGCCCGGTATGAAGAAAGAGTTCACCGACACGCCCGACAGCATTCTTGCCGAGTTGTTCTTCCGCGGATTCACCGATGCCCTCTTGAACGACACCACCGTGATGCGGGTGCCTGAAGCCTCCAATATCTTCCAGGCCAAGCAGCAGACCAACAAGGCTGCCAAGGAGGAGAAACTCTACGGTGCCAACCGCAAGGCCGGTGAGGACTTTCTGAAAGAGAACAAGACGAAGGAAGGCGTGATTACCACCCCCAGCGGACTGCAGTACAAGGTGCTGAAGCAGGGTGAGGGAGCCGTGCCCCAGCGCACCGACAAGGTGAAGGTGCACTACGAGGGCCGACTGGTTGACGGCACCGTGTTCGATGCTTCTACCAAGCATGGCACCGAGCCGTCGTCGTTCCGTGCCGACCAGGTCATCAAGGGATGGACCGAAGCCCTGACCATGATGCCCGTCGGTTCGAAGTGGCAGCTCTACATTCCCTATCAGCTGGCTTACGGCGAGCGCAACACGGGCAACATCAAGCCCTTCTCTATGCTGATTTTCGATGTCGAGCTCATCGATATCGAGAAATAATATCAACACACTTTCAAACCTGTTCGGGACCAAAGGCATTTCCCGGACAGGTTTTCCCCCTTTTTCTTTACCATACCAGTTTTTTTTATTACTACTAACTTTAACTATGACGATGAAGAAAATCTATGCTATTGTGATGCTCCTGATGTCGGCTGTTGCCCTGCATGCACAGATGGCGTTCACGCTGAATGGAATCACATACAGTAATGTGGCCGAGCGCGACAGCAAAGGCTTCACTACGGTCACCGTTCCTGCAGGCACCGACTTGAGCGGACTGATCACCGCAGTCACCATTGATGGTGCAGCCGTCGATGCCGCCCAGGTCACTCCCAACCCCACTACGACGAAAATCAACTACGACGAACTGAAAGTCTTCACATATAATAATAAGGCCTACGGCTTCCGCTTCACTGAAGATGTGTGGTTCTGTGCCGTGTTCTTCAGCGACTGCCACATCAATCAAGGCAGCGGCCACGACGGCAGGCATACCGTTCATCTTCATTGCCGGCAACCACGACTTCACCCCCGACTATTGGACGGGCAGTGACGGCGATGCCGGAGTGACCTATGGTTCGACTGGCGGTGCAAATGCCGACGAGCAGACCATCTCAGCCATCACATCCAACAACAGCTACTGGAACAACGCCGGCGTGTTCGACGAAAACATATCTTATTCTCTACTACCGACGGTCAGTTCGACATCACCTTCCTGGCCTCGCAGGCCTATAGCGACCGAAGGCACTACCGGCATTCAGACCCTGTTGCCCATAGACAACGCATCGAAGGCTGAAAGTTTCTACAACCTGAAGGGTCAGAAGATTGCAGGTCCGCTGAAGAAAGGAGTTTATATTCTCCATTCTGCAGATGGCCGCAGTGATAGGAAAGTCATTAAGTAACGCTAATACGGAAAGAAACGGCGTATGAAAAAAGTGTATATTACTCCTGCCATCTGGCAGGCCGAGATAGAGATTCATGTTCCACTGCTCGACGCATCAGTCACATCTGTTGATATGGATTTGGAAGAATTTAATGAGTTGATTAAAGTGGGTGGCGAAACGGATGGTGCCGATTCACGCAGGAACTGTTGGGACGACTGATTATCTATGTTTTTTTATTTTTACTTGTCAAAATGTTGCATAATTCAATAAAAATGCATACTTTTGTAACAAAATGCAAGTTATAACTCAATAAACGTAATGGAAAAGATTGACAATCTGGACAAGAAGATACTCAGTATCCTGTCGAAAAATGCGCGTATACCCTTCAAGGATGTTGCTGCCGATTGCAACGTTTCGCGTGCAGCTATCCACCAGCGCGTACAGCGACTCATCGACAACGAGGTGATCACGGGCAGCGGCTTCGACGTGAACCCGAAGTCGCTGGGCTATCGCACCTGTACCTATGTGGGCATCACACTCGAACGTGGCAACATGTATAAAGAGGTGGTGAAGCAGTTGGAGAAGATTCCCGAGGTGGTGGAGTGTCACTTCACCACCGGGCCCTACACCATGCTGGTGAAGCTCTATGCCCGTGACAACGAACAGCTGATGCACCTTCTGAACGGACAGTTGCAGGAAATACCCGGTGTGGTGGCCACCGAGACGCTCATCTCGCTGGAACAGAACATCAAGCGCGAGATTCCTGTACACTTCGAAGAGTTGGAAGAATCATGAACATTCACTTTGAAGAGCCATACAAAGCATGAACCGATTCAATCTCGACAGTCATCTGTCAGACATCTATGCCGATGGCTTCCCAAGGAAAGGCCGGCGCCCCGTCGTCGGCATCACCGGCAACTACGGCGAGCTGACCTGCAAACTGGGCGAGGGCTACTATAAGAGCATCGTCAAGGCCGGCGGCACACCTGTTATCCTGCCGCCTACTACCGACAAGGAGGCTCTGCTTTCGGCACTGAACCGTATTGATGCGCTGTTGCTCAGCGGCGGTGCCGACATCAACCCCCTTTATTGCGGCGAGGAACCGCTGCCACGCCTCGGCGGCATCAATGCCGAGCGCGACCTGCCTGAACTGCTGATTGCGCGACTGGCCTTCAACCGGCAGATGCCCATCCTCGGCATCTGCCGTGGCATTCAGACCATGGCCATAGCACTGGGCGGACGGGTGGCACAGGATCTTTCAGTGGTTTATGAAAACGAACAGGGGGCAAAGGCCGTCAAGCACTCGCAAGATGCCGACCGCTCAGAGCCCACCCACACCGTTACCCTCGAGCCCGACTCCACCTTATATAATATATACACGCGCGACCATGGTCTTTTCATGCCTTGCGATGCCTTGGCAAATGTGGTGATGCCCGTCAACTCCTTCCACCATCAGGCGGTCAGCGAGCCCGGGCCGCACTTCCGTGTGGCAGCCCGCGCCAACGACGGCATCATTGAGGCCATCGAGAGTGCCGAAGAGAAGCCGTTCATCGGTGTGCAGTGGCATCCGGAGTGCATGGGCTACGACCAGCAGCCGCTGTTCCGCTGGCTGGTCAGCGAGGCCCGTTCCTACCGCGAGGCACAGCAGTTGCACGACCGCATTCTGTCGCTCGACACCCACTGCGACACCCCGATGTTCTTTCCGCAGAACGTAGATTTCAGAACCCGTGACGAAAAGATTCTCGTTGACCTGCCGAAGATGACCGAGGGTCGTCTCGACGGCACCATCATGGTGTGCTATCTGCCGCAGCCCAAGGAGGGCGAAACATTCCAGCAGATTGCACCCTTCAACGTGTCGGGCCCCAAGGCATACGCCGACCTTATCTTCAGCAAGATAGAAGACATTGTGGCCCAAAACAGCGACTATGTGGCCTTGGCTCGCACCCCCGACGAGCTCTGGCAGAACAAGCTGGCCGGGCGCAAGAGCATCATGCTGGGCATTGAGAATGGACTGGCTCTGGAGGGCAATGTGCGCAACGTGCGCTACTTCCAGGAACTGGGTGTGGTCTATATCACGCTCTGCCATAACGGCGACAACGACCTGTGCGACTCGGCACGCGGATCGCAGACCCACGGCGGCGTGAGTCCATTAGGGGCCAAGGTAATCAGAAAGATGAACGAGCTGGGCGTGATGGTCGACCTGAGCCATGCTGCCGAGAGCAGTTTCTACGACGCGCTGCAGATATCCAGACAGCCCATCGTGTGCAGCCATTCGTCGGCCCGTGCCCTGTGCGATCATCCGCGTAACCTGACCGACGACCAGATGCGCGCTCTTGCCCAAAAGGGCGGTGTGTGCCAGATCACGCTCTATCATGGCTTTCTGGTGAAAGACAGCCAAGGGCCTTCTGAAGCGTCCATCCTCGATGCCATGCGCCATCTGGACCATGCCATTCAGGTGATGGGCATCGACCATGTGGGCTTAGGCACCGACTTCGACGGCGACGGCGGCGTGCGCGGATTGGCCGATGCCAGCGAGCTGACCCTCTTCACCCGTCAGCTGCTGCAGCGCCGCTACAGCGAGCAGGACATCCAGAAAATCTGGGGTGGCAACTTCCTGCGCGTCATGCAGCAGGTGCAACAAAACAAGAAATAAACAGAATCTTCACAAGAAATAAACAGAATCTTCATTAAGAATGAGTCAAATCATAAATTATTATTTTGTCAATATGAGAAGAACTATCTTTGCATTCCTCCTACCTCTTCTTTCCATCGCTCCGATGCATGCCGACGAAGGCATGTGGACACTCTACGACCTGCCGCAGGCGGTCTATGACGTGATGAAGACAGAGGGCTACCAGCTGCCATACGAAAAGCTGTATCAGGCCGATGATGCCATCATGAAGGCTGTCGTGAACTTCTCGGGCTATTGCTCGGGCGTGGTGGTCAGTCCCGACGGACTGGTCTTCACCAATCACCACTGCGGCTTCGAGGCCATCCGCTCGCACTCTACCGTGGAGCACGACTATATGCTGAACGGTTTCTGTGCCAAGAGCTACGAAGAAGAACTGCCTAACAAGAACATGTTCGTGAGCTTCATGGTGGAGCAGAAAGACGTGACCGACCAGGTGATCACTGATGCCTATTGGAAGATGTCGACCCTGGACCGCGAGGACTATCTGGACTCGTTGGAGAACGCTTGGTCGAAGGATGTGAAGGCGAAGGACTCCACGCTGCGTCTGGAGCTGAAGCCTTTCTACGAGGGCAATCGCTATTTTGCCACCACCTATCGCGACTTTACCGACTTGCGCCTGGTGTTTGCCATTCCCAAGTCGATGGGTAAGTTCGGTGGCGAGACCGACAACTGGATGTGGCCTCGCCAGACGTGCGACTTCTCGGTATTCCGCATCTATGCCGACCCGAAGACAGGCGGTCCGGCCGCCTACTCGAAGGACAATGTGCCCTATCATCCCAAGCACTGGGCCCGCGTGTCCATGGATGGCTATCAGGAGGGCTCGTTCTCAATGACGATGGGCTATCCCGGCAGCACCAGCCGCTATCTCTCCAGCTATGGCATTCAGGAGCGCTATGCCCAGAATGCCATCCGTGCCCAAGTGCGCGGCGTGAAGCAGGAAGTGATGAAGCGCCACATGGATGCCTCTGAGGCCGTGCGCATCAAGTACGACTCGAAATATGCGCAGTCGTCAAACTACTGGAAGAACTCTATCGGCATGAACAAATGCATCGACTCCATCGGACTGATCGGCCAGAAGCAACGCTTTGAGCAGCAGCTGCAGGCATGGATAGACTCTACGGGCCACTTCAAGGGCCAGCTGGACTTTCAGAAGATGGAGCAGCTCTACCGGCAGCGTCTGGAACTGAGCAAGGTGCAGATGAACTGGGGCGAGGCCTTCGCACGCAATGAAGAGCTGTCGAAGCGCGCCCTCCGTGCACAGCGCAGTTCAGAGAAAGACAAAAAGGGCAAGCGCTATGTGCAGTTCGAGGACAACAACGAGACGTTCGACCTGGCTACCGACAAGGAGATTCTGGTCGTCATGCTGAAGAACTATCGCCAGCACGTGACCGACCAGCGGTATGTGCCAGCCTTCTACACCACCATCGACACCCAGTTTGGCGGCGACTACGCGAAGTTTGTTGAACAACTCTACAAGTCGCGCCTGATGAAGAACGGCAAGCGCCTCTACAAGGCGAAGAAGTCGTTCAAGAAAGATCTGGGCGTGCAGTATGGCCAGCAGTTGTACAAGGTGTTCACCGACCTGCAGGCCGAGTTCAAGAAGGTGGGTGCCGACATCGACGAGCAAGAGCGTCTGCTTTGCGCCGCCAAGTTGCGCATGGAGCAGGACATGCCCCACTACAGCGATGCCAACTTCACCATGCGCCTGAGCTACGGACAGGTGAAGGAATACAACCTGGGCGGACAACCTTCAGGCTATTATACCGCTGCCCCCAGCATGTACAAGAAGATGCTGACTGGCGACCGCATTGAGGACTACCGCGTGGAGCCGGAGATGAAGACGTTGCTCGGTGCCAAGGATTTCGGCCAATACACCGACCCGAAGACCCGTGAGATGCAGCTGTGCTTCCTGACCACCAATGACATCACTGGCGGTAACTCAGGCAGCCCGATGTTCGACGGCCAGAACCGACTCATCGGACTGGCTTTCGACGGCAACTGGGACTCGCTCTCCAGCGACATCTTTTTCGACTCGCAGCTGGCCCGTTGCATCGGTGTCGACATTCGCTACGTGCTGTTCATGATGGACCGCTGGGGACATGCCGACCGCCTCTTGCAGGAAATCAACAGATAATGAAAGGGAAAGGAATCATATTGTCGATAGCCACGCTGCTGTGCACTGCCTGCCAGGCACAACAGGGTGGCTATCGGCTTGATTTCAACCTTTCAAAGCGTAATTTCGTCGATTCCATCGCAATAACGTTTGAACAGGAGCGCGTCATCGTGCCCGTCACCATCAATGGCGAGCAGCGGCGCTTCCTGCTCGACACGGGGGCCGGCCATGCCGTTGTCTACGACGACTGCCCCATTGAGGGATGCCTGCCTGCCGCCACCATTCTCTCCCATGATGCCATAGGCCGACAGAGCCGCGTGCCGCTGGTCACGCTGCCGCCACTGACGCTGGGCACGCTCACGCTGACCGGCTGTCAGGCCACGCTGCAGCACCGGCCCGTCAAGCGTTCCGATATTGATGGAATCATTGGCTTCGACCTGGTATGCCGCGGCCTGCAGATGAAGATAGACACGCGCCGGCAGCTGCTGATTCTGACCGACGTAAAGAAATTCTTCGACAGGGAAGCCGGTCACCGCATGAAATACCGCTTGCTGCTGCATGTGCCCTATCTGGACGTGATGCCTTTCAGCGGCTTTCGCGACCGCGTGCTTTTCGACACGGGCAGCCGAAGCCTATACTCCATGAACAAACAGCGCTTCGACGAGGCCGAAAAGACGCGCCGCCCCTTCCTTGCATCGCAGATTGAAGGGCGCAGCGTGGGCCAGTATGCCATGGGGTTCCAGGGAACGGAAGCTCTGGGCGAGGTGGTCTTCCTCGGTCTTTCCGACCTGCGTCTGGGCCGTTTTTCCTTTCGCGATGTGCACACGCTGACCACGCAGGGCGGCTCGCATCTGGGAGCCCGTGTGCTCGACTACGGTGCCGTGGTGTTCTGTCCGCTGCAGAAGACCCTGATTTTCCAGCCTTACGACCATCCCAACTCTTGCAACGTGGGCAACAGTCAGCTGCAGAAAGCCATTGTCAACGCCAACGGCAAGCCCGTTGTCGGCTTGGTGTGGGAACGCAGCGAAGCCTTCAAGGCCGGCCTGCGACAGGGCGACACTATCCTTAATGTTGAAGGCCAGGCAATCGACTCGTTTGCCGATTACCTGGCCTTCCGTCCGCTTCGGGGCCGCATTTACACTTTTATTATTCTCGACCGCCGAGGCTTCAAGAAAGAAGTCAAGATGACTTGGTAGTTTTAGTAAGACACCACCGAACGAGTGGGGTTCTTATACCAGTCGGGGTTGCTCTGTACGTTAGCGCCCCATGCACCGAAGTCCTCGTAGGCCACGGCGATGTTGGTGCGCTCGGTGGGCCAGAACCACTTACCCTCGTCGTTACCGTTCACCACGATGACCAGCGGAGCACGACCAGTGTTCAGCACGCTGCGTGTCACGCGAGTGGTGGTGCCGTCGTTACCGATCACCTGGATGCCGAAAGGCAGCATGGTCAGGTCGGCATCGGCAGCGATGCTGATGGTGCCGAGGGTGGCGAATTTCTCAGTGTCAACACCCGAAGTGTTGATCATGGTCTGGACAGAGCTCTCGCCCATGGCAGCGTGTACCTCAGCACCCAGACGGCTGGGGTTCTCGCCAACGCCGTAGGTGACGTAGGTAGCCATTGTGCCACCGGCAGCCACGATCTGAACAGCCGACTGGCCGTTGGTGGGAGCCGACAGGCGAATCACCACGTCGTTGAAGTCGAAGTCGTCGGTAGTACCCAGATCCTCGAAAGCGTAGTATACATAGTTCGGGGTAAAGTCGCCGCCGCCACCGCCTTCGCCGTCGGGGTTGTAGCCGATGTTGTTGCAACCGTCGGCATCAGCAGGAATCGTGATGTTGGCAGGAGCTGTAGCCTCGCTGACCGTGTAGTGCAGCATGTTTGCCTTGAAGTTGTCGATGTGCCACTGTCCCTCGCCGTTGCTGCCGTCGGCCTGACCGCGACCCGTAATGGCATTGATGTCGAAGTAGAAGTAGCCTTCGGCACCAGTGATGCCGCCGTTCACCTCGTTGACTGCACCGCTGACCTTCATCACAGCATATTCGTTGGCATTGCTGGAAGCGTAGCAGGTGACACCGTTGTCATACCAGTCCTTGCAGACAATCTCTGACTGCTTGCCCAGTACGACGATGCCGCCCTGATTGGTGTAGAGACCTTCAACAGCATTGAGCAGTGAACCGTCGATGCCGATGTAGGTGTGTACGGCAAAGTACTTGTCGAACGTCATGTTGCAGAGGTTATAGATGGTGGCGTTCTGTCCGGCGCTGGCCATACCCCAGTCGGTGAGGCTGCTCACGCCGTCCCATGCGCAGTTGTAGGCATGGATGTTGCCGGCGTTGACGAAGCTGATGTTGCCATTGAACTTGATGACACCATTGTCGGTGAGGTCGATCTTACCTGCATTATAGTAAGGAGTACCGCCAGCGAAGTTGAAGCCTGCAGCGTTGGTGCCCGTGATGGTACCGAAGTTGCAGAAGCCCAGGTCGGCACCATTGGCATAGTCGACGTATGTGCCGTTCAGCTCGAGCGTACCGCCCAGGTTGATGATGTTCGACTTGTTAGCCAGCGTCAATTTCTTGGCGTTGCAGACCACCTTGCCGCCGTCGGCAATGACGATGGTCTGGCCGTGGGTGGTGCCAGAGTATTCACCCGTACCCCAGAGACGGAACTCCTCCCAGTTGGGGATGACGAACGTACCACGAACCACAATCACGGTGCCGTCCATGCCGTCGTTAAATGTCTGACCAGTCACGGTGAAGGTCTTGCCTTCGGGCAGCAAGAAGTGGGTGTTGTCGCCATAGGCGGGACCGCCAGACCAGTTGTTGGCTGCAGTATATTCTTTTTTGTTCAGCTGTCCTTCCTGGTCGATGGTCGACAGGTCGTAGTAGCCAGTCCAGTCGTTGTTGTAGTTCTTCAGGTCGCTGATAAACTCGCTTTGCTCGCGCAGATAGTCGGCGCGCTCGGTGCTGAAGCCGTTCAGTTTTTGGGCAATGCGGCGTGCGTTGCGCGATGCAGCCGACTGCTCGCCAATGTTGACCTGAGCGTTGGTTCCTGTCATTTGGAACTGCTGCACGCTGTAGCCTCCGCGCTTGTCTACGCAGGCGGCATAAAGGGTGGTCACGTCAGCCGGACGAGCCATGGTGATGCTAACGGAATTGCCCGACTGAACATTGCTCATACCGATGTATGTGGCCTCTTTGTTCAGCAATGGGTTTGACGTGAAGACATAGACCTTGTAGTCCTGTCCGTAGTCCAGATTGACCGTCACCTTGACGGTAGCTTTCTTTGCTGTGCTCCAGGTCTGTCGGCCGTCAACCTGCTGGCCGCCCAGCACATTGTTTACGAAGTTGCTCGAGAACTCCAGTTCCTTCGCATTCTGGTCGTAGAGGTCATTGTCGTGGGAACAACCTACGGCTACAACGGCGAGTGCCATTGCTGCCACGCTTTTCATAAAATTCATTTTCTTCATGCTTAATATTACCTTCACAGGAGTTAATTGTTAGTTCGTAAGATTCGCTATGGTTTAAATAAAATAATTTTAATGGTGCTGCAAAATTAGTGAAAATCGGAACACACCTTATTTATATTAGAGTTAAAAAAGTTTAAACATATCAATTTAATGACCTCTTAATCATTTTTTAATGATTTCTGAAGTATTTCCCGATGACGGGCAGTTTGCTGAGCGGCAGTTCGTTGTGCACGATGATGCTGAGGAAGAACAACACCACTAACGTGTTGAAGGCCAGCGAGATCCACTGGTTGTAGCGGTCGTGCACATAGTCCATGGAGATGTAGCTGACGGCTGCCAGCAGCACGTAGTAGGCGATGCTCTGCAGGGGATAGCGTATGGGGTAGTATTTCTGGCCGACCACATACGACGTGATCATGGCCACGCCGTAGCCGGCAAAGCCGCCCCATGCGCAGGCCATATAGCCGTAGCGCGGCACGAAGATGAAGTTGATCAGCAGCAGCACGGCGCAGCCAATGCCGGAGAAGACGGCTCCCCAGATGGTGCGGTCGATCACTTTATACCAGAACGACAGGTTGAAGTAGATGCCCATCATGATCTCGGCTGCCATGACGATAGGCACCACGCGCAGTCCTTCCCAGTAGTCGTTGCCGATGAGGTGCTTCAGCAGGTCGAGATAGGCCATCACCATCAGGAAGGCCAGCAGGGTGAAGATGATGAAGTACTTCATGGCCTTGGCGTACATGTCCTTCTGGTCTTTGTCTTTTACGCCGGCGAACACGATGGGTTCGTAGGCATAGCGGAAGGCTTGGGTGATCATGGCCATGATCATGGCAATCTTCACACAGGCACCATAGATGCCCAGTTGGGTCTGCATGTCGGCCTCTTTGTAGATATAGGGGAAGATCATCTTGTCGGCCGTCTGGTTCAGAATGCCGGCAATGCCCAGCACCAGGATGGGCCACGAGTAGCTGAGCATGCGGCGCAGCAGCGGTCGGTCGAGCACATAGCGGAAGCCCGTCAGCTCCTTCACCATGCTGAGTGCGAGCATGACCGTGCACGCCAGGTTGATGTAGAAGGCGTAGCCCACGTCCTTGCCGCCCATCCAGGCGAAGTAAATGATGTTCAGCAGGATGGTGAGCAGGATGTTCAGCAGTTTCAGCGTGGCAAATTTCAGGGCCTTCTTCTGCTGGCGCAGGTAGGCAAAGGGTATGCACAGGAAGGCATCGATGGCCACCGTCAGCGCCATCACCCATACGTATTGCGGATGGTCGGCATAGCCCATCTGCTGGCTCAGTGGCCCGAGCAGCAGCACCACCAGCGCCACAAAGACGAGTGCCACGCAGCCCACGGCGATGAGCGTGGTGGAGTAGACGCGCTGAGGGTCCTCGTGCTGTTTGTTGGCGAAACGGAAGTAGGTGGTCTCCATGCCGAAGGTGAGCAGCACCATCACCAGGGCGGTGTAGGCATAGACGTTGGTAATGACACCATAGCCGCCGGTGGCAGCTGGAATCTGGGTGGTGTAGAGGGGCACCAGCAGGTAGTTCAGAAAGCGGCCGATGATGCTGGACAGACCATAGATGGCCGTGTCCTTGGCCAAAGATGACAGTTTACTCATAGTGCCTGCAAAAGTACGTTTTTCTTTCCTTTTGACCAAAAAAAATGAACGCGAAAAACGGCCTTTCCAGCAATCAGCGTCATTTCTTGCTGCAGTTAACGTCAGATCTCGCTCTAATTAACGTCAAACTTCGCTCTAATTAATATCAAACCACAGTGAGATTTGACGTTAAACAGAGCGAGATTTGACGTTAATTAGAGCGTAATTTGACGCTTGTTGCAAAACCTTCGGAAAAAGCCGCTTTTCAGGGGGTCTAACTGAAGAACAGATAGCAGATGGCGACAGCGGCGATGATGCCGGCCAGATCGGCCAGCAGACCGCAGGCCACGGCATGGCGCGTGTAGCGAACGCCCACGGAGCCGAAGTAGACGGCCAGAATGTAGAACGTGGTGTCGGTAGACCCTTGGAAGATGCACGACAGCCGGCCCACGAACGAGTCGGCCCCGTAGGTGGTCATCGCGTCGACCATCATGCCGCGTGCCCCGCTGCCCGAGAGGGGCTTCATGAGCGCCGTGGGCAGGGCGGCCACCCACTCTGAATCGAAGCCACTGGCTTCGATCACCGAACCGATGCCGCTGATGAGCATGTCCATCGCCCCCGAGGCGCGAAAAACACCGATTCCAACGAGGATGGCCACTAGATAGGGAATGATGCGTACAGCCGTCTGAAAGCCCTCTTTTGCTCCTTCGATGAAGGCATCGTAGACGTTCACCCGTTTGCGCATGCCGGCCACGATGAAACCGACGATTATTGCCATCAGCAGCGTGTTGGCTACGGTGGTGCTCACGCGGTTCATCATCAGCGAGTCCAACTGTCCGAAGCCCCAGATGATGGTGGTGATGAGCAGACAGGCACCGCCCAGCGTCAGCAGCAGGGTGCGGTTCAGCAGATTGATGCGTTGATAGAGCGAGGTGATGATGATGCCGGCCAGGGTGGAGAAGAACGTGGCCAGCAGGATGGGGATGAAGATGTCGGTGGGCTGCGCGGCACCCATCTGTGCACGATAGACCATGATGGAGATGGGGATGAGCGTCAGTCCGCTGGTGTTCAGCACCAGGAACATAATCATCGGGTTGGTGGCTGTGTCCTTCTTGGGGTTCAGCTCTTGCAGCTGCTCCATGGCCTTCAGGCCCAGCGGCGTGGCGGCATTGTCGAGACCCAGCATGTTGGCAGCCACGTTCATAAAGATGCTGCCCGTGACGGGGTGACCCTTCGGAATGTCGGGAAACAGGCGCACAAAGACGGGGCTGAGCACGCGCGCCAGCATGTTGACCAGTCCGCCCTTCTCGCCAATCTTCATGATGCCCAGCCACAGCGACAGCACGCCGGTCAGGCCGAGCGAAATCTCGAAGGCCGTCTTCGACGAAGAAAACGTCGAATCCATCATGGCCGGGAACACGTCGAAGTCGCCCATGAAGACCAGTCGCACCAGGGCAATGACGAATGCCACAAGGAAAAAAGCTATCCAAATATAGTTCAGTACCATAGTGAGTTGTATGTTGACGGGGTGCAAAGTTACACATTTTTTCAAACAAAATGCCCGTCAGTTTGCTGAATTGATGTTTTTTTTATACTTTTGCAAACACATTCATTGTTTTTTCTTGATAAAGTTGTCAATCATCGTTCCGGCCATGAAGATGAAATATAACAGTTTGCCATTCTGCCTGTTGCTGCTGGGTTCGCTCGTCCTTGCGTCGTGCAAGCACGACATGTTCGACCCGAATGCCTATCAAAATCTGATTAACTACACGGCCCCCATCGGCAATATTGATCCTGCCCACACGTGGAACCTCACCCGAAGCTACTCCATACAGGTGCAGCTGAACACGCAGCAGCCTGTAGACAAGGTGCAGATTCTGAGCGGGAACCCCAACGAGAGGGAGGGCGTGGAGATTCTGGCTGAGCAGAGCGACACGCTGGGCAATCAGGTCATCATGTTTTTCTATGCGCCCATCTGTCAGAACGACTTCTATGCCGCCGTGGTGACCACCGACGGGAAATACCTGATGAAGGCGTTCAACAGCAGCGAGCAGGTGGTGGTCATCGACGACGATGCCATCATGCAGAGCGGCAGTTTCAAGTCGCCCGACTATCAGACCTATACCTACTGTTTTGAAGAGGAATATCCCAAGCCCAGCGACGACTGGGACTATAACGACCTGGTGCTGCGCATTCAGAAAGTGCCGGCACAGGCCGACAACGAGGTTCGACTGAAGGTGACCATTGCGGCCGTGGGAGCCAGCAAGCAGTTGGCTGCCGCCATCCGTCTGGTGGGCTACGACTGGATCGACGTGGCCGCTGTGGGCATCGAGGAAGGGCGCACCTTCGACGGTGCATACAACCAGCAGCGACAGTTCATCAAGGATGCCAGCCTGTTGCTGCGCGGCCAGAACGGCGAGGCCGTGCTCAACCTGTTTGAGGATGCCCACTGGGCCATGTCGCCGCGCCTGAAGAGCGACGGCGGCGGTGTGCTGCGCATGTTCTACAACACGCTGACCAACGTCGACGGCTCCAGCAGTGCACAGCTGCGCCCGAAGACGCTCACCTACGTCATCAAGCTCCGCAATCCGCGCCTGCTCAGCAATTTCACCCTCGAAACGCTCGACCCCTTCATCATCGAAGACTTCAACTCGGGCAAGTGGGAGGTGCACCTCTATGAATATAAGAAAGACGGCGTGCTGCACGACTACGGCGACAACGCTACGGCCACCAGCAACAGCATGGTGTGGGCACTGAAGATTCCGTCGGGCACGTTCCGCTGGCCGCAGGAGGGCATCGGCATGGGCTATTACCGCGAGGGCGTGCTGACGGGGGCCTACATGGAATATGGCCACTCCTTCGGTCAGTGGGTGGTGAACCACAAAAGCAGTCTCGACTGGTTCCGCTATCCCTCCACCGGCCTGGTCTATTGATTCGTCTGAACTCCAGCAACTCCTGAACTTCTGAACTCCTTGAAACTTAAATTATTAAATTGATAAATATGAAAAAACTACTGATTTCACTACTCACCCTGACCAGCATCAGTGTGGTTGCGCAGAAGAACCCCATCCTGCCCGAGATGCATGCCGATCCAGAAATCATTGCCGACGGCGGACGCTACTACATCTACTCCACCACCGACGGTGCACCCGGCTGGGGCGGCTACTACTTCACCTGCTACTCGTCGAAGAACCTGAAGCAGTGGCGCTACGAGGGCATCATCCTCGACCTGAAAAAGGACACCAAGTGGGCACGTGGCAATGCTTGGGCTCCTGCCATCGAGAAGAAGAACGGCAAGTTCTACTTCTACTACAGCGGCGACCAGGGCGAGCGCAAGGCTATCGGCGTGGCCGTCAGCGACAAGCCCACGGGGCCGTTTGTAGACTTCGGCCGGCCCATCGTGGACAAGCGGCCCGAAGGACAGAAGAACGGTCAGCAGATCGACGTTGATGTCTTTACGGATGACGACGGCCAGAGCTATCTCTACTGGGGCAATGGCTATATGGCCGGTGCCAAGCTGAACAGCGACATGACTTCGATAGACACCACCACCATCGTGCGGCTCACTCCGCGTGGCGGCTCGCTCAAGGACTATGCCTACCGCGAGGCTCCCTACGTGTTCAAGCGCAAGGGCATCTACTACTTCCTGTGGAGCGTCGACGACACGGGCTCGCCCAACTACCACGTGGCTTACGGCACCAGCAAGTCGCCCCTCGGTCCTATCGAAGTGGCCAAGGAGCCCGTCATCTTGCAGCAGCGCCCCGACCAGAAAATCTATGGCACGGCCCACAACTCGGTGCTTCAGGTGCCTGGCAAGGACAAGTGGTACATCGTCTATCATCGCATCAATCCTGCCTATCTTGACAAGAAAGACGGCCCCGGCTTTCACCGCGAGGTGTGCATCGACCCGATGGAGTTCGAAAAGGATGGCCGCATCAAGCCCGTCACGCCCACCAACTAAAAAATCTCCCCAAACCGTCCGATATTGGATGATTTGGGGAAATTCTTTTCTTTTGCTGATGGTCGCTGTTTAGCGCTGAGCAAAGAACTGCTCGTCGCCCATCACAGCCTGACGAACCTGCTGCAGACCAGCCTCGTCCTGACCAACGGTCAGCTGCTTGCCGTCCTTCACAATGGCGGTAATGGTGCCGTCGGCATTGTAGCGGAACATCTCCTGCACTACGCCGTTCTGCGAAATCGACCAAGAGTCGTTCTTCTCGTCGTGGATCAGCAGGGTCACCTCGCCGGTGGGAGCCTTGATCTCATAGCCCTGGCGAGAGGTCTTCACCAGATAGTTGCGACCGTCCTGGCCCTTGATGGTCATGGTGTTGCTGGCAACAGGGTTGCTGCCGCTCCAGAACTCGATGGTGTTCAGCACCAGAGAGTCAACGAATAAGCACACATTGTAGACAATGCCGCCAATGATAAAGCCAACAACGGCGTTCACGAACTTGTTGCCGGTCATGTTGGTCTGCCACTCACGATAGCTGTTGAACAGACCGAACGAGCCCACCATGCATGAGCTGCACATCATGCTGCCTGCCAAGAGCAGGGTGGCAACACTGAGATTAATTTTTTTCATAATCAATTTGTTTTTTAGTGAAAAAATGTTCAAATCGCCAGCAAAGTTACAAATAATCTGTCAAAATGCCAATAGTATTCAACAAAAAGCAGTTAATTTATAACCAAAAAACAGATTCCGGCCCCATATTGAACAGCAGGTCGAGGATGCTCAGATTGGGCAGAAAACCGTGTTTGCCCTCATAGACCTGGTAATAGCGGCGCGGCTCGAAGTCGGGGTCGGGCAGGGGATGCTTGGGGTTGATAGCCTCGCGGAAATCGCGGCAGCCAAGGGGTGCGCTTTTCTGGTAGGATGTGGTGAAGGCTACCGTCGGATGGATGTCGAGCAGTTCGCACATTTTCTGTCGGATGGCCTCGTTGAAATCGTAGAGAAACTCCCACCGTTCGGTGAAGAACGGGCGCAGGTCGTCTTCGTAATACTGGAAGAACGGCGAGTCGCCGTAGGCTGAGGTGAGGGCCTGCCAGTGCTGGTGCCGCCAGTTGCCGTGATCGGAAATGCGGATGTCTTCACTGTGGGCTGTTGGAACGGTGAGCGCCTGCACCCCGTTGGTGGCGGCTATCAGACAGCGGTTGCGATAGGTCTGCTTCACGTAGCTGTCGCAGTGCTCTATCAGCACATCGTCGTAGCGGTTCAGTTTCTGATACCACTGCACGGGGCCGAAAAAGGTGGAGCTGAGAAGTGCTGTCATGAGCGTGTTGTGGGGATTATTTCATCAGCAGAAACCACTGGTTCTTGCGATAGCCTTTCCAGAAAGGCTGGCCAGGCTCGTGTGAAAAGACCAGCATGCAGGCGCGGCCGATGATGCGCTGCTCGCTGATGAAGCCCAGCTGGCGTGAGTCCAGAGGGTTCTGCTCGTTGATGGCTTGTATCCAGAAGTAGTCGCCGTCGGCACAGTTGTGCAGGCTGGGCACCACTTCTGTCTGTTTGCTGTAGCGGATGGTGTCGCCGGGCAGGGCGCGTATGCGGCCGAAGAGCACGCGATGGAAAGTGCTGTCGGTGGGGTCTTCATAGGCCACGATGTCACCGCGTTGGGCCTGCTGATGGCAGATGCGCCCGTAGCCGAACAGTTGGTTGTTGCCACCCGTGCGCAGACCGTAGCTCCATCGGTTCACCATGACTCGGTCGCCTGCTGTGAAGATTGGTTCCAGTCCGTCGCCGTCGACCGAGTAGACGGTGAAGACCAGTGTACGGAATGCCATCATCAGCAGCAGGGCCACAGTCAGTGAAAGGAGGAATTTTAGCAGGTTGCGCATCGGCTTTGGGTTCTTTTGTGGGTTGCGCATCGGCTTTGGGTTCTTTTGTGGGTTGCGCGTCGGCTTTTAGTTCGGCTTTAGTTCGGTATGTGGCGACATTGTCGCCACACACTTAACAGTTACTTGATGTTATCGACAAAACGGAACAGACGGCTCCAGCGGATGCCGGCAAAGCCGCTGCGGTCAGGGTCGCTCGACCACCAGATGAAGATGGGCTTGCCCACGATGTGGTCTTCGGGCACGAAGCCCCAGTAGCGCGAGTCGGCTGAGTTGTGGCGGTTGTCGCCCATCATCCAGTAGTAGTCCATCTTGAAGGTGTAGCTCTTTGCTTCTTCGCCGTTGATGAATATCTTGCCGTCGCGAATGGCCAGGTCGTTCTTCTCGTAGACCTTGATGGGGCGCTCGTAGATAGCGATGTTGTCGAGTGTCAGGTCGATGCTCTCGCCCTTCTTTGGAATCCAGATGGGGCCGTAGTTGTCGCACGTCCAGTGGTAGCCGCCGTTCAGGGGATAGGTGTCCCAGTCGGTGGCCTCGGTGTTCAGCGTCACGCTCTCGGCCATGTCGGGGCTGTTTTTCAGTTTCTCGGCAGCACGACGGGTCAGCGGCATGTAGCCATATTGGTTCAGCTGCATCAGGTCTTCCATCGTAATCTGCAGGTCGAGCATCTCGTCGTCAGTCAGATGGCGCTTCAGCTTCACGCGGTAGGAGAACTGTGCATTGTCGGGCTCCTTGTTCTCCTTGCCGTCCAGATAGATGGTACGGTTGACGATTTGAAGCGTCTGTCCAGGCAGGCCCACGCAGCGCTTCACGTAGTTCTCGCGGCGGTCGGTCGGACGAGAGTCTATCTCGCCAAATTCGGCCGTATTCATCGCGATGTATTTGCGTCCCAGTGCGGCCACCTCGTTGAAATATTCCAGTCGTTTCTCGGCCGTGAGCGAGTCGATGATGGGCTGTCCGGGGTGCAGCTGGTAGCCATAGCCGTAGCACATCTTGTAGAAGTCGTAGCCTTGGTAGCGCTGGTTGCTGCAAATGGTGTCGCCGGCGGGATAGTTGAACACCACGATATCGTTCAGCTGCACCTGTCCGAGACCTTTGGCGCGTCGATACTCCCAGTGCGGCCACTCGATGTACGACTTGCAGTCGAACACCGGCAGCGTGTGCTGCGTCAGCGGCATGGTGAGCGGTGTTTCGGGAATGCGTGGTCCGTAACTCACTTTCGAGACAAACAGGTAGTCGCCCGTGAGCAGCGATTTCTCCAGCGAGCTCGATGGAATCACGTAGTTCTGGAAGAAGAACAGGTTGATGAAGTAGACAGCCACCAGGGCGAACACGATAGCATCGACCCACGACATGACGACGCGGACGGGTGTCTCGGCCTCTTTCCACCACTGCCATTTAATCTTCTTCGTGATGTAGACATCAAAGATGAAGGGCACCACGATCAGTCCCAGCCATGACTTCAGCCAGAAGAGGAACAGCAGGTAGAGCACCAGCACAATGGCGAACTTCGTCCACTGCACCTTCATATTCAGTTGTTTCTTGTCTTTTCTTTCCATGGCTAAAACTTAAACATATCACTGATGGTGAGCAGTCCCTGATGCTCCTTGGTGTATTCAGCCGCCAGCACAGCACCCAGAGCAAAGCCGCGACGTGAGTGGGCATCGTGGGTGATGGTGATCATGTCGGCATCGCTGTCGTAGCGGATGGTGTGTATGCCAGGCACCTCGCCGCGACGGATATGGTCTATGCGTAGCAGCTTCGGGTCGGTAGTGTCCTCGGCCCAGCTCTCCTTGCGGTCCAGCTCTTTGACGATCTCCTCGCCCAGCGTGATGGCCGTGCCCGAGGGGTGGTCCAGCTTGTGCACGTGGTGGGTCTCCTCCAGTTCCACGTCGTACTGTGGGAACTGGTTCATAATCTTGGCCAGATAGCGGTTCACAGCCGAGAAGATGGCTACGCCAATCGAGAAGTTCGAGGCCCAGAACAGCGTCTTTCCACCCTCGCCGCACGCCTTGCGCACGTCGTCGCCATGTTCCTTCAGCCAGCCGGTAGAGCCGCTGACCACCTTCACGCCCTTGGCCCAAGCCTTCAGGTAGTTGCCGTAAGCCACGGTGGGGTTGGTGAACTCGATGGCCACGTCGGCCGAGGCAAAGGCTTCGCTCTCGAAGTCCTGCTGGTTGTCGATATCAATAATACTCACAATTTCATGACCACGGCTGCGGGCTATCTCTTCAATCATCTTGCCCATCTTG
Organism: Prevotella sp.; assembly: GCA_017458225.1. Lineage (GTDB taxonomy): Bacteria > Bacteroidota > Bacteroidia > Bacteroidales > Bacteroidaceae > Prevotella. The sequence continues at coordinate 311 of JAFTFX010000016.1, read as the reverse complement.
CCGTAGCCGATTAAAGCTATCTTCATTTTTAATTCGAATTAAAAAACGGTGCAAAGATACGAAAATTTCATTAAGATGATATGATAAATAAATGAAAAATAGCTTTTCTTGGCAAAAAATAAGAGAACCATCGTAAAATGATTCTCTTTACAGACTTTTATTCTTCTTGCTTCCTAAAATCCGCAGATAATTTTTCAACGGTCTAGTCTTGCCGTCATTTGAGACATGCCTGTCTGTTTTTTTTGCCATACAAGCGCGTAATCCGACGGGACATGAACTAGTTCCCCCTTACCCCGTAAGGTCGAGAGGCT
>JAFTFX010000015.1 GCA_017458225.1 Prevotella sp. | reverse complement strand
TTCGCATCTTCCGTACTTCTTCTCCCAATATTGTAATATGGAAGTACTCTTGATGCCATGTCGTTTGCAGAATGAGAGACGACCCAGACCGGACTGGTAAAACGCTTGCAAGAGAGATAAACGCTCTTCTTCACTGTAATTTCTTCGACTTTTACTCATAATTGTTACACATTTAATTGGTTATAAATGTGTCTACCTATATCAGTATAAGTCAGACACTAATAAAACAAATCGTTTAGGCAGACATCGTTCTGTATATCTTTTGTGTAGGCATTAGACAACAGGCCATCAGTGGTTACCATCACAATATGGATACTTTTCTGGGTCTTTGTTACTTGCCTGAAGACATCTTTCCTGTCATTCAAGTCCTTCTGATACGACTCTGAGATGGTAAACTTACCCTCATGGTATTTCATCTCGCACAAGTCTATGATGCCATCGCCTCGGTCTATCAGGAGATCAACTTGTTTGCCTTTCTCCTTAATAGACTTATTGTCATCTTGCTTTTTCTTTGGAGCGTACCGCCATGCATATTCTTCAGTCAGAACTCCACTGATACCAAGTTTCTGCTTGATTTGGTCAGTATGCCAAAGACAGACATGCTCAAAGGCTCGACCACACCAATTGTAGTATCTCGGCGTTCCTTCCGTGGCCTGCCAGAAGTTTTTGCCATGGCGTTTGCCGTTGATGTATTCGTAATAGAACAACGTATAGTGGTCGATAAGTTGGAAGATTTCGTCTTTCACCTGTTTGCCAATCACAGAGTAGCCACGGATAAAGCCACACCATTCCAGGTCGTTCAAGATTTCTGTCAAGACTCCGTTATCCTCCAATTTCCCCTTTTCAATCAGTTCCAGCCTGGTCATTCCTTCTTTCTTTTCTGCCAAAAGGCTGATGACCTTGATATATGGCTCCGGTTTCTTAAAAAGCGATGCATAGAGCATGCTGAACTCGTCGTACATATCGCCATCTTTCGAGAAGATAAGCCTGTCTATCTCCTGCGTGAGACTTGCACCTTTCTGCAACAGACTCCAGTAATAAGGAACTCCTCCAAACACCATGTAGCCATTCAGTATCTGCTTGCGTGTCATCTCAATGCCACGAGCCTGCATCAACTCTTCGCACAACCTAAGCGAGAAGGGTTTAAGAGCTATCCGATGGGTAAGCCGGTTGTGCAGCCCGCCTTTGTTCTTGATGATCTTCTTGACCATCCACGACGTGGCACTGCCGCAGACTACAAAGACGATGTCCTTTCTGGCTGAAGCCCAGCCATTCCAAAACGATTCCAGTTCGGAAAGAAATCCAGAACGGGGTGCGTCCATCCAAGGCAGTTCGTCGAGGAAAATCACCTTCTTACCTTTTGGCTGAAGCGATATAAAGCGCCTCAACTCAGAAAAGGCTACAATCCAATTGCTGAACACGCTCGGCATGTCCTGCAGCCCATGCTCCTTCAGAGCCATACGAAATCGGGCCAGCTGTTTCCTGGCTGGAGTCTTGGCGGCTCCCGTAAACTGGAACGTGAAGTGATAGTCGTATGACTCTCTTATTAGGAATGTCTTGCCTACACGGCGACGTCCATAGACTGCTATAAACTGCGAATACTCATCTGCAAGAGCATCTTGAAGAATTCGTTTTTCGTTGTCTCTACCTATTAACATAATCCTCGGAATTTTCTGCAAAGATAGTAAAAATTGTGCGTAAACCTGCGGAATCCACCATTTTTTTTAAGATTCCGCAGATTTACGCACATTTTAATCCTTCTCATGCTTTGACAAAAATTCTACAGATTTAATACTATTCGACAATAAATGAACCTATCTCTTACATCATAAGGATAAGTTGTATGATATCCCCCACCCGGCATTGGTTCACGAGAAATCTTGCCTTTCCCGTTTTTCCAAAAGTAGCCTTCAGTATTCGTCATAAAGATCATACCGAGTTCGTTAACTGTATCGGTAGGCTTTTGAGCATTTCCACTGCCTTTTTTATGTCCTTGGCTGCATCCTTGGTGAATCCATTGCTTCCTTCATAAAGAACGTTAGCCAGTCTACGTTGTGCGTCTTCGCTTCCTGCCTCGGCAGCCTTTTCATACCACTCTTGAGCCTGCTGAATGTTACGGGTATACGCTCCCGTTCCCTGCTCATAGTTCTGGGCCATTTTCAGCATGGCGGCGGCCTCACCCTTCTCTACGGATTCCAGGCCTTTTTTGACTTCACCTTTTCACTATGTGTTGTCGGGAACGACGGATCAGAGCAGATCGCCGAAGTCTACGTCGCCGTCGGGAGCGGTGATGCCCTCGCCTTCAGCCTTGGCGGCAGCCAGCTCTTTCTCGAACTCCTCTGATGTTTTCTGGATGGGCTCGTTGTTGGTGTACGAATCGTCGAGCGTAGAGGCATCCATGGTGGCATTCTTGAGCTCGCCATCCTCGGTATAGTCTTTCTTGAACTGACGAATCTCCTTGCCTTGGTTTCTCAGGGCCACAGCCATATCCTTCAGAGCTATCAGTCCGTTGGCCGACACGGCAGCACCGTTGATGATGTAAGTGGAATAGGCCAAAGCCGTCATGAAGTCTTTCTTGGCTACAGAGATAACGTTGTCCTTCTGCTTCACGATGTCGCGCATCTGCTTCATGATGTCGAGGGCAGCTGTTCCCCAGTCCCAGTACTGCTGAAGGGCCTTGTCGGAGTCGCGGATGGTACCGTTCTGGTCGACCACCATGCGTACGGTCTTCACCGTTCCGTCGGTCTGAGTCACCTGAATGGGGCGCACGCTGTAGTAAGTAACGCTCTGCTGGAGGGTCTGGAAATTGGTATAGGCAGTATTGACTGTATTAAAATACGTGTCCAACTGTGCGTTGCCCGAGGCAGACGGCATTTCCCACGTCACTTCCTTCTTCTTTTTCTTGGCAGCATAGGTTGTGGTTGGAGCGATGAGTGCCAAAGTCATCACAGCCACCATAATTTTCAATACGTTTTTCATATGATGACAGTTTTTAAAGTTAATAATTTCTGTTTTTCTTGTATCCCAAAGAGGGTGAAAATCAGTCTTTCGAGAATCTCACGTTGATGTCAAGATGCTTATCGCCGCGCAGGGGCTGGAACACGTTCTTCTTGAACTTCTTGTGTCCGACGGGCACAAAGAGCAGGCCCTCGTATTGTCCGCGAGGCAGTTCAAGCTTGAACTTTCCTTGTCCATCGACCGATCCCAGCTTCACGCCGTGCGCACCTTCGCTCATGCTCTTACGCGAGTAATGGTCCACGCCATAGATATCAACATTGGAAAGAGGCTCCTCAACGAAGACACCTCCACTGAGATCAGAGGTCACCGTGGTGCCACTCATGATGACAGGCACCTTCAGGCGTGCCATCTTCAGCTTCTCGACAGCCGTGCTGTAATAGGTGTTACGGCTCAGGTTGAACAGCGTGTTGTAGTTGTTGATGGCCACATCGTAGAGTTCCATCACCTTGTCGGGGCTCACCTGTTCGCCTTTCTCCTTGAAGCGCTTCAGCAGAATCAGGGCATCGTTGGCAGCATCGCGAGCCTCTATACACTGTGCGATGGTTTCTATCCAGCCGTTGCACACGGCCTTGTCGGCATCGGTGGCATCGGGCTCCTTGAGTGCCTCCTGGTAATAGGTGATGGCCTCTTTATACTTGCGGCTTTCGTAGGCATTATTGGCATTGCGCAGCTTCTCGGCCAGCGGAGTGGTGCCCACCACCTCCTTGTGCAGGTTGTCGTTCACACCCACGGTGAGCTTGTTCTTCGGATTGACCAGTGTGCTCTTGATTTTGTCTACATCGAGCTCCACTTCGTTCGAGTTGTCGCCATAGAGGATGATGTACAGCTGCGGAATACGGTTCATAGCCGCCTCCATGGCTGTCTCCAGTTCTTTCTCTTTCCGCTCGGCAGCATCGAAGTCGAAGTTGGGCTGTTCCATCTTGGCATCGTTGTCGGCCTTCAGTTTGTGATAGGCATCTTCGGCAGCCTTGGCAGCCTGTTCCTTGGCAGCAATGTCGGCTATCAGGTTCTTCAACTGGTTGCAGTCCACCTCCAGCTGAATGATGTTCAAGCCCGACTCCGTCAGACTCTTCACCTTTCCGCCCATTCCGTCGCTATACTTCACTTTCAGTCCGCTGATGTTGGCAGGAATCTGGAACTCCACACACGCCTTGCCTGCCACGGCATAGAGCGTATTGCGAGTGCTGGGCCACCAAAAGTTCAGCATGTGGTCGGCCTCGGTAGCCTTGAAGTAGAACTGTTTGCCCGGCATCAGCTTCTTGGAGATAGAGCCTTTCAGCGAGGTGTTCTTGATGAGCACCGTAAACGTGCGGTTGCGCTCCACGCTCTTATCACTAAGGTCGCAGACAACCTCGGTCATCCATGTGCCGTCGTTTTGCTTCACGGCAGCTCCCACCTTGTCGCTGTGGTTAGATGACGAGATTATCAGATTATTGCTTTTGGCAATGAACACTGCCACAGCCTTGCTGCCCAGTGAAGCATCGCTCTTGGTCTTGTCGGTCTGTTCCGAAATGGTCACCACGTCTTGCGCCATGGCGGTAAAGGCCATGACAGCAAGAAACAGTGCAGATATGATTCTTTTCATAGTTTACAAATCAAAATCACTGAGCGAGAAGATCTCCTCTTCAGCCATCTTCTTTCCTCCCACATACTCGGGCTGCCAGGTACGCACATGGATGACGGGATTGTTCTCGTCGGTAAAGTCCCAGAGCAGGAACACATAGCCCGTATCGCTATAGTTGCTCGACTTCCACTCCTGGCGCAGGCGCACGCCATACATGTTCTTGTTGTTGGCCGAACGGGTCACAGTACCGCAACCGCCCTCTTCGCCATTCTCACCGATTTCGTTGAACTTCACGTCAATATACTTATTGCGCAGGAAGGCACGGCGCAGATTCGACAGATACTGCTGCTTGGTCTGCTGCTTGTACTCCACCTTCTGGGTCATTCCGCCTTCGGGCTTCTTCGAGGTCACCACATTACCGGTGATGATCAGTGCATCGTCGCTGAACACCTGCTCCAGGAACTTGATGTCCTTGGTGCAATAGGCTGTGCGAAAACGGTCGCAGTATTTCAGAATCTGCATCTTGCGCTCCAACTCGACCACCTCGCCACACTTCTCCATGCTCTCTGAGAGCTGGGTGTCGAAGACAAAACGGATGTCGGTGATGGTGCCGCGCTTGTCGAACTCAACGACACACTCCTGATAGGCACCTTGTCCGAACTGCTCGCCCTGCGGGTTCATGATCATGGGAATCTGGCGCAGCATATAGCCGTTCTTCATCGGCCACAGGCGGTCGACCACCTCGCTGTCGTCGCAATAGAAGTGCACATTATCCCACAGCATGACCAGCGTGCCCTTGGCAAAGTCGTTGATGGCCAGTCCGGCCACGTTCAGCGCGCGGTTCTCGCTATTGGCCAGGTTAATCTCCGAGAGCACCTTGCCCAGATTGCGCTGCAGGGTCTCGATGATGCCGCCGGGATTGCCGAAGCCGTCATCTGTCGTTATCGTTACAGTAACCTCTTCTGCATGTGCTCCTGCCATCGGACAGAGTGCCATGAGGAGGAAGAGACTTTTCAGAATAAACTTTTTCATGTTCGTATGATGTGTTTTGTTTTTCTTTATTATCGTCCTAAACAGTTTCTTAGTCGTTCACCGTCACACCGAAGGCACCACGACCGGGATAGTTCTTCACGTCGTCGGCCTGCTGGGTGCGCAGATTGGTTCTGGCAGCGCCTTCGCTGAGCAGGGCTTCAATGTTACCCTCCTTATTATATATAATGAGAATATTCTTCTCGGGCTCGGCCAGCTCCTTATACTTGGCATACTGTCCGATGCGTCCTTCCTGCTTCAGCTGCTTCAGCACCTGCGGCAGTTCGGTGAACTTCTGTATGGCCAACAGTCGGTTGATGGTCTCGGTACGCTTGTCTGAGCCAACCGCATCATCCGTTTGGTCTGTCGTGGTGGCATCGTCTTGGCTGTCTGCATTCTGGTTGTTGACACGCAGTTCCACATTGTCAGCGCCTATGATGTCGCTCTTTTTCACATATTTGAAGGCGCGAAACATGTTGCCGCGTGGCAGACTGATGGTCTCCATCACTTGCTGCCGGTTGCGCAGAACGATGTTCGTGGCTTTGCGCAGCTGCTTCTGCTCAGCCACATACTTGTTGATTTCCTGATTCAGCATGTCTTCGGCCATGTCGAGAGCCGTCTGCTGATCATTGGTTGTAATCTCAGCATACAGATAAGCCTTGCTCTTCTTGATGCTGTTGATTTGCTTCTTCTGCTGCTCTGTTGTCTGGGCAAAAGCTGCCATGACAAAAGCCAGAAGAAGGGCTGTGATATAAAAACGTCTGTTCATTCTTCTGTTGATTTACTTTTTGTTTTGTTGGAAGAACTTGTCCGACACGTTATGCATCGGAATGTAGACATAGAGTCGTCCGGTTATATTTCCGTTGCCCTTGTTGGCAAGTGTTGCGGCAGGAACGACAGCCGAGAGCATGTGCACATAGCCGCCACGGCGGTTGACGAGCATCAGCGTTCCCGTATAGGTTCCGTCGTCCTTGCGTTCCTTGATGCCAAAGTAGGGCGTGCACCCGTCTTCCACGGCCATGTTCAACAGGCTCTTATAGGGGACGGTGGCCTTCTCGGCCGTATAGCCATACTTGTCGATGGTCAGTTGCAGTGTGGGATTCCCCCTGAACTGCGCACTGAGCATCATGTTTGACAGCGTCGTCGTGGGCGCTTCAGCATTGTCTGACAGGTGCCAGCCGGTCTTGTCGTTCTCAAAGAATAGGTCGTTGCGCATCTCGCGAATCAGGAATGAGTCGCCCTGTGCCACGTATGTCTTGGCCTGTGCAGGAAAGAGATCAATCTCATCGGCCGTCTCGGTCATCTGGTGACGCTTCAGACGGCGCAGAAACTGTTCCTCCAGCTCGATGGCATTGCAGCCCGTAAGCATCTCAATGTCCATATCGAAACTGATCTTCAGCACCTCGCGACCATTCCGTGTCCACGTGACGCGGTATTTCTTCAGGTCTACACGCTCTTCCGAGAAGTTCTCAGTGCCGTTGAAAGAGAAGGCGGTGTTGGCATTGCCCACCACGAAGGTGAGGTGCTCACTCTGCAGTTTGTGCTTCAGCTCGCCATCCAGATTCGGCAGTTGACGTTCCAACAGGTCGCGCTCCAAGAAGTCATAGACAGGCGATGGTGCCAACTCTGTCATTTCTTTGGGAAACAGCGCCAGTCCGATGTGCTCAATCTCGCCATAGCGGTTAGCTCTCACCACCAGTTGCTTGCCGCGATACTGATAGCTGTAGCTCGCTGCGTTCTTGAGTGTATCAACGCTGGGCAGTGTCAGGCACTGCGCAATACTTTGCAACCGCTTGGTTGCAAAGTTTGCTGCACTGGCAGACACAAGGCCTGCCAGTAGCAGCATCAGTATTGTAACCAGTCGGTTCTTCATAAGCTTAGACAACCTTAATACCCTTGACAACCACGGCGTTGCCGTCGTTCTTGTACCAGGTACCCATATTCACATAGCCATTGCGGAACACGCCCTCAATGCGCTCGCCTGGCTGAGCCGTCTCACCATTGATGGTGGTTGAGCGAGTAATGCGCAGCACACCATTGCCATGAGGCAGGCCGTTGGCATCGCGAGCACCGTCGTACTTACCCCAGCTGGGATTCTTGGCTACAGGCTGCTTGGGCTGAGCAGGTTCAGCCTGCTTGGGCTCTTCCTTCTTAGGCTCAGCAACAGGTGCAGTCTCTACAGGAGCGGCAACAGCAGGTGTGTCCACCTTCTGTGTATCCACCACCTCAACAGGAGCTTTCACCTCTCCAGCAAGCTGCTCGTCGCCACCACCCATGAACAGGGCTGCAGCACCGCCACCCAGCACAACTACGGCAGCAATAGCACCACCGATAACCTTCATGTTAGGACCCTTCTTGGGAGGAGGGCACTCACGCAGCGGCTTTCCGCACTCTGCACAAACAAAATCCTTACGAGCAGGAATTTCCTGCACTTCCTTTGACTTACACTTCGAGCAGCCGTCGTTCAGACAGATACCATAGCGGAAGCGTACACGTTCTTCTCTTGCCATTTTTCTTTTTCTATTTTTAAAATGATTTATTTACTATATATAAATAAGGTGTGTGCTGCGACCAGTCGAATCCAGTCGCAACACACAGGAACTAACCGTTACATGGTGGGAGGCATGGGGGGCATACCGGGCATGGGAGGCATGCCGGGAGCAGCTGCCGGTGCGAAGAGCGATGCCAACTGAGGCACCTGACCGGCAGGTGTCCATGCTGCCAGACCTTCCATCCAGACAGGAGTCTGCTGGGTGAGTTGTCCGTTCTGCACGAGCTGCTTACAGATATCGCGCTTGTAAGGACCATACTGCTGTCCACCAATGAATACATGCACATTGATCTCCGGCTCAGCTGGCGGCATGGGAGGCATACCAGGCATAGGAGGCATGCCAGGAGCGGCAGGAGCACCGGGCATTGCCGGGGCAGCGCCGGGCATAGCAGGAGCAGCACCAGGCATAGCGGTACCAGGCATTGCCACACCGGGAGCAGCTGCAGGCTGAGCAGGCTGCTGAGCGGTCTGACGAGCAGCACGCACCTTGGCAATCTCGTCCTCGCTCAGTGCGAAGAGTGAAGGCAGGTTCTTGCCGTCGCCCTCGCTGTGCAGCAGGATGGAATTGATCACATCGGTCGAAGGATTACCTGTGTTCAGGAAACGCTCGTAACGCTCCTTGTAGTCGGCCAACCAGTCGATGGCACGGATGGGGAAGCAGTACTGGATGGTGATGATAGACATCTCGTCCTTGCGTGGACTCTGCTTGTTGATAACGATGCTGTTCTGGGCAGCGCCATTGCCGAACTGGCTCTTGAAGGCATCCTCCAGTTTCTGGGCAAACTTGCTCAAACTGGGGTTCTCGTCGGCAGGCGGCATTGACACCAGGATGGTCTTCTTGTTGACCGAAGCAGGGTTGGTGGGACTCAGGTTGCCCTCGTTGTTGCGCAAGTGCAACTGCATCTGGTCGTTGTTCAGGCGCAGATAGACGCCGCTCTGCTTCACAATCTTCGAAGCGAACTCCTTGATGTCATCGTCGGTCTTCAGCTTCTGCTGCAGTTGGGTCAGGATGCTCAGTCCAAGCACCTTCTCGTCGCTGTCGGCCTTCTCGTCGTGCTTAGCCTTCACAATCTTCGAGAGTTGGATGTCGAAGGCATCGGTCACGTCGTCGATACTGATTTCCTGGGTCAGGCGGCCGAAGTTAACGAAGTCTTCCTTCGGCAGGATGCAGTCGCGCAGCTGACGGGCAATATTCGGCATGTCGATCTTATCGGTCTTCAAGTCAACCTCAAATTCACCCATCACCTCGTCTTCGCTCACCTCAACGATAGCACCACGCATATCCTCCAGGCCCTTGTTCACCTTCTTCTGGGCAGCCACCAGACGCTCAGTCTCCTCGATAGCCTCGTTGATCTTCTGGGCAAAAGCCAAGATATCGGCATCCATCTTGCCCACTTCGGTAAACACCTTGGCAGCCAGTTTCTTGGCAAACTCGATAGCCACCATCTGTGTCTTAGCCTCATAATAGTCGGTTAGAATGCCCTGATGGTCGGCATAGCGGCGTGCGCCAGCACCCACCATGCGCTGCAGAATGCCCAGACGGCTCCACTCGCTGACGTTGGCATCGCGGTCGTCGTCGATAGCATCGTAGTTTTCCTTTAGCTCCTTGGTGCGAGCTTCCAGTTCCTGACGAATCTCGCCCATGCGCTCCAACAGCAGTTTCGATACTTTCTGCAATTCAACAATTGATACGTCGCCCACCTTCCACTTCTCGAACAGCTCGTTCTCAATGTTGTGGCGAATTTCCTTCGAAATCTCGGGGATGGCACGCTCCTTGCCGGCATAGAAAGCCTCAACACCTTCCTCGCGGAAGTGCTTATCGAAAAATTCGGCCATGATATTGTCGAGTTCATTCAGCGGACAGTCGGCCTTCTTGGCTTCCTCAGCGTATGCCATGGCCTTGTCGTGCCAGTAGTCGTTGAATGTAGGATAGTCAGTATCGCTCTCCAGCACCTTGGTTTCATAGGTCAGGTGTCTCTCGTCGAGCATCCACTTCTGCAGATTGTCGCTGTTCAGGTAGTCCATGCGGTAGTCGCGGTTGCGCTCCTCGTCAACGAAGCCCTGATTCTCGCGCCAGTTGTTGTATTTGAACTGATAGAGCACGCTCTCGCCTACGGTGTAGGTGATGTGCTTCAGCACGCGCAGCTCGGGATACATCACGCGCTTGATACCGATAGAGTTCACTTTCTTGGTGCGTGCCACGGGCACTTTGCCATTCACGGGATCGCCGGCCTCGTCATACTCAAGGGCGAAGTCGTCCATGTTCTCGTAGTTATAGGCACGCAGAATGTCGCCGAAATGCTTGTCGTCTTCCTCATTGATGAAGAAGATACGGGCGAAGATGTAGTCAGACAAAATCTTCGGCAACTCTTCGAGCGAGTTCACAGTCATGCCGTTCTCATTCACATTGCTGTAGATGGTCAGACCGTCAGCCACGCCCTTCACGCGGTCAGTATAGAGCTTCAGCGGGCCGTTGCCGGTCACATCCTGCGGGAAGAAGCGTCCGGCCTGAATGGCATTCAGTTCGTTCACGGCAGCATAGCCGTTCTGGTAGTAGCGTCCCTGGTCCATGTTGCTCTTCGGAAGGTTCTTCTCAGGAATCATGGCATATACCGAGATGACGGCATCAGGGAAGGTCTTGCGAGCCTGCATCAGTGCATCTACAATAGAGCCCGAGCCCGTACCACCGGCCAGACCGGCAAAGATATACCTAAAATCCGCAGATAATTTTTCAACGGTCTAGTCTTGCCGTCATTTGAGACATGCCTGTCTGTTTTTTTTGCCATACAAGCGCGTAATCCGACGGGACATGAACTAGTTCCCCCTTACCCCGTAAGGTCGAGAGG
>JAFTFX010000040.1 GCA_017458225.1 Prevotella sp. | reverse complement strand
TTCAAAGAACTCTTTCTTTTGTGCCTCACAGGACTGCTTTCCTGTTTAGCGGGTGCAAAGGTACGCACTTTTTCCGAACCAGCAAAACTTTTCCCGCTTTTTTTTCGATTTTCATGCAACTTTTTCGACTCTCTTGACAAAAATCAAGCCGCCAAAACGACTACACCTTATTATATATATAGTAAGAGCGAATTATATATATAGTGAGTGTGACCACAAGGCGCCCGACTCACTCCGGCACCAGGTCGGCACCAGACTTCGCAGGAAAGGAATTTTCCATCCCAGGACGTGGTACAGGTGTTTCAGGACGTGGTACAGGTGTTTCAGGGCGTGGTACAGTTGTTTCAGGACGTGGTACAGAAAATTCAGTGGCAGTAAATAAGAAATATCGGCATATGCCGCGGTTTTCAGATACAAATTCTGATTATTCGTTGAATATATTTGGGATTTCCCAAAATAAGTTGTAATTTCGCGGCGGATTAAGCAAAACAAAAAAAACGAATAAAGGAAAATGAAAAAGACAAAGATTCTATTAATGGCTATCACCTGTTTAATGGCAATCAGTTGCGGGAACATGAACCAAGTCATGAGTGCTATCTCAAACGGGAGCGTGGTTAACGCTATCACAAGTGTCATCGGAATGGACAAGGTATCTGCCAGAGGGCTAATCGGCACATGGGCCTATCTGCGTCCTGGCTGCGCATTCACCAGTGAAAACCTGTTGGCAAAGGCAGGAGGCGAAGTTGCTGCTGCTCAGATTGAGGAAAAGTTACTGCCCTATTACCAGCAAGTAGGTATTTCAGCCAGCAATACCTATATTATATTTAAGGAAGACGGTACGTTCACTTCGAAAATTGTCGGCACGCCATTCAGCGGCAACTACACGTTTGATGAAGCCAATCAGAAGATCACCCTGAAAGGTATGCTTCTCAGCGTAAACTGCTATACAAAGCGTGAGATCAGCGGTATTTCAATCTTATTCGAGGCCAACAAACTATTGACGCTGCTTCAGACGATGTCTGCTCTTAGTGGTAACAAGGACTTGCAGGGTATCGGCGAACTGAGCAAGAACTACGACGGCGTGCGTATTGGCTTTGACATGAGCAAGTAATTTTGCAAAAATATGCAGAAATATTTGGTCGGGTGCAAAATAATATGTAATTTTGCACCCGCATTTTGAATAAATATACCGCATGAAAGTCAAGAACAACCGATTAGAAGCGCTGAGACTCATCATTTCGAGCCAGCAACTGGGAAGTCAGGACGAACTACTGAACGCCCTCCAGAAGGAGGGGTTTAAGTTGACCCAGGCCACCTTAAGCCGAGACCTAAAACAACTGAAGGTAGCCAAGGCAGCCTCCATGAGTGGCAACTACGTGTATGTGTTGCCCAACGAAACGATGTACAAGCGTGTCAGTTCGCCCAACAGCATTCGCGAGATGATGAAAGTGCCAGGATTTATCAGCATCAACTTCTCCGGAAATATCGGCATCATCAAGACGCGGCCAGGCTATGCCAGTAGCATCGCATGGAATATCGACAACAGCGATGTGCCCGAGATACTTGGAACCATTGCGGGCGATGATACTATTTTCATCGTTATTAAGGAAGGCATCAGGCATCAGGATGTTGTTGACGCTTTAAGCGACATAGTACCAAACATGAAGTAATTTAAAGTTTACGGTTTACAGATAATGGAACAAGAAACAGAGATTGAAGTACTGGTAGCCGGTCCAGAGCACGAGAAATACGTTGATACGATTCTGGACACGATTGCAGAGGCTGCAAAGGTTCGCGGAACTGGTATTGCCAAAAGGACACATGAGTATCTGACCAAGAAAATGCTGGAAGCAAAGGCTGTGATTGCGCTGACAAAGGACGGGCGCTTCGCAGGCTTCAGTTATATCGAGACGTGGGAGAATCAACAATACGTAACCACCTCCGGACTAATCGTACATCCTGACTTCCGAGGACAGCACGTAGCCAAGCGCATCAAAGACATGACTTTCACCCTGGCGCGCACCCGCTGGCCACACGCAAAAATATTCTCCTTAACTAGTGGTGCTGCGGTGATGGCCATGAATACAGCCCTGGGCTACCAGCCCGTCACCTTCGCCGACCTTACCGACGACGAGGCTTTCTGGAAGGGTTGTGAGGGCTGCGTGAATGTGGACGTGCTGCATCGTACAGGCCGCAAGTACTGCATCTGTACGGCCATGCTTTATGACCCAACAGAGCATCTGCCTGCAAAACTACCAGAGGACGTACTCTCCAGAATCCGTCATTTACAAGAATTAGAAGAACAATAAAAAAAATAGCAATATGGCAAACAAGAAAGTTGTAGTCGCATTTTCAGGGGGCCTCGACACCTCCTACACCGTGATGAAGTTAACCCAGGATGGCTGGGACGTGTATGCAGCCTGCGCCAATACAGGCGGTTTCAGCGAAGAGCAGTTGAAGAAAAACGAGGAAAACGCCTATAAATTGGGTGCAGTTCAGTATGTCACCCTCGACGTGACCCACGAATACTACGAGAAGTCGCTGAAGTACATGATCTTCGGCAACGTACTCCGTAACAACTGTTACCCCATCTCCGTGAGCAGTGAGCGTATTTTCCAGGCTATCGCCATCGCCCGCTACGCCAAGGAGATCGGTGCCGACGCTATCGCCCACGGTTCGACTGGAGCCGGCAACGACCAGATTCGCTTCGACATGACCTTCCTCGTGATGGCACCTGGCGTGGAGATCATCACACTGACACGCGATAAGAAACTGACTCGTAAGGAGGAGGTTGACTTCTTGAACGAACATGGATTCTTCGCAGATTTCACCAAACTGAAATATTCCTATAACGTTGGTATCTGGGGTACCAGCATCTGTGGCGGCGAACTGCTCGACCCGACACAGGGGCTGCCAGAAGACGCTTATCTGAAGCACGTCACAGCGAAGGAACAGGAATCACTTCTGAAGATTGAGTTCGAGAAGGGCGAAATCGTAGGAGTGAATGGCGAGAAATTCGACGACCGCGTGAAAGCCATCCAAAAGATTGAGGAGATCGGTGCTTCATATGCCATAGGCCGCGATGCCAACGTGGGCGACACCATCATCGGAATCAAAGGTCGTGTAGGCTTTGAGGCCGCTGCTCCGAAACTGATTATCGAGGCCCACCGCCTGTTGGAAAAGTCAACGCTGAGCAAGTGGCAGCAGTACTGGAAGGATCAGGTGGCCAACTGGTACGGCATGTTCCTGCACGAGAGCCAGTATCTGGAGCCTGTGATGCCCGATATCGAGGCTATGCTCACCAGCAGTCAGCGTAACGTCACTGGCACCGCCATCCTGAAACTCCGTCCCTACGGATTCGAGACCGTCGGCATTGATTCTGCTAACGACCTGACGAAGTCGAAACTCGGCGAATACGGTGAGACACAGACAGGCTGGACTGCCGACGAGGCCAAGGGCTTCATCAAGGTTTCAAGTACGCCATTACGCGTCTACTACGGCATTCATAAGGACGAAAAGAGATGATTAAAATAGGAATATTAGGTGCAGCAGGCTACACGGGCGGAGAACTCATCCGCCTGCTGCTCAACCACCCCGAAGCACAGATAGTTTTCGCTAATTCAGAAAGCAACGCAGGCAATCCTGTGGCTGATATCCACGAGGGTCTTTACGGTGAGACAGATTTGAAGTTCACCGACCAAATGCCCTTTGAGGATGTGGATGTCGTGTTCTTCTGCTTTGGTCACGGCAAGAGTGAGGCTTTCCTGAAAGAGCACACTATCCCTGTGAACGTAAAGATTATCGACCTGGCACAAGACTTCCGCATCAAAGGTGAGCACGATTACGTGTATGGTCTTCCAGAGATTAACAAGGGCGAGATACAGAAAGCGCAGCATGTAGCCAATCCCGGCTGCTTTGCTACCGCCATCCAACTCGGCCTGCTGCCTGCCGCCAAACTTGGTCTGCTGAAATACGATGTTTCCGTGAATGCTATCACGGGGTCTACGGGTGCCGGTCAGAAGCCAGGTGCCACCACCCACTTCTCCTGGCGCAACAACAATCTGAGCATCTACAAGCCGTTCACCCACCAGCATCTGGCAGAGATTCGCCAGTCGCTTACGCAACTACAGGGCAGTCTCGACGTAGACATCGACTTCATTCCCTATCGCGGTGACTTTGCCCGCGGCATCTTTGCAACGGAGGTTATCCGCACAAAGGCCAATGCCGATGAGGTGATTGCAGCCTATAAGGACTTCTATAAGGATGCGGCCTTTACCCACTATGTGGACAAGGCCCTCGACCTGAAACAGGTGGTGAACACCAACAAGTGTCTTGTGCATATCGACGCCTTTGAGAACAAACTGCTTGTCACTTCCTGTATCGACAACCTGCTGAAAGGTGCCGTCGGACAGGCGGTGCAGAACATGAACCTGATGTTCGGCATCGACGAACGGGCAGGACTGCACCTCAAGGCTTCTGCATTTTGACAAGGAAATCGGCTGGCAAATCTGCCAGCCGATTCTCTTTTATCTCTCTTCATGCTCCCGCATATAGTCTCGTGGTGACATGCCGTAGAAGCGCTTGAACACCGTCGAGAACGATGCCGAGTTGGCAAAGCCGCAGGCATACATCACCTC
>JAFTFX010000003.1 GCA_017458225.1 Prevotella sp. | reverse complement strand
TGTAAAATTAGGGGCGTCGCCGCGTCGGCTCGACAGCGCGTCATTTCGATTTGTTACATTCACTGCTTGTGTGTGTTTCGTTGCTGTATATTATATATTTTATTATAATATAATAAATAATATAAAATATAATATAAGATTTTTGCCGCACTTTTCAATTTTCCAAATGACGCGCTGCCGCGCTGCCGCGCTGCCGCGCCGCTGCGCCGCTGCGCTGCAATTTATAGGGTTGCTTCAACGTTCCCAGAGTTTGCCACAAACGCTCCCAGAGTTTGTATTGAACGCTGTGAGTGTTTGCGGTGGGTAAAAACAAATCCTCCTGCCAGCGTTGCTAAGATGCTTGCTGACAGGAAGATATGGTTCGTGAAGAGATATGAAAAAATCAGTTGTTCACCGACCCTCCAACGATGTCGAGCAGCTCGTTTGTGATGGCTTGCTGTCGGCTCTTGTTGTACTGCAGATTCAACTGCCGCAGCAACTCGTCGGCATTGTCGGTAGCCGTCTGCATGGCCACCATGCGTGCTGCGTGCTCTGAAGCCACACTGTCAAGCAGGGCCGTGTAGAGCATCAGGTGGGCCAGTTTGGGCATCAGCTGTGCAAGAACGGTGTTCATATCGGGCTCCACGATGAAGTTGTCGTTCAGTGGTTTCACCTCGTCCTCCGCTCTCTTTTCTTTACTGTCTTTCTTTTTCTTCAGGTATTCCTGCGCTTTCTTGGTGGTGACGCTCGAGGTCAGGTCGCGCTCATGGTCGCGTTCCAGCTCGCTTTCAACGTCGATAGGCAGGAAAGTCTTCGTGGTGAGCACTTGCGAGCCTGCACTCTTGAAGTGGTGGTAGATCAGGTCAACCCTGTCAATCTCGCCCTTTGCAAAGCGTGCACCCAGATGCATGGCCAGCTCGATGCAGTCGTGCACATTGGGCTTGTCGACAGTGCTGCTCCAGTCGCCCATGACGTGGTAGCCCAGTTTCTGGGCCTTTTCTGCCACCTTGCGGCCGATGGGGTAGATGTCGATGTTTTCAGCGCCAATCTCGTCGGTAAGTTGTCTGACGGCACTCTGCATCTCTCTGATAATGTTGGCATTGAAGCCGCCGCAGAGCGACGAGTTGCTTGAGAACACCACGAGGGCAATACGCTTCACCGGCCGTTCCTGGTCGTAGATGGTCTGTGCCTCGGCCTCTGCCGCTAAGAAGGACTTGAGGATATGCTCCAGCAAGGTCTCGTAGGGCAGCATGTTCTGAATGGCCACCTGAGCATGGTGCAGCTTGCTGCTGGCCACCATCTTCATGGCTGAGGTGATCTTGCGCGTCGAGTTGACTGAAGCAATACGACCCTTGATTTCCTTTAATGACGGCATAGGCTATCAGGCTTTAAACGTTCCAGCTATATCGGCCATGACGGCTTCAATCTTGTCGGTGGTTTCGTCGTCAATCTTTCCGCTGGCGAGCGTCTCGATGACCTCGGGGTGCTGCGAGCGCAGCTTGTCGAGGAACTGGTCTTGGCACTGGCGCACATTGGTGATGGGCACCTCGCGCATCAAGCCGTGAACACCGCAGTAGAGGATGGCAATCTGCTCGCCTACAGGCATGGGGCTGTACTGTGGCTGAATCAAGAGCTGGTTGTTCTTGCGGCCACGGTCGAGCGTCATGGCGGTCACGGCATCCATGTCGCTTGAGAACTTTGAGAAGGCCTCGAGCTCGCGATACTGTGCCTGGTCGATCTTCAGCGTGCCGGCCACCTTCTTCATTGACTTGATCTGTGCCGAACCACCCACACGCGATACGGAGATACCCACGTTGATGGCAGGACGGAAGCCCTGGTTGAACAGGTCGCTCTCCAGGAAGATCTGGCCGTCAGTAATAGAGATTACGTTGGTGGGGATGTAGGCCGACACGTCGCCTGCCTGTGTCTCGATGATGGGGAGGGCTGTGAGCGAGCCGCCGCCACGCACATGACCCTTCATGCACGCAGGCAGGTCGTTCATCTGTTCAGCCACTTCCTGCTGCTCGTTAATCTTGGCTGCACGCTCCAGCAGACGGCTGTGCAGATAGAACACGTCGCCAGGATAAGCCTCGCGTCCTGAAGGACGGCGCAGAATCAGCGACACCTCTCGATAGGCCACAGCCTGCTTCGACAGGTCGTCGTAGACAACCAGTGCAGGATAGCCGCGGTCGCGGAAATACTCGCCGATGGCAGCACCGGCAAAAGGTGCATAGTACTGCATGGCGGCAGGGTCGGCTGCCGTTGCGGCAACAACGATGGTGTAGGGCAGGGCACCGTGCTCTTTCAGCGTCTGCACCAAAGCAGCTACTGTAGAAGCCTTCTGGCCGATGGCTACATAGATGCAGTAGACGGGCTTGCCTGCCTCATAGAAACTCTTCTGGTTGATGATGGTATCGACGGCGATGGCAGTCTTACCAGTCTGGCGGTCGCCGATGATCAGCTCGCGCTGGCCGCGGCCGATAGGAATCATCGAGTCGACGGCTTTCAGACCTGTCTGCAGAGGCTCCTTCACGGGCTGGCGATAGATCACGCCTGGGGCTTTGCGGTCAAGCGGCATTTCGAAGGCACCTGTGAGATTGATGTCTCCCTTGCCGTCGATGGCCTGTCCCAACGGGTTGATAACGCGACCCAGCATGTTGTCGTTCACCAGGATGCTGGCAATGCGGCGTGTGCGCTTCACCACCATGCCTTCCTTGATGCCCGATGTCTGTCCCAGCAGCACACAACCGACGTTGTCTTCCTCCAGGTTCATCACGATAGCCATTGTGCCGTTCTCGAACTCTAGCAGCTCGTTGGCTTCGGCATTGTGCAAGCCATAGATGCGAGCCACACCGTCAGAGACCTGAAGCACAGTACCAACCTCGTCGAACTGGGCACCGTCGCCGATACCTTTCAGCTGTTCGAGCAGTACCTGACTGACTTCGCTTGGTTTGATTTTATCTGACATTGTTTGTTACTTTTGGTTATTTTAATGTGTTCAATATCGTATTGAGCTTCGTCTTTACGCTGGCATCCATACGATAGGTGTCGTATTCGAGAATGAAACCGCCGACGATGTCAGGATTTACCTCGGCCTCGAACTCCACAGTTCCCTGAGTGCGCTTTTCCACCATCTGCCGCATCTTCTGCTCTGTTTCTGGAGCTACAGCAACAGCAGTGGTGAGCTTTCCACGGATGACGTTCTTCTGCTTACGATAGAGTGTGACGTACGAATTGGCCATGAACTGAATCATGTTTTCGCGGTCTTCTTTCAGCACTAAGGCAATGAAGGCCTTGGTCAGAACAGCTGCCTGCTCGCCACCGCAAGCAGTGAGCAACAACTGCTCTTTCTTTTCCTTCGATAGCATCGGATTGTCTATCGTGTGCCGAAGTTGGGGCACCTCAATGTAGCTCTTGGCCAAGAGCTGCATCTGCTGATATACAGCATTCTCGATTTTTGCCTCGGTGGCACTCTTCAGCAGTGCACGGGCATATCGAACCGATATTACTCCTATATCCATACTCTTACCTCAGTTATTTGTTAAGAGAAGCATCATCCAGCATACGGTTGATGAGATCCATCTGCGCCTTGTCGCCCTGCAGGTTCTGACGAAGAACCTTTTCGGCTATCTCAACGCTCAGCGTAGCTACTTGCTTGCGGATATCGGCGATGGCAGCCTTCTTCTCCTGCTCAATCTCTGCCTTGGCATCTTCGAGCAGACGGGCTCCCTCCTGACGGGCCTTCTCCTGGGCTTTCTCTACGATGGCATCGCGAGTCTCGGCTGCCTCTTTCAGCAACTGAGCCTGTTTCTCGCGAGCCTCCTGAAGGATGGATTCACCTTCTTTCTGTATATTGGCCAGTCGCTCGTTGGCATCGTGCGCCTTGCGAAGCGAGTCATCAATGAAAGCCTTGCGCTCTGCCACCATGTTTGTAATGACAGGGAACCCAAACTTCCAAAGAATGCCCAGCACGACAAGGAACGTCAGCGACATCCAAAACAGTAGGCCAGTACTTGGAATCAATAAATCCATAATGCTGAATTATTTATCTTCGCTTACAGACACATAAATGCGATAACGGCTGCGAAGAGGGCAACACCCTCAATCAGGGCAGCAGCGATAATCATGTTGGTCATCAGCTTGCTGATTACCTCGGGCTGACGAGCCATAGCATCCATGGCAGAACCGCCAATCTTACCAATACCAATACCTGCGCCAATAGCAGCAAGACCTGCGCCTACAGCGGCACCAAACTTTGCAACACCTTCGATTGCTAATAATGTTGTAACCATAACTTTAAAGTTTTAATTGTTTTTTATTAATTATTTAATTCTTGATTTTTTTTCGATTCCTTACTTCTTCACTCATGTCCTTCAGGCACTGCTCTTGCCATGCCAATGAACACAGAGGAGAGTAGAGTGAACACCATTGCCTGAATGAAGCATACCAGACACTCAAGGCACATCATAAAGATTGCCATGATGACGCTGACAGCACTCATACTGTAAAATACACCTACCGACATGGATGCCACAAGGAAGATGATGCAAGGCATTGCCACAGCAATGGCATGACCTGCCATCATATTGGCAAAAAGTCGGATCATCAGTGCAAAAGGCTTGGTAAAGATACCTACGAACTCAATGACGGGCATCAAGGGAACAGGACACTTCAGCAGGAAGGGAACCTCCGGCCAGAAAATGTCTTTCCAATAATGCTTGCTTCCTGAGAACTGTACTACCACAAAGGTGCAAAGTGCCAGGAAGAACGTCACGGCAATGTTGCCAGTCACGTTGCCAGAGCCCGGTGGGAACGGTATCAAGCCCATCACGTTACAGGTGAAGATGAAGAAGAAACAGGTGAGCAGGTAGGGCACATACTTCTCGTAGCCCTTGCCGATGCCTGGCTTGATGATATCTTCAACCACATACATCACTAACATTTCTACGAGGCCTACGAAGCCACCAGGGGCATCGTCGGAAGCCTGATGCTTCTTGTACCAGCGAGCGCTGAACAGGATGCAGCATAGCAATAATGCCATGTTGATGAACATCACGGCAACAGTCTTCGTGATGGAGAGGTCGAGAACGGGTTGCCCCGCCATTCCAGAACCCTGTTCGCCTACCCGTTGCCTTTCCACTATCTTGCCTGCATGCTCACCCTCGGTGGCAATGGCCAGTTCGTAAGGTCCGTGGCGCAGCCCGTCGGCATCGGCATGATGCTCGAACTGCGACGAACTGAAGACATGCCAGCCCGTGGAGCTGTTGACGATGACTGGCAGGGGGATGACGATGCTGTTCTCGCCTTCGCCCCAGACGTGCCATTCGTGCGAGTCCTTGATATGCTCAAGTACCACCTCCTTGGCCGAAAAGTCCTCTGCCCTCGTCGCAGGCACCAGTGCCAATAGCAACAAGGCCATGCATAGCAGTCGTTTTAATTCACATTTCATAATGCTTAATTCATAATTAATGTCTCAAAGAGAGTGTCACAACCATCGTTATCGCGTACATTATTAATAATATAATAGCGAAATGAATGGCGTCTTCCCTGCTTGGGGCAAAGAATACGTAAATCGCAATTACCGTAGCAATAAGCATCATACGTATCGTTGCCATTATCAGATAGAAGTGTACCAGATGATCTGGTGAGCGGCGTTTAACGAAGTCGTAGCCTTTTACATAGGCCACTCCCAGCAGCGTCATTAGCAGCGCAGCGAAGAAATACTCCGTCATTCTGTCTTCTCAACGCAGAGCGACACCTCGTTCTGCTGCACTTCCACGAACCCACCGAGTATTTCAACCTGCTGCCCATCGAACTCCACGACACCTTTCTGAAGTGTCGAGATGATGGGAGCATGGCCTGTGAGAATCTCGAAACTGCCCTGTGTACCAGGCACTTTCACGCTCTCCACCTCACCGGTGAACTCTATTCTTTCAGGCGAAACTATCTTCAGCGTCAGCATAATCTCATTTTACAATTTTACTATTTACTGTTTTGCAATTATCAAATTGTCAATTCGTGAAATTGTCCAATTGTCAAATGGGCTTAGCCCTTGGCAGCCTCCAGCAGTTTCTTTGCCTTCTCCTTCGCATCTTCAATCGTACCCACGTTGAGGAATGCCTGCTCGGGCAGGTCGTCGACCTCGCCGTCGAGGATGGCATTGAAGCCCTTGATGGTTTCCTCGATGGGCACCATTACGCCAGGCAGACCCGTGAACTGTTCAGCAACTGAGAACGGCTGGGAGAGGAAGCGCTGCACACGACGTGCACGGTTCACGGTCAGCTTGTCCTCGTCGCTGAGTTCATCCATACCAAGGATGGCTATGATGTCCTGAAGTTCCTTATAACGCTGCAGAATCTCCTTAACGCGCTGAGCGCACTCGTAGTGTTCCTTGCCCACAATCAGCGGGTCGAGAATACGTGAGGTTGAACCCAGTGGGTCTACGGCAGGATAGATGCCCAACTCGGCAATCTTACGGTCAAGCACTGTGGTTGCATCCAGGTGGGTGAAGGTTGTTGCAGGAGCAGGGTCGGTCAAGTCGTCGGCAGGCACGTAAACAGCTTGCACGGAGGTGATTGATCCCTTCTTCGTTGAAGTGATTCTCTCTTGCATGGCACCCATCTCAGAAGCCAGCGTCGGCTGATAACCTACGGCTGACGGCATACGTCCCAGCAGAGCCGATACCTCAGAACCAGCCTGTGTGAAACGGAAGATGTTGTCGATGAAGAACAGAATATCAGCAGCACCGCCGTCCTTGCCGCCGCCGTCGCGGAAGCCTTCAGCCACCGTCAGACCTGACAGGGCTACAGAGGCACGTGCGCCAGGGGGCTCGTTCATCTGTCCGTAGACAAGTGTTGCCTGGCTCTTCTTCAATTCCTCAGGGTCAACGAGCGAAAGATCCCATTTGCCCTCGTCCATCGCCTTGCGGAACTTCTCGCCATAACGAATAACGCCAGACTCAATCATCTCACGAATCAAGTCGTTACCCTCACGAGTACGTTCGCCTACGCCGGCAAACACTGAGAAACCGTTGTGACCTTTGGCAATGTTGTTGATCAGCTCCATGATGAGCACAGTCTTTCCAACACCAGCACCGCCAAACAGACCAATCTTACCACCCTTCATGTAGGGCTCCAGCAGGTCGATGACCTTAATACCTGTTGAAAGAATCTCTTTCTTCGTAGACAGCTCCTCGAACTCAGGGGCCTCTCGGTGAATGGGGTAGGCACCCTTCATGTCAAGTTGTTTCATACCGTCGATAGGCTGACCGATCACGTTCAGCATTCTACCCTTGATTTGGTCGCCTGCAGGCATCACGATAGGTGAGCCCATAGGCACGGCCTCCAATCCGCGTTGCAGGCCGTCGGTGTTGTCCATAGCTACACAGCGCACCGTGTCTTCACCAATGTGCTGTTGCACTTCGACGATGAGCTCCTTGCCTTGTCCACGGTCAATGCGGAGTGCCTCATGAATTTTTGGTAGCACCTTTTCAGCATCAAGTCCCTTTGTGTCGAAATAAACGTCAATCACAGGACCGATAATCTGGCTGATGCGTCCTTTAATTTGTGACATAAGCTAATATTATTATAATGTTTTTTGTTGTTTAGGCTAAAACTTTTGCAAAATTACAAATAAATATGAATTGGAGCGAATGATAAAAGTTAATTATTTTGAATTTCTGAATGTTTCTCGTTCTTTTTTTTTCTGATTTGAAAGTTAATGATTACTTTTGCACTCGAATATCATAAAAGCGTTTCCTTGTCTGCGAAACGCATTACCCAAAAATTAATTTTGCCTTTTATTTAAAAGTTAAGCTATACTATGTATACAAAAGAAGAATTAGAACAGATGGAACCTGTCCAACTGCTCAATATTGCTGCAGAACTGGGTGTTGAGGTTTCACAGGATGACGAATTGGAAAAAGTTGTCTATGCCATATTGGACCAAGCCGCTATTGATAGTGCCTCAGGCGCGTCTGCAACAAAGCGGAAACGTACACGAATCACCAAAAAGGAAACCGACAAGGTCTACACCGTGAAAGGTGCTGAAGGCGAGAACCTTGACGCGAAATCATCAAAGAAGAAATCGGCTGATCAGCCGTCGTTGTTTAATGACGAACCGGTGGAAACTCCTGCAGAGGAGCCTGTCGTGGTGCAGCCAAAGCGTCGCGGAAGAAAGTCGAAAGCAGAACTTGCCGCTTTGGCTGCCATGGAGGAAGCCAAGCAGGCAGAAGAAATGCCACAGGCTGAAGAGGAACCTGCTGCCGATATCATTCCTGAGGCCGAAGCATCGCTTGATGACGGCATTCAGTCGGAAGAAGATATGGGATTGTTGAAACGCCTGCAGGAGAAAATGGCCCAGAACCAAGCTGTTCCTGACCCCGATGCATTTTTCGAGCCGAATCCTGATGGTGTGTGGGAAGGTGATCCTGCCGACGGAACAGACTTTATCCCCATCGTTGACCTGCCTATTGAAGACCAGGCAGCGATGCCTACACTCGACATCTTCGACCGTCCTGTCGTTCAGCATGTTGAACCCACCTATCAGCCTGTTGCAGTACCCGTCAATCAGGCTCAAAACTACGATTTCGCAGATTTCATTTCTGGAAATGGTGTGCTCGAAATCATGCAGGATGGTTATGGATTCCTTCGTTCCAGTGACTACAACTATCTCTCATCGCCCGATGATATCTATGTGGCTCCCCAACAGATTAAGAAGTATGGTCTGAAGACGGGTGATGTGGTTGACTGCTCTGTGCGGCCTCCGCACGATGGCGAGAAATATTTTGCCATGTCTGCGGTCAATATGATCAATGGCCGCAATCCTGCCGACATGCGTGACCGTGTCTCATTTGAGCATTTAACGCCTCTCTTCCCTGAGGAGAAATTCATGCTCTGCGGCGATCCTGCAACAACCAATCCTTCTACTCGCATCGTTGACTTGTTCTCACCGATTGGCAAAGGACAGCGTGCATTGATCGTGGCTCAGCCTAAGACGGGTAAGACAATCTTGATGAAAGATATTGCCAATGCTATTGCCGCCAACCACCCAGAGGCTTATATCATGATGTTGCTGATTGATGAGCGCCCTGAGGAGGTGACCGACATGAGCCGTACGGTGAATGCTGAGGTGATTGCCTCAACGTTTGACGAGCCTGCCGACCGTCATGTGAAGATTGCCGGAATCGTGTTGGAGAAGGCCAAGCGCATGGTTGAGTGCGGACACGATGTGGTAATCTTCCTTGACTCTATCACTCGTCTCGCACGTGCCTACAATACGGTTTCGCCTGCCAGTGGCAAGGTGCTTACAGGTGGTGTCGATGCCAATGCATTGCAGAAGCCTAAGCGCTTCTTTGGCGCTGCCCGTAAGATTGAAGGCGGTGGCTCGCTGACCATCATTGCCACAGCACTCGTTGACACAGGCTCAAAGATGGACGAGGTGATCTTCGAGGAGTTCAAGGGAACGGGTAACTCTGAAATCCAGCTGTCGCGCTCGCTCTCTAACAAACGTGTGTTCCCTGCCATTGATTTGGTACAGTCGAGTACTCGTCGCGATGATCTGCTTCAGGATCAGACCACGCTCAACCGCATGTGGATCATTCGTAAGTTTATTGCTGAAATGAATCCCGTAGAGGCAATGAACACAGTTCGAGACCGTCTGGTTCAATCAAGAAATAACGAGGAATTCTTGATGTCGATGAATGGCTAAGGCCTTCTGTCGCATCTGGATTGCCTCTATTTGTACAGGCCTTAGCCCCAAGCGGCTAAGGCTTTTTCTTTTTGGGGGCAAACAGGTCGCCCAGGTTGTTGAAGTCTCGTTTTAAGATGATGCCAATACCTTGCGTGTTGAGTGACGAGCGTGTGAAGTAGCGATTATTCGTCTGGTTGTACACCTTGAGGGCCAGATTGCCGTTGGGCTGCAGCAGATAGCGAATATCGAAGTCGCCAATGAACGAGGGCGTGGCTTGGCGCGCATTGTCACGATAGCCAAACTGGCCGTTGATGAGCAGACGATTGTTAAACAGTCGACCGCTGACCAGACCCTCATATTCGGCATTGT
The DNA here is from genome assembly GCA_017458225.1 of Prevotella sp. Classification (GTDB taxonomy): domain Bacteria; phylum Bacteroidota; class Bacteroidia; order Bacteroidales; family Bacteroidaceae; genus Prevotella. The sequence continues at coordinate 17,644 of JAFTFX010000003.1, read as the reverse complement.
GCCATCCTTCATTACCAGTAGAGATGTTGGCACCAAAGTTCCAGTTGTCGTTCTTGATGACCTCTGATATCAGACCGTTGATCTGCGACGAGAGGGTTCCAGACAATAACGACTGCATGGCGAGTTCCGTCTGTCCATACTCTTGTGTTTCGGCATCGGCGTTGTTGATGCCTTGGGTGTAGAAACGTCCGATGCCGAGCAGATAAAGCACCTGCTGGTTCATCTCCTGTTCGCTGGTGATGATTGAGCGTATCATTTGTCTCTCCTCGCTGTTCACGGTAGGCATGTCCAAGTCGAATTCCACTCTGGGTGCTCCTGCCTGTCCCAAAATGTTCATCAGACAGTTGACACGTATGGTGTTGTTTGCGAACGAACTGCCTATATTTAAATCGGACAGCGAGACACCATTGACCGTATGAATGGCCTGCAGATTCAAATTGGCATTCATGGGATTGCCTCCAAAGACGATTGTTCCGCCCTCCTTGAACTGGAAGTTCTTCTTGATGATGTTTTGGATGGTGATGCCATAGGTGCCTCGGTCTACGGTATAGGTGCCATACATATTGAAGGCTCCTTTGTTATGATAGGATGCACGCAGCATGCCTGAACCGTTGAGCGTGATATAGTCATCGGTCTTCTCGTCCATTAACAGTCGCAGGCTGGCCTGCGGCGTGGCATCGATGAGGAAGTTCAGATAGATATCGGTAGGAATGTTCTCTTCAACGGGAAGGGCAGGTGCCTTAGTGGTAGTGACAGTCGAATCGGCCGTTATCTCATGCCAGGTGATAAACTCTTGCTTGTTGACAGCATCGGCTGATGCAGCATTGTATCTGAAGACTGTGGGCCGCAGTGGGGTGACATTGCAATTGATGACCACTTCGCCTGGCCGTCCGTGCATATCCACCTTTCCTGCACTGACCACTGTACCACAGAACACCTCGTTGCCATAGTCTGCAAAGTCGTAGGCCAATAGTCGTGAGGTCTCAACATCGAGGTCGAAGGTCAGTCTTGACAGATGGTCGTGGTGTATGCCTCCGCTCAGGTAGGCTGTATTGTTGTATTTATCGTGAACCTCAGCGCGGTTCAGCAGAATATCGTTATACACCAGTCTTACTGTATCCCTGTTTAGTGTATAGGTAGTACCCAGTGGTATTACCGTTGCTTTCCCGTCGACAACAAGTGTGCCTAACAGGTCCATGTCGCCCAACGGACCTACCAGCCTTACATCGCCATACGCATGGCCTGTAACTCCTTTCAAGAAACTCTTGGAGTAGTTCTGCAGGAAGTCAATATAGGTTCCTTCTCCTTTTATATTGAGCAAGATATCCTCTCTGACGGGCGACACATAGCCGTTGATATGGGTGAGTGCCTCAGCTCCGTCATCAGCCAGAGCATTGATATCTATCTGCTGTTGCTCATTATTCCATAGTGCATGCGCACGGAGCGTCCCCATCCTTCCATTTTCAAAACGAAACTCCTTCACGCTCAGGTCGGCAGAGGCTGACAGTGAGTCGAAAGGCTGGGTGATATAAGCATATCCTGTGGCAAATCCATCAAATTTCACTGCGTGGAAATTCACCAAGTTCAGGACGTATTCAACATCGATGTCTTTCAAGTCGACCATGAGCGTGTCACTTGGCGATGTAGAGGCAGTTCCGTTGATGCTAAGGTGCTGTTCACCATGCTCAATGGAGAACTGCTGGATGTTCAGGTTCTTGTCTGTATAGAAAATGTCGCAGGGCACAACGTTCCATTTTGCACCGCCAATCACGATGTGTGAGGGCTGAATGTGCAGATAGGCTTCGGCCTTGCCTTCGTCGTCGGTGTAAAGTTGTGTCAATGAGTTCATCTCGCCACTCAGTTCTTGCAGAAATTCAGAAGCGTGATTGTTCCATTTCAAACTGGTTGCCAACTGATTATCGTATGCGAAGGCGTTCAGGCGCAAATCCATTCTGGAATTGTCGTCCATAACTTTCTGCAAGTCCACACGGCAGACTATAGAGTCTATGGGCGTGGTGATGTGTATGTTTGCATGCTCATAGCGGTTGTCGTTATAGCTGAAAGAAGGAATGCTACCGTCGACAAACAGTTCGTGGGTAGTGTCGTTGATGCTGGCATTGAGTGTCAGGGGCTGCTGTATGTTCAATGGGATATTGAGCAGACGACTAAGCCATTCTGTATTGTTGATGTCCATTCGGATGTCAAAGTTGTTTGTGACGTTTTTGTTTGTCTTAGGAAGTCCAGGCAGTGTGGGCAACTGTGAGGCTACAAAGTTTATGAAACTTTGCGGAAGTGTCTCCCAGTCGAATTGCCCAGTAAGTTCTGCATGTCCCATGTCGCCATCCATTTCCAGATAGTGCCGGCCTTCTGTATAGCCGGATTGCAGCTGTAGTCGCTCAATGCGATAGCTGTCGGCAGAGTCTTTCATAGCGAAGTCGCTGAAGACGACCGTACCTTCGGCATCGTTCAGGTTGCTGGCTTTAAAGTCAGACTGCACACGTCCCTCAAAGACTGTATCACCCCAGTTGTCTGAAAGATGGAGGGCCTTAGGTGTCAAGTAGCTTACGTCGCCGTGCAGACGGAAGTCCATGTTTTTCCCGTTCTTCATGCATTCACCGTCAATCTTTGCCTGAATGTTAGGGTCGTTGACAGACAGCATGCCGCTGGCTTCCATTCTTTGGTTGAACCCTTTAAGAATATCGGACGAGAGATAGCGTCCGTTGATGGCAATGTTCTGATACGGATAGTTTTTGTAGTCCAGATGGGGTATAGATCCTTTGATGTCGACATGACGGTTGTTTCCTGTTAAATTCAGATCCAAGGTGACTTTTCCCAGTTCTGCCTGTTGAAGTATTTCGTTCAGATTAATATCGTCACCTTGAATGGTCGCTGCAAAAGAGTGGTCGTCTGAATGATGCTGTAGGTTTACTTTTAAATCGCCTGCATCGGTCTTGATTGTAGATTGTGCAACAAGGAATCCTTCCTCGTCTTTGTCTGCATATCCGCTAAGATTAGTAGTCCCAATGTTGGCTATTTGTTCAGGGAATCCTTCAATCATGCGGCTGAGCGACTGACTGAACACTGGCAGCAGGTTGAGCGAAGAGATTGCAACATGCCATGCAGGGCGGTCCCCGTTCAGGTTGCTTATTCGTGCACTTCCTTTCAGTCTCAGGGAGTTGCTTGCCGTAGTGGCATTGATGTTGGCTACTTCTAACTCGCTTGCTGTTCCACGGGCATCAGTGGCAAGCTGAAGACGTTCGTTGGCGTTACTAAGTGATGGAAGGAAACAGATCAGGTCGTGCGTATCGACAGACAGCGCCATTCCGTTTGTCTGGTAATTGAGGGTATTCTTGATATTCCCTTTTTCATAGTGGGCATTGATGCTGTCAATCGACAATTCTGAGTGAGGTAGCAAAAGCGCAAAGTTGCTCAGTTGAGCATCTTTCTTGCCGGCAATCAGTTTGAAGGCAAGCTTTTTCACCTGCAGTCCGCTTTGTTCCTTGAGGGTCAATCGTTTCACGTTGACATTCAGTGAGTCGTCTGTAAGAATTTTCAGGATGACATGCGTGCTGATATCCTCAAAATGAAGGTGCTTGGTGTCGAACGTCGTGTTTTTTTCTGCATCCAGCTGGTCGTAGCTAAAGCTTGCACGGCGTACAATGACCGAGTTAATTCGTAAGTCGAGTGGGGTATTATTGGTACTGTCGTTCGAGGCAAAGGCATCAATCATGAACTGGATGTTCAAGGGCGAATGCTCGTCTTGTCGAGTCAACTTGACCTTTGCTCCAAAAATTTGAATCGACGAGATTGATATTTTTCCCTGTGTCAGCGGAAGGAAGTCGATACGTGTCGATAAACGGCCAATGTTGACCATTTCATGGCCTTGTTGGTCGAGTAGGGTGACATCGTCAATGATCACTCGGTTCAGAAAACCAAGGTTCACATTTCCTATCTCTACCTCAGAGCCGATAGTCTTGCTCAGTATTTGTGCTGTCTGTTGGCCTATGAACTGCTGAACCCAAGGAAGGTGTGTAAGCATAATGACGATTAGGTACAGAGCCACAAAGCTCCATATCAATCCGTTCAGTATATGCTTTAGTGTTTTCAAATGTTCAAATACTCAACTAAATGTTGCCTACAATCTGTCAATTCGAGTTGACAATTGTCCACGCCAAAATGGAAACGGCTTTGCAAAATTACGATAAATTATTGTGACTTTGCCATTTTTCGCCCATTAATTATCTTTTCGTCCGTAATTTTCATTAATTTTGCAGACGTTATAAGCATGACAATAACTATTTTTCTTAATTATTTAATATGGCAAATGTGATTAAGTTGCGTAAAGGCTTGGACATTCAGCTTCAAGGACGCGCTGAGGAGACTCGACTCCAACTGAAATCGAATGGCCGCTATGCTTTAGTGCCAGATGATTTTGAGGGAGTTACTCCAAAGGTCGTTGTCAAAGAAGGTGATCATGTCAAGGCCGGCGATGCACTGTTTGTGAACAAGCAGTATCCGCAAGTGCGCTTTGCTTCGCCTGTCAGCGGTAAGGTGACCGCTGTTGAGCGTGGCGAGCGGCGCAAGGTGCTCTGCGTGAGGGTCGATGCCGATGCCCAGCAGGAGTTTGTTGATTTCGGCAAGAAGGACGTCAGCTCACTTGACGGCCAGTCAGTTGTTAACGCTTTGCTTGAAGCTGGTCTCTTCGGCTATATCGACCAGCTTCCTTATGCCGTCTCTACCAATCCTGAGACGATGCCGAAGGCTATCTTCGTTTCGGCGCTGCGCGATAAACCGCTGGCTTGTCGCTTCGAGTATGAGGTGAAGGGACAGGAAAAGGACTTCCTGACTGGTCTTCAGGCCCTCTCGAAGATTGCAAAGACTTATCTTGGTCTTGGCATCCAGCCCGACTTGCAGGCTCAGCTGCAGCAGATGGGGGCTGAGCAGTTCGTCACTCTGAATGTCTTTGACGGCGCCTGTCCTGCGGGCAATGTCGGCGTGCAGGTGAACCTTGTGGACCCTGTGAATAAGGGCGAAGTGGTATGGACCATTGGTGACCCCACGGTGGTACTGTTCATCGGCCGACTGCTGAATACGGGCAAGGTCGATCTGCATCGCACAGTGGCCTTGTGCGGAAGCGAAGTACAGAAGCCTGTACATGTAGACATGCTGGTGGGCGAAGAGCTATCTACATTGCTTTCCAACAGCTATGATGCAGCTCACAGTGTACGTATCATCAATGGTAATGTGCTCACAGGTCGTCAGACCTCGAAAGAAGGCTTCTTAGGGGCCCATTCTTCAGAAATTACCGTTATTCCTGAGGGCGACGATGCCGACGAGATGCTTGGTTGGATCATGCCGCGTCTGAAGCAGTTCTCTGTCAACCGCAGCTATTTCTCGTGGTTGCAAAGTCCTTGGTTCTGCAGCAAGAAAAAAGAATATGTGGCCGATGCACGTATCAAGGGTGGCGAGCGCCACATGATTATGAGTGGTGAGTACGACCGTGTGCTGCCGATGGATATTTATGGCGAATATCTCATCAAGGCCATTATCACTGGCGATATTGACCGTCAGGAACAGTTGGGTATCTACGAGGTAAGTCCTGAGGACTTCGCCTTGGCTGAGTTCGTTGACAGTTCAAAGTTGGAACTGCAACGCATTGTTCGTGAAGGACTTAACATTTTACGTAAAGAAAACGCTTAGACTATTATGAGTGCATTAAGAAATTATCTCAACAAGATAAAGCCGAACTTTGAGGAAGGTGGTAAACTGCATGCTTTCCGCTCATTGTTCGACGGCTTCGAGACGTTCCTCTACGTGCCCAATGACACGTCGAAGACGGGCGTGCACATCCACGACTCGATTGACTCGAAGCGCATCATGAGTATGGTGGTCATCGCACTGATGCCGGCCATGCTGTTCGGCATGTACAACGTGGGCTATCAGAACTATTTGGCTGCAGGCACGCTGGCTTCGGCTTCGTTCCTCGACCTGTTTCTCTTTGGCTTTCTGGCTGTACTGCCCAAGATTCTGGTCTCTTACATTGTAGGCCTCGGCATTGAGTTCGCCTGGGCTCAGTGGAAGGGTGAGGAGATTCAGGAGGGATTTCTCGTCTCAGGTATCCTCATTCCGCTCATCGTTCCCGTGAACTGTCCGTTGTGGATACTGGCCATTGCCGTGGCTTTCGCCGTCATCATTGGTAAGGAAATCTTCGGCGGAACGGGCATGAACATCTTCAACCCAGCACTGCTTTGCCGTGCTTTTCTGTTCTTCGCCTATCCTACGAAGATGAGCGGCGACCAGGTGTGGGTGGCCAATGAGAGTATTCTCGGCTTCGGCAACACGCTGCCCGATGGCTTCACCGCTGCTACACCGCTTGGCCAGATAGGGCAGGGAGCCGACGTGACAGCTTCGCTTAGCGACATGATTTTTGGTTTTATTCCTGGTTCCATTGGTGAGACAAGCGTCATCGCAATTGCTTTGGGTGCCATTCTGCTGCTTTGGACTGGTATTGCTTCGTGGAAAACCATGCTGAGCGTCTTCGTGGGTGGTGGTTTGATGGCTTGCTGTTTCGAGAGCCTAGGCATGACTCCTATCACATGGTATGAGCATCTGGTGCTGGGCGGCTTCTGCTTTGGTGCCGTGTTCATGGCTACCGATCCTGTCACCTCTTGTCGCACAGAGACGGGTAAGTGGATCTATGGCTTTATCATCGGTGCCATGGCCGTCATCATCCGTGTGATGAACCCCGGCTATCCTGAGGGAATGATGCTTGCCATCCTGCTCATGAATATGTTTGCTCCCACCATCGACCACTTCGTTGTGGAAAGAAACATTGCAAAACGAATGAAGAGAGGAGGTACCAAATGAAACTGAACACTAACAACAATTCGTACATTATTATATATAGTGCGATACTCGTGGTCATCGTAGCTTTTCTGCTGGCTTTTGTCTATCAGGCGCTGAAGCCGATGCAGGACGCTAACGTGGCTCTTGACGTGAAGAAGCAGATTCTCTACTCGCTGAACATCCGCGACCTTGATGGCGCAGAGGCTGAAGCTAAGTATGCTGAGGTGGTGAAGGAAGAGAAAGAGACTGAAGAAGGCCAGAAGGTCTATGAGTGCAACGTGGACGGACAGGACCTGCTTGTTGCCAGTCTGAAAGGCATGGGCCTCTGGGGTGGCATCAGCGGCTATGTGTCTGTTGATGGCGAAGGTAAGGTCTATGGTGCCTACTTCAACCATGAGAGTGAGACGGCTGGCCTCGGTGCTGAGATCAAGGATTCGCAGGCTTGGCAGGAGAAGTTCATTGGCAAGAGAATCTACGGTGACGACGGCAGCGTCGTTCTCTCCGTGGTGAAGAAAGTGGAAGACCCAGAGACGCAGGTGGACTGCGTGACGGGTGCCACGCTGACCTCCAACGGTGTCGATGCCATGCTGAAAGCCGGTCTGAAGAATGTAAAACCCACTAAAGCAGAGGAGGAGTAAACTATGGCTTTATTTAGTAAACAAAATCGCGAGGTGTTCTGCAATCCGCTGAACCTCGACAATCCGATACTTGTACAGGTGCTCGGCATCTGTTCGGCACTGGCCGTGACAAGCCAGCTGAAGCCTGCCATCGTGATGGGCTTGGCCGTGACGGTGATTACCGCTTTCTCTAACGTAATTATCTCCATTCTGCGCAACACCATCCCCAACCGCATCCGCATTGTGGTGCAGTTGGTCGTCGTGGCTGCGCTGGTGACCATCGTGAGCCAGATTCTGAAAGCCTACGTCTATGACGTGAGCGTGCAGCTCTCGGTCTATGTGGGTCTGATTATCACCAACTGTATCCTGATGGGCCGTCTGGAGGCTTTCGCCATGATGAACAAGCCTTGGCCGTCGTTCCTTGACGGTGTTGGCAACGGTCTCGGCTACGCCCTCATCCTCGTCATTGTGGGTGCTGTTCGTGAGCTGTTGGGCCGTGGCTCGCTGCTTGGCTTCCAAATCATTCCTGATGCATGCTACGATTGGGGTTATATTAATAATGGTATGATGACGATGCCTGCTATGGCTCTTATCCTTGTAGGTGTTGTCATTTGGGTTCACCGTGCATATTTTTATAAGGAGAAGTAATTATGGAACATGCAATAAGTCTATTCTTTAGGTCGATTTTCGTCGACAACATGATATTCGCCTTCTTCCTCGGCATGTGCTCTTATTTGGCTGTGTCGAAGACGGTGAAGACATCCTTGGGCCTGGGACTTGCCGTTACCTTCGTGCTGACGGTGACCGTGCCCGTGAACTATCTGCTGCAGACCAAGGTGCTGGGGCCCGACTGCCTTGTTGAAGGTGTCGACTTGAGCTACCTTTCGTTCATTCTTTTTATCGGTGTGATTGCTGGCATGGTGCAGCTCGTGGAGATGACGGTGGAGCGCTACTCGCCCTCGCTCTATGCAGCCTTGGGCATCTTCCTGCCGCTGATAGCCGTGAACTGTGCAATCATGGGTGCCTCGCTGTTCATGCAGCAGCGTATCCTGCTCGATCCTGCGAACACGCAGGCCATTACCTCTGTGTGGGATGCCCTTGTCTATGGCTTCGGTTCTGGCATTGGCTGGACGCTGGCTATTGTCTCGCTGGGTGCCATCCGCGAAAAGATGCAGTACTGCGATGTGCCCCGTCCTTTGCAGGGCCTTGGCATAACGTTTATTGTGGTAGGCCTCATGGCTATGGCTATGATGTGCTTTAGTGGACTTAATATTTAATAAGGTATATGGCACAGTTTATAGCATATAGTATAGGAGTATTTCTGACAGTAATTCTCCTGTTAGTTGTGATTTTGCTGGTGGCAAAGAAGTACCTGTCGCCCAGCGGAAACGTGAATATTGAAATCAATGGATCGAACACCATCAATGTCCCACAGGGCAACTCACTGATGTCTACCCTTAACGAGAACGGCATTTTTCTGCCTTCGGCTTGTGGCGGAAAGGCCTCGTGCGGACAGTGCAAGGTGCAGGTGCTCAAAGGCGGTGGTGAGATTCTCGACTCAGAGCGTCCTCACTTCTCTCGCAAGGAAATCAAGGCAGGCTGGCGCTTAGGCTGTCAGTGCAAGGTGAAGGGAGACCTGAAGATCCATGTTGACGAGTCAATTCTTGGCGTGAAGGAGTACGAGTGCACTGTTATCTCGAACAAGAACGTGGCTACGTTCATCAAAGAATTCAAGGTGCAGCTGCCTGCAGGTGCCCACATGGACTTCCTGCCCGGCTCTTACGCACAGATTAAGATTCCACAGTTCGATTGCATTGACTTCGACAAAGACTTCGACAAGACGCTCATTGGCGAGGAGTATCTGCCTTCATGGGTAAAGTTCAAGATGTTCGATCTGAAGTGTAAGAACCCTGAGCCAACCATCCGTGCTTATTCTATGGCTAACTATCCGGCTGAGGGCGACGTGTTCATGCTCACCGTTCGTATTGCTACACCTCCTTTCAAGGCCGACAAGAGTGGTTTCATGGAGGTCAATCCTGGTATTGCATCGAGCTACATCTTCTCGCTGAAGCCAGGCGATAAAGTAATTATGAGCGGCCCTTATGGCGACTTCCATCCTCATTTCGACACGAAGAAGGAGATGATCTGGGTAGGTGGTGGTGCCGGTATGGCTCCGCTGCGCGCACAGATTATGCACATGACCAAGACACTACATACCACCGATCGCGAGATGCACTATTTCTACGGAGCACGTGCACTGAACGAAGTGTTCTACCTTGACGACTTCCTCGGTCTGGAGAAGGAATATCCCAACTTCCACTTCCATTTGGCCCTCGACCGTCCAGATCCTGCTGCCGATGCTGCAGGTGTGAAGTACACGCCGGGCTTCGTCCATCAGGTGATGCTTAATACCTATTTGAAGGACCATGAGGCTCCAGAGGATATTGAGTACTACATGTGTGGTCCTGGCCCGATGTCGAAGGCTGTTGTCTCCATGCTCGATTCTCTTGGCGTAGAGCCTGAGTCAATCATGTACGACAACTTCGGCGGTTAGTCTCAGTATTTGGTCATTTACCAACAGTACCTATATCCTGTACAACGTGTCTGCATTTGCGGACTTCGAGTACTAGATATAGGTACTGTTTTTTATAGGATATTCAAATGGTCAAATCATTGATCATGTAGTGTCGCTTTCAGAGAGAGTGAAAAAGCTGGATTAGAGTTCTAGTTACCTTTGGAGACTTATGATAGGAAACCAAGTAGAACACCGGCAGCAACTGCTGAGCCGATAACTCCTGCTACATTGGGACCCATTGCGTGCATCAGTAGGAAGTTGTGGCGGTCGTACTCGAGTCCGAGATTGTTGGAGATACGAGCTGCCATAGGAACTGCGGAGACACCAGCATTGCCGATGAGTGGATTGATTTTCTTGTCCTTGGGAAGGAATACGTTCATCAGTTTCACGAACAACACACCGCTTGCTGTTGCGATGGCAAAAGCAAGTGCCCCAATAGCGAAGATGAAGACGGTGTTCAGTGTCAGGAACTCTGATGCCTGTGTAGAGCAGCCAACGGTCAATCCCAAAAGCATCACCACAATGTCATTCAGTGCTGCACCAGCCGTTTTGGCCAATCGTGTGGTCTTACCGCTTTCTTTCAACAGATTGCCGAAGAAGAGCATACCCAACAGCGGAAGACCTGATGGAACGATGAAGGTGGTGAGCAGAAGTCCGATGATCGGGAACAGGATACGCTCTGTCTGACTGACCTGACGTGCAGGCTTCATCTTGATGACACGCTCCTTTTTGGTAGTGAGCAGGCGCATCAAGGGTGGCTGAATCAGTGGGACGAGAGCCATATAGCTGTAAGCGCAGACAGCAATGGCACCCATCAGGTTGGGTGACAACTTCGATGACAGGAAAATGGCCGTAGGACCATCAGCACCACCGATGATGGCGATACCTGCTGCCTGATTGGGTTCAAAGCCAAGAAGCAAAGCCAGCATATAGGCACCAAAAATGCCAAACTGTGCTGCAGCGCCTATAAGCATCAACTTCGGATTAGCCAGTAGGGCAGAGAAGTCGGTCATGGCACCAATACCCAGGAAGATAAGCGGCGGATACCATCCCTGTCGGACCCCTTGATAGAAGATATTCAATACAGAATTGTCCTCATAGAGACCTATTTCCAAGCCTGCATCGGCACGGAAGGGTATGTTGCCGAGGATGATACCAAGTCCGATGGGTACGAGCAGTAGGGGCTCGAAGTCCTTCTTGATAGCCAGATAGATGAAGATGGCTCCAACCAGAATCATGATCAGGTTGCCTACCGATGTGTTGGCAAAGCCTGTATAGGTCAGGAACTCATTGAAATTTTCGGTGATAAACTGCCACATAACTTTCAATCTTTAATCTTCTGTTTCTCTACTATCCGACAGTAAGCATCACCGTACCTTCCATGACAGTGTCGCCTTTGTTGACAGTGATAGCGAGCACCTTTCCTGCATATTCCGACTCAATGTTGTTCTGCATCTTCATGGCTTCGAGTACGATGACCGTATCGCCTACGTTGACCTGCTGACCTACAGCCACCTTGATTTCAGTAATGGTGCCGGGCAGAGGTGCCTTTATGACATTCCCTGTACCAGCAGGAGCAACGGGAGCAGCTGGCTTGGCCGCTGGTTGCTGTGATGCAGGTGTCTGGTTGACAGCGGGTTTCGGAGCTTCAACCTTCGGCTTGTTCAGCAAGGGGTGCTTGGCGGCACTGATGGGCTTTTTCAGCTCTACCTCAAAGGGTATGCCGTTGACGTTTACTTTGGCGATGTTGCCGTCTACTTCAGCAATCTCTACTTCGTAATCGATGCCTTGTACTTTATATTGATAGGTTTTCATCTTTGCTATGTGGATTGGTTGTGTGAAAAAAGTATATAAGCTTTAGCGGAGCTCTGGTGTTCTCGGAATGTTGGGCGCTTTGTGGTCAAGAGGCAGGAACGGATCGTGCAGATGTGTCATCTTTGAATACTCGTCGTCCCATCCGGTGTCCTTCGGCTTGATGGTGATGATACCGCTTTCCACATCATGCACATCATCTTCATACTGGCGTAGCGCCAATCCGATGACGGCCATATATACCTCAATGTCCTTACCCTTCATCTTCAGACCGTCTTGCAGCAGATTGCCCGTTGTATGGGCTACCTCGATGGTCTTCTCAACAGTCTTGGTGATGGGCTTGATGGGTTGCTGGTGAGCAACCTTCTTGGCAGTGTCGATATGGCGCATGATAAGCCCGAAGATGGTGAAGAATATCCAAAGCAGTGCCAGACAGAAAAACACAATTCCCATCGCCATGATGGTCATTGCAATGCCGTTGGGGTCTTCACGCTTGAACTTGGCCACCTTGCTCTCATCGGCAGTGATGAAGTTCTCAATGCCTGGCGTTACATTCTCAGGAGCCTTGATGCTCCATTCGCCATTCACTCTGGCATACGACTGGTTGGCAGCCAAGGCAGGCACCGTGACAGAGTCTATGAGCTCTGTGGCATTGCCGTTGTAGAGACCAATCCATACAGGTTCTGAGAGTGAAATGGAAAGCGATAAGTGCAGTTTTCCCTCATTGGGATTGGAGTTGCCGAAGAGCACCAGATGTTTGCGTGCCCCGATGGAAGTACGAGGCTCTCCACTGGGAATCATGCTCATGCGCTTAATACGCTCAGGCACACTCATCTTCTTGTCGAGTACGGACGGGTCGGTCGTGAGATACATGCCACGCACGTCGTATGTCAGATACGATGTGTTGGACAGTTCCACCCATGCCTCTCGTCTTCCGTATTCATCCTGAATACTCGCCTCATTGTTGGTGACCACCTCGTTCAGCCGTATGTTCTTTGCTCCCTGTGCAAAGACGGCGGCTGAGCCGGTAATCATCAGCAATGAGAAGAGAAGTCTTAGTCGGGTCATTGATTTGTTGGATTTTTATTATAATTGGGTATGTGTCAAGTCTATCCGCAACAGAAGAGCACGATGAGCTGTGCCGTCAGGATGCGGAGGAACATGGAGAGCGGATATACCGTTGAATAGCCAACAGCGGGAGCTTCCTTCGAGCAGATGCTGTTAGAGTAGGCCAGTGCAGGGGGATCGGTGTAGGTGCCTGAAATCATGCCCGCGATGGTGAAGTAGTTGAACTTGAATTTCCATCGGGCAACAGGGCCTATTATTAAAATAGGTATAATGGTGATGAGGAAGCCCGTGAGCACATAGAGCAGTCCGTCGCCCTGCATGACTGTCTGGAAGAAGCCTGCGCCAGCCTTGATGCCTACTGAGGCAAGGAAGAGCACCAGTCCAATCTCGCGCAACATCATATTGGCTGAAGTGGTGGTGTAGGTGACAAGCTTGATCTTGTAGCCATAGCGGCCAATAAGAATAGCGATGATCAGCGGTCCGCCTGCAATGCCCAGTTTCATAAGGGGCATGCCTGGAATGAAAGGCAGCGAACCGAAGATGATGCCCAGGAAGATACCTACGAAGATGGTGGCGATGTTAGGCGCATCGAGGCGCTTGATGCTGTTGCCCATCTTGTGAGCCACATTGTCTACAGCATCCTCAGGACCGACAACCATGATGCGGTCGCCCACTTGCAGAGGCAGCGAGGGCGAGGCAAAGATATCCATGCCGTGACGGGTGACACGAGTGACGTTGACACCGTAGACGCTTGAGAAATGCATCTCGCCGAATGACTTCCCGTTGATTTTCGGATTGGTGACGAGAATGCGCTTCGACACCATCGGCTGGTCTTGTTTCTCCCAGTTCACCTCAATAACGGGGCCTATGAAAGCGACAATAGCTTCATAGTCGGCCTCTGCACAAACAATATACATCTGGTCGCCAACGTGGAAAATGGTGTCGCGATTAGGAATCGATACATGACCATCGTGCAGAATGCGTGACACGACAAAGTCGCGGTTCAGGAAGTTGTGTACCTGCAGCAGTGTCTTTCCCTCCAGGTATTTGTTCGACACCTCCAAGTGCATGTGGTGGGGTTTCTGTGTTGCCTTCGCTCCACTTTCTTCCTCAAGTGCCTTCTCTTCATTCTCGAACTTCACCTTGCAGATAATTCTTACCAGAATGATGGCACCGATGATGCCCAGCACGCCGAGGGGATAGGCACAGGCGTATGCCGAGGCAATCTGCGGCGCACCGGCTCCGAACACGGAGGTCAGTGCCTCGTTGGCAGCACCAAGACCGGGGGTGTTGGTTACAGCACCGTAGAGCGTACCCACCATCATAGGCAGGTTCATGGGATCGCTGGTGTCGAAGAAGATGTAATAGCATCCGAACATCACGGCGATGTTGAGAATGATTATGGCCGTAGCCAAGCCATTGAGCTTGATACCTGCCGTGCCGAAGCTCTCAAAGAAGCCGGGACCTACCTGCAAGCCAATCATGAAGACGAACAGAATGAGTCCGAAGTCCTGAATGAACGTGAGGATAGGGGTGGGGGCCGTAAAGCCAAAGTGTCCGGCTACGATACCTGCAAACAGCACGAAGGTGACACCCAGCGAGATGCCGGCAATCTTGATTTTGCCGAGATAGACACCCACGGCAATAACGATGGCATAGAGCAGGGCAATATGTGCCACCGATTCCGTATTGGTAAATAGATTAATGAGCCAATCCATAGTTTTCTCTTTGTTTCGTTATAATCTCCGAGTTTACTTTTTCAGAGCGGCAATAGAGTCGCGGAGGGTCTGAATCTTCTCTTCCGCATCGGCCTGCTTTTTACGCTCCATAGCAACAACGGCTTCAGGGGCGTTCTGCACGAATCGCTCGTTGGAGAGCTTCTTCTTCACCGAGGCAAGGAAGCCTTCAAGATGTTCTATCTGAGCCTCCATCTTCTTGATTTCCTCATCGGCATTGATCAGCGAACCCAGAGGAACAGCGAACTCGTCGGTACCCACCATAAAGGCACTGGCCGTAGCGTCTTTCTGTTCCACGACAGCGATGCTGCTCAGGTTGGCCATCTTCGAAACGATGTCGTTGTAACGCTCGAACCGATTTGTGCTAACAGCCTGGAGTTCAAGTTTCTCCTTAGGAGCAATATTCTTCAGTGAACGAACTGTGCGCACACCTGAAACGATGAGCTTCACCTGTTCGATGTCGGCAATCAGGGCTTCGTCCTCAGCAGTCAGGCCACCCAGCACAAGACTGTCGCGCATGATGCTTTCGCCTTCCTTGCGGTCGTAGAGTGCCTGCCACAGCTCTTCGGTGATGAAGGGCATGAAGGGGTGCAGCATCTTCAGCAGTGTCTCGAAGAAACGGAGTGTGGCATCGTAGGTCTCGCGGTCGATGGGCTGTGGTTTGCCGTCGACGTATGCCGGCTTCACCATCTCCAAATACCAAGACGAGAACTCGTCCCAGAACAGTTTGTAGACGGTCATCAGGGCATCGCTGATGCGATATTTCGAGAAGTGGTCCTGCATTTCGGCATTGGCCTGACGGATCTTGGCATCCATCCAGGCAACGGCGGTTTTGTTGTCCGACGGAGAAGCGCCGGACACTGCAGCTGTTGCGTTGGGCGCATCTGCCACCTGCCAGCCCTTGACGAGGCGGAAGGCGTTCCAAATCTTGTTGTTGAAGTTGCGGCCTTGCTCGCAGAGGGCTTCGTCGAAGAGAATATCATTGCCGGCAGGGGCAGAGAGCATCATGCCCATGCGTACGCCATCGGCACCGAACTTCTCAATGAGTTCGATGGGGTCGGGCGAGTTACCGAGCGACTTCGACATCTTGCGGCCGAGCTTGTCGCGCACGATGCCTGTGAAATAGACATTCTTGAAGGGGAACTTACCCATGTATTCCTCGCCTGCCATAATCATGCGAGCCACCCAGAAGAAGATGATGTCGGGTGCTGTCACCAGGTCGCTGGTGGGGTAGTAGTAGTTGATTTCCTCGTTGTCGGGGTTGTTGATGCCGTCGAAGAGCGAGATGGGCCACAGCCAAGAACTGAACCAGGTGTCAAGGGCATCTTCGTCCTGACGCAAGGTGGCTTCAGTCACAGCTGGGTTCTTCTCCTGTGCCAGCTTCAGTGCTTCCTCTGGGGTCTCGGCTACGACAAAGTCGTTCTCGCCCTCACCATAGTAGTAGGCAGGAATGCGGTGGCCCCACCACAACTGGCGGCTGATGCACCAGTCCTGAATGTTCTCCAGCCAGTTTTTGTAGGTGTTGACGTACTTCTGCGGATAGAAATGCATCTCGCCGTCAACAACAGGCTTCAGGGCAATCTCTGCAAAGTGGTCCATCTTCAGGAACCACTGCAGCGAGAGGCGCGGCTCAATGGCCGTATCAGGGTTACGCTCAGAATAGCCCACCTTGTTGGTGTAGTCTTCCACGCGCTCCATGAGGCCTGCTGCTTCCAGGTCCTTGGCAATCTGCTTGCGGCATTCGAAGCGGTCCATGCCCACGTAGAGGGTCGACTGGTCGCTGATGGTTCCGTCGGCATTGAAGATATCGATGGTCTCCAGATTGTGGGTCTTGCCCAGCATGTAGTCGTTGGTGTCGTGAGCAGGAGTCACCTTCAGGCAGCCTGTTCCGAACTCGATGTCGACATAGCGGTCTTCGATGACGGGAATCTCGCGACCCACCAGCGGCACAATGACACGCTTGCCCTTCAGCCACTGATTCTTCGGATCCTTTGGGTTGATGCACATGGCTGTATCGCCCATGATGGTCTCAGGGCGCGTAGTGGCCACAACGGCATAGTAGCCCTTCTCGTCCTTATGGATAACATCGCCTTCGGCGGCGACGATGTCACCGCTTACCGAACTGGGGGCCACATAGTACTTCAGGTGGTAGAGCTTGGAGTGCTCCTCTTTGTAGATGACTTCCTCAGTGGAAAGAGCGGTGAGCGCCTTAGGATCCCAGTTCACCATGCGCAGGCCGCGATAGATGTAGCCCTTGCGATAGAGGTCGACGAAGACCTTGATGACGCTTTCAGAACGCACCTCGTCCATTGTGAAGGCCGTACGATCCCAGTCGCACGAAGCACCCAGACGGCGCAGCTGCTTCAGGATGATGCCACCGTGTTCATGGGTCCAGTCCCATGCATGCTTCAGGAACTCGTCGCGCGAAAGGTCGCGCTTCTTGATGCCCTCGCTGGCCAGTTTCTTCACCACCTTAGCCTCGGTGGCAATTGATGCGTGGTCGGTGCCCGGCACCCAGCAGGCATTCTTTCCCTCCATGCGAGCACGGCGGATAAGGATGTCCTGAATGGTGTTGTTCAACATGTGGCCCATGTGAAGCACACCCGTTACGTTGGGCGGTGGAATAACGATTGTATAGGGTTCGCGACCATCAGGCTTGCTGGCAAAGAGTTTGTTATCCAGCCAGTACTGATACCATTTACCTTCGACCTCTTTTGGGTCGTATTTACTTGCAATTTCCATACCTATTTAAATATACTTTCTCTTTTGGGGTGCAAAGGTACAAAGAAAAATTGACACGAAAGAATTTGTGTGTTGCATATTGAGTTAATCGAAGTTAAAAGGAATGTGCTATAGAGTCAACCAGCAAGTGCAAGTTGTGTGCAAAGTTAGGCATAATGTTTGAAAAAGACTTCATTTGGTGTGAGAAAGTTTAGTTTTTCCCTTGGCCTTCGGTTGATTTTGGCCTGTATGGATGCAATTCTCCTGTC
>JAFTFX010000014.1 GCA_017458225.1 Prevotella sp. | reverse complement strand
GTCAATTACTAACATGAAAGGATAAACGACTATGCAATACGGATATACAATAATGATTCTGCTGCTGCCGCTGCTGTCCTTCCTCGTGTTGGGACTCTGCGGCATGAAGATGAAGCACAAGCTGGCCGGCCTCGTCGGCACTTGCTCGCTTGCTGCCGTCACGGTGCTGTCGTACATCACGGCCTTCCAGTACTTTACTGCTGACCGCGTGAACGGCATCTATCAGACAATCGTTCCTTACAACTACACTTGGTTGCCTCTGGGTAACTTGCATTTCGACATGGGTATCCTGCTCGACCCCATCTCGGTGATGATGCTGATTGTCATCTCGACGGTGTCGCTCATGGTACACATCTATTCATTCGGCTACATGCACGGTGAGAAGGGCTTCCAGCGCTACTACGCTTTCCTGAGCCTTTTCACCATGTCAATGCTGGGCCTGGTGCTGGCCACCAACATCTTCCAGATGTACATGTTCTGGGAGCTTGTGGGTGTTTCTTCTTACTTGCTCATCGGCTTCTACTATCCGCTGAAGCCGGCTATTGCAGCTTCTAAGAAAGCCTTCATCGTGACCCGCTTTGCCGATATGTTCTTCTTGATTGGTATTCTGACCTTCGGCTACTTCACTGATTCGTTCAGCTTCTCATTCGCTGGCGACATTGTGATGGGGCAGGGGACTACTCCTTTCATCGAGGGCAATGCCGCCAAGGCTGTGGCTGCAGGTGCTTGCATCCTGCCTACCGCACTGGTGCTGATGTTCATCGGTGGTGCTGGTAAGAGCGCCATGTTCCCCTTGCACATCTGGCTGCCCGATGCTATGGAAGGTCCTACGCCTGTGTCAGCTCTGATCCACGCTGCTACGATGGTCGTGGCTGGTGTGTTCCAGATTGCCCGCATGTTCCCCTTGTGGATTCAGTATGCTCCCGAAGCTATGTCAATCGTGGTTTGGGTGGGTGTATTCACCGCTTTCTATGCCGCTGCTGTGGCTTGTGCCCAGAGCGATATCAAGCGTGTGCTGGCCTTCTCGACCATTTCGCAGATTGCCTTTATGATGGTGGCCCTCGGCGTTTCGCTGCCCGGTCATGAGGCACTGCTCGACAATCACGCTCAGCTGGGTTACATGGCTGGTATGTTCCATCTGTTCACCCACGCCATGTTCAAGGCCTGCCTGTTCCTTGGTGCCGGTTGCATCATCCATGCCGTCCACTCGAACGAGATGGCATTGATGGGTGGCCTGCGCAAGTACATGCCTATCACCAACGCCACGTTCCTCATCAGCTGTCTGGCCATTGCAGGTATTCCCTTCTTCTCGGGCTTCAGCTCGAAGGATGAGATTATCACCGCTTGCTTCCAGTACAGCCCCGTGGTAGGATGGATCATGACTGGCATTGCCGCCATGACCGCCTTCTACATGTTCCGTCTGTACTACGGCATTTTCTGGGGTACAGAGAATGTGGAGGCCCACGAGCACCACACACCCCATGAGGCTCCGCTGACGATGACCATTCCTCTGATTGTGCTCACCGTGATAACCCTTGGTGTGGGTATTTACACCACGATAGCTGGCTTCGCAGGCTGGGGTGGTTCGTTCGGTTCATTCGTCTCGGCTGCAGGTACTGACTACACCATCCACTTCGACGTGCAGATTGCTGCCACCTCGACGATTATTGCCATTCTGAGTATCTGCCTCGCCACTTATATCTATAAAGGTGAGAAGCAGCCCATCGCCGACAAACTCTACAAGACATTCCCGAAGTTGCACCGTGCTGCCTACAAGCGTTTCTATCAGGACGAAATATGGCAGTATGTCACCCATCGCATCATCTTCCGTTGCGTCTCTACGCCCATTGCCTGGTTCGACCGTCATGTCGTTGACGGCACGTTCAACTTCTTGGCATGGGGTGCTAACGAGGGAGGCGAGAGCCTGCGCTCTTGGCAGAGTGGCGATGTGCGTCAGTATGCTGTGTGGTTCCTCACGGGTGCTGTGGCATTAACGTTAATCCTATTAGCCCTATAGGTCCCATAAGACCTATAAGACCTATAAGACTTATAAGAAAGGATAAGAATTATGAATATATTAAGTTTATTCGTTTTGATTCCCGCCCTGATGCTTCTGGGATTGTGGGTTGCTCGCAACCTCAATCAGGTGCGTGGCGTGATGGTGGCAGGCAGCAGTATGTTGCTGGCCCTCAGCATCTGGCTGACGATCTATTTCATTCAGCAGCGCAACGGTGGCAACACCGACACCATGCTGCTGGTGGCATCGATGCCTTGGTTCGAACCGCTGAACATCAACTATGCCGTTGGTGTTGACGGTATCTCGGTAGTGATGCTGCTCCTGTCGAGCATCATTGTGTTTACGGGTACTTTCGCCTCTTGGCAGCTGAAGCCCATGACCAAGGAGTATTTCCTTTGGTTCACCCTGCTCTCAACGGGTGTGTTTGGTTTCTTCATCTGCACCGACATGTTCACCATGTTCATGTTCTACGAGGTAGCCCTGATTCCTATGTACCTTTTGATTGGCGTGTGGGGCTCGGGCAAGAAAGAGTATGCTGCTATGAAGCTGACCCTCATGCTGATGGGCGGCTCGGCCCTGCTCATTCTCGGCATCCTGGGCATCTATTACTTCAACGGAGAGTATAGTGGTGTATACACCATGAACGTGAATGAGATTGCGAAGACCTCACACCTCATTCCAACCGACATCCAGTGTGCTTTCTTCCCCTTCATCTTCATCGGCTTTGGTGTGTTGGGAGCCCTGTTCCCGTTCCACACATGGTCGCCCGACGGTCATGCCAGTGCGCCTACCGCTGTGTCGATGCTCCATGCAGGTGTGCTGATGAAACTGGGAGGCTATGGCTGCTTCCGCGTGGCTATGTATCTGTTGCCTGAGGCTGCTCAGGAGCTGTCGTGGATCTTCCTGATTCTCACGACAATCTCGGTGGTCTACGGTGCCCTATCGGCCTGCGTGCAGACCGACCTGAAGTACATCAACGCCTACAGTTCGGTGTCGCACTGCGGCTTGGTGCTCTTCGCCCTGCTGATGATGAGCCAGACGGCTGTGACGGGTGCCATTCTGCAGATGCTTTCTCACGGTCTGATGACGGCCCTGTTCTTCGCCCTCATCGGTATGATTTATGGCCGCACCCACACTCGCGACATCCGCGAGCTGGCCGGTCTGATGAAGATTATGCCTTTCCTTGCCGTGGGCTACGTGATTGCCGGTCTGGCCAACCTTGGTCTGCCGGGCTTCTCGGGCTTCATTGCTGAGATGACCATTTTCGTAGGCGCTTTCGGTGCCGATCCTGTATCGGGCGACCCCAACACCTCGTTCCGCATGGTGGCTACCATCATTGCTTGTACGTCGATTGTCGTCACGGCAGTCTACATCTTGCGTGTGGTCGGTAAGATTCTTTATGGCGAAGTTGAGAACAAGCACTTCCTCGAGTTGACCGATGCCACTTGGGACGAGCGCGTCGCCGTCATCTGCCTCATCTTCTGTGTGGCAGGTCTGGGCACGTTCCCCTTCTGGGTCAGCAACGTCATCTCGCCGAGTGCCGGCAGTATTCTTCAATCAATTGGTGTAATGTAAAGTAAAGGAGGAAAAGAAATATGAATTACGGACAATTTCTAAACATGATGCCCGAGGCTTTTCTCATCCTTGAGCTCTTAGTGGTATTTTGTGCTGATTTCGCCCTGACCAAGAGTGAGACCAAGTTGTCGAAGCTCTGGACGGTGACTGTTGGTGCCCTGCTGTTGCAGACCTGTCTGCTGTTTGGCGTGCAAGAGCCCACATCGGCTTTCGGTGGTATCTATGTCACCTCGCAGATGGTCAACGTGATGAAGATCATTCTCACGATGGGTACACTCATCGTGGTGATTATGTCGAAGACTTGGCTGACAACGAATCAGAAGTATGCAGGCGAGTTCTTCATGCTGGTGCTGAGCACCCTGCTTGGCATGTACATGATGATGTCAAGCGGCTCGTTCCTCATGTTCTTCCTTGGCTTGGAGATGGCCTCAGTGCCTATGGCCTGCATGGTTGCTTTCGACAAGAACAAGAAGAACTCGGCCGAGGGTGCTGCCAAGTACATTCTGGTGGCCACGTTCTCCAGCGGCGTGATGCTGTTCGGCATTTCGTTCATCTATGCTGCTGCGGGTAGCCTCTATTTCGACAATGTGGCTGCTGCACTCAGCGCAACTGCCTCTCCATTGGAAATCATGGGCCTCGTGTTCTTCTTCTCTGGTCTGGGCTTCAAAATTTCGCTCGTTCCCTTCCACTTCTGGACGGCCGACACCTATCAGGGTGCGCCCACACCAGTGACGGGCTATCTGAGCGTGGTCTCAAAGGGTGCTGCAGCCCTGACGCTGTGCATCATTCTGACCAAGGTCTTCGGCTCGATGGTCGACTACTGGAATCCGATGCTCTGGATTGTGATCATTCTCTCTATCACCATTGCCAACCTGTTTGCCATCCGTCAGAGCGAGCTGAAGCGCTTCATGGCTTTCTCGTCCATCTCACAGGCTGGCTACATTATGCTGGCCGTGATTGGTGGCGACCCACAGGCAGGAGCAACGGCCCTGACATTCTATGTGCTTGTATACGTAGTAGCCAACATGGCAGTCTTCACCGTGATTTCAGCCGTTGAGCACAATGGCGGAAACACACAGATGTCGGCCTACAACGGTCTGTATAAGACCAATCCCAAGCTGGCATTCCTCATGACGCTGGCACTATTCTCGCTGGCTGGTATCCCTCCGTTTGCAGGCATGTTCTCGAAGTTCTTCGTGTTCCTGGCAGCTGTGAATGGTCACAATGTAGCTCCGTTCTGGCCCTACTTCGTGGTGTTCATCGCCCTGATTAACACCGTGGTGAGCTTGTACTACTACCTGCTCATCGTGAAGGCCATGTACATCAAGGCAGAGGAGAACCCACTGCCCACCTTCAGCACCGATGGTGCCACGAAGATTGCGCTGGCTGTCTGCACTCTGGGCATTTGCCTTGTCGGCATCTGCTCGTGCATCTACGACTGGATAGCAGCCGCAGCAATCTAAGACTGAAAGATTGAACCTGATGATACGGAAATCCCCAATGCTCTGATGGCGTTGGGGATTTCTATTATGCAACAATACAAAGAATCTTGCAAAATTACTTCTTTAATTCAGCATTATTTCGTAATTTTGCAGCATGAACGCTGAGAAAAAGGTCCTTTTGGGAATGACGGTCAGTGAATTAAAGCGCGTGGCCGTCAGTTTAGGCATGCCTGCCTTCACGGGTGGGCAGATAGCAAAATGGATATATCAGAAGCGGGCAGAAAGTATTGACGAGATGACCAACTTGTCGAAAGCCAACCGGGAGAAACTGGCTGAACACTACTGCGTCGGTCTGATGCCCCCCACGGATTGTCAAAGAAGCAAGGATGGCACTGTCAAGTATTTGTTCCCCGTGAGATGTACTGACGAAACGACGGAGGAGCAAGGAACCCGTAGGTTTGTTGAGACAGTCTTCATTCCTGACGACGACCGAGCCACGTTGTGTGTGTCGTCGCAGGTGGGATGCAAGATGAACTGTTTGTTCTGCCAGACGGGCAAGCAGGGTTTCGAAGGACAACTGACCGCAGCAGACATTCTGAACCAGACATTTGCCCTACCGGAGTTTGAACGGCTGACCAATATTGTGTTTATGGGACAAGGCGAGCCGATGGACAATCTGGACAGTGTGCTGAGGGCGACGCAGATTCTGACATCCGATGACGGATTGGCTTGGAGCTCCAAACGCATCACCGTGAGTTCGGTGGGCATTAAGGGAAAGCTGAAGCGATTCTTAGACGAAAGCCAGTGCCATGTGGCCATCTCAATGCACTCGCCCCTGCACGACCAGCGTGCCACACTGATGCCTGCTGAAAAGGCCATGAGCATTGAAGAAGTGGTAGAGTTGCTGAAGCAGTATGACTTCACCCACCAGCGTCGTTGCTCGTTCGAGTACATCTGCTTTGCAGGACTTAACGACACGCTGGAGCACGGACGTGAGATTGTGAAACTGGTGAAAGGACTGGAATGTCGTGTCAACCTGATTCGTTTTCATCCCATTCCCGACGTAGACCTTCCTGGGGCTGACGACAGACGCATGGAGCAGTTGCGCGACTATCTGACCAGTCACGGTGTGTTTACTACCATCCGTGCCAGCAGAGGACAGGACATTTTTGCTGCCTGCGGACTGTTGTCAACAGCTAAAAAAGCATTGGCCAATGATGCATCATAATCACCTTATTAATATATAGAAACATTTAACATCACTAAATATCATATACTGCATGAACGAAAAGAAAATAAGCGTGGCTATCACGCATGGCGATACCAACGGTGTTGGATATGAAATGATTTTGAAGGCATTCGAAGACCCAACGATGTTCGAACTGTGCACCCCTATCATCTATGGCTCTGCCGAGGCTGCCACTTATCATGCCAATGCCCTTAAAACGGAAGTGCCTTTCACGGTGATTAATAGTCCGAAGGAGGCTCAGGGAAACCGGTTGAACCTGATAGACTGTATGGGAAAGGAAGAAGTCAAGGTAGAGTTCGGCACGCCAACCTTAGAGTCGGGCGCGGCTGCACTGAAAGCCTTAGATCGGGCCGTTGCCGACTACAAGGCAGGTGAGTTCGATGTGCTGGTGACGACTCCTGTCAATCGGAGCACCATGCGTGGCTTCCAGGGACACACCGACTATCTGGAACACCAGTTCGGTGGTGCCAGCAAAGGTATTAGCATCTTGGTCAGCGAAGATATTCGTGTGGCCCTTGTCACTAACAATCTGGCAATAAAGGACATTCCCGAAGCCATCACCAAACAGAAGATCGTGGAGAAATGCACACTCTTTTATCAGTCGCTGCGCCGTGACTTAAGCGTTCCCAGTCCGCGCATTGCCGTTTTGTCGCTGAATCCCCGATGTGGCGAAGACGGTCGACTGGGCGATGAAGAGCAAGATGTGATCATTCCTGCCATCAGTGAACTGGAAGAAGCAGGCATACAGGCATTTGGTCCTTATGCTGCCGACAATTTCTTCGGTAGAGGAGAGCACTATCACTTCGACGGCATTCTGGCTATGTATCACGATCAGGGACTGTTGCCGTTCAAGAGTCTGAATCCTTATGAGGGCGTGCGTTTCTCAGCCGGACTGCCCATCATACGCACGGCACCGGCCACCGATCCGAAGTTCTCGGTTGCTGGACAACAGCTCACTAATCCCGACTCACTGCGCCACTCCATCTATCTGGCCATTGATGTGCTGCGTAACCGCAAGACTTTCGACGAGCCGTTGGGCAACCCACTGCCAAAGCTCTACCACGAGAAACGCGACGACAGCGAGAAGGTTCGGTTCCGCTCTTCTGACAACCGTCCACCTTTCAATCCAAAGAATAACAAAGATTGAAGAAACGTTACCAGAACGGATTCTTCTTCATCGGTCTGGGCATTCTGGTGCTGATGGTGACACAGCTCGACTTCGCAGAAGTGAAGGAGGGCGTGTGTCGTGCTGGCTATTGGTTTCTGGCCGTCATTGCTCTCTGGGCCTTCCTCTACCTCTTTAACACGGCAGCCTGGTGGATCATCATTAGGACCACACCAGGTCAGCAGGCTGACGAGCAGGGAGTCCCGTTTGCGTGGCTCTACAAAATCACCGTATCAGGATTTGCGCTAAACTATGCCACACCAGGCGGCCTGATGGGCGGCGAACCCTATAAGATCATGTCGCTCTCACCAAAGATAGGGACGGCAAGGGCCACATCGTCAGTCATCCTGCACACCATGACCCATATCTTCTCGCATTTCTGGTTCTGGCTATTGTCATGTTTGCTTTTCGTGCTTACTGAGCCCGTTAATGTCTTCACGGGAGCATTGCTGCTGGGCGTAACCGCTTTTTGCCTCACAGCCATCTGGTTCTTTCTGAAAGGCTATAAGAAAGGCATCGCCCATAGCATTCTGAGAATACTGAGCCACCTGCCCTTCGCCAAAAAGAAGGCTGTCGCGTTCATTGAACGACACAAAGATCAGTTGACCACGATAGATCAGCAGATAGCTGCCTTGCACAACCAAAATCCACGAACATTCGTCATCGCCGTGGGCTTAGAGTTGCTCTGTCGGGTTGTCTCTGCCCTTGAAATTTTCTTCATTCTGCTGGTCATCACGCCCGAAGCCAGCTATGTGCAGTCCATCCTCATTCTGGCATTCACCTCGTTGGTGGCCAATATGCTGTTCTTCATACCCTTCCAGTTGGGCGGACGAGAAGGCGGATTCCTTATGTCGGCAAATGGGCTGCAGCTTTCGGCCTCAGCAGGAATCTTCGTCGCTCTCATCGTCCGACTGCGCGAACTGATATGGACAGGTATCGGATTGTTGTTCATCAAAATGGAGAAAAAGCCGCAATAGAGGGCAACTTCTTCAGAAAAAAACACTTTTTCTGCCATTTTTGCAGCCATCTCAAAAAAAATGTGTAATTTTGTCAGCCGTATGAAGAGTTCAGAACTACAAAGCATCAAACAACGCTACAGCATCGTGGGCAACTGCGATGCCCTGAACCATGTGCTCGACGTGGCACTGCAAGTGGCTCCCACCGACCTGAGCGTGCTCATCATCGGCGAGAGTGGCGTGGGTAAGGAAATCATTCCTCGCATCATACATGACAACTCGCCGCGCCGCCGCGAGAAGTATTTTGCCATCAACTGCGGCTCCATTCCTGAAGGCACCATCGATTCTGAACTGTTCGGTCATGTGAAAGGATCGTTTACTGGAGCCGTCAACGACTCACCAGGCTATTTCGGCGTGGCTAACAAGGGAACGTTGTTCCTTGATGAAGTGGGCGAACTGCCATTGGCTACCCAGGCACGTCTGCTGCGCGTTCTGGAAAACGGCGAGTATATTCCTGTGGGTGCCACCGAGGTAAGAAAGACCGATGTGCGCATCGTGGCTGCTACTAACGTAAATATCCAGAAAGCTATCAGCGAGGGCCGTTTCCGCGAAGACCTTTACTACCGACTGAACGAGTTGGCTGTACAGATGCCGCCGTTGCGTGAACGTGGTGAAGATATTGTTCTCCTGTTCAGGCTCTTTGCCATGCAAATGGCCGAGAAATACAAAATGGACCGCATACAGTTGACTGACGAGGCCAAGCAAATGCTGATGCGCTACAAATGGCCGGGCAACGTCAGACAATTGAAGAACATCACCCAGCAAATCTCCGTGCTCAGTCCTGAGCGGACCATCACCCCCGACGTGCTGGCACAATTCATTCCACAAGACAAGGAAAGTACTCAGCTGGCCGTTGTCAATCCAGCAGGCAGCGATCACTCTTTCGAGAACGAACGGGAGATACTCTACAAGATATTGTTTGAGTTGCGAGGAAACGTGAATGACATGCGGCGCGAGATGGGGCTGCTGAAAAAGCAGATGGAAGACATGAAGGCTACACCCCAGACAACTATCATTGGATCAGCATCCCCCTCATCGGCTCCTATCCAGCCTATCCAGTCATTGCAACCCATTCAGGCCATTCCCACGATGGAAGATGCCGTCGCTGAAGAATATGTAGAGCCGGCACCCGAACAGGAAAACCTGAACCTGAGCGATCTAAGCCGTCAGATGCTCGAAAAAGCCCTTGAACGCAATAATGGTAACAGAAAAAAGGCGGCGCAAGAGTTGGGCATCAGCGACCGCACGCTCTATCGGCGGTTGAAGCAATACGGCCTTATGCTGATGTTGCCACTGCTGCTGTTCGCAGGAAGTCTTTTCACATCGTGCAGCGTCAGCTATAAGTTCAATGGTGCCAGCATCGACTACACCAAGACGAAGACCATACAAATCAACGACTTTCCTATTCGTTCAGCTTATGTCTGGGGACCGATGGCCAGCATCTTTAACAATCAGCTGAAAGACCAATATGCCAACCATACCCGGCTCATCCAGGTGAAACGCAATGGAGACCTGCGCGTTGATGGCGAGATAACGCGATATGAACAGCGCAACAAGGCTGTCTCGGCCGAAGGATATTCGGCACAGACCGAATTGTCTATTACAGTGAATGTGCGCTTCACTAATAATGTCAATCACGCAGAAGACTTTGAACGCCAGTTCACGGCCACGGCGACATACGAGACTACCCAGTCACTGAATGCAGTACAGGAGGAACTGGTCACCCAGATGGTGAAAGACCTGACCGACCAGATATTTAACGCCACCGTGGCAAACTGGTAAACAGAAAAAAGATGGAGATTATAGAGTACATCAAGCACCCGGAACGTCTTGACCGCGAATCTCTCTATGAGTTGCGGTCTTTGCTGGCCCTCTATCCCTATTTTCAGACGGCACGGTTGCTCATGCTGCAAAATCTCTATCTGCTCCATGACCCGAGTTTCGATGAAGAGCTACGCAAGGCAGCCATCTACATCACCGACAGGAAAGTGCTCTTCCAGCTGATTGAAGCTGGCCACTACCAGCTAAGATCCCAGAAAAAAGCAGAGGCTATACAGCCTGTTGATGACAAGGATAAGAACAGGACCATCTCACTCATCGACAATTTTCTTGATTCCATTCCAAAGGAACAGGAAGAGCCAGACAAAGGCAAAAAGCGCAAGCCGACACCGGCTGATGCCGCCGTTGACTATGTGGCCTATCTGCTGGAAAGCGAAAGTGAAGATGAACAGGCCGCTGGGACCGAAGCCCCGCAACTCATCGGACACACCTTGATCGACACGTTCATTGAGAACGATAAGGGGAAAATTGTTCTCAACGAGAATCCGACCCTGAAGCCCGAAATCGAAGAGCCCGTTCTAAACGACAATATAGATGGAGAAGAAGGCTATTTCACCGAAACTTTAGCTCGAATTTACATCAAACAAGGCAGATATTCAAAGGCTTTAGAAATTATTAGCCGTTTAAGTTTGCAATATCCAAAAAAAAATGCTTACTTTGCAGACCAAATTCGATTCTTAGAAAAATTGATTATAAATAACAACAAAAAACAATAACAAAAAATGTACACACTTTTAGTAATTCTTATCGTTATCGCAGCCTTGCTGATGATTGGCATTGTGCTGATTCAAGAGTCAAAAGGCGGCGGCTTGGCTTCAAACTTCGCCTCTTACAACCAGATTGGCGGTGTTCGCAAAACTACAGACTTCATAGAGAAGACCACATGGGCACTGGCTGCCTTTATGGTTGTCATTAGCATTGCATGTGCTTATGTGGCTCCCACTGCTGTCAGCACAGGTTCTGTGATGGAAGGTGTTGAACTTCCCACCAACAATATTCCCGGCTTCGGTGCCAGCCAGCCTCAGAGCGATGCTCCCATTGCTCCTGTTGAAGCTCCTGCACAGGGTCAAGAATAAGAAAAAATGTAAAAAGTACAGGAAATATTTGGTGAATTCAAATAATTCCTGTACCTTTGCACTCGCTTTCGAAAGAACAGCACATTGATGGTGCCCGTAGTTCAGTTGGTTAGAGCGTCAGATTGTGGTTCTGAATGTCGACGGTTCGAGTCCGTCCGGGCACCCTCCAAAATAAATCCCTGCAAGTCAAGTACTTGCAGGGATTTTCAATTTTCAATACCTCAAATTTTGATGGAACATTTTCGGAATGAGCCCTTTTATCCTTCTACCATAATATATCCACGTGTGACTTTGTTGATGGCAAGCTCTTTCAGATAGCCCTGCTGCACCAAATCTGACAGGTCTTTTCTTGCCGTCATAGAGGACACAGAGAACTGTTCCTGTACATCTTTAACCGTAAGAATAGTGTCTGGTTCTTCTTTTAGACGCAGGAGAATTATAGCCTGTCGCTGATTGATGTTGCCAGCCATCATAAATGTGCTGGCAGCTTTCTTCTCACGCTGCTTTCGCTGTATGTAGTCACGAAGTTGTTGGAAAGATATCTCCAGTGCTTTCAGATTATAAGCCACAAAATAGCCAATATCATTGTGGTCGCTCTCCACATAGCGAAACGACTTCTCATAACTGGGCTTCGACTTGGCAATAACCCTGGAAATAGACATATATTCTGTCAACCAGTATTTCTCTTTCAGCATATACCAATAGAACAGGGCACGAGCCGTACGGCCATTGCCATCTACAAACGGGTGCATGTAGGCCAACATAAAGTGGACGATGATGCCCCGAATAATAGGATGAATGAACGTTCGAGAACTATCATTATTGTTGAAGAATTCGCATAAGGTTTCCACAAACTCCGGAATCTCTTTATAAGAAGGTGGCGTATAAATGATATCACCTTCTACCATATCCGCTACCACCACCTTGTCGTTAGACCTAAAGCGACCTGCATTCTCAGGGCTGTCCAAAGTCTTTTCTGTCATGAGTTGGTGAATATGCAACAAGGCCTCCTCCGTTAAAGGATCGTCTTTGTGGTCAACAATAAACTGAATGGTATTGTAGTTGTTGACTATCATCTGCTGAGACTTGTTCTGAGGCGATTTCTTTTTCCTCAGCATGTCTTTTGCCACAATTCTTGTCGTAGAGGCACCTTCCATCTTACTGGAGTAGATGGCTTCTTCCATCAAAGAGCTGGATAGATAGTATTTCTTCTCGGCTGACTGGGCATCACCTTCCACATCCCAGAAACGGCCGAACTTCATGTCAAATTCATGACACAGGCGCTGCATCTGGCTGGTGATGCACAAAGTGATACCGTATTTCTCCCAAACATCAATCGTTCCCCTCAGACGCGAAGCCTTAACATAGGTCCAGAGCATTTGAGGAGTATAGCCTTCAGGCAACTTCTTGTATTTTACTTTGTCCCAATAGTCATAGTCAGCATTGATTTTATCAATGAGCGCTTCAATCTCTGCGCTACTCTTCTTGAGAAGCGTATTGATAAGGACTTTCCTGTCTATTTTCGGTGGTAATTCTATCATAAATGCAACATGTTATTCTGTTGCAAAGATACAAAAGATATTTCAAATTCCTGCAAATTCTTGCAAGTTTTTGCAAAATTAGCAAGAATTTGTTTGCTTTAGAGAGAATAGACTAACTTATCAAATAGCCCTTTTAACTCCTGTTTGCTCTTTTCTTTTTTGAGTGATTTTTGCAAAAAGATTTTTGCAAAAACAGGCTATATCTGTTCTGATTGCATTGAGATTCCGCTCTAATTCAATACAAACTTCGCTCTGATTCAATACAAACCAGAGCAGAGTTTTTATTGAATTAGAGCAGAAAGTGACGCAAACCTGAGTAGAAAATGACGCTTCTCCCAAAAAACACCTAACAACCTAACACCACATGCCGCAAAGCACTTGTAGCACTGGCTTTTCGGCATGTTACCTGTTGTACAACACCTAACATACACCTACTGTAGACTAAACATACAAGCAAATCAACGGCATGTTAGGTGTTCGTTAGGTGTTCCAGCATCACCTACCATGCAGAACCATTATTACTGAATCATCCAAACTTTTAGCCTCTTTTTAGTATATTTTTTTCTACGAACCACTTTTATTCCAAAATATTTTGTACTTTTGTCGCTCGGAACTTGTTTCCGCTTGCAACAAGCAAGAACAAATATCGCCTAATCGTCGTAGACGGCGCAAGCCGAGGCTTGATCCCCGAGCGCAGGGTGGCGGTATGATTTTTGAGGGTAAAACAATAACGACATGAGCAGTTATTAGAAGATATAGAAACCTGAGAAATTTCTTAATCTAAGATGAATAACGGTAATTGTGAATGTTCGCGCTTATAGCGTGGACGTCACTTATCATTCATCTGGGCAATCTCAGGGCCTCTATATCTGGTAAGAGCGGACACGCTTTTATCGTGTATAGAGGCTTTGCTGTAGATAAAGCCCAAAGAGTTCCGATAAGTGCTTATTGTCCTGAAGGTTATAAGCACTAAATGCCAAACAACGACAACGATGCTTCCCCAAAGGCCATTGGGGAAGACGTACTGTGGGCGATGACAGAAGGAGTGCTTGACACTCTGCTGCTCGACCACACCACCGGCCGTAAGATCTTCTGGGCGACGCACGACTACGAGGCGTTCGGCCCGGCGTATGACTACCATTCACCGATGTTGCCAGAACTAATCACTGGCGAACATGAAAAGGTGGTCCGTCCTCGTCTGCTCAAAAGCAAGGAGCGACAGACCGACCGTTCCAAGGATATGGCGGAGGTGTTTACGCCCTCTTGGATCTGCAATGCTCAGAACAACTTAGTTGATGAAGCATGGTGGGCTGAAGATGGCAAGACTTGGGAGGACTATGTTCGGTCTACCCGTCTGGAAATCACTTGTGGCGAGGCTCCCTATTTAGTAAGTCGATACGACACGACTACTGGCGACCCCATCGCATTACAGAACCGCATTGGTCTGCTTGACAGAAAACTACATATCATCAGCGAAAACGTAGCTGATGAAGACGAGTGGTTGAAGTGGGCAAAGGTGGCCTACCAAAACACATACGGCTATGAGTGGCAGGGCGACAACCTGCTGTTGGCCCGCAGAGCCTTGTTGTTTACCTTCATCGAATACTATCAGGCCAAGTTCTCAAAACAGCCTTCTCTGGAATCAATCAGGAGCATTGCCGACACCATTTCATGGAACCTTTGGCAGATGGACGGATTGACGGGCGGCATTCCTGGTTATGTCCCGCAGGAAAAGACTGGCAGCTCACTCTTTGACGACTTTTTCCTTCCCGAGCCCGAACATCGCTATTGCCGTATTTTCGACTGGGAGAAGAACGAAGAAGTTAGATTTATCGACCTTATTAAATAAAGACCTATGCTGAACAATAACTATAACCCAGATGTACTTAACTGCATTGCCAACCTCAGCAATGACGAGGTGTTCACGCCTCCAGAGTTGGCCAACAAGATGCTCGACCTGTTGCCGCAGGAGTTGTTTCGTAGTCCCAAGACAACATTCCTCGATCCATTCACTAAAAGCGGTGTCTTCTTGCGAGAGATTGTAAAGCGGCTCGACAAAGGATTAGAAACCATCATTCCAGACCGCCAACGTCGCATCGACCACATTCTGCATCATCAGGTGTTTGGCATTGCCTGTACGGAATTGACTTCGCTGCTGGCTCGTCGCTCCGTCTATTGCAGCAAGCAGGCCAACGGGCCATACAGTATCTCGAAGTTCGATACTCCAGACGGAAATATCCTCTATAGAAATATCAAACATACATGGGTCGGCGGAAAGTGCAAATACTGCGGTGCCAGCCAAGCCGTTTACGACAGAGGTTCAGAGGCGGAGCAATACGCCTATCTATTTATTCACACAGATAATCCAAAACAATTCTTTCCCAATATGAAATTCGATGTAATCGTAGGTAATCCGCCGTATCAGTTGAATGACGGTGGGGCGCTAGCCAGCGCAAAACCTTTGTATCACCTGTTTGTAAACCAAGCTATAAAGATGAATCCACAGTATTTGACAATGATTATTCCAGCAAGGTGGTATTCAGGTGGCAAAGGACTTGATGACTTCCGTGATAATATGCTTGCTGATTCACGATTAAGAGTTCTTGTGGACTATTTTGACGCCAACGATTGTTTCCCTGGTATAGATATTTCTGGTGGTGTTTGTTACTTCTTGTGGAATAGAGACAACAAGGGATTGTGCAATATAGTAAGCAAGAGAAAAGATGCTACAAATGAAATGGAGAGGAAACTTCTGGAAGATGGGGCAGAGTCATTTATCCGTTTTAATCAAGCAATACCGATACTAAGGAAGGTCAGAGCAAATGAGCATAACACTTCATTTATACAAGTAGTAAGTTCACGTAAGCCATTTGGCCTTGATACTAAGCCACAGTTGTCAAAACAGGATAGCCCTAAACATGTATTTACATACGCTTATCCTGACAATGCATACGTAAAGGCAGAAAATATCACTTTAAACAAGAACTGGGTTACAGAACACAAAGTGTATGTTTCTTATGCTTATGGCGAAAGGGGAGATTTCCCTTACCTTGTAATTGGCAAGCCTTTCTATGGAGCACCGGGAACATGTTGCACAGAAACATATCTTGTAATAGGCCCATTCTCCTCAATAGATAAATGTGAGAATTGTATGTCATACATGCGGACAAAGCTCTTCAGGTTCTTGGTGCTTCTGAAAAAGAACACTCAACATGCGACCTCGAAGGTATACCAGTTCGTCCCCCTCCAAGACTTCTCTCATCCTTGGACGGACGAGATGCTATACAAGAAATACGGGCTCAATGAAGAGGAGATTACGTTTATTGAATCAATGATTCGACCGATGGAATAGAAAACAATAATAATAAAAAAGCGCTCTTTGATTTTTTTGTGGATTGATTTCTTTGCTTGTTGACGATTAATCTATAACTTTGTTCCTGATTTCAAATTAGGACTAATGGACAACGAAATAAAGCCAGTACTTCGCAAACAAGCCAATTGGGAAGATTTGTACTTCTATCAGAAGAGCAACGTTCTTTACCAGTTGACCTTTGTCTTCACCAAACGCTTCCTGACGAGAGGCGACCGTACCATTGACCAGATGGTGCAGGCTGCCCGCTCTGGAAAACAGAACATCGTGGAGGGTTCTGCCGATGGCGTCACTTCTATGGAGATAGAGCTGAAACTCCTTAACGTGGCGCGCAGTAGCATCAAGGAACTAAAAGAGGACTACGAGGACTATATCGCCTCTCGCCATTTGCAGCGATGGAAATCAGGTCATGAGCGATACGACGGTATGCTGCGGTTCTGCCGAAAGCACAACCGCATAGAGGACTACCAGAACTACTTTGAAAAGTGGACAGACGAAGAGATGGCGAACATAGCCCTCACGCTCTGCCACATGGTGGACAGGATGATGACCACCTATCAGAAACAACAGGAGGAAACCTTCGTAAAGGAGGGTGGCATTAAAGAGCGAATGACGGCAGCCCGACTGGGCTACCGCACTAACCAGCGAGAAGAAATAGAACGGCTGAAGCGAGAGCTGGAAGCAGCAAATAGGAGGATAGCAGAACTGGAGGAAATGCTGGCAAGGAGAGGATAACTAGTAGGGCTAGCCTTTCTAGCCTATCTAGCCTATCTAGCCTATCTAGCCTTTCTAGCCAGGCTAGCCCTTCTAGTAAATCTAGATGATCTAGCCTGGCTAGGAAGAATCAATTCCACAGAATCGGAGAGTGCCATAATGAAAACAAAAGCTTATGGCAGCACAGGATTTACTAAGAAACAAGGTAGACGAGACTCCTACCATCTATGCCTACACGCTTCCAGATGTACCCAAGTATAAAGGGCTGCTGAAAGTGGGCTATACATCAAGACCGGGAACGGTTCGCATCAAAGAACAAGGACATGAGTTGTATCTCGACAAAGAGATAGTATTGAGAAGGAGTTCGATGCGTCCTGACGGCACGTACTTCATGGACGAAGGCCTGGGTGGCGTGCATTACTATCTGCGCAAGAGCCATATACCCAATCCTTTCGGAGAGTGGTTCCGTTGCGATGTCAAAGACGTAGAGAAGGCTATCCATGCCGCAATGGAAAGACGCGACAGCATGACGGATCGCATCTACGACTTCAATATGCGGCCTGAACAGACAAAGGCTGTCGAGAAAACTGCTACTTATTTCTCTGCCTTCAAAAAAGACCCCACCAACCGTGGGCTTATTCCTCACTTCCTTTGGAATGCCAAGATGCGCTTCGGCAAAACTTTTACTACTTATCAACTGGCCCTGAAGATGGGGTGGACGAAGGTTCTGGTGCTGACCTTCAAGCCTGCAGTAAAGACAGCTTGGGAGGAAGACCTGCTGACACACAAGGACTTCGAAGGTTGGCAGTTCTGCCAGAAGCAAGAAGACCGAGAGTTCAACTACGTGAATGAGCGACGGCCTTTTGTGTGTTTCGCTTCCTTCCAAGACGTATTAGGAAAGAATGCGATGGGCGGCATCAAGGCCACCAACGAATGGATTCAGACCATCGACTGGGACTGCATCGTATTGGATGAATACCACTATGGTGCCTGGGGAAAGAATGCCAAGAACTTCTACGACAAGAAAGACCCTGCACTGCAACGGGCGATTGAGGCAGGAGAAATCATCTCTGAGGATGCTGACTCATCGCATGAAGTAGAGGCTCGCGAACTCTATGATGAGGGATTGATGCCTTTGCGCACAGGAGCGTTCCTTTATCTTTCTGGAACACCGTTCAGAGCCATTTCAACGGGTGAGTTCATAGAGGAACAAATCTATAACTGGACCTACTCTGACGAGCAGGCTGCCAAGGAGGCTTGGAAGGGAGAGCATAATCCATACGCACAATTGCCGAAAATGGTGATGCTGACTTATCAGATGCCAGAAAGTATCAGTGAGATAGCCTCACAGGGTGAGTTCGATGAGTTTGACCTTAACGAGTTCTTCCGTGCAGAGGACGATTATTTTCTGCATGAAGAGTATGTGCAGAAGTGGCTGGACTTGATTCGTGGCTCCTATACTGAGAGTATCGTGACGGATCTGAAACAGGGAAAGGAAAGGCTACGGGTAGGCGCGTCAGCGGGAATGAAACCACCTATGCCTTATTCGGATAGTCGATTGCTGAGCTACTTGCAGCATACTTACTGGTTTCTGCCCAGCGTGGCAGCATGTAAGGCTATGGCTAAACTGCTGCGCAAACGGGCCAACCGCTTCTTCGATGACTATGAGGTCATCGTAGCAGCGGGCAATGAGGCCGGTATGGGTGCCAAGGCTGTTGCCCCTGTGTATAATGCTATGGGTGATCCTCAGCAAACGAAGACCATCACGCTATCGTGCGGCAAACTCTCTACGGGCGTGACCGTAAAGCCTTGGACGGGCATCATGATGCTGAGAAACACCACTTCTCCAGAAACCTACTTCCAAGCAGCATTCCGTGTGCAGTCACCTTGGATGACGAAAAATGAGGAGGGTGAAGAGGTGATACTGAAGCCACTCTGCTATGTCTTTGACTTTGCACCTAATCGGGCTCTTCGACAGGTGGAAGAATATAGTTGCCAACTGAATGTGGAGGAAAGCAATCCTGAGAAGAAGGTGGCAGAGTTTATCAAGTTCCTGCCCATATTGGCCTACGACGGCTCGTCGATGAAGGAGATAGATGCTGCTGGCGTACTGGACATGGCTATGAGCGGCACTACGGCCACGCTGCTTGCCCGTCGCTGGGAGAGTGCAGTGTTGGTGAATGTCGATAATGTTACCTTACAACGCCTGTTGAACAATCCTGAGGCAATGAAGGCTTTGATGAACATCGAGGGCTTCCGCAGTCTGAACGCCGACATTGAGACTATCATCAACAAGTCGGAGCATGTCAAGCAAACCAAAAAGACGAAAGACCCAAGTGAGATGACACCGAAGGAGAAAAAGGCGCTGACGGAAGAAGAGAAGGAATACAAGAGCAAACGTAAGGAGATACAGGAGAAACTCATCAAGTTTGCAACGCGCATTCCTGTATTCATGTATCTGACAGACTTCAGGGAGTACTCGCTCAAGGATGTCATCATGCAACTGGAGCCTGAATTGTTCCGCAAGGTGACAGGACTGACGCTGAAGGATTTCGACTTGCTGGTGAGTCTGGGCGTGTTCAACAGAGATTTGATGAATGATGCCGTCTATAAGTTCAAACGATATGAAGACTCGTCGCTGGAATATACTGGTATCAATACACATACAGGAACCGTCATTGGTGGCTGGGATACCGTGATGGATACAGCAGACTTTGAGAAAGAATCTGCAAAAGAAGCGAGTGTTCCAATTGAGATGTCAGACAAGACAATTGAAGCTGCAACGGAAGAAGTGAATGCTGCTACGCCAAAGGAAACCCTATGGGAACGACTGAAGGTTGGAGATCAGGTCGTTCACAAGAGTTTGGGGCCTGGACAAGTTGTGTCATTGGATGACAGGTATGTTTTCGTGAAGTTCAAGGACCGGGAATCAAAATTCCTGTTCCCTGATGCTTTTGAGAAAGAGTATCTAAGTTGTATGTCTTAATTTGAATCGCCACTGCCAAGAGCAGGCGGCAAGAAGTGCCTGAACACCTTTAACAAGAAGGAAATGAGTGAATTGTGTCGCGACTCATGACGAGGGACTTACTGCTGATAGTATTCCCTGATTTTTTCAATATACTTTTCACCTGTTTTGCGCCCCAACTCATAGACCAGATGCATTTGACGGGGATCATGACTAATGTGGCCGATGGGAATCTTTTCGTCGGGCCGGATGACCAGACAGCGTCCCTCCTGTTCTGCCTGGGCAACATAGTCCAACTGCCTGTTGTACATCAGGTGTCGCTCGTCGAGAACTTTCAGAAATCGGGGGTATTTCTTCAGCGACATGCGCATCAAGGGCATCAGCCGGTTGTGTTCCTTCCTGTAACCCTTGGGCTGGGTCAAGATGGCAATGTTGCGGTCGTAGCCCCGTCGTTCGCAATACTCCAAAGGGATAGAGTCGCTGACACCGCCGTCAAGCAACTTACGGCCTTGAACCTCAACCACCTTTGATGCCAGAGGCATTGATGCTGAAGCGCGCAGCCACTCCAGTTCGTCGTAGTCCACGCGGTTCATGTCGTGATAGACGGCCTCGCCCGTCTCCACATCCGTACAGACGACCGTAAACGTCAGTGGGTTCTGTTCGAAGGTCTTTACGTCGAAGAGGTCATACTTGTATGGCACTACATGGTAGCCAAATTCAGCGTTAAAGTAGTTGCCGGTGGTCAGTAGCGACTTTAGTCCGCTGTAGCGTGCATCCTTGGCAAAGCGCATGTTGTAGCGGATGGCACGTCCCACCTGCCGTGACTTGTAGTTGCAACCGAAGGCAGCGCCGGCCGAAACGCCGATGAGAGCGTCGGGCCACACGTCGTTTTCCATCATCACGTCAGTCACGCCTGCCGTCCACAATCCGCGCATGGCTCCTCCTTCCAGTACCAGTCCTTTCTTCATGTCGTTATCTGTTAAAATACAAAGTCTTGTTCAACAAAAAATCGCTTAGGCAAATTTGTCTAAGCGGTTTTTCTGAGTGATCCCGTTGGGATTCAAACCCAAGACCTTCAGAACCGGAATCTGACGCTCTATTCAGCTAAGCTACGGGACCTGTATGTTGTTTCTCTCCGGACAAATTCGAAGCGGCATTGCCAATTTGCGAGTGCAAAAGTAATGAAAATATCTGAAAAAAGCAATTTTTTCGGAAAAAGATTCACGTTTCTCATGGAAAGTTAGTACTTTTGCAGTCCAAAACGACA
Organism: Prevotella sp.; assembly: GCA_017458225.1. GTDB lineage: Bacteria > Bacteroidota > Bacteroidia > Bacteroidales > Bacteroidaceae > Prevotella. The sequence continues at coordinate 5,812 of JAFTFX010000014.1, read as the reverse complement.
TAGAAAGCGTGAAAATTAAGGAAGTTTTGAGCGCCCTTGAACAATTCGCGCCCCTGCCGCTACAGGAGAGCTGGGATAATGCTGGCCTGCAGATAGGATTGACAGAGGCGGAGGTTTCAGGGGCATTATTGTGTCTGGACGTGACTGAAAAAGTGGTCGACGAGGCAGAGCGGAAGGGCTGCAACCTGGTGGTGAGCCATCATCCGTTGCTGTTCCGTGGACTAAAGCAGATCAGCGATGCCACCGATGTGCAGCGCACGGTGTGGAAGGCCGTTCAGAAGGGTATCTGTGTCATCTCCATGCATACCAATCTGGATAATGCCCGCGAAGGCGTGAACTTCAAAATTGCTGAGCGGTTAGGGCTCGGCAATGTGCAGTTCTTTGCGTCGAAGACGGTTGACGGCGTGGAGTGTGGCAGTGGTGTGATGGGCGAATTGGCAGAGCCGATGGCGGCTGACGACTTCGTGCTGCATGTGAAACGGCAGATGGAGGCCGAGAGCGCTATGTGCAACGAACTGCTGCGCCGACCGATTCGTAAGGTGGCCATCTGTGGCGGGGCTGGCGATTTCCTGCTCGACGATGCAGTCAGGGCCGGTACCGACGCTTTTCTGACGGGTGAAATGCACTATCACCAGTACTTCGGTTATGAACAGCAGATACAGATTTGCGTGATAGGCCACTATGAGAGTGAGCATTTCACGACAGAGATTTTCCGTGACATTATCCGGAAAGCATGTCCAGAGGTGAAAACTGTTATTGCAGAAACAAATACGAATCCAATCATTTATTTATAGATTATCAAAATCCAATTATTTATAGATTATGGCAAAAAAAGATCCTACAGACCTCTCAGTAGAGGAGAAGCTGAAGACCCTTTTCCAGCTTCAGACGGCCCTTTCGGCCATTGACGAGAAAAAAGCCCTGCGTGGCGAGCTGCCCCTTGAAGTGGAAGACCTGGATGCAGAAATCGAAGGTCTGAACACGCGCATTGAGCGTATTCAGGGTGAGGTGGACGAGTTCAACCGTGCCATCTCGCAGAAGAAGGGCGAGATTATTGAAGCCCAAAACAGCGTGGATCGCTACAAGCAGCAGCTGGACGAAGTGCGCAACAACCGTGAGTACGACATGTTGAGCAAGGAGATAGAGTTCCAGTCGCTTGAGATTGAACTCTGCAACAAGAAGATCAACGAGGCCCAGAAGCGTATTGCCGAGCGCTCGGAAGACCTGGCCGGTGCTCAGGAGCAGCTGAAGGAAAAGCAGGCCGATCTGGAGGTGAAGCGCAGCGAGCTCGACGAGATCATGGAAGAGACGCGTGCCGAGGAAGAGAAACTGAAGGAGAAATCGAAGGAACTGGAGGCTAAGATTGAGCCTCGTTTGCTGACTGCTTTCAAGCGCATCCGTAAGAATGCCCGCAACGGTCTGGGCATCGTCTACGTGCAGCGCGATGCTTGCGGCGGCTGCTTCAATAAGATTCCGCCCCAGCGTCAGCTTGACATCAAGATGCACAAGAAGGTGATTGTCTGTGAGTATTGCGGCCGTATTCTGGTCGATCCTGAGTTGGCAGGCGTGAAGGTGGATAAGCCCGCTGCAGCAACCGAGGAGAAGAAGACGCGCAAGCGCTCAACCGTTCGCAAGACATCGACTTCGAAGAAGGCTGCCGATGCCAACGATATGGATTAAGGTGAGAGGCGTTTGAACACTTAAGAGCGCCTTACAGCTCAGCATAGGGCGGTATGTCTTTCAGAAAGGCATACTGCCTTTTTTCGTAGCCCATGCGACAGCAATAATGGTGCAAGCCGTTCGATACGATGAGATAGTCGACGTGCAGCAGCATGTTGTAGACCGTTATCTGGTCGAACACACGCTGGGTGATGGCCACCTGCGGCGCTTTGTATTCTATAATCATCCTGGGGCGCATCTGGCGGTCGTAGAGCACACTGTCGCACCGCAGTTTCTTCTCGCCCACCTTCAGCTCAATCTCGTTGCACAGCAATCCCTTCGGATAGCCTTTCTGTTCAATGAGGAAGTGCACGAAATGCTGTCGCACCCACTCCTCGGGAGTCAGGGCCACATAGCGGCGGCGCAGCACGTCGAAGACTTGCTGGCGACCGTTCGCTTCCTTCAAACGGACATCAAATGGGGGCAGATTCAGCGGTTCCATGTTTTCTACTGTTTCTTTCATGCAAAATTATTGAAATTCGACGAGAATTAAAAATAATACGGAAAAAATGTTGTATATTTGCATGCAGAAACATCTATTGGAGTGAAAAAACAGCACTCCTGTATAATATAAACAAGGTATGGCAGATACTAAAAGCTTGACTTACGAGGGCATCATGAAGGATTTAGCGGCAGGGCAATACAAGCCTGTCTACTACCTGCATGGCGAAGAGTCATACTATATCGACAAAATCAGTGACTATATTGCTGAGCATGCGCTACAGCCTGAAGAGCGCGACTTCAACCAGACCATCATGTTCGGCTCAGACGTGTCGGCTTCGCAGATTGCCGACACCTGCCGGCGCTATCCGATGATGGCCGAGCGGCAGGTGGTCATCGTGAAAGAGGCACAGAACCTGAAGAACACGGAGGCACTGGAGAAATATATGAAGCAGCCCATGCCCAGCACCGTGCTCGTGATGTGCCATAAGAATGGCAAGATAGACGGGCGCAAGCGCGAATATGTGAAGGCTGTCCAGCAGGCTGGCGTGCTGTTTGAAAGCGTGAAACTGCGCGATCGTGACCTTCCGGCCTTCATCGAGCGCTATCTGAAGCAGAAAAATGCCAGCATCGACCCGAAATCGACACAGCTGATAGCCGATGCCATCGGCCCTGACCTGAGCCGGCTGACCAGCGAACTGGACAAAGTGCTGATTTCGTTGCCCGAAGAGGATAGGAGAGTGACTCCCCAGGTGGTGGAGGACCAGATAGGGGTGAGCAAGGACTTCAACGGCTTTGAGCTGCGCGATGCCATTGTGAACCGCAATATCTTCAAGGCAAACCAAATCATGAATTACTTTGACAAGAATCCGAAGGCTGGCAGCATCTACTCGTTTCTCCCGATGATGTTCAACTATTTCCAGAATCTGATGCTTGCCTACTATGCTCCGCAGAAAACGCAAGAGGGTGTAGCAGAATGGCTGGAACTGAGATCGCCCTGGGCAGCCAAGGATTATATGACGGGCATGCGGAATTTCAGTGGAATGAAAGTGATGCAGATTATTTCAAAAATTAGAGAAATTGATGCTAAAAGTAAGGGTTTGGACAATCCAAATACGCCTCCTGAAGAGTTAATGAAAGAGTTAATTTTCTTTATTTTGCACTAAAATTCAATTATTTTTAATTTTAGATTTTCCCTAAAATGGCATCCGTCTGGATGCCATTTTTTTTGCTGAAACGCAGTGTGGTAGGGGAGTTCAGCAAAATTAAGTACCCTCAAAACTCGCAAATTTTCAAATTCTCGTCCCGTCGTTCAGAATTTTGCAGAAATGACGATTTTTCGCGAATTTTTGAGTTTTTAAAACGGAAAAATTCGGCGTTCACAAAAATTAGTATTCGGAATTTCGTAATTCGAAAAGACGCACCAACTAAAGGAGGGCAAAATTTTAAAAATACAAATTCAAACAAATGAATATTTAAAGATGTTTGCAGGTTTAAATTTTTAAATATTCGGATTCGAATTCGTGCATTCAATATTGTTAATTAATAAATATGCATCGCCGTGTATTTGGTGTTATATACTTAGAAATCAGTCGGTTATGTTATTTTGTTCGAATTTAGTTCGTTTAAAAAGGGGATTGGCACCGATTAAAAGGTTCAAATTCTGCATATTGCAATACTCGTACGTAATTATCACATTTAATATCAGTTAGTTACAGGAAAATACTGAATGCAAGATAAGATTCGGTTTAAACGTGTAGATTCAAATATTCAAAACCGAAAGCAATTTTATGTCAGTTTATAAATTTAAATTCATGATTTTGAAATAATAAATTCATATTCACCAACTAAAATTTTTCTTTGCAAATGTTGTTTGTTTCAAAAATTTGTTTTACCTTTGTAAATCGAATGAAAAATGGACATTTTTGCCCCAAAATGCTTCTTTAACGACAATGAAGGACAGAATTAAACAGATTATGGAGTCACAGCACATGACTCAACAAGTGTTCGCAGAGTTCATCGGGATAGCTCCTGCTACCCTGAGTGGCATCTTTACAGAGCGTACCAAGCCCACCATCAACACCGTCGAAGCCATTAAGAAAAAATTACCATCTATTAACACTGACTGGCTGATGTTCGGCAGAGAACCGATGTATGTTGATCAGGAACCTGCGGAAACGTCCCGTCTTGGTCGTTCTGAGGCCTCCAAGGGCCATGCTGATGCCTCGAAACAGGACTCTCTCTTCGATTTTAGTCCCGTTTCGGCTGCTCCTACCCCCCAATCGGCAGTCCGGGCACCCCAGAATCAGGCAGGAACCCGTCCTGTGCGCATGGAAATAGGTGTTCAGGACGTGAATAGTCCTGAAAAAGCACCTCGTAAAGTCACAGAAATCCGTGTTTTTTACGATGATCAGACCTGGGAAAGCTTTATTCCGGCCAAAAAATAGTCGTTATACTTTCATTTCGCTGTATTTCACCCCCTGGTAGAGCCATGGGCGACCTTCGCGACTTGTAGGAATGATGTGCAGGTGCACGCCTTTGATGTGCTCTTCTGGGTCGAAACTGCCTTTTTCGGCTACGGGTTTGGCTATGATTTCCAGTTTCAGCGTGCCAATCTCGTTCAATTTCACGATGTGGCCAGCCTGCAGGTGTCTCCTCAGCGTGTCGGCCAACTCTGTCAGTACGGCTTTCACGTCGCTTCGTTTCAGCGTGCAGTTCTCCTGCACCTCTTCCTCAATCATCTCGTTGGTCACCGTCTGCATGTGAGCGGCCCGTGCCACATACATCCCGTCAGAGGGGATGGCTTTTCTGCTTTGTTTTTTCAGTGTGTACTTCATGTTTTTCTAATATGGTTTGTTAGACTATTATGTGTGTTCTTCTCTTTAATGAGGCATTTCTCTGCCTCAATTTATGCGTAAATCCGTTCAATTTATGCATAAATAGCTTCAATTTACGCATAAATTGCCAGCCATTCGATTGCAAAGGTAATACAATCGAAAGCATTTTGCAAGAAAAAATCAGGAAAAATTTGCCCTAAGGCCCTTTGTCTATCTTATCTATAGGCGTTCCACGGGCTAACAGCAGTGGGGAAAAATAGCAGGTTGGCATCATGCAGCCATCCAGCTTTCCATTCCTCATACTTGCACGGAATGCGGTGTTGATTATCTCTTGGTGGAGCACCAGTGTGAGCGATGTCGATCCGACGTTCAACTTGCCCGACCAGATGCCCATTGCCGGCGCATCCTGCAGAGGCTGTGCCATTCCCATGAGGAAGGCAAACAGCATCATGAGGGCTGTCGTGAAGAATCGCTTTAAGTTTGATATGTTGAACAGCTTTTCAGCCATATAGTCAATAAGTGAATGTATATAGATAGTGGCCCGTTACGGACTTTGCTGCAAATATACAAAATTAAATATTAATTTGTGTTTGTGAATCCTATGTTTTAACACAATTTATATTCTTTCGCTTCTTTTTGGGCTGTCGTTTTCAGCATTTTGAAGTTTTTCTTGAAAAACCTAAAATCCGCAGATAATTTTTCAACGGTCTAGTCTTGCCGTCATTTGAGACATGCCTGTCTGTTTTTTTTGCCATACAAGCGCGTAATCCGACGGGACATGAACTAGTTCCCCCTTACCCCGTAAGGTCGAGAGG
>JAFTFX010000002.1 GCA_017458225.1 Prevotella sp. | reverse complement strand
TGTCATTGATGATTTTGCTTGTCTTGATTTGCAGCACTAAGGTAAGTGAAAAATCTGACATGGCCAAATCCTGAGCAACAAAAAGTTGCTCAGGTACTTATAAAGAAAGTTAAACTAAAGTGCTGCGGAATTTAGGATATAAATATATTTCTTCGAGGCATCACCCGAAATGGCTTCGCAACGTGCGTATGCATCCTTCAGAGCGTTAACGTAGGCCACGGCGTTGGCAGCAAAGAGCAGACGACCGGCGCGACGCTTCTGACCAGCAGCCTGACCCAGCGAACCGATGGCTGAGCGGACTGCCTCGGCATTCTCCACGATACCCTTCACAGAAGGATAGTTGCCGATATGATCAAGGATATGTTCCACATCGACAGCCTTGATGTTCAGAAACTCCTTTGGAGTGAACGAAGCATCCTGACCCATCACGCGGAAGTCGGCACGTGCGCGGCCGTCCTTCGGCATCATCTCGTCAGTAGAGTCTACATACAGCAGAGCCACAGGGAGTTTGGCACGCTCTTCAGCCGTTGGAAACTCTTCGAACATGCGCATCTTGAATGCGCGGAGGATCTTACCTCCAGTACCGCCCAGACCCACAAGGATATGGTTAGCGGAGCAGAAACTTGTTGTTGCCATAGTTAATTGGTTTTTAATATTTTAGTAATTTCAATTATCGTAATTATCGGCTATGACGCTTAGCGGCGGCGCGAGATGCGCTTTGTATCGCGGCTGATACGTTCCGTGCCACGACGCGCTATGCGGTCATTCGTTCGTGCCTTCAGTCGGCTGTTGGTACTCGTTTCCATGGTCTTGATGGCTATGATGCCCAACACCAGCGAGAAGCCGAGGCTCCACAGAATACGGCGCAAAATATAGGGATCTATGCACTCCTTCAGGTAGCTGATCATGGCTTTTGGCGTTTCGGCTGCACTATAACCATAAGTGTAGATATAGCCGCTACCGTTGATGCCGTCTTCCGAACCGAAAATGGCACCAACATAGTTCTTGACCAGTGGAAACTGCTCTGCAAATTCCAGGAACAAAGCCGACGACCTTCCCTCATCAATGATTTCATAGGGATTGAAACGTTGGCTGACCATGTTGTCCAATATCTGTTCGTACTCATTGCACGACACCCTGATCTTGATAGCTCCTGCCAGCAACGTGCACTGGAAGAACAGCAATACTGCCAGCACGGCACCTGCAATATAGGTCCACACAGTGAACAGGGCATCTTTCCACCATCCACGTACAATAAAAACGAACAAGCCAATCATGGCGGCAGCCATCAGGAATCCCCAAAAGATACTTGATGCAGCAAAGTGAATGATATCAAAAAATATTCCCATTGTTTGTAATTATAATTGATAAAAATGGTCGTCGTAATATTTCACTTTCACGTTAATAGCTACTAATTTGTAGAGTAATTAGGTGCAAATATACGTGTTTTTTGTCAATCTGCGAAAAAAGAATGTTGTTTTTTCAAAAAAATATCGTTCAATCCGTAAAATTTCATAACTTTGCACGCACATAGTTATAATTTGTCACTATCAGAATAACGAAAATATGGAATCAAAACTTGTTATCTACAACACACTGACGCGACAGAAGGAGCGTTTCGAACCGCTTCATGCTCCTAATGTGGGCATGTATGTCTGCGGACCCACCGTCTATGGTGATCCCCATCTGGGCCATGCCCGTCCGGCCATCACATTCGATCTGGTGTTCCGCTATCTGAAGCACCTGGGCTATAAGGTGCGCTACGTGCGCAACATCACCGACGTGGGCCACTTGGAGCACGATGCCGACGAGGGCGAGGACAAGATTGCCAAGAAGGCCCGGCTGGAACAGCTGGAGCCCATGGAGATTGCCCAGTACTACACCAACCGCTACCATCAGGCCATGGACGCGCTGGGCTGTCTGCGCCCCTCGATAGAGCCGCATGCCACGGGCCATATCATTGAGCAGCAACAACTGGTGAAGGAGATTCTTGACAATGGCTTTGCCTACGAGTCGAACGGTTCTATCTATTTCGACATCGAGGCCTATAATAAGCAGCATAAGTACGGAATCCTCTCCGGACGCTCCTTGGAGAACATCAAGGACGAGAGCCGTGAACTGGCAGGTGTGGGCGAGAAGCACAACCAGGCCGACTTCGCCTTGTGGAAGAAGGCCCAGCCTGAGCACATCATGCGCTGGCCATCGCCCTGGAGTGACGGCTTCCCCGGATGGCACTGCGAGTGTACGGCCATGGGCCGCAAGTATCTGGGTGAGCAGTTCGACATCCACGGCGGCGGCATGGACCTCGTGTTCCCCCACCACGAATGCGAGATCGCACAGGCCGTGGCCTCAATGGGCCATCCAGCCGTGAAATACTGGATGCACAACAACATGCTGACCATCAACGGCCAGAAGATGGGCAAGTCCTATAATAACTTCATCACACTTGAGCAGTTCTTCACCGGCCAGCACGAATTATTGTCGAAAGCCTACTCACCCATGGTCATCCGCTTCTTCATCCTCTCGGCCCACTACCGCGGCACCGTCGACTTCAGCGACGAAGCCCTGCAGGCTGCTGAGAAAGGTTTGGAAAAACTGATGAACGGCATCGCCGACCTGGAGCGCTACGCAGCCGCCGTGTCCGACGCTTCAGCCACCGTGTCCGACGCTTCAGCCACCGTGTCCGACGCTTCTCCGTCGGAACAAAAGTGCGACCCTGAAACCGAGCGTATCGTGAAGTCGCTGCGCCAGAAGTGCTACGATGCCATGAACGACGACCTGGCCACACCGCAGGTGCTCAGCCATCTGTTCGAGGCCTGCACCGTCATCAACAAGCTCGTTGACCACAAGGCCACCATCTGCCCCGACTGCCTGAAGGAACTCAGCGACACGATGCACCTTTTTGCCTTCGACATCCTGGGACTGCAGCCGCAGAACGCCGGAGCCAACAATGCTGCTCGCGAAGAATCGTTCGGCAAGGTGGTCGACATGGTGCTCTCGCTGCGCGCAAAGGCCAAGGCCAACAAGGACTGGGCCACCAGCGACCAGATTCGCGACGAGCTCGCTGCCGCTGGCTTCGAGGTGAAGGACACCAAGGACGGTGTCACCTGGAAACTCAACAAATAAGACTATTGGCTACGCTCGGCTATGCCGCTTCGCTTGCGAAGAACTCCTAAGATTTAGGCAGAAAGACCGCAACGGTTTTCTTCTTGAAATATCCGTACGATAGGAACATCAGTCCGTCGTACGGATTTTTTGTGCCCCATGAGTTTTTCATGATAAAGAAGGGCTCGCCCTCAGCATCGCGGGCCAGTCCCACAATGGCCATGCAATGGTCGTCGGTAGTGCGACCGTTGAGCAGACTCAGCCGTGCCACGCCGCGTTTCCAGTCAAAGCCATGCTCGCTGATATCGCCCTCCCAGCACACGCCGTGATGTTGCCGCACGGCGCGCTCGGTGACAGCCAGCAACGAGTCGGCCGTCAGGTTCAGCAGCTGGTTACCCTCCCAGTTGTCGGGAGTGTCGGGCGTGAACAGTTCATTATAAGGGTGACGGGACGATGTGCCCAAGCCTATATACTCGCCAGGCCGGCACACGCTGTGGGCAAACTCCAGAGGCGTGTACTGTGCACCCAGCATGAAAGCCCATTTAGGGGGTATGTCGTCAACATGCTTCATGGCATCGTAGGGCACCAGACCGTAGCGGCCTATCATGTTGACGAGCGTCATGCCCATGCCGCGTTTCGACTTCGGTGCCAGCGAGTCCTGCTCCATCATGCGCTCCACCCAGACCACCGACAGGTTCACCGAGTCGCCCTGCATGATATGTTCGGTCTCAATGGCCGCCAGCATGGCGTAGGCCCAGCAGGTCTGGCTCTTTCCCTGGTTCTTCACGGGCGCATAGCCGTTCAGCACCTCTATCTCGAAATGCTCTGCCGGCTGTCCGCAAGAAAAAACGAGGGCGGACAGCACCAGTATGATATATGCAGTCCACCCTCTCATCATTAGTTTTTGGTAGTTATTATTCTTCTACGGGCTCCAGCTTGATCAGCATGACAATCGCTTCGGCACTGCCCTTCGTGAGCACATATTCCGTATTCTTCGTAACGGTGATGGGCTCCATCTCGTAATAAGCGCCCTCGGCATTCTCCGTACCCGAAACGGTTGTCTTCGTGCCATTGATTTTCACGTCGCGGCCGCTCTTTGCGGTAGCCAGGATAATGGTCATCTGGTAGTCCTGAGTCGGAGTAAAGGTGATGGAACCCTTTGAATCCATCTTCTCACCTTTCTTATAGTAAGTTCCGTTATAGGTGATTTTACCGTCGCCATAGTTATTGGCTGCAACAAACATGCTGTTCGAGGAACTGCCGTCGAACGAAGCCAAAATAGTGCCAGTAGGCTGTGGATCGGGGTCTGGATCAGGATCGGGAGTCGGGTCAGGATCGGGAGTCGGGTCTACCTGACTATTCCCGTCGCCGAAGATACCCACCAACTTGGTCTTGTAGCTCTGCAGTGCGCTCTTCAGTTCGGCGATGACGTTATAGTTGCCGTCCTCCGTAGCATTGTCGAACGTCCACTGGAAGTCACCGTGGCCTATACGACCTGCACCCAGCCAGCCCGTCACAATGCCGGGCACGTCCTCGGCAGCATCGGGGGTATAGGTATAGAAGAGCGAGGCATCGGTGTCGAAGTTGTCATACTTCCTGCCACCCTGCTTGGCCACGACCGTCTCCGGCACCAGCTCGTCGCGTGTGGCAGCCTCGTAGGCATCGAACTCGGTCTTGTTCTGCTGATAGGTGACGTAGCGGATGGCACCGATAATCTTGTTGCCAAACGACTTGATCATGCCGCCGTCCTCGCCCGAGAATGTTCCCTTGGCGTTGGTGGCAACGTCGCTGCCCTGACGCGAAATAAGCATCGGGTACTTACAGTTGCGGAAGTAGTTGTTCTCCACGAAGGCATTGCTCTGATAGGCAGCACCCACGCCGTACTTCGAGTTTCCGTCGTAGTAGTTGTTCCACACGTGTACCGACATAGTGCGGATGCGCGGATGGCGCGAGTCACTGTGGTCGAACCAGTTGTGGTGATAGGTAATCCAGTTGGGGCCGCTCTCGCTCTTCATGCCGCAGAGCGAAGCCTTGCCGCTGTCCCACAGGTGGTTATAGCTGACGGTGATATACTTCGAGTCGCCCTTCATGTCGATAGTGCCGTCGCCCTTGGCCTGGTCGGCATCGCCGCCGGTATTGCCATAGAACAGGTCAAGGTTGTGCACCCAGATGTTCGAATTGTCAGTGTCGATGCTCACGGCATCGTCCATGCACAGCATGTTGGCGAAATTACGCAGCTCGATGCTGGCGGCATTGCGGATGAGGAAGCCGAAGCCCGTGGTGGTGGCATCGTCGCCCACGCCCTCGATGGTGATGTTCATAGGCATGGCAGCCTTGGCACCCTTGATCTGGATACCCTCGGCAGAGCTCTGGAACTTATCGCAGTCGCTGGCCGAAATCGTGCCGATGATGCGGATGCAGAGCGGCTTCTTCTCGTAGCTGCCGTTGGCATCGCCCTTCTGGTAGCCGTAGATAATATCCTGGAAGCCCGTATAGGTAGCCGTGCCGCCCTTGCTGTTGGTGGCAATCTCCAAGCTCACGGTCTTGGCGTTGTCCTTGGTGATGTACACCACGCTGGCACCGGCTTTCAGCGAGCCGTCGTTATTATAGGCACCCACGCCCTCGGTGCGGCCTTTGTGGGCAAAGCCCGAGCGGTCGTAGTTCACCACGCTGATGCCTACGGCCTCGTTGGCGGCAGCGCTCAACTCAGCATCGTTCTCACCTACGGGCACCACGCGGATGGCATAGTTGTCGCCCTTCACCAGTCCCAGCACATCGGCACGTCCGTAGGTGCCGTAGTTGCGCACCAGCTGAGCGTCAATCTTGGTATATTCGCCGTAGTTTCCACCTTTCACATATACGTTATAGCGCTTGGCTCCCTCAAATAGGTCGAACTTCACGTAGGCCGACTCGAACCAGCCGCGTGCCTCGGTGATGCGCACCTGTCCGTCCTGGTTCTCCACCTGTCCGTTGTTGCCCTCGGTGGCCTTCTTGAACGACAGGTTCTTCACCGTTCCCTCGTAGCTGTCTACGGTGCCGTTCTGGTTGATCTTGATGAGGTTGTCCTCAATGTCGATGGCGGTCACGTCCTTCGTGTTGTAGTATTTCTTGGTGCCGTCGAGCGTAACCACCACTTGGTTGTTGGCTGCACTGGCGAAGGTGGAGTGGTCGTCAGAGGCTGGCAGGGGCGTGTCGTCGCCGCCCATCTCGTCGTCTTCGTCGGCATCGCCCACTGCGATGCTGTAGATATAGGTTCCACCGGTTACGGTCAGGGTGATGTCGCCATCGGTTGTCACCGTTCCGGTGCTGGTCATGCGCGTGGTAGCCTCTTCGCCGAAGCCGCTCTGTACGGTGACGTTACTGGCCGAGATGCTACGCGCCGTCGAACTGCTCGACGACTGGCTGATCACCTGGATGACCTGTCCGGCTGTGGCACCCTTGATGGTGACGCTGGCCTGTTTGTTGTTGATGGTCAGACTGCCCTTCTTGTTGTCCAGACGAATCTGGTCGGCAGCGGTAGCCTTCACCACCAGTCCCTTGGTGAACTCCAGCTCCTGTCCGTTGGCGGTCAGCACGGCATTGTCGATGGCCTTGGCGTTTTTCCAACGGTTATTACTGCTGTCGTAAGTCCAGTTGTCGGTGTCGGCATTCAGCAGGGCCTGGTCGTCATCGCTCACGCTGCCGAAATCCCACGACTGTGCACTGGCGTTGCTGCTCAGGCCCAACAGAAGGGCGAGCAGCGAAAAGATAGATATGAGTCTCTTCATTGGTTTCGTTCCTTTCATGCGTTACTTAACAATCACTTTCTTGCCGTCTACCACATAGACACCTTTTGAAAGACCTGCGGTGGTGTTCTTCACGTGCATTCCCTTCAGGTTATAGACTTTCTGCTCCTTCACCTCGGCCTTTTCCACACGGTGAACGCCCAATGTCGTATAGGCGAAGTTGATGACGACGCTCTCCATGTCGACAGTCTCGCGGCTCTCGTCGGCAAAGGTCAGCACGGCATTGTCGCCCTCAAAAGTAATCTTGCTGATGTTCTTGGTCACGGTCTGCCCGTCAATCAAGACTTCCTGTGTTGCCTTGTCGTCGGCCCAAACAGTCATGCCTGCCGACAATGCGCACACCAAGAGTAAAGATTTTCTCATCATAGTTTTCATTAGTTGTAATTTTATGCTCTGTTTTTTGGCTTATTGCCTGCAAAAGTAGGCAAAAAATATAACACCCGACGCGAAAAAACGCTTTTTTTACTGAAAACGTTTACGTCAGAACCTAAAAAATCGTACCTTTGCAGCCATGAAACTACAGGATTTTGAGATCATGGCTCCCGTAGGCTCGCGCGAATCGCTGGCCGCAGCCATTCAGGCAGGAGCCGACAGCATCTATTTCGGCATTGAAAAACTGAACATGCGGGCCCACTCGGCATCGGCATTCACCATCGACGACCTGCGCGAGATAGCCCAGACATGCCGGGAGCATGGCATGAAGAGCTATCTCACCGTGAACACCATTATCTATCAGGAAGACCTGGAGCTGATGCGCCAGATTATCGATGCGGCTCGCGAGGCACAGATTTCTGCCGTCATCGCCAGCGATGTGGCCGTGATGCAGTACTGTAGGAAGCCTATGGGGCTTATGGGACCCATGGAGGTTCACCTCAGCACCCAGCTGAACATCTCGAACGTAGAGGCACTCAAGTTCTACGCCCAGTTTGCCGATGTGGTGGTGCTGGCTCGCGAACTGCGCATGGAGCAGGTGGCCGACATCTACCGCCATATTGAGGAAGAGCACATCTGCGGCCCCAGCGGACAGCCCGTACGCATCGAGATGTTCTGCCACGGAGCCCTCTGCATGGCCATCTCGGGCAAGTGCTACATGAGTCTCGACAATGCCAACCGCTCGGCCAACCGAGGCGAGTGCGTGCAGATATGCCGCCGCTCGTACACCGTCACCGACAACGAAACGGGCAACCAGCTGGAGATTGACAACAAGTACATCATGAGTCCGAAGGACCTGAAGACCGTTCGCTTCATCGACAAGATGATGAATGCCGGCGTACGGGTGTTCAAGATTGAAGGCCGCGCCCGCGGACCTGAATATGTCTACACGGTGGTGCGCTGCTACAAGGAGGCCATACAGGCAGTGATTCACGATCAGGAAAACGAAAGCGAAAAACTGTTCACCGAGGAGCGCAAGGACGAGTGGGACCGCCAACTGGCCCGCGTCTTCAACCGCGGCTTCTGGGACGGCTACTACCAGGGACAAACACTGGGCGAGTGGAACAAGAGCTATGGTTCGAACGCTACTGAGCGAAAAGTCTACGTGGGTCGCGGCGTGAAATATTTCTCAAAACTGGGTGTGGCCGAGTTCACCGTAGAGGCCACCACCTTCCGTCTGGGCGACAAACTGCTGGTGACGGGCCCCACCACGGGCGTGATGTACCTGACAGCCACCGAGATACACGACAACGACGGCAATCCCGTCAGCGAGGCACCCCAAGGCCAGCGCATCGCCATCCCCGTCACAGGCAAGATTCGCCCCAGCGACAAACTGTTCAAACTGACATCTGATGCAGACAATTCATAAATTCTCTAATTCTTGACCATGACTATCAACGAACGACAAGACGAAATTATCGATGAGTTCAGCGGCTTCGACGACTGGATGGACAAGTACCAGCTGCTCATCGACCTTGGCAACGAGCAGGAACCGCTCGACGAGCGCTACAAAACGGAACAGAACCTGATTGACGGTTGCCAGAGCCGTGTGTGGCTGCAGGCCGACTATGCAGACGGAAAAATTCACTTCCAGGCCGAGAGCGATGCCCTCATCGTGAAAGGCATCGTGGCCCTGCTCATCCGCGTGCTCAACGACAGCACCCCTCAGGAAATTCTGAACACCGACCTCTACTTCATCGACCAGATCGGTCTGAAAGAGCACCTCTCCCCCACTCGCTCCAATGGCTTAGTGGCCATGGTGAAACAGATGCGCATGTATGCCCTCGCCTTCCAGGCAAAAGGTTAAGACCTATTTGCTGACATGCAGGCGCAGGCCGAACTGGACCGACGGCGACCACGGATGCTCTTTGTAGTAGTGCTCCAGCGAGGAGCCGTCGTCAAAGAAATAGCCAAGCGAGGGCTCTAAGTACAGGCCCAACTGACGGGTGATACCATATTCGGCTCCCACGGCTGCACCAAGCGAGAACTGCCAGGGCTTGCTGCGCTCTGTTTCCTGCAGCAGCACGTGACCTGAGGTGGCATGCACACACTTCTCCAGCATGGCCTGACCAGACAGGTAGAGGCGGAAATTGCCTGCCGACAGGAGTTTCCAGGAGATGCCGACAGGAATGCCGAGATAGTGCAGCTTCTGGGTATATTCAATCTCCATGGTAGAAAGCGCAGTGCTGAAATCTGAACAGAGATAGGTGTAGTTGATGCCGCTGACGAGTGCTATCTGTGGGGTCAGCTGATACTGCACACTCACTCCCAAACGGACAGGCAGATGGTGCTTTGCCTTTACCTCAGCCATTGTGCTGCCAACGGGGATTCGTTTTACGGGTCTCTTTTTTAGTTCGGGCGTGGGTGGTACTGTTTCTGTAGAGTCGTTGGGGGTGTTTTCTTTAATAGCACAAAAATCTCCTTCCCCATCTTCCTGTCTGGACATCTGTGCAGCAATCAGTCCTTCTGAGGCCTTCAGGCTGAGAGCCCATTTCTTTTCAGAAGAGACGGTCGGCTCTTCAGCAATGTCCCACTCCTCGGGCAGAGTAATGACGATTGTTTCTGCCTTTTTGTCGGGCTGCTGCTCCTTCTTTTTATCTGTCTGTTGCTCAGTCTGTTCGCCTGTCTGCTGCTCAGTCACAGGATTATTGTTCTCTTCCGTTTGAGCCAGCATGATTTCTTTGGGCGATTCGATTGAATCGGCTGCCACATCATGCGATTCTTTCACTGTGTCATGCGAACCTTTCTTTTCTTCATGCTGAACATTCTCTGGCCTTTCTGTGATGGGATCAGGAGACGTTGCCTGCTCTTTCTGCGCCTGAAGAGGAGCCTTGGGCTGGGAGACGACTTCTGCAGTCAGCGGCAGACCGCCAGATTGCTCCTCAAGATTCAGAACGGTGAACAGGCCCACGAGCGCCAGAACCGCTGCCGCAGCGGCCCAATACCACCGTCTATATACGGCAGTCGGCTTGCTGACGGGCTCCGTCTGGAGGCCCATCTGCCCACAGATGTTTTCCCACAGGTCAGCAGGCGGCTCTGCCTTGTGACCCTCGAGTCTCTGTCTGAGTCTTTCCGTCCAGTCTTGTTTCATCTTCGTTTGTCTTTAATTTCCTTTATTTTCTTAGCAAGCAGTCTTTTGGCGTGGAAGAACTGTGAGGCCGAGGTGGCCTCGCAGATTCCCAGCAGTGCGGCTATCTGCTTGTGCGAATAGCCCTCAAAAGCAAAGAGGTTCACCACCATGCGATAGCCGTCGGGCAGTTCTGTTATCAGCTGGTGCAGCTCGTCGGGCGACACCTGTTCGGGCCCGGCATCATCGTCGTCATCTGGTAGTGCGTCGGCCTGTTGCTGCTCCACGAAGAGCAGTCTCCGCCTGTCTTTCAGATAGCCAAGGGCTTCGTTGGCCACCACCTTCTTCATCCAGCCCTTGAACATGGCCTCATCCCGATACTCAAAATCAGGAATCGAGGTCAGTATCTTCACAAAGCTGTTCTGCAGCACGTCCTTGGCATCGTCCCTCGAAGGCACATAGCGGTAGCAGACCGATGAAAGCTCCTCGATATACATCTGATAGAGCTCCTTCATCGCCCGTTGGTCTTTTTGCCGTATGCGCTCTACGACTTGTCTGACCATCCTTATTTCGTGCGCATTCTTCGTAACTGTTATTCTTTCAACTGCCTTTTGAATACATACAGGCCCTTGATGGCGTTGGGCGACTGTGCTTTGTCGTAGACTTCGCCCAGGCAGCGCATCTGCTTGTCGGTGATCTCCAGCACCTTCAGCGTCTGTGGACATGGGGCAACAGTCTTGTCGAACGTCAGCCAGTTTGCTGTCTGGAACGTGTAGGCAGCGTCGGTCACCGTCTCCGTCTGGTTGGGGTCTGTAGGCTGGTGGCGGAAGCGGACGGCACCGTTCTCGGCAGGATCAATGGTCAGGATGCCCAGACCGTAGATAGTCGTCAGGATGTTCTTGCTCAGATTGCCGTTTTTGTCTACATCGTAGATGCCATTAACTGTCCATGTGCTGCTGACGAACAGTGAATCGAATTCTGCACCGTCGAAGTATTTGAACACAGGCAACTTCGGAGTCTGCTCCTCAGCCTCTTGGAAGATTATTGCATTGGAAATATGAGGACTGTCTGGATGAATTTCTAACATTCTTCTTTTACCTGTGTTATTGGGTGATATAGCAACTTTAACCCCGTTATAGAATTTTGTGCCTTGATATACTGCGGACACAATAGGGAACACCGTGAACCATTCTCCCATGATAGTGTCACCGCTCATGGTCACTTCTTCCTTCTCCTCAGGATAAATTTCCTGTCTTGCAATTACCGTAGTACCCACCAAAGAGGTTATACTCCTTTGATATACCCATTCACATGAATAGATATTAAAGCGTGAATTAATATTATATTCGTATGCTACATCTTTTGCCCATACTATTTTGATGGTGTCGCCATCAGATTTTAAGGGATTGCGATATGTAGAATAAACAATGTTGTTCCATTCTTCACCATCCATAAAATCATCTTCTTTTTTGCAGCCGCTCAGAATAACTGCAGCACAGGAAAGACATACGCTACCCCATAAAATATATTTATTCATGATATTTCTTTTCTTTACAAATTACTTAATATTCTTATTGCGGAGATATTCCTGTTACCATTTTCAGGTCGAATTGATAGTAATGATCAGAAATGTAAGTCTGACCCTGCTCTGATATTATTTTATCAACCGTATCAATATTGTTTGTAAGGAACAAACCATTATATCTATTAGCATCTTCCCAGCCAAAATTGCAATGGATGTATTTTGCTGTATTCGGGCCAATAACCGCGTGCTCTCCTGTGAGAAAATTGTGAACTTGAATCGTAATTGTAACGATTTTTCCACCATCAACCAGCCATGCATGTTTCGAGGGCTCGCTATACATGTATATTAATGGATTAGGTGGTGTACCCATGTAAAAAGATTTCGTAGCTCTTCCACGCATAAGAACAGGTAGCCCTGCCAAAACATGACTCATTACGACATTTGCGTCATAATCTGCATATACTCCAGGATGCGCGTACCCAAAATTCTGCAAAGCATGTGGAACGTCTTCGAGATGGGCAGATGAATTGTTCGGTGTGTAGTTATTATTAAGATTTACAGGAAGACCTAACAACATCATCAAACGAGCAACACCATCATTGTCTGTACCAGCTATCATGCTGTCCCAATTAAACGTTTGGCCAGCATAAGATGATGGATACTTATAAATTGACATGAGTTGGGCTGCAGCAGTCGCATCACATCCTGTAGGACAATTCTGTTCTACCTGAGAGTAAGGAGGGCATAATAAGTTATAGGGCGACCATTGATGCCACGCTACCTGGCATTGCCCATTCTTGTTAACAGTGATACTGTCCTTAACGGTTGCCGTCATTACAAACCCATTGGTGTTGTACACCGTGTCGCTGCCTGCTTCGACAATCATCTGCGAATAGGCCGCAACGGCCTGCGACATAGAGATGGCAAAGCCGAGATTGTCGGTCGTCATGCCGGGGGTGAACTCTCCGCTTTCTACCAAGGCCAGCAGGGGTGCTCCGCGCTTGTCGGCACCCATCACGGCAAAGCCCTCGTTGTCCTCGAAGTTGAAGACATAGAGCAGTGGGTTCTCCGACTCCTGATTGCTGTCACCTGCCGAGCGCGTAGCCATTTTGTTACTGCGGCTGGCAAAGCGGTTCTTGATGCGGCGCTGGTGCTGGGCACCACGGGTGGCACTGCCCTGTCCGTCCTCTTTGGCGAGAATCTCCTCCAGCGTCTTCTGTGCCTCGTCGATGCTGATGGCAAAGGGACTGCTGCTCACCGATGGCTCTTCTGTCAGCAGGCTGTTCTCCTGCTGTGCCAGCAAGTCGGCAAGCTCATCCTTGTCGCTGCTACATGCCGTGAAGCATAAGGCAGCGGCCACTGCCGCCATCGGAATAAAGAAAATTGGGGTTCTCATTGCTGTAATAATTTTTTGTTAATGTTGTTCGATTAAAAGCTCTACTCAAATATATAAATACAAAGTTACAGAAAATCTTGCATGGAGAGAACGTGTTTTGCAACAATATTAAGACTTTTTAACACGAATGATAGGGGTTTTCATTATGCGAAACTTTTCGTTGCGAAATTTTTCGCAAAGATAATGCTACAATTAATGTTGAATCTCGCTGCAATTAATATTGAATCTCGCTGTAATTAACGTCAAGTCTCGCTCTGATTAATATCAAATTAGAGCGAGATTTGACGTTAACCTGAGCAGAAAGTGACACAAATCAGAGCAGAGAATGACGCTTATAGAGTGACAGCAGTGTATGCAAAATAAGGAAAAAGTTTTTTCCCTTGAATATTACCTATTTTTTCTTCGGTTTGCGGCGTGCCCACCCCTCGTCGTTGTCCATCAGTGAACGCCAGTCGCCACCACGCGGTTGGCGTTCATCGCGTCGACGGGGGCGCTTGTCTGTATTGTTGCGGCGGTCGGTCTTGTCCTGGCGGTCGCTTCTGCCGCCTTCGCTCTCGTCGTTGCAGCGCACGGTGCGGCCCTTGTAACGAATGCCGGTGAGCTGACTCATCACCTTGCGGGCATCTTTCTCGGGCACTTCAAAATAGGAGATGGTGTCGAGCAGGTCGATGTGGCCCACCTGCTGACGACCGCCCACATAGCGGTTCAGCGTCTGCATGAGCTCGCCAGGATAGAAGCCGTCGCGCTTGCCCAGATTGATGAACAGGCGGGCATAGCCTTTCTCCGGCTTGTTCGAGCGCTTCTGCCGGTCGGTCTGATCTCTCTTCTCTGCTCTTTCTCCTCTTTTCTCTTTCCTCTTTCCTTTCTCCTCTACCTTCTCTATCTCTGGTGCATCGGCATAGTAGGCGAGGAACTTGCCGAACTCTACCGACACGATCTTCTTGATGATTTCCTCTTTGTCGATATACTCGAAATAGCGGTTGATGTCCTGCATGAAGGGGGCTATCTCGTCGTCGTTTACGTCGGTCTTCACAATCTGGTCCATCACCTTGTAGAGCTGCTTCTTGCAGATCTCCTCGGCCTTGGGAATCTCGGCCTCAACAAACTGTTTGCCTATCTCCTTCTCTATGTTGCGAATCTTGTGCTTCTCCTTGGAGTGCACGATAGAGATGCTGGTGCCTTTCTTGCCGGCACGACCGGTGCGGCCCGAGCGGTGGGTGTAGTTCTCGATGTCGTCGGGCAGTCCGAAGTTGATGACGTGCGTCAGGTCGTCAACATCCAGTCCGCGAGCAGCCACGTCGGTAGCCACCAGCAGCTGCGTCAGGTGCTGGCGGAACTTCTGCATGGTGAGGTCGCGCTGCTGCTGACTGAGGTCGCCATGCAGGGCTTCGGCGTTGTAGCCGTCCTTGATCAGCTTGTCGGCAATGTCTTGCGTCTCCAGTTTGGTGCGACAGAAGATGATGGCAAAGATGCGAGGGTTGAAGTCTACGATGCGCTTCAGTGCCAGGTATTTGTCCTTGGCCTGCACCATATAATAAATATGGTTCACGTTCTCGGCACCCTCGTTGCGCGAACCCACCACAATTTCCTGATGGTCCTTCAGATAGGTCTTGGCCACGCGCTCCACGTCGCGGCTCATGGTGGCCGAGAACATCAGCGTGTTGTGCTCCTCGGGCAGCGACTCGAAAATCTCGTTGATGCTGTCGCTGAAGCCCATGTTCAGCATTTCGTCGGCCTCGTCGAGCACAATGTTGCGCACCTGTTCCAGCTTGGCATAGCCACGATTCTTCAGGTCGATGAGGCGGCCAGGCGTGGCCACGATGATCTGAACGCCCTTGCGCAGGGCACGCATCTGCTGTTCGATGGCAGCACCGCCATAGACGGCCTCGATGTGAATGCCGTCCATATACTTGGAAAAGTCGCGCAGGTCGTCGGCAATCTGCAAGCAGAGCTCGCGTGTAGGGCTCAAGATGAGTGCTTGGGGGAGCCCCTTCCCTACCTCCCCCGACCGGGAGATGGGGGCTATTCGCTGCAGCAGCGGAATGCCGAAAGCTGCAGTCTTTCCCGTTCCCGTCTGTGCCAGGGCGATGGTGTCCCGACGGCTCTCCAACAGCGTTGGAATGACGGCCTCTTGTACAGGCATGGGCTGTACAAATCCCATTTCTTCGATGGCGCGGCGAATCTCTTCGCAAACGCCCAGTTCTTCAAATGTCTTCATTTACAATAATTTGCGTGCAAAAGTACAAAATAAATATGAAATTACTTATAAATTATAAATTATTAAGTACCTTTGCAGCATGAAACTGTGTATATTTTGTTCAGCCAATCAAAAGATTGACCCCGATTTCTTTGAAGATGCCCGACGGTTGGGCGAGTGGGCAGCCCGTAACGGCCATGCCATTGTGTTTGGCGGCCACGATGCCGGATTGATGCACAAGGTGAGCAAGGCCGCGAAGGAGGCTGGCGGCATGGTGATTGGTGTGGTGCCTCGCAAGATTGAGGAGATGGGACGGCTGAGCCCCTATCTGGATGTACACATACCCACCGAGAACCTGACCGACCGCAAAGACCTGATGATGGCGCAGAGCGATGCCTTCATCGTACTGCCTGGCGGCATCGGCACGCTCGACGAGCTGTTTACGGTGGTGGCAGCAGCCACCCTCGACTATCACCACAAGCCCGTTGTCCTCTACAACCAGAAAAGCTTCTGGGATGCGCTCGTTGCCCTGCTTGACGACCTGGCCGCGAAGGGCATGATGCGGAAAGACTGGCACACATACATAAAAACAGCCACCACCGTTGAGGAGGTGGCGGCTGTATTGTCACGATAATCGCTTTTAGCTACAGAGTCAGCATCTGCTACTCTTTCAGAAGGGCTTCAGCCATCTGGCGACCCAGGGCTTCGCACTGGGCGAGTGTTTCGTCGTTCAGTGCCTGCTTGATTTCAACGGGTGTGCCCACGGGCTCGTAGTGCAGGCGCTCGTCGTTCCACTTCTGAATCTCGCTGACGGCCTTCGAAGCCCAGCTGTAGGAGCCGAACCAGCCGAACAGACGACCCTTGATGTCCTTCTGCGACAGCTCGTCGAGCAGCACGTTCATCTCGTGATAGAGGCCCGTGTTATAGGTGGGTGCGCCGACGATGAGACCGCGATAGCGGAACAGGTCGCGAATGATGTAAGAGTGGTGGGTCTTCGACACGTTGTACATCACGATATTTTTCAGACCTGCCTGAGCAGCACTGCGAGCAATCACCTCGGCAGCGCGCTCGGTGTTGCCATACATGGTGCCATAGCAAATGACGAGGCCCGGCTCGGCCTCATACTTGCTGAGACGGTCGTAGATGCCGATGACCTTCCCGACATGCTCGTGCCACACGGGGCCGTGGGTGGCGCAGATGTAGTCGACCTGAACGCCGGCCAGCTTTTTCAGGGCCATCTGCACGGGTGTGCCGTATTTTCCCACGATGTTCGAGTAGTAGCGCGTCATTTCAGGCCAGAACTCGTCGCAGTTCATCTGCTCGTCGACATAGGCACCGTTCAGCGCCCCGAAGCAGCCGAAGGCATCGCCGCTGAAGAGGACAACGGGACCCGACGGAGAAGCGCCGGACACGGTAGCTGAAGCACCAGGAACGGTGGCTAGTGTCATCATGGTTTCGGGCCAGTGCACCATGGGGGTGAGGACGAACTGAAGCTGGTGGGCACCCAGCGAGAGGGTGTCGCCGTTCTTCACCTCATGCAGACCGGTGGTCAGACGGTAGAAGCCGGCCATCATGTCGAAGGTCTTCTTGTTACCGATGATCTCGATGTCGGGATAGAACTGGCGCAGCAGAGCCAGCGAGCCGCTATGGTCGGGCTCCATGTGGTTCACCACCACATAGTCGATGGGACGCTGGCCGATGACTTCGCGGATGTTCTCCAGGAACGGCATGAAGAAGTCGACCTCGACGGTATCGACGAGGCACACTTTTTCGTCGTTGATGAGATAGGCATTGTAGCTAACGCCGTTGGGCAGGGGCCACAGACCCTCGAAGAGTGTCTTGTTGCGGTCGTTGACACCTACGTAGAAGATGTTGTCTGAAATCTGTTTCATTGTAAGTTATTGATTGATTTGTTTTCCGAATTCAGGGTCAATATAGTTGTTCAGGCTCTGGCACACGTTGGCTGAGAAGCGCAGTCCGCAGCCGATGATGCTGTCCCACTGCTGCTCGCTGAGTCCACGGTCGATGTCGCTACGGGTGATGCCGTGCTTGATGAGTCCGAAGACGATGCCGGCATTGAAGTTGTCGCCGGCACCAATGGTGCTCACCACCTCACCGCCCGTCTTGACAGGATACTGCTTGGCAAAGCCGCCCTCGGCACGCAGCTCTACGGGCTGGGCTCCGCGCGTGTAGATGAACTTCTTGGTGTAGAACGAAATCTCCGAGCGGTAGACCGAGTCGGCGTCGTTCTTGCGATACATGATCTCGAAGTCCTCGTTGCTGCCGCGCACAATGTCGGCAATCTCCAAGTTCTCAATGATGTTGGGCGTGACGCGCAGCAGATCGTTCTTGTGAGAGGCGCGGTAGTTCAAGTCGTAGTAGAGGATGGCCCCCTGCCGATGGGCATAGTCGAGGAAGCCTGCCACCTGTGGCCGCACCACGGGGTTGATGGCGAAGAACGAGCCGAAGATGACCACATCGTCTTCGTGAATCTCAGGATAGACAAAGTCGAGCTGGTCATGGGGATGGTCTTTATAGAAGAGATAGTCGGCATTGTTGTTCTCGTCGAGGAAAGCCAGTGAGATGGGCGATTTCGAGTCGGGGAACACACATACCCCCGAATCGTCGACTCCGTTTTCGCGCAGGAAACGCTTCACCCACTGACCCACGCGGTCGTTGCCGGTCTCACTGATAAAATAAGCCGGGATGCCTGCGCGTCCCAGCGAAATGATGGCGTTGAAGGCCGAACCACCGGGTACAGCCTGCAGCGGCTGCTCGCCCTTGAAGATGATGTCGAGCACGGTTTCACCAATACCTATTACACGTCGTGTCATGTTTTAACAGATGTCTGAATATAGAAAATATGTGCAAATGTAATCATTTATTTTGAATAATGGCTAAAATTTCAAGAATTATAGCGGTAATTTAATACGATTCGGAAAAAAATCCTTATTTTTGCAGCGCAATAAAGAACTAAAATTATAACTAAAACGCGAATATGAGACAACTATTGACGCTGATGCTGGCGTTCGTTCCCTTCTTGGGGATGACGGCACAGGAGATTGAGATGACGCAGACCCAGGCCAAGAACTACTACAAGAACACCACGGCCAAGAAGCGCGTGAGTGTTCACGACCCGTCGGTGGTCTACGACTCGAAGTCGGGACGCTACTACATCTTTGGCACCATGCGTGGCGTGGCCTACAGCACCGACCTGCAGAACTGGACATCGGTGAGCAAGGGCAAAGAGACCAATCTGGCCGGCGAGACCTTTACGGTAGGTGTGCCCTGGAAAAACAGTAGCAGTACTAATGCCTACAGTAAGGATGCCTTCTCGACACCGGCCGTTACGAAGGTGACGAAAGGTGGCGTGGAAGTAGACTTTCCGGCCTTCGATGCCTACGCTTGGTCGAATGCTTCGATAGCCAACTGGGACATCAGCGGCAACCTGTGGGCCCCCGACATCATCTGGAACCCCACGATGCAGAAATGGTGCCAGTACTTCAGCGTGAACGGCGACGGTTGGCATTCGAGCATCGTGCTGCTGACCAGCGACAATATTGAAGGCCCCTACGAGTATCAAGGGCCGGTGGT
Source organism: Prevotella sp. (assembly GCA_017458225.1). GTDB lineage: Bacteria > Bacteroidota > Bacteroidia > Bacteroidales > Bacteroidaceae > Prevotella. The sequence goes on along the minus strand of JAFTFX010000002.1, from coordinate 60,600 downwards.
CATCACAGCCTTCAACGCTACCACCAACTTCTCCTATAAAAAGACCGATCTGGAACTGGTGCTGGGCACACAGTCATCACTGCCCTCGCGCTATTCGGGCACATGGGTCTCTACGTCGAAGGCCAGCTGGCCCCACGCCATCGACCCTGCCGTATTCTTCGATGAAGACGGCGAACTATGGATGGCATACGGATCCTGGAGCGGCGGCATCTGGATATTGAAACTCAACAAGGCTACTGGCTTGCGCGACTATGATGCCACCTATTCCGTAGGTACGAACAGCGACCCCTATTTCGGCAAGCGCATTGCCGGCGGCTACTATGTCTCGGGCGAAGGCTCCTATATCAGGCACATAGGCAACTACTACTATCTCTTTGTGAGCTACGGCTTCTATAGTCCCAATGGCGGCTACGAGATGCGCGTGTTCCGCTCGGCGAAGCCCGACGGCACGTACACCGATGCCTCAAGCCATTCAGCTGTCTACACAGGCTATGCCATGAACTACGGTCCCAAGGCTACTGACAACCGTGGAGAGAAAATCATGGGTGCCTACAATGAATGGGGCCCCATGACCGGCACCGCAGGCGAGTGTGCCCAAGGCCATAACAGCGTCATCACCACCGAGGACGGTCGCACGCTGCTGGTCTATCACACCAAGTTCAACGACGGCCATCCTGACTGGGGATTCCATGCCGTACGGGTACACCAACTGTTCCAGAACAAGAACGGCTGGCTGGTGGCCGCTCCCTTTGAGTATAACGGCGAGGCCGTCACCGATGCTGATATCGCCTCGAAGCAACTGGTTGACGACATCGACATCCCCGGCACTTATCAGATTCTGATTCATAAGTACAAGATGGACTATGAAAAAATGGAGGAGGTGACACCTGTGGAGATTACGCTCACCGCCGACGGTAAGGTGACGGGAGCCTATAGCGGCACATGGAGCTTGCAGGAGGGCACCAGCTATCTGACCATCCGTCTGGGCACGGTGACTTACAACGGCGTGCTCTTCGACGAGCAGATAGACGGCCGCACCATCAGGACCGTTTCGTTCTCGGCTATGGCCACCAGCGGTGTCAACGTGTGGGGCTACAAATATCGACCCGACTACGCGCTGGCCTGGCAGCTGAACAACATGGGCACAATGCCTGTTTCGAACAACGGATACATTACAAAGAATGTCGACCTGTACAGCATCACTCCTGCCGATGCAAACGTATCGCTGCTGTGGACCAGCAGTCTGCCCACGGTTGTCTCGGAGTTCGGCACCTACTATCCCGTGGGACTGGAGGAAGACACGAAAGTGGCGCTGACTGCCCGGATGGAGGCCGGCAACTACTTCTGGCAGCAGACCTACAATGTGACTGCACGGTCGGAAGAAAACTCAAAGGCTGCGAGCGCCACATGGCAGAACGACATGCTAGCACGCTATAAGTTCGACGATGCCGACCTGACCAACAGCCTGAACACTGCAGAGAAAGCCCAGCTACTCAGAAAGAGCACCACGACACTGCCTCAGGTGGAGACTGGTGAGCCGCTACGCAATGGCGGCGTGGTGCACACGGCATTCGGCGCGAACGGCAAGGAGAGTTATGTGGCTGTTCCCAATCCGCTGAAAGGACGCGACCTGACCAACGGTGCCACCATCTCGTTCTTCGTGAAGCGTACCGATGCCAACCTGTGGGATGCCCTCTTCGGCATGACCGGCGGTACTGGCCGACTCTACATGACAGGCAACCTGTATCTGGGCTTCAACGACGGCGTAACGGCTGATGCTGGCAACGGTATTTATAACAACTGGATAGACATCAACCATCCCACGACGGTAGAGAACACCAAACTGGGCGTAGACCGCTGGCATCTGGTGACCATCACCTTTGCACGCACCGTGAGCAGCAGCACTGGTGGCATCATCATCTATGTGGACGGCTCGAAGCAAACCGACAAGTACTCTTCTACTTATAACGGCAAGGCCACCACGACCAAACAAGGCTTTACCTCAGAAGGTTACAGTCAGATTGTAGACTTCCTGGCTTCGTGCGACGAGCTCTATCTTGGCAACGGCTCGTTCTGGGGCTCAGCCGATGCCCGTTTCGACGAACTGATTGTCTACGACCGCGCACTCTCTCTGACAGAAGTCATAGCCCTCAACCAGATGACGAACCGCTCGGAGACCAGTCAGACCACACTGGGCATCGACCGGTTGGCCGGACAGCATGAGCCCGTCATGGACAGCGATGCCGTCTACGACCTTATGGGCCGCAAGGTCACCGAGCTGAAGTCGGGCCTCTACATTAAGAATGGCAAGAAGTTTATTGTGAAATAAGTGAATTTTCATAACATGTCAACAATGAGCAAACGATTATTTTTGGGCGTATCACTGCTGCTGACAGCGCTGGGCACCAATGCCCAGACCACTCGCGAGCAGCTGTTGCAAAACAGTCGCCAGTGGGTTGTCACCAAAGCCGACAAGCAGGTGGACCGCCACATCGTCACCTCGCAGCAGTCGTTGATGCTGCACATCGCCGACGGAAAGCTTGAACTGAAGAACGAGGTGTTCGACTTTTCAGACATCAAGAGTCTTCGCACGGCGGCTGTCACCCATTTCTCACTCGATGAAGACAGCACAGCCTTCAAGGCCGACTATGGCGTGAATTTCGGTCTGCTGGCCCTGCGCCGTTCGCTGGTAGTGGGGAAGTGGAACACGCTGACGTTGCCTGTAGAGCTTACCGGCCGACAGGTTCTCGAAACTTTCGGTGAGAGTGCTGCCGTGGCACAGTTCGACAAGGTGACAGAAGAAGGAGTCGTTGAGCTGTCGGCTATAGGCCTGGACACCGACGACGTTGTCATGTCGGTGGGCAAGCAATACCTCATCCGCCCTTCGAAAGAGCCCGATGTGCTCTCTGGCTCAACTACTGCGCAGACCTACGGCAAGGCCAAGGTGGCAGGTCCTGTGTGGCTGTTGGCAGGTGTTTCCATGAAACAAGGACTTAGTAGCCCTTCCAATACGGCTTTGCGCTCGTCGGAAGACAATGTGCGCCTTTCGGTCGCAGGAAGCTATTACAGCCGCAATGTGTCGGGTACAGCCACACGTCCGGCATACACCATTGATGAGACATCGCTCTTTACTCCCTACACCGAGAGTTTCACCACGAAGGGATTCACGGCATGGGCCGTATTGTCGCGCAACAAAAATGATGTGCCCATCCGCTTCTATATCAATGGGGTGAACGAAGACATCACTACCGATATCGTCGCTCTGCCTGCAAGTTTGCGCAATTCGTCAGAAGATGCCGTCTTCGACCTGCAAGGACGCAAGCTGAATTCCCTCCCGACAACTCCACGCCGTTCAGGCATCTACATCGTGAACGGCAGGAAACAGGTGGTAAGATAAGTATTCACTGATTTCTCACGAACAAGCATAAAAACACAATGAGAAAAAACATCATTCTCTTCTGCCTGATTTTGCAAGGAATGGCAATGCAGGCAGTAGCCCAGGAAAAGCTATGGATCAGATACGACAACCGCTTCCGCAAGAATACAACCTTGGCTATTTCCAATGTAGACTCTATTGAGCTGAAGACCACCTCGATGGTGCTCTACAAACCGGCAGGCAAAAGCACCCTGAGCATTCCGCTCAACGCCTGTGACGTGGTTTTTCAGGATCCTGGCCGCTATTTGCTGAAGCCCTCCACCTATAGCGGAACCAACTATGAGAACGCGGCTGCCACCACTGGCTACAACTTTGCTCACTCCATGGAGAGCGAGCACTTCGCCGTGTTCTGGGACGTGCGCTATGGCAACAATCCCAATAGCATCAGCATAGGCGGCAATACTGCCAGCGCCTCTGAAGTGCTCCGAATAGCCGAGAAGTGCTGGACGACCTATGTTGAAGATTTAGGCTTTGTGGTGCCCGGACAGTCTACCACCGACAAGTACAAGGTTCAGCTCTACATTCCCTATCAGACCGAGTGGCGTGCCGATGCTTCGGGCACCGACGGTCAGGAATCGGACGGCACCTGGAGCTACACCGGCATCGGCCACTTCAACCCATGGGCTGCTGTGGCCCGTGGCGGCCATACCGTGGCTCACGAGGTAGGCCACACCTTTCAGTATCTTGTCTCAGCCGACCTTGGCAGCGATGCCGCCGGCCACTACGACCGAGGCTGGCGCTGGGGATGGGGCGGCGGCAACGACAACAGCTGGTGGGAGAGCTGTGCCGACTGGCAGGCCTACCAGATATTCCCCGACCGACAGTTCACCGACGGCGAGTATTTTGAGCAGCACCTGAACGCCCACTACCTGAACATGCTGCACGAGGACTGGCGCTATGCCTGCTGCTACATTCACGACTGGTGGGCCATGAAGCACGGGCGCAGCTTTATCGGTCGCATGTGGCGCGAAACCCAGCGCTATGAAGACCCCATTCAAACCTATATACGCCTGAACGGCCTGACACAGCAGCAGTTCAACGACGAGCTGATGGAAGGCTATATGCGCATGGCCACCTGGGACATCGACGGTGTGCGCGATCGTGCCAAGCACCGCATTGGCCAGCACAAGAATTTCCTGACGGCAGTCAATGCCGACGAGGCACTCTACAGCACCTCGCCAGCCACCTGTATTCAGAATTACGGCTACCACATCACCAACATGCAGCGTCCGGCCATAGGCACCACGGTGAAAGCCTCTTTCACGGGCTTGACCGATGCCGAAGGCTATCATTATGTTTACAAGAACAGGGCTGGCTGGCGCTATGCTTTCGTTGCTTTGATGGGCGACGACACGCGCGTCTATGGTGAAGTGTCGTCCGATCAGGAGGGCACTGCCGAGCTGACCATCCCTTCTGGTCATGGCAGCTGCAAGAACTTGTTCTTCGTGGTGATGGGTGCCCCCACGCAGCACTGGTCTCACCCTTGGACCAGCGGAAAGGCCAGCAGCGACTGGTCGCAGAACAACGAGCAGTGGCCCTATCAGGTGCAGTTCGAAGCCACCAAACCACTTTGAAGACATGCTGACTGAAACCGCATAACCTATAAAACTACCTAATACATATAATGAATATGAAACTTCGTTTAGCTATCATGAACTTCCTGGAGTTTGCTGTCTGGGGAGCTTATCTCACCTGTATGGGAAACTATCTGGGCACTGCCGGACTGGGCGACAAGATCAGCTGGTTCTATGCCATCCAGGGTATCGTCAGTATCTTCATGCCTACGCTGATGGGCATCGTGGCCGACAAGTATATCCAGCCGCAGCGGCTTCTGGGCCTGTGCCATCTGCTGGCAGGCGGATTCATGCTCGGTTGCTGGTGGCTGGGCACCGAGGCAGGCTTTGGCCAGCAACTTCCCGACCAGTCGCTCTTCATCGCCCTCTATTCGCTGAGCGTGGCCTTCTATATGCCTACCATTGCGCTGGCCAACACCACGGCTTTCACTATTCTGAAGAATAACGCTCTCGACACCGTGAACGACTTCCCCCCCATCCGCGTGCTGGGCACCGTGGGCTTCATCGCCACCATGTGGTTTGTCAACTGTGCCTATTTCGACGAGACGGGCTTTGGCTTCACACTGGCCGACAATGCCCATAAGTTCCAGTACACCTATATGCAGTTCTTCGTGTCGGGACTGCTCAGCATGGTGCTCTGTGCCTATTGCTTCACGCTGCCCGAATGCAAGTTGGAGAAGAAGGACGAGAAGGTGTCGCTGGTGGAGAGCCTGGGCTTGAATGCATTCAAGCTCTTCAAGACCAAGCGCATGGCCCTGTTCTTCATCTTTTCGGCACTGCTGGGCATGTGCCTGCAGGTGACCAACGGCTTTGCAGGGCCGTTCCTCACCAGCTTTAATGCAAGTCCCGATCCGGCCATTGCCGACTCGTTTGCTGCCGACAATGCCACCCTGCTCACCAGCATATCGCAGATCAGCGAAGCCTTCTGCATACTGCTGATACCTTTCTTCCTGCGGCGTTTCGGCATCAAGATCGTCATGCTCATGTCGATGTTCGCCTGGGTGTTCCGCTTCGGGTTCTTCGGCATCGGCGAGCCCACAATGCCGGGTGTCATCTTCTTCATCCTGTCGTGCATTGTCTATGGCGTTGCCTTCGACTTCTTCAATGTCTCTGGCGGCATCTTCGTCGACCAGGAGTGCGAGCCCCGCATCAAGGCATCGGCACAGGGACTCTTCATGATGATGACCAACGGAATCGGAGCCACCATCGGTACGCTGGCTGCCGGCGAGGTGGTCAACAGCTTCTGTCAGTGGGAGAACGGCTATCTGGTGGGCGAGTGGTCTACTTGCTGGTTCGTCTTTGCCGGCTTCGCACTGGTTGTGGGCGTGCTGTTCGCACTGCTGTTCAACCCTCAGAAGGCACAGAAAAAATAGATACACCTTTTATAACATATAACTATGAAAAGAATTGTCTTTTTTGCGCAAATAATTCTCTGTCTGTTGCTGGCTGTTCCGGCTCAGGCAGCGAAGAAGAAGGCTGCCACTCAGCCTACCGACCGTGAATACTGGTGCCAGCAGGCCTGGAAGATGTCGCAGCCTGTACTGGAGAACATGGCTCGCGGCGAACTGCAGAAGAACATGCAGACCGAGTTTTCGCCCTCGTTCGACAACCGCAACCGCAAGGTGGTCTACATGGAGACCTTCGGTCGCCTGATGGCAGGCATAGCCCCTTGGCTGGCCCTGCCCGACACGCTGCCGCTGAATGCCACCGATGCCGACAAGAAAGAAGTGGAGCAGCGCCGGCAACTCCGCGAGTGGGCCTTGGCCAGCTATAAGAACAGCGTCGATCCGCAGTCGCCCGACTATCTGGTGTGGGGTGCCAGTGGGCAGAACCTGGTCGATGCCGCCTATATCGCTGAGTCGTTCATCCGTGCCTACGATGCACTCTGGCTCCCCCTCGACCAGGTGACCAAGCAGCGCTATATCACTGAGTTCAAGAAGTTGCGCGCCATCGAGCCGCCCTATACCAACTGGTTCCTTTTCTCCAGCACCATCGAGAGCTTCCTGGCCAAGGCCGTCGGACTAAAGGAGTACGACGACTATCGCGTGATGACCACCATCCGCAAGGTGGAAGAGTGGTATGTGGGCGACGGCTGGTATGCCGACGGCCCTGTGTTCGCCTTCGACTACTATTCGAGCTACGTGTTCCACGCCATGTATCTGGAGACGCTGCAGAACATGATTGATGCACGCGCCAACACCCGTCTGGAGTATCGCAAATACTACGACCGCGCCCTGAAGCGTGCACAGAAGTTCAGCATCATTCTGGAGCGGTTCATCTCGCCCGAGGGCACCTTTCCCGTCATTGGCCGCAGCACACCCTATCGCATGGCTGCCCTGCAGCCGCTGGCCCTGATGGCTTGGTATCAGAAACTGCCGAAGGAACTTTCGAACGGACAGGTGCGCGCCGCTCTGACGAAGGTGATGCACCGCATGTACGACGAACAAAACAATTACAACGAGGGCGGTTTTCTCACCATCGGCTTCTGCGGACATCAGCCCGAGACGGCCGACTGGTACACCAACAATGGCTCGCTCTATATGACCTCGCTGTCGCTGATGCCACTCGGTCTGCCTGCCGACCATCCGTTCTGGACCTCAACAGCCGAGCCCTGGACACAGGTGAAGGCATGGGGCGGACAGCCCTTCCCCAAGGATCACCGCTGGGCCGACGATATTGTAACGAAGGATCGCTGGTAGTCCACCCAACAACCGATTATCTGTCATGAAGATAGGAACCATTGATTTTGGCGAGCGTCCGCTCTTCCTTGCACCGATGGAGGATGTCACCGACATAGGCTTCCGCCGACTGTGCAAGCGGTTCGGCGCAGCAATGGTCTATACCGAGTTCGTGTCGGCCGAAGCCTTGGTGCGCGACGTGAAGACCACCGTGCGCAAACTGCAGATCAGCGACGACGAGCGCCCTGTGGGCATACAGATCTACGGCCGCGATATCGAGGCGATGGTCGAGGCGGCCAAGATTGTTGAGCAGGCCGGCCCCGACCTCATCGACCTGAACTTCGGCTGTCCGGTGAAGAAGGTGGCCGGCAAGGGGGCTGGTGCCGGCATGCTGCAGAAAGAGAACCTGCCGAAGATGCTGGAGATTACACGCCGGGTGGTTCAGGCCGTCAGCCTGCCCGTCACGGTGAAAACCCGTCTGGGGTGGAACCACGACCAGCTCATCATCACCACTCTGGCCGAACAGCTGCAAGACTGTGGCATACAGGCACTCACCATCCACGGACGCACACGCAGTCAGATGTACACCGGCGAGGCCGACTGGACGCTCATCGGCGAGGTGAAAGCCAATCCACGCATCCATATCCCCATCATCGGCAATGGCGACATCCATTCCCGTGAAGAGGCCGACCAAGCTTTCCAGCGCTATGGTGTCGATGCCGTCATGATAGGCCGTGCCACCTTCGGATGTCCCTGGTTGTTCAGCCGCGAGCCCCTCTCGTTCGACCAGAAACTCGACATCCTGGAAGAGCAGCTGCGCATCAACGTCTCGTTTCTCGACGAGACTCGCGGCATCCTGCACACCCGTCGCCATCTGGCCGCCACACCCATCTTCAAGGCCATCCCCAACTTCCGCCAGACGCGCATCGCCATGCTGCGGGCCACCACGGTGGAAGAGCTCACCGCCATTCTCGAGTCAACACGTGCCCTGCTGGGCACAAACCATCAATAACTTCCCCTCGCTCCTGCCCTCTAAGATGTTTTTTCGACAAATCATCTTATGCAGCATTCTTGATAATCCACAGCTTAAAGAAAGGATCTTCTATCTCATAATTGTCCGTTCGTATCACAAAACCGGTCTTCATAAGACGCTTAATAGCACTGAACGCAGTACTTGTAGGCAACCGGTGGTCTTGAAGAGGATTTTGGCTTTGGCTCAATATAAGCATCATGCGCTTGTCCATGCGATTGAAACGGACCCAAAGACGTTCGAAATCCAAATCGTGTACATGGACTTGACGGTCAATAGCTAATGACACGACATCATTGACTTCCTGCTCATAGTAGCCCAGTTCCCATACTTGAGAGGACAATTGTTGGGTATAATAAGGATGCTGGCCGGTAAATTGGAGAATACTCTCCGCAATAGACTTGTGCGTGGAAGGGAAAACAGGTGACAAGCGCTCTGTAATATAATCAAAAAAATCTGTATAGGGTATCTTTCCTAAGCGCATGAGTGTGCCGAAATGATAGAATGGTGATTTCTTTCGCTCGAAAATTTCCTCCATCATCGACTCTTGGCTTCCGAGGAAGATATAGTTCAGTTGGTTCTGTTGCTGCATGATGGCACGTAGTTTCTTGTCCAGTCCCTTTGCTATCTGAGTGACTTCTTGAAACTCGTCGAGTATGACCACCAAGCGATTCTCTGGCGTACTCGCTTTTTCGAGCATATCCATGGCATCTTCCAACAGGACGTTAGTGTCAACAACGGGCTGGAACGACACCTCCACTCCATCGGTAACCGGATTTGTAGTAATGGTGGGTACGATGCGGAAGTGTTTCATCAGGTGCTTCAGTTTTTCCCATGGATATAGCTTGAAAAGTGCTTTTAGCAGGCGAGCAGCAAAGTCTTCCGTGCTGGTGACATTCTGCAGGTTGAGCATGATGTAGGGACGCGAAGTCTGCTTGACTGCATTAATAACTAAACTTGATTTGCCAAACCTGCGCGGACTAATGAGTACCAAATGGTTCTCGCTGTTCAACAATTGCTGAATCTCGCGAAGCTCTTGTACACGGTCTGTGAAGAACTCTCCTTCTACAATCGTGCCGAATTTAAAAGGGTTTTTCATTATGCGAAATTTTTCGTTGCGAAATTTTTCGCAAAGATAATTCTTTCTTTTTGAAACAGCAAAACTTTTGTCAAAAAACTATACTACAATGAGTGTTGAATCTCGCTGCAATTAATATTGAATCTCGCTGTAATTAACGTCAAGTCTCGCTCTGATTAATATCAAATTAGAGCGAGACTTGACGTTAACCTGAGCAGAAAGTGACACAAATTGAAGCAGAGAATGACGCTTTTTATTTTTCCGAAATTTGCATACACTGCTGTCACTCTATAAGGGTCATATTGACGGTCTGTGTTTCAAATGGTTACGGACGGAGTGACAGCAGTGTATGCAAAATCGGGAAAAATCTTTTTTCTCTTTCTTTTTCAGCGTGATGTCTAAGAAATCTTCGTATGCACGAATGTTAAAGAATCGAAAAAGAATGCTGCATCATACAAGATTTGCGCAATTTCACATGTTTAAAATATACTTTTGCACCGAAAAACCAAAAAATGTTCTTTCAAGGTACAATACAGCACAGATGGCGGTATGACACACAGCTCATAGCGTTTCTGTTGTGGATGCTGTCCATAACGGTTGTTACTGCCTGCCAAGACTTCCCGACAGCAGAGAAGACACGGCAGATGCGAGCCGTTCTGGAAGAGGCCGAGGCGCAGAACCTGGCCTATATCCCCTTCACCACCGACACGCTTCTGCGTCGGGCCGCCGACTACTTCGACCGCCACGGCACCGCCAACGAACGGCTGAAGGCCCACTATCTGCTGGGCTGCGTCTATCGCGACCTGAACGAGGCACCCCATGCCCTGCAGTGCTATCAGGATGCCATTGAAGTAGCCGACACCCTGAGCCCCGACTGCGACTATCAGACCCTGCTTGCCGTCTATGGGCAGCTGGGTGAACTGTACTATTACCAGAATCTGCCCTACGAACAGTTAGAGGCGTTGAGGAAATATCACCACTATGCCTTGATTGCTAAAGACACTTTCAATATGCTCCGCAACTATGAGCTCATGGTGGGCCCTTATGACCTGTTAGGCGACACCAACCGAATTCTGGAAATTGAACAAAAGGCCAGAGAGCTCTATGAGCAATACGGTTATCATCAGGCGGCAGCAAGTGCACTCTCTGCCACCATCCATATTAATATTAACCGTGGACGACTGGACGAGGCACGTCGGCAAATAAACGTGTTTGAACACGAGTCGGGATTGTTTGACGAAAAGGGGAACATTTGCAAGGACAGGGAAGGCTATTATTACACGAAGGGGAAGTATCTGGCGCAGGTAGGCCAGTTAGATTCGGCCGAAAGCTATTTTCGCCGGCTGACATCCACCCAGTGGGCAATGAATGCCTATCGCGGTCTGCTGACGGTATATCGCCAAAGGGGAAACACCGATTCAATCTATAAGTTCTCGCGCTTATATGAAAGTGCTGTCGACACCATGCATTATCACAATCGTACGGAGGTGATGCACCGAATGTCGTCTCTGTACAATTATTCCCGCTTTAGTCAGTTGGCAGAAAAGAAAGAAAAGGAGAACCTGAGAATGAGGCTGTTCTTACAAATGCTGTTAGGAAGCATCGTCATACTGGCACTGACAGGATGGTGGAGATACAGCATATACAGAGCGCAACAAAGAGAAAAGCTGAAACGGATAAGTGAAAGCTATCGGTCAACATTCTCTGCATACAAGAAGATTCAGCAAGAAGTAATCATTCTGAAACAGGAAAACAGTGAACTACTGAAAAGCAAGGAACAGGAAATGCAACAGTTGCTTGCCGAGATGGAGCTACAGCAAAACACTTTGTCTGGACTCAGAAAGAGCATGCGCGTATCAACACTTCTAAGCAACGGCGTTGTCGATTCATTGCGTGAGAAATCAAAAGGAAAACTGCACAACACACTACCCACTGATGATGAATGGGACGAGCTGACAGCCCTTCTTGCTCAGTGCCAACCCCTGCTTTTCCAAAAGATTTTTCATGACAACGACTTGTCTTTAAAAGAAAGGCAAGTCTGCATGTTGGTATACCTTGGGTTCGCAACTGGTGAAATAGCAGTCTTAATGGACACCACTATTCAGCACATCACGAACATCAAAACCCGAGCAAACAAAAAACTATTCAATGCTGAAAGCGCAACCACATTGTTGAGAAACCTAAAGTTGACTGAACAGTAAAAATCATCGATTTCATCGAACTTTCTGACATCATGTGTATTATTAGTGTATTTTTAGCGATGCAATTTTTTGGCGATTGTAGAAAATGGACATACTTTTGCACCGCCAAATTTAAATTGAGATGGTCTCTGTGGCGAAATCGAAATTCGTTTCTGTACTGAAGAACATGCGTTTATTGGACAAATAGAACTGGAAGCAGACGAATAAAATAGATAAACATTATTTTTTAACATTTTCAAATCAAATTATTACAACAATGAGAAAAACAATTTTCTTTATTCCGATGGCGGCAGTGGCCGCTGCCTTATGCTTCACGGCATGTAGCAGCGACAAGGATGAACTTGCCGACATGCTGGCGCAGCAGGAGAACAGCCTGCTGACAGAAGAGCCATCGGTGAGCAGCAGTCCCTTCGCCATCAGCATCGACGAGGCACAGAAGACGCTGGAGGAGATTCTCGCCAAAGAGGACGGACAGGGCAGTACCACCCGTGGTGCCCAGCACCAGCGCCGCATCAAGAACCGCTTTGCCAGCCGCAGTAACAAGGTGGCTACGCGCTCGGCAGGTGACCATAACTTTCAATTCGGCTTGAGAATGTTGACAGGAATATCTCCTCAATAAGTTTTTGTTCTCGAAATTTAATGATTACTATAGAAAAGAAGAATAATTATGAATAAATATGTATTATGGGGAAGTTTGTGTCTTTCCTGTGTCGCAGTTGTTTTGAGTAGCTGTAAAAAAGACGAAGAAGAAACTCCATATACTGACGAGTATAATGGTATTGTTTATTATTCTCATCAAACTCCCTTGAAATCTGATGGTGACACCATCAAAATAATATGGGCAACAGATATAGCATACGAATATGATATTAATTCACGCTTTAATATCTATTCATGCGGATGGGAATATGAAAGGGATATATCCATGGCGGGTCTGGTCATCGGAGAGCGACCAATATCTCCTGAAGTGGAGGAAGAAGCGACCATGAGCGGTGACACTATCATGGGTGAATGGTTCACAGTGTTCCCTATTGTGTCCGCAGTATATCAAGGCACAAAATTCTATAACGGGGTCAAAGTTGCTATGTCACCCAATAACACAGGTAAAAGAAGAAGGCTGAAGTTGGAAACAGACCCCTTTACATTAACCGCAGTTATCTATCAAGAGTGTGAGGAGCAGACACCGAAGTTACCTGTATTTAAATACTTCGACGGTGCAGAATTCGATTCACTGTTCGTCAGCAGCACATGGACAGTTAATGGCATCTACGATGTAGACAAAAACGGCAATCTGAGCAAGAACATCCTGACCACTATCGACGGTCTGGGCAGCCTGACCATTGACCCTGCCGAGAGCGGTGCCGTCCGCTTCCACCACCAGCCTACAGACCCCGACCAGACGGAGACAGTGACCGACGCTGCCTATACGTTCCAGACGGCCAACTGGCTGACGTTCGACAAGACTGTTGCCCCATGTCCGCAGACGCTGAAGGTGCTGGAGATCACCGACAAGCAGATGCGCTGCCTGGGCGAAGTCTACGACAAAGCACAGTCGCCCAACGCCATCAAGGGCCTGTATGTATTCAAAAGACAGGTGAAAGAATAGGTGAAGGAATAATAGTTACGAAGAAGGCGCACCCATGAGATGCGCCTTCTTTTCAAAACCACTAAACCATTTTTGTGGAACTATGATACAATAAAAACTCAGCCCCCTCGTTTTGTCAATATGAAGAGAATTTGTTTGCTTTTTCTATTCTTTTGTTTCAATTTGCATCTGTTTGCAGGTGAGTTGCCCAAGCCATTGGTCGTTGACACTGCAAAATAGCTCAATGGGACGAGGGCTTCACTATACCATATATATTTACTCTCCCTTCTACAGAGAAAAATTTCTTCAAAGTTGTTGTAGACAAAGAGTTCGATACACGTTTTACAATAACAGCTTATAATGATTTTGGAATATGCCTACAGCAAGTCCAGGCATTGCTCAATGGGGATGCCCCGGCACTTGTCTGACAGGTTGCGGTTGCGGTCGATGAGCTGACTGACCACGGTCATGGCCGTCTGCGTGCTCTCCTTGAGCGGCTCACCGTTCATCAGGTGGCCGATGAGGACAGCCGAGAAGATATCGCCCGTGCCATGAAAGAGCACCGGAATCTCCTCATAGTCCAGCCGGAAGTAAGGGCCGTCTTCCAAATGCTGGGAGAAGCCGGCCAGTGGTTCGCTGCTGCGACGGCCTATCACGCAGTGGCGGCCTTCGACACAGGCGCTGGTGATGAGTACCGACCGCGCACCCAACTGAATGATGCGGTCGAGCATGGTGCACGCCTCTTGCCACGTAAGCCCTTCTTCGCGATAGGTCATACCGGCCAGATAGCATGCCTCGGTATAGTTGGGGAAAGTAAGGTCGGCCACGCTGACCATCTCGCGCATCAGCTCCACCTGCCGGTTGGTCATGCCGTTATAGAGCCGTCCGCCGTCGCCCATGATGGGGTCTACAAAGATGGTGGTTCCCTCGCTGTGCAGCTGCTTGCAATAGTCGCTGACCAGCCGTGCCTGTTGCTCGCTGAACATCAGTCCGGTGCAGGCTGCGTCGAAATGGAAGCCCAGTTCGCGCCATACGGGAATGGTGCCGCGCATGTATTCCGTTGTTTCCAAAACGTTGAAACGACCATAGTCGAGTGTGTTAGACACCAGTGCCGTAGGCAGATTATAGGCCGAATGGCCCAGATAGGTGAGGATGGGGAGCATGGCCACCATGCCCACATGGCTGTAGCCCACCACGTCGTTGATAAGTAATACCTGTTTCATTCGGCTGCAAAGTTATGCAAAAACGAGAGAAATACAAAAGGAAAGCTCGCTTTTCTTTTCATTTCCGAGTGCAAGTAAGTTCGGCGAAGCCAAAGTTACGCAAAAACAAGAGCAGAACAAAAGAAAATCGAATTTTTCTTTTGTTCTGCTCTCCTACCGTTTCTCCTTGCAGTTCCCTATAGTTCCTCCCTGCATTTCAGCAGCGATGCCACCAGCCAGCAGGCACACAGAATGCGGACAACGGCACTGCACTGCGCAGGAAACACTGTCAGGAAAAATGCCAGCTGGGCGTTCAGCAGGCAGAGCGTCTGGCGAATGTTCAGCTGACGCTCCAGCACTCTACTATAATAAGAGGTGACATTGCGTAGTGGACGGTTGACGGCCGTGGCCAACTGGGTGAGTACCTGGTCGATTTTCTGTTCGCGGTTGCTGAGAATCAATTCGTTGTTCATTGCTCTATGGTTTTTAGTTTAACTTGTTTCTGGGTGCAAAATAATGGGTTTAGAGTGCACAAAAAGTTCACTCCCACAACTTTCTTTGTTAAAAACGCGAGATTTTAACAAAGTTTCACCAAAAACACAATAAAGCGGTGCCCCTCAGCGTTTCTACAGAAAAGCAAAAACGAAAAACAAACGACGATGAAAGAAAAGCTTACGCTGGTGAAGGTGGGCGGTGCCATCGTGGAAGACGAGGCACAGTTGGCCCGGTTGTTGAAAGATTTCAGTGCCATTCCCGGCCGCAAGGTGCTGGTGCACGGCGGTGGACGCAGGGCTACACAGGTGGCTGCCCGACTGGGCATTGAGTCGAAGATGGTGGGCGGTCGCCGCATCACCGACAGCGACATGCTGGAGGTGGTGACGATGGTCTACGGCGGACTGGTGAACAAGAACGTGGTGGCGCGGCTGCAGGCCGAGGGTGTCCGGGCTATCGGACTGACCGGTGCCGACGGCGACGTGATCCGTTCGCATCGCCGTCCCGTCAAGGATGGTGTCGACTTCGGCTTCGTGGGCGATGTAGACCGCGTCAGCGAACAGTCGCTGAGCCACCTGATTGAGCAGGGCATGGTGCCTGTGCTGGCTCCGCTGACCCACGACGGCGAGGGCCATCTGCTGAACACCAATGCCGACACCATTGCCTCAGAGGCCGCCAAGGCGCTGGCCAAGGTCTACGACGTGACGCTTATTTTCTCGTTTGAGAAGAAGGGTGTGCTCAGCAATCCCGATGACGACGACTCGGTGATTCCCGTCATTACCCATGCCGACTTTGAGCGCTACCGTGCCGACGGCACCATCTCGGGCGGCATGCTGCCCAAGATTGAGAATGCGCTGAGTGCCGTCGATGCCGGTGTCAGCCGCGTCATCATCACGCTGGCCACCGCTATCGACGGTGAGCATGGCACCGTAATTTCATGAGATGATAACGATGAGCGCCACTACTCTTCGAGGGTGAGCTCCACGGGGCAGTGGTCGCTGCCGAAGATGTCGGTGTGTATGCAAGCATCGCTGACACGCGGCATCAGGCGGTCGGACACCACGAAGTAGTCGATGCGCCAGCCAGCATTCTTCTCGCGAGCCTGGAAACGGTAGGACCACCAGGAATAGGTGACTTGGTCAGGATGGAGCGTGCGGAAGGTGTCCTTGAAGCCGCAAGCCAACAGGTCGCTGAACTTCTCGCGCTCCTCGTCGGTGAAGCCGGCATTGCGGCGGTTGGTCTTCGGGTTCTTGATGTCTATCTCCTCGTGGGCCACGTTCAGGTCGCCACAGAGAATGACGGGTTTCTGCCTGTCGAGACGCTTCAAATAGGAGCGGAAAGCATCTTCCCACGACATGCGGTACTCCAGTCGCTTCAGGCCGTCTTGCGAGTTGGGCGTGTAGCAGCACACCAGGAAGAAATCGTTCATTTCAAGAGTGACAACACGCCCTTCGTGGTCGTGCAGGTCGATGCCGATGCCATATTCTACATGAAGGGGCTGCCTTCGGGTGAAAATGGCAGTGCCCGAATAGCCTTTCTTCTCGGCTGAGTTCCAGTAGCTCTGATAACCCTCGAACTGCAGGTCGAGTTGTCCGGGCTGCATCTTGGTCTCTTGCAGACAGAAGAAGTCGGCATCCAACTGGCGGAAAATATCGCTAAAGCCCTTGCCCTCACAGGCGCGCAGGCCGTTGACATTCCAGGAAATGAATTTCATACGCTTCAATAAAAAAAAGGTGTTGATGATAGGTTGTCGGCAGACAAAAGTAAGGATAATCTTTGAATTGGCAAAATTTTAAGACTTATTATTCCACGTTCTGACCTGTTATTCGGGATTTTTAGCTACTTTTGCATCGGAATAGCAAAACAACGAACCACAATGGATAAGGACACAAAGGATTTAGGACTATTCCGGATCAGGAGCGTGGGGGCCTGCGTACGCGATGGCTACCGCCTCTATCTGGACCGTTTTCGCAAGTATTTCCGCTCCACCTGGCTGATTGCTGCCGTCTATGCCGTGCTGGCCGGCCTCATCGTCACCATGACGACCAGTGTGCTGCCCATCAGACAGACGCTGGAGAACGAGACACTGCAGCGCTATCTGCCGTTGGCACTGGCCCTGCTCTACGTGGCAGTGACCATCGCCATGCTCTTCGTGATGGGCCACCGACTGCTGAAGCGCAGCGACGAAAAGCCGAAGAGCGCCTGGATTCCGCCGCGCTATGCCGGCAGCGTGCTGCTGTTGCTGCTGGTGGTAGTCATCGTGACCATCGTGCTGGCCCTGCTCACCGAACTGCCGGCCTTCATCCTGCTGGCAGCAGGCATGGTGTCGCAGGCAGGAGCCATGAGGGGCGACCCCACGGGCATGCCCGACTATATGCTGTGGATGAACATCGTGGTGTTCACACTGGCCGGCTTCATCCGCGCCTATATCTACCTGTCGGCACTCTTTCCGCTCTACTTCCTGTACGGTTCGGTGGAGACGCAGGAGAGGGAGAGAAACGAGTTAGTGAACAGTTTATAGTGAATAGTGATTATGAAACGAATACTCTTTATTGACCGCGACGGCACCCTGGTGGAGGAACCCCACGACGAACAGGTGGACGCGCTGGAGAAAATACGCTTCACACGCGGCATGTTCAGCAATCTGGCCCTGCTGCGCCAGAAGACCGACTTCCTGTTTGTGATGGTGAGCAACCAGGACGGACTGGGCACGCCCTCGTTCCCTGAGAACACGTTCTGGCCGGCCCATAACTTCATCCTGCAGGCACTGGAGGGTGAAGGCATCACATTTGACGACATTCTCATTGACCGTCACTTCCCCGAGGACAATGCCCCCACGCGCAAGCCGCAGACAGGACTGGTGGAGAAATACATGAACCGCCCTGACCTGTACGATATAGCCGGCAGCTACATCATCGGCGATCGCGAGACCGACGCTCAGTTTGCACGCAACATAGGCTGTAAGAGCCTCATTCTGGGGCGCGACGGCATGACGTGGGACAAGATTGCCGAACTGGTGTTTGCCGGCGAACGCACCGCCCACGTGAAGCGCACTACCAAGGAAACCGACATCGAAGTGAGCCTGAACCTGGACGGCGCAGGCCATTGCGACATCAGTACCGGACTGGGCTTCTTCGACCACATGCTGGAACAGATAGGCAAGCATGGCGGCATGGACCTGAGCATACACTGCAAGGGCGACCTGAACGTTGACGAGCACCACACCATCGAAGACACGGCACTGGCCTTGGGCGAATGCCTGCTGCAGGCACTGGGCTCGAAGCGCGGCATTGAACGCTACGGCTACTCGCTGCCCATGGACGACTGCATGTGCCACGTCTGTCTGGACTTCGGCGGACGGCCTTGGCTGGTATGGCAGGCCGAGTTCCACCGCGAACACGTTGGCGACATGCCCACCGAGATGTTCCTGCACTTCTTCAAGAGTCTGAGCGACGCTGCCCGGATGAACCTCTTCATCAAGGCCGAAGGGCAGAACGAGCACCACAAGATTGAGGGCATCTTCAAGGCACTGGCCCGCTCACTGAAGATGGCCGTCAAGCGCGACATCTACCACTACGAACTGCCCTCCACCAAAGGAACACTCTAATCAGAACTTTTCACTATTCCCATGCACCAAGGAATGCACCAAGGAAGGCCCAAAATAGCCATCATAGACCCCAACACACTGGCCGTCGTCGGACTGAAGCAGATGCTGCAGAACGTGATGCCGATTATGACCATTGACACCTTCGGCTCGATGACCGAATTTGAGGCCAACCACCCTGAAAACTACTTCCACTACTTCGTGGCCATGAACATTGTGCTGGAGAACCGGCAGTTTTTCACCGAACACCGCCGGCAGACCATCGTGCTGACACTGTCGCTCGACGGCGGCTCGCAGCTCAGCGAGTTCCACAGCATCTGCATCAACGTGCCCGAACAGCAATTGGTTCACTCGCTACTGGCCCTGCAACAGCATGCCCATCCGCACGGCAAAAACATGCCACCCATGCCGCATATTCTGCAGCAAAAGGTGCTGACCGACCGCGAGATTGAGGTGATGGCTCTCATCGTGCAGGGGCTTATCAACAAGGAGATTGCCGACCGGCTGAATATCAGCCTCACCACCGTGATCACCCACCGCAAGAACATCATGGACAAACTGGGCATGAAGAGCGTATCGGCCCTCACCATCTATGCCGTGATGCACGGGTATGTGGATATTAACAAGATCTGAATACTCTGATTACTCCGAATACTCTGATTACTCTGAATACTCCGATTACTCCGAATACTCTGATTACTCTGAATACTCTGAATACTCTGACGATATGAAAAAGCCCATCAAGTTCATAGCCTTCGATGCCGACGACACACTTTGGGACTGCCAAGGCCACTTCGAGCGCGTGATGCAGGAACTCTACACCCTGCTGGAGCCTTGGACCGACCGGCAGAAAGCTGCTGAGGAGCTGTTTGCCACCGAGCGGAAGAACATGCCGCTGTTGGGCTATGGCACGAAGGCTTTCTCGCTGTCGATGATTGAGACGGCACTAAGGGTGTCGCACCACGAAATGGCTGGCGACAAGCTGGCATGGCTGCAAGACGAATGCTACTCGCTGCTGAACCTGCCGGCCACCCCACTGCCCGAGGTTGACGAGACACTGCGCGAACTGCAGCGGCGCGGCTGGCATATGGCCGTCTTCACAAAGGGCGAACTGCTCGATCAGGAGCACAAGTTGCAGCGGTCAAGACTGAGCCGCTATTTCGAATATGTAGAGATCACCAGCGACAAGACGGAACGGGAGTTCCAAGCCCTGTGCCGCCATCTGGGCATCAAGCCCGAAGAACTGCTCATGGTGGGCAACTCCATGAAGAGCGACATCGCACCGGCACTGGCCATTGGGGCGCAAGCCGTCCATATACCCTTCCACATCACTTGGGAACTGGAGCATGCCGAGACCGTAGACCACGAGGGTCTGACCTGCATCACCCACTTCAGCGAACTGCTCCATGTGGTCGGCTGACAACCTACTGGCCACCCGAGCTCCGATGCTGCCGATAGCCCTGAGCATGATGGGCGGTATCGTCATCGGCATCAACACTTCCCTACCCTACACCGCAACACCCCTCTGGCTCTGTCTGGCCGGTCTGCTCGTGCTGCAATTCTTTTTCAAGAGCAGACCCCTTACACATACCTTTTTCATCTTCCTATGCACCCTGCTGCTGGGCATGCTGCTGGCCATTCGCGAGCAAAACCGACAACAACAGGCCTGCAGCGGACAAGTGGAATGGATGGAGGCCGTCGTGGCATCGGAACCCACGGAGAAAGCAAAGACGATGTCCGTGGAACTGCTGCTTTGCGAAACAGGACAAAGCACCACCTGCTATTTCAAGAAAGACGAGCGCAGCCGCACCCTGAAGCCTGGCGACGGCGTACAACTGCTGACGCGCATTGAAAACGGATGGCACCACACGCTGCACTGCTATGTAGCAGCCGACAAATGGCAACGTCGACCGGCAGCACTACAACAACTGTCCATCGTGGACCGTATGCGCATCACCTTCCTGCGTTGGCGGCACTCGCTGCTGGAGCAATACCGGCTACTGGGAGCCTCTGACGATGCCTACGGCGTGCTGGCCGCAATGACACTGGGCGATAAGTCGGCTCTCAGCCGCGAACTGCGCGACACCTATTCCGTAACCGGAGCTTCGCACGTGCTGGCACTGAGCGGACTGCACCTCGGCATCATCTATATGCTGCTGAGCAGTCTGACGTTCTACGAACGGCGCAGGAGCATCGTGTCGCAGACAGTGCTCATTTTGTCCATCTGGGCCTTTGCACTGCTGGTTGGACTGCCCGTCAGCGTAGTGCGCTCGGCCTGCATGATCAGCATCTTTGCACTGTTCTCACTGGGACAGCGCCCACACATGTCGGTGAACCTGCTGGCACTGGCTGCCATCATCATCCTGCTGCTGAACCCCCTGGCACTCTACGACATCGGCTTCCAGCTGTCGTTCCTCAGTGTGTTCAGCATCCTGCTGGCACTGCCGCTGATGGAAGGAAAGCGCACCAAGAAGCCGGAAGACAGCAAGAATTTCTGGAAGATACTTATCCGCTGGGTAAAAGGCAGCTTTTGGATATCGCTGGCGGCACAGCTGGGCACGGCCCCACTCATTGCCTTCTATTTCGGTCGCTTCTCCACCTATTTCCTGCTGACCAACCTGATAGTAATACCGGCAGCCTACGCAATACTCTGCGGAGCACTGCTCATGATTGTCCTCCCACAGACGGGCGGCTTGGTGGTGTGGACGGTGGAACGGCTGAACGACGTGCTGACAGGAATTACAAAACTACCGATGGCCAGTCTGGAAGGACTGCATCCATCGGTAGTTCAGGTGTTGCTTTGCTACGTCTGCGTAGCAGCACTATTGGTTATAGCAAGCGTATTAAGTCGTTCAGGTTGGCAACGATCATAAGCAGGATGACAATGCCGAAGCCAACATACTCGGCCCAGATCATGAACTTCTCGCTGGGCTTGCGGCGCGTAATCATCTCGTAGATGAGGAACAGCACATGACCGCCGTCGAGGGCCGGGATAGGCAGAATATTCATGAAGGCCAGGATGATGCTGAGGAAAGCCGTCATCATCCAGAAAGCATGCCAGTCCCACACGGCAGGGAACAGGTTGCCAATGGTTCCGAAGCCGCCCAGCGACTTGGCACCCTCAGCCGTAAACACATACTTCATATCGCTGACATAGCCCGACAGCACATTCCAACCATACTTGATGCCGGCAGGGAAGCTCTCGAAGAAACCATACTCCACAGTGACAGCCTCGTAGTTGTTCAACGACAGATTGTAGACACCCATCTTCAGGGCTTTCTTTTCAGCCGCGAGCACGACGGTACGTGTCAGCGTGTCACCATCGTGCACGAAGACCACCTCCGTCTGCAAGGCCTGCTGACGGTCGGCATCGGTTTCAGCACTCTGATAGACATCGTAGAGCCGTCCCAACTCCTGTTGGAACTCGTTGTAGTTGGCAATGTCGTGATGATTGATGGAGAGAATGTCGTCACCCTTGGCAATGCCGGCCTGAGCGGCAGGCGAGTCAACGATGACAGAGTCAATGCACATGGGAATAAGTGGCGAAGCAAAACGAGGATCCGACTGCAGCATGCGCAGCAAATCGAGATTGCCGGGAAGGGCAAGGCTCACCTGCTGACCGTCACGCAACACGGTCACCTCGTGGGCTTCCGCCAAGTCGCGATAGAAATCGGCCGTAAAGGCTCCGAAGTCCACGCCGTCGTGGCTCAGCATGATATCGCCGTTCTGGAATCCCAGTTCACGGGCTTCTTCGTTGAAGTACATGCCACGGGTCATGTTCTGCACAGGGACATACTTTTCGCCCCAGGTGAAGAGAATCATGGAATAGATAAACAGTGCCAGCAGGAAATTGACCAGCACACCGCCCGTCATGATGAGCAGGCGCTGCCAAGCCGGCTTGGAGCGGAACTCCCAGGGCTGTTCGGGCTGCTTCATCTGCTCGGTGTCGAAGCTCTCGTCAATCATGCCCGAAATCTTGCAGTAACCACCCAGCGGCAGCCAGCCCACACCATATTCAGTATCGCTGTTCTTCGGTTTCTTGTGGAATAGTTTTCCCGACCACTTGCCAATGCCGAGGTCGAAGAAGAGGTAGAACTTCTCGACCCTTACGCCAAAGAGTTTGGAGAAGAAGAAATGGCCAGCCTCGTGCAGCAGCACCAGCAGCGAGATGGCGAGAATAAACTGTAATGCTTTAATTAAAAATACTTCCATTGTGTCGTTGTGTCGTTATTTCGATGTTTTGTTATTCCGTTATTTCGTCATTTCGAAATTCCGATATTTCGAATTGACTTTTTCCTGTTAAAATCACTTCAGCAGTTCCGTTGCGATGCGACGGGCCTCAGCATCGGTCTGCATATAGTCATCGAGCGAAGGTGCCTTGATGAAGGTGGCACGCTGCATGGTCTCGCTGATGATGTCGCCCATCTGCAGGAAACCGCAACGGTCTTCAAGGAAGGCACGATTCACAATCTCGTTGGCCGCATTGACAATGCAGGGCATGTTGCCGCCACGGTCGAGGGCCTCGTAGGCCATGGCCAGACAGCGGAACTTCTGCAGATCGGGCTCGAAGAACTCCAGCTTCTGCGCCTTGAACAGGTCGAGGCGTTCGCCACTGAGCGGCAGACGCTGGGGGAACGAGAAAGCATACTGGATGGGCAGGCGCATATCGGGCACACCCAACTGGGCCTTCACACTTCCGTCTTGGAACTGCACGGCCGAATGGACAATCGACTGGGGGTGTACCAGCACCTGAATCTGCCGGGCATCGACACCAAAGAGCCACTTCGCCTCAATAACCTCAAAGCCCTTGTTCATCATCGAAGCACTGTCAATGGTGATCTTGGCACCCATATCCCACGTGGGATGGCGCAGGGCATCAGCTTTTGTGACATGAGCAATCTCTTCCATCGTCTTGGTGCGGAACGGACCGCCAGAGGCCGTCAGCAGAATTTTGTCAATGGGGTTCTCGTCTTCACCTACCAGCGACTGGAAGATGGCCGAGTGCTCACTGTCGACGGGCAGAATATTGGCACGGTTCTCAAGCGCCAGACGGCAGATGAGCTCGCCAGCCACGACGAGTGTCTCCTTGTTGGCCAGACAGATGGTCTTATGGGCCTTGATGGCATGAATGGTGGGAGTCAGTCCTGCAAAGCCCACCATGGCGGTAAGCACCATGTCAATGGGTCCGGCCTCTACAATCTCGTCAAGGGCACGGGCTCCGGCATAGACCTTCACGTCGGGCAAGTCCTGCATCAGTGCTTTCAGTTCGTCGTAGCGCTGCTCGTTGGCAATAACCACGGCGGCAGGATGGAACTTATGGGCCTGCTCGGCCAGCAGTTCCACCTTATTATTGGCTGTCAGGCAGTACACTTCATACAGGTCGCTATGCTCTTCGATGACCTGAAGGGCCTGCGTGCCGATGCTGCCTGTCGAGCCTAAAATTGCTATTTGTTTCATAAACTAAGTAGTCCTTCTGGAAGGGCAATCGTAATTGTTTTCTGTTTATTATCTATGTGACTGATAAGTTCTTCGCTGGCAGGGACGAGGGTGCCGTCTTCCAACTCGAAGAGCACATTGGCAGTCTGGTCGTCGATAGCAGCGATGCGGCCCACTGTCTGCCCAGTGGTTGCTTCGATGATGTCGAAGCCAACAAGACTGTTCAGGGACAGCGGAGCCTCGTCATCGGCAGCCAGTGCACGGGGGAAGTAGACATCACAGCCCGTCAGTTCGCGAGCCCGCTCCTGAGTGTCTATGTCGCAGAACTTCACCAGTGCCACGCTGTCGCTGCGGAAACGATACTCCTCGAAGAAGAATGGCACCAAGATGCCGTCGAGCTCCAGCACGAGATAGTCGGCATCAACACGGTCGAAGACATCGTCGTCGAACTGAAACGACACTTCGCCCTTGATGCCGTGGGCCTTGCCTAAACGGCCTATGCGGTAGACTTCTTCTTTCTTGATCATATTCTGGTTTTTCTAGTCTCTCTAGTCTTACTAGTCCTACTAGTCTCTCTAGTTTATTCTCTCTATTTTTGCTCCGAGGGCATTCAGGCGACCCTCTATATTCTCATAGCCACGGTCTATCTGCTCAATATTGTCAATGCGGCTGGTGCCCTTGGCACTCATGGCAGCTATCAGCAGGGCGATACCGGCACGAATGTCGGGGCTCGACATGCGACCGCCACGCAACTGAATCTTGCGGTCGTGACCGACCACAACGGCACGGTGGGGATCGCAGAGAATGATCTGTGCACCCATGTCGATGAGCTTGTCGACGAAGAACAGGCGACTCTCGAACATCTTCTGGTGGAACAGCACGCTGCCGCGAGCCTGCGTGGCCACGGTGATCAGCACGCTGAGCAAGTCGGGGGTGAGGCCCGGCCAGGGAGCGTCGGCCAGCGTCATGATGGTGCCGTCCATGAACGACTGAATCTCATAGTGGCGCTGATGCGGAATGAAAAGGTCGTCGCCTTCTTCCTTCACCTTGATGCCCATGCGACGGAAAGCATCGGGAATGATACCGAGATTCTTCAGCGAGACATCCTGAATGCGCACACCGTCGCCACACATGGCGGCCATGCCGATGAACGATCCCACCTCGATCATGTCGGGCAGGATGGTATGGCTGGCAGCATGCAGCTCTTTCACGCCCTCGATGGTCAGCAGGTTCGAGGCGATGCCGCTGATGCGGGCACCCATGCGGTTCAGCATTGTGCACAACTGCTGCAGATAGGGTTCGCAGGCAGCATTATAGATGGTTGTCGTGCCCTTGGCGAAGACAGCGGCCATCACGATATTGGCCGTTCCCGTCACCGATGCCTCGTCGAGCAGCATGTAGGTGCCCTTCAGACGAGAGGCCGGCGCGGTGATCTGATAGACATTGCGGCCTTCCACCTGTTCGAACCTGGCACCCAGTTTCTGGAATCCCAGAAAGTGGGTGTCCAGTCGGCGACGGCCTATCTGGTCGCCACCGGGCTTGGTGACGACAGCCTTGCCGAAGCGTGCCAGCAGCGGACCGATCATCATGACCGAGCCGCGCAACTCGGCATTCTTGGCCACGAACTCGTCGCTCTGCAGATAGTCAAGATTCAGGTTGTCGGCCTGAAAGGTATAAGTGTTATAGTCAATTTTGCTGACCTTCACCCCGATATCCCTGAGCAACTGAATCAGGTTGTTGACATCGCGGATGCAGGGAATGTTGTGGATGGTAACCGGCTCGCTGGTGAGCAGCGTGGCACAGATCACCTGCAGGGCTTCGTTCTTTGCGCCCTGCGGACGAATGGTTCCCGACAGCGGACGTCCGCCTTCAATGACGAATGCTGACATATTGCTTACTTGCGCTTTTTATTGTTTTTCTTTCCTGTAGCCGGTGCGTCGTCGAGGACCACCCGTTCGAAATGGAACGATTTCAGATCCAGCTGCACAGCGCCGTCGGTGAGGCGTGCCATATCGTCGGCCACCTTCTCGTCGTCGATAGAGCCATGTCCCCACTGCACAAGGTCGCGCTTCATCTGGTTGGCCGTCAGACGGATGAGCTCGTTGCGCTGCGGACCTTCAGGCATCGTCTTCAGCTTCTCCAACAGTTCCTCGACCATGCGACCGTAATGGCGCAGGCGGATGGTGTTCTGCGGCAGCTTCATCGGTTCGGGCTTGGCGTAGAGCTTCTCGGCATTGCTCATGTCGAAAGGCCAGTCAATGTCCAGCTGCTTGTGGCTCATCAGGTACAGATGGTCCCAAAGCGTCTGCTTGTAGTTGGCATTCTCGCGCATCTGCGGCACCCTGTTCTCCATCTGTTTCACAATCGTCTGGGCGCAACGCTGACGCTCTTCCTTCGAAGGCAGGGCGATGCCGTGTTCCACCATTTTCTGAATCTCACGACCGTATTCCGGCATGATGAGTGCCTCGCGCTTCGTATTGTAGTCTAATCCTTTAATATCCATATCGTTGTTCATAGAAAAAATTCAACAATTATACTTTCTGTCGCCATTAGCGGTTCCTTCCCTTCCTGCCTGCATCAGCGGTTCAGCAGGTTCTTGGGCATCTTGGCCACATAGTCTTTCAGATAGAAGGGTTCAAAATAGGCCACATCTTCGGTCTGCTCTTGCAGCAGGCGCTTCTCGGCCAGCGGCTGCATCCAGCGTGCCAGTGGCTCTATGCCGTCAATATAGTGGGCATTGGGGTGGTTGATGGTTTCCATGCATTTCTTTGCCCCATTGCCGAAGAAGTAGACGGGACGCTCGTCGAGCCACTCACGATAGGTATCGGCAATGACCACATCGGCCCTCACCTCGCGCACAGGGTGCAGGGCGCGGTCGTACAAACCGGCATAGACCTCCATGCGACGGGCATCGAGCATCGGGCAGAGCAAGGGTTCTTTCTTCTCAGATTCCGAGAACTGCCTGCCCAGCAGCACAGGCACACACAGCAGCTCCAGCGTGGGAACAGCTATCAACTTCAGGTCGCGGCCAAAGCAAACACCCTTGGCCATCGACACGCCGATGCGCAATCCTGTATAGGAGCCGGGGCCACAACTGACGGCTACGGCATCGAACGGGATGGCGTGACTATCAGTAAACGACAGGGCGGCATCGACCATCGACCCCAACCGCTCGGCACTGCTGCCCAACTTGCCTTCCTCGGGGCGCTCTTCTTCGTGGAAAATGACGTGTGAGTCTTCGCTCACAGCCACCGAACAAACCTGGGTACTGGTTTCAATATGCAATATGCAAGACATGTCTTTTCGCTCTTTATACCTTAATTAAGGTGCAAAGGTACGCATTTTTCTGCAAGTGACAGACAGTTTATCGTTATTTTACCTTAATTTGGGTAGTTTCTGTGCTTAACTTCGGGTGAAGCCCAGTGTTGCGATACTGATTTTTATGCCGTTCACACCCTTCAGCGCGTCGGCACACGACAGCAGCGTGGCTCCGGTCGTCATCACGTCGTCGACCAGCAGCACGTGCTTGTCTTCCACGTCGGCAACGCCGCCCAGCAGGTGGAAAATATGCTCTACATTTCCCTTGCGCTGACGAGCGTTCAACTGTGTCTGGCTGCCCTTGAAAGACACGCGCCCCAGCACATCGGTATAGACGGGGAGGCCCGTCAGCTGCGCAATGCCTCTTGCCAAACATTCGCTCTGGTTATAGCCTCGCTGCCGCAACCGGTCTTCCGACAAGGGAACAGGAACAATGGCATCAATTCCTTCAAAGAAGCCTGAGGGGGAGAGTCTTTCAGCCAGCATCATGCCCATCGCCTCGGCCACGTCGGCCCGGTCGTAATACTTCATGGCATGGACAATCAATGCCAGTTCGCCGCCTGCCTCATAGTAAAAGAGCGCCGCCACGCGCTCCATGCCGACGAGTCCCCAAAACATGCGGGCCATCGGGTTGTCGTAGGGGGCGTTGGGAAAACCTGTCACTGGCGCACTCAGCAGACACCTGTGGCACACTGCGGGCTCGCTCACCGACAGTCGTCGTCCGCAACCAGGGCACTGACGGGGCGACAAAAGGTCGAGAATGCGGCGAAAGAAGCTATTCGTCATTGTCGAGTTCCACTGCTATGCACTGCCGTATCACGTCCATCGTGAAGCCTCGGCCCACCGCCCACTTCATGAGTTTCAGATTGCGCTCGTAGTCGTTGCGACCGGTCACGCTCTTTCGCTTCTGTTTCAACAGGGGCTGCAACACGCTGACATACTCATTTTCGTCGATTTCATCGAGTACTGTGCGCACAGTTTCGCCATCTACATGCTTCATCCAGAGGGCTTGTTCAATCTTGCGGCGACCCCACTGGTTGTAGGCCAGCTTGTCGTGCACAAAAGCCCGTGCATAGCGCTCATCGTCGACATAGCGTTCGCCGACCAGCCGCGCCATCACCCGTGCCTGCGCTTCCTCGTCCACTCCCCACTGGCGCATCTTCTCCAGCATGTCATGCTGGCAGTGCTCGCCTCGGGCGCAAAGGGCCGACAGCTTCTGAAAGGCCATCTGTTCCAACCTCTCTCCACTCTCCTCTTTCCTCTCTCCTCTATTCAATGCCATGTTGCCTTGATAAATCTTGATTTCCCGTATTGGTCTTCTTTCACCGTGATGTCGTCAAACCCCAATCCCAACAGTATGTCCTCTATATGCTCGTCGAAACGCGGGTTGATTTCGAAGAACAGCTGTCCGCCCTCCTTCAAGGCCGACTGCGCATAGTTGCTGATGTGCAGATAGAACAGCAACGGATCGTCGTCGGGCACAAAGAGGGCCATCTCCGGCTCGTAGTCGAGCACCCACGCGGCCATATCGTCGGCCTCGCTGTCGCAGATATAGGGCGGATTGCTCACAATGACATCCCACATGCCGAGGTCGCTGCCATAGCGTACGGCCAGCATGTCGCGCTCTTCGAAGTTCACGCTGACACCCGTCCGACGGGCGTTTTGGCGAGCCAGCTGCAAGGCCACGGGCGAAATGTCCCATGCGGTCACCCGAGCATCTGGCACATCGGCCGCCAGCGTGCAGGCAATGCATCCACTGCCCGTGCCAATGTCGAGAACGTCAAACGCTCCCAGTGTTTGACGTTCCTGCCGAGAGCGTTTGACGTTCTCGCTCACCCAGCGGCACAACTCGTAGGTCTCAGGACGTGGAATCAGCACGCCGGACCCTACCGCAAACTGCCGGGGGCCGAAGTCGGCCACGCCTGCCACATACTGCACAGGCTCGCCTTCCAGCAGGCGCTGCTGCATGGCGGCCAAGCGCTGTTGCTGCTCGGCGGTCATGTGCTCTACGGCACCACATGCAATGTCGGCCATCGTCATGCCGAAACACACCTCCAACAGCCAGCGAGCCACCGCGCGTGCCTCGCCTTCATCGTAACAGGACAGCAGCGAATGCCAAAAATCAGGGTATGTCATAGCCGTTTTTAGAACTTTTTTGCCATTTCTTATGCAAAGTTAAGCATAATATCCCGACATTCAAAACGATTTATCGCAAAAAATGATTAACTTTGCATCCGAAAAACAGAATACTTATGGACAAAAATATCATTGAGACCGATCTCAGCAAGGCCAAGGCATGGACCAGCTGCCTGTCGCTTGACAACGACGTACTTCTCATAGACCATCTGATGGATGCTCCCTTCCCCAAGGATGCACGGCGCATGAACTTCATCCTCATCTGTCTGTGCACACAGGGCACCGTCACCTTCACCCTCGACACCAAGCAGCAGACGCTCAACGCCAACGACCTAATGGTGGTCTCCGAGCGCCACATCCTCGACAACTACAACGCTTCGCCCGACTTCGACGGTCTCTGCATGATGATCTCCATACCCTTCTACAACGAAATCATCAAGAACATCAGCGACATCTCGGCCCTCTTCCTCTTCGCCCACAACTACCCCATCTTCCCCTTCCCTGAGCAGGCCCGACAGACCTACCACAACTATTTCGACGTGCTGAAGACGAAGATAGGCAACACCGAGAACCGCTTCTGCCGCGATGTGGTGCGCACGCTGCTGCTCGCCCTGTTCTACGAGCTCAGCGATATTGTCTACCGTTTCCAACAGGTGAAAGACCTGCGCCCCACCCGTGCCGACATCATCTTCACGCAGTTCATCAAGCTCGTGGAAGAAAACTGCAAGCACGAACGCCGCGTGGCGTGGTATGCCATGCAGATGAACATCACGCCCAAGTATCTATCAGAAATGGTGAAGCAGGTTAGCAAGCGCACGCCCAACGAGTGGATAGACAACTACGTGACGCTCCAGTTGCGCGTCATTCTGAAGAACACCACGCTCAGCATCAAGGATGTTGCCAAGGAGATGAACTTCCCCAACCAGTCGTTCCTCGGCAAGTACTTCAAGGAGCATGTAGGCATGAGCCCCAGCGAATACCGAAAAGCCTAAGTTTTTCAGCCGTTTTTTTCGCTTCTCAACAATTAGCGTCAAATTGTGCTCTAATTAACGTCAAATTCCGCTCTGTTTAACGTCAAATCTCACGCTGATTAACGTCAAAACAGAGCGGAATTTGACGTTAAACAGAGCGAGATTTGACGCTTATCATTAAAACTCTACATAAGGGGCTAACCGATGAAGTCCTTCATCGGGAAAATCGCGCAGCAGCCGCAAGTCGTCCAGACTGTTCAAACGCCCGTTTCTGCGACGGTAGTCAACGATGGCATGCGCCTGATAATAGTTCAGATACGGATGGCGCTTCAGTTCGTTTTCCTTCAGTCGGTTCAGGTTCAGCTTCTTAACCGCCGGAGTCTCTATCTTGAAGAACCGCTTCGCATCTTGAGGGAAGCCCTCTATCTCGTCCAGCTGGTCAATATGGGCAAATCCGCCCAGTCGCTCCCTGTACTTCACGATTTCGTGAGCATAGTAAGAACCGATGCCGGGCACACGCCTCAACAGTGCCGTATCGGCCGTAGCCAGATCGACGACCTCACTCTCTGCAATCTTTTTTGGAAAGCGCAGCGTGTCGCGTTCCGCAGACTTCCGCCTGACCATCCTTGCGGCCGGCAAGTAGTCGTCTGATATGTGGATATAGGGTTCCAGTTCGCGATACTCCTTCAGCGTCAGCCCGTAGAGCTGTGCAAAGTCCTCCTTCGTCTGATAGATGCCGCCTGCCGCCCTGTACTTATAGATGTTCCTGACCTGCCAAGGGCGCAACCCCAGCCTCAGCAGCTGCGTAGAGTCAGCCGTATTGGGGTCAAAGGCAAAGCGCTCCGCCTTGCGCCCTTCTTCCTGCTTGAAATACATGGGGGGGGTATTTTTGCCCTTTTTATTTTTCTTGCTATCGCCACCGGCCATGCTGTCCGCCGTTTCCGTCGCATTCATCGTTTCCGTCGCGTCTGCCTCAGCCTCCTTCTCCGTCAGGCCATCCAACAGAAAAAGGCCTCCCAATGCCAGTCCCATGACCAGCAAGAAGGCCGATAGTATTCGTCTGTCCGACTTATGCAGGTAGAAGAAGTCTTTGAAGTTCACCATGAGGATAACTGCTGTCGGCTACACCACACCGAGCTGGTGCAGGAAGATAAGAAGGATGCACAGGGGCACAATGAAGCGGACGGCAAACTGATAGGCACGGAACAGATGGACGGAAACGGTGCCTTGATTGGTGAACTCGTCGCGCAACAGCCGCTGGTCGACGAACCAACCTACGAAGAGACTGGTGAGGAAAGCGCCCAAAGGCAACATGATCTGGGCCGTGATGAAATCGCAGAAATCCATGAGCGACAAGCCAAAAAGGGTGATTCCATCGACGGCACCCACACTGAGCGAACAGCCAACGGCCAGCAGCGAGCAGACAATGGTGACCACCCAGGCCGACCGTGTGCGCGGCAAGTGGAACTCTTCCGTGAAGAAGGCGGTGCCTATCTCGTGCATGGAGATCGTAGAGGTGAGGGCGGCAAAGACCAGCAGGGCATAGAACAGAATGCCGATGACGTAGCCCACCAAGGGCAAGGAGCTGAAGGCCTGCTGGAACACGTTCGGCAGGGTGATAAAAATCAGCGACGGACCGCTGTCGGGCTCTACACCCACCGAGAAAGCTGCAGGGAAAATCATCAAGCCGGCCAGGATTGCTATCAGTGTGTCAAGCAGGGCTATCTGCGAAGCCGAGCGCAACAGGTTGGTGTCTTTGGAGAAATAGCTGGCGTAGGTACACAGACAGGCGGTGCCCAGCGAGAGCGAGAAGAAAGCCTGTCCCAAGGCTTCGAGCATCACGTCGCTGCTCACCTTCGAGAAGTCGGGCCACAGCAGGAACTCTACGCCCTTCATGGCTCCGGGCAGTGAGCACGAGGCCGCCACAATGATGAGTAACAGCACGAACAGCAGGGGCATGAGCAACTTGGAAGCTCGCTCAATGCCTTTCTGCACACCGCGCACCACGACCAGATGCGTAATCAAAATGAAAGCAACGGCCCAGAGCACGGGCTTCCACGGATGCGACGAGAATGTCTGGAAATAGCTGAGCACATAGTCGGCATCGCCGTTGAGCTGTCCCATCACCGAGGCAAACAGATACTGCAGGCACCAGCCGGCCACCACAGCATAGAAACCCAGAATGATTGTGGCAGTGACGATGCCCAGATAGCCCACCGAGCGCCACAGGCGGCGACCGCCCGAGATTTGATGATAGGCCCGTGCGGCATTGGCCTGCGAATGGCGACCAACGATGAACTCGCTCACCATGCCAGGGATGCCCAGCAGCAGAATGCATCCGAAATAAATCAGGATGAAGGCTGCACCGCCATTATGCCCCGTCATGAACGGGAAGCGCCACACATTGCCCAACCCGACAGCCGAACCCGCCGTAGCCAGGATGATGCCCATACGCGATGCAAAGTTACCTCTATTCTCCATCAGCTAATTATTCATTACTAATTATTCATTACTAATTATTAATTACTCATTGCTCAAATCAGCCCGAACTGGTGCAGGAAGATGAACAAGATGCACAGCGGACAGACATATTTCACCAGAAAGAGATAGAGGTGGAAGAAGCGTCCGCGCAGCGTGCCCCAGTTGGTGAACTCGTCGCGCACCACCTTGTGGGGCACAAACCAGCCAATGAAGATGCAGGTGAGGAAGCCCACCACCGGCAGGAAGATCTGTCCCGTCACGAAGTCGAAGATATCGAAAAGCGACATGCCCAGCAGCTGCAATCCGTCGTAGCCGCCCAGCGACAGCGAGCAGAACACGCCGATGACGGATGCCGTCGACACCACCAGTAGCGTGGCTGCCCGACGCGAGATGTGCATCTCCTCCTGACAGAAAGCCGTCGACACCTCAACAAGCGACATGAGCGACGTGAGAGCTGCCAGCGTGAGCAGGGCATAGAACAGCATGGAGATAATGTAGCCCACCAGCGGCATGGCGCTGAAGGCCTGCTGGAACACGTTAGGCAGCGTGATGAAGATGAGCGAGGGGCCGCTGTCGGGACTCACACCCACGGAGAAGGCTGCAGGAAAAATCATGAGTCCAGCCAGAATGGCCACGACAGAATCTATCACACCTATCTGAATGGCCGAATTGGCCAGGTTGGTCTGCCGCGAGAAGTAGCTGGCGTAGGTGCAGATGCAACCCATGGCGATGCTGAGCGAGTAGAACGACTGTCCCAGTGCCGAGAGGAACACGTCACTATTCAGCGAGTCCCAGTCGGGCTTCAGCAGGAACTCAATGCCTTTGCCAGCTCCGGGCAGCAGGCACGAGGCCACCACGATGATCAGTAATAATATAAATAAGGTGGGCATCAGCACTTTCGAGGCACGCTCGATACCTTTTTGCACGCCGTGCTCCACGATGAGATAGGTCAGCAACATGATGACCACCAGCCAGAAGATGGGCTTGCCTGGATGCTGCGAGAAGTCGGAAAAGTACTGCTGGAAATAGGCAGGATCGCCCTCCAGATGGCCCAACAGCGATGCCCAGATGTAGTGCAGGCACCAGCCGGAAACAACGGCATAGTAGCCCGTGATGAGGAAGCCCGTGAGCACGCCCATATAACCAATGAGCGTCCAGGCCGTACCGCCCGACATCTTGCGGTAGGCGCGTGCGGTGTTCGACTGTGCATGGCGGCCTATGATGAACTCGCTGATCATGCAGGGGATGCCCAGCAGCAACACACAAAACAGATAGATGAGAATGAAGACGGCTCCGCCGTTTTCGCCCGTCATATATGGGAAGCGCCACACGTTGCCCAGCCCTACTGCCGAGCCTGCCGTGGCCAAGATGATGCCCAGTTTGCTGGCAAAGTTTCCTCTCTCAGATTGTGACATATACTTTCTCTTTCGTTTGAAAACGCTTGCAAAAGTATAAAAATATTCTTACTTTTGCATCAAAATTCAAACTAAAGATGAAAAAAACGTTCGTTTTTGTAAGAAAATACCGTTTTTCGCTGATTTGCATCGCTCTTGTTTGGTATTTATGCATTTGGTTCATGCCACCCGAAGTGCCCGAACTGGAGAATGTGGCCTTCCTGGACAAGTGGACCCACTTCTTGATGTATGGCGGCACGTGCTCGGTGATCTGGTGGGAATATCTGCACTGCCACGAACAGCTCAACAGATGGAAGCTATTCGTATGGGCATGGCTGGCCCCAGTGCTGATGAGCGGCTGCATCGAACTGGTGCAGGCCTACTGCACCGTGAACCGTGCCGGCGAATGGCTCGACTTCGCGGCAAATACCACAGGCTGCACATTGGGAGGCATCATTGGCCTGCTGATGGCGTGGAATCTCAAAAAACGGTAGTTTAAAGTTTGCTCTCGCCCTCGATATACTGCGACATGAGCAGGTGTTCACCGTCCCATACCACATAGCTGAAGTGCGTAATCCAGTCGCCCAGAATGATCATGCGCGACTTCTTCGTCAGCTGCAAGTCGACCTCGATATGCCGATGGCCGTAGATGAAGAAGTCCACGTTCGAGTGATACTGGATGTATTGTTTCGTGTAGAGCACCAGATGTTCGCGGTTCTCGCCCATGTAGGGCGGTTCTTCGCCGTCGGGGCGCTTCAGCCGCGAGTGCTTGGCCCAGTGCAGTCCGAACCACATGCCCCAACGGGGATGCAGCGCTGAGAACAGCACCTGGCACGTCTTGTTGTGGAAGATGCTCTTGATAAGCTTGAAACTCTTGTTCGGATCGCCCAGTCCGTCGCCATGGGCAAGGTAGAACACCTTTCCGTAGAGCTCGGTGGTCTCGGGCTTCTTGTGCAGAATGACACCACACTCCTCGGCCAGATAGCTATAGGCCCAGATGTCGTGATTGCCCGTAAAGTAGTGCACCTCTACGCCCAGGTCGGTCAGTTCGCTGAGCTTGCCCAGAAAACGGGTGAAGCCTTTCGGCACCACGTAGCGGTATTCGTACCAGAAGTCGAACATGTCGCCCAGCAGATAGACGGCACCGGCCTTCTCCTTGATACTGTCGAGGAAACGAACCAGCCGGCGTTCCTGCATGCGGCGATGCTGAACGGCCAGCGAGCCAAGATGGGCATCGGAAAGGAAATAAATTGGTTTCATGCTTTTTGTCGATAAGATTAAAAAAGGAGAATGGAGAGAGAAGAGAGGTCAGAAGCCTAATTCCAATCGGGCTTCTTCACTCATCATGGACTGATCCCAGGCGGGTTCGAACACCAGGTTGATGTTGGCGCTCTTCACGCCCTCCACGCTTTCCACCTTTGTGCGCACATCTTCAAGAATGAAGTCGGCGGCAGGACAGTTGGGGGCCGTGAAGGTCATGTCGATGTCGACGGTGGCATCCTCGCCGTCTTCCTTCACGTCGATTTTGTAGATCATGCCCAGTTCGTAGATGTCGACGGGTATTTCAGGGTCGTAGACCGTCTTCAGCACATCGACGATGTGCTCTTCTATTTGCGTCTTTTCTTGTTGTGTCATGTCTGTATGGTGTTATTGAGTTTATATTATATCTGTACGGTGTTATTGAGTTATATATTATAAAAGGTAGCCATGAGGTTGTGGCGATAGTTCTTACTGACGTGCAGTTCGTTGACGTGGTCCAAGGGCGGCCTCAGGAAGCACTGGCTGTCAGACACTTTGCTGATGTGGCGCACGTTGACAATGTAGCCCTTGTGAATCTGCACAAACAAACTTGAGTAGGCCAGAATGATGTCGGCCGTGGTGCGATGGCGCAGCTGGTGCTTCCGACCTTCGCTGGTGACGACCTCCCAGATGCGCCGTTCGCTGTCGAAGCGGAAATAGGCTATCTCACTGAAGTTCAGCACGGTGTGCTCGTTCGTAGCGTTCACCACCATGACCTGCGGCAACTCGGTCACCTCGGCACGGGGCATAGCCTGCTGAATGTTGCTCAGCTTGTTTTCATAGTAGCGCGTCATGATCTTGGCCAGTTCCTGTCGGCTGGCCGGCTTCAGCATGTAGTCGAAGGCCTGTTGGCGCAGGGCCTCCAGCAGATATTTGTCGTAGCCCGAATAGAACACCACCTTCATGTCGGGCTTCACCAACGGGCGCAGCTTCCGGCTGAACTCCAGTCCCGACATGGAGGGCATCTCCACGTCGAGGAACAGCAAGTCGGGCTCCAGTTCAACAATGTCGTCGAGCGTGCGGTCGTTGGCATCGGTCGCCATGCCCAGCAGTTCAACGGAGTAGTCTTCCAACAGTTTTCTGAGCAACGCCGACGCTGTGATGTCGTCGTCGACGATATAGGCTCTCACCAGTCTATTATCTACCATGTTCCTTCATGTTTCGTTTGTCATTCCACCATGTGTCATTTACAGATCAGCGTATATGTTACCCCCCCCCATTCTTTTCAAGCTTTTTCAGCGTATAGTCGAAGTGGTCGGGCAGCAGCAGCCATGCGCGGCAGCCCGTATCGCCGTCGGCATGCGAGTAGTCCTCCAGACTGTAGTCCATCAGCTGTTGGCGCTGTGCGGCAGCGGCTGTTCGCTCGTGCTGCTCGTTCAGCAGGCGCATGGTCTGCCGCATGACGCGCAGTCCGGTGCGCTCCTTGCGCTTGTTGCCCTGCAGACCTATGCCGTTGTCGATGACTTCGACCAGCGTGGCCTGCTGCTGCCGGGTGGCACGCACCAGCACGCGGCGCGTCTTGCCTGGCTTGGGGCCTTTGGCTTTCAGACCGTGCTTGATGGCGTTCTCCACCAGAATCTGTACGGCCATCGAGGGCAGGCTGACGCGATCGGCATCAACATCAGGGGCCATCTCGATATCAAGGCGGAAGTCGTCGCCCACCGAACGGCTCTCAATGTTGCAATAGAAGCGAATGAACTCCAGCTCCTCGCTGAGCGTAGACTGCTCGATATCGGTCAGCTCGATGCCGCGATGCAGCAGTTGCACCAGCGAACTGAGGTCGGTTTGGCGGCCCTCCATCTGGGCCAGAATTTCCGACGACAGGGCATTGCTGATGAAGTGAGGGGTGATGCGGTTGCGCACAGTCTCCATGCGCAGGCCGGCAATGCTGTTGCGCATCTCGGCCTCGCGCAGTTTGCGCTCACGCTGCTTCATGGCGATGATGACCAGCAGCAGAACGATGACCACGACCGAGGCCAACAGCATGGCCACGGCCCATCGGAACGACAGCTCTTTCTCTTCGATGACGCGCTGCTGTTCCAGCATCTTCTTCTCGTGCTCGTAGTGCATCAGCGCCTCTGAGAAGCGCATCTTCGTATAGTCGCTGGCTATGCTGTCGCGCAACAGGGTGTAGGCCTGCAGCGTGGTGCTGTAGTGCTGCCAGTCACCGTTCTTCTCGTAGAGCTGCAGCAGCGCCTTCTGGCGCAACAGTTTCTGTTCGGGTATCATCCACGAGGGCGTGGGGTGGTCGTTTACTATCTGCAATGCCTCGCTCAGCCGTCCGCCGATGACGGCCAGTTCAATGCGCTGGGTGGTCAGATAGTACAGGGGTATCTGCTGGTTCTGCTCGGTGAAGAAGGGCTCCGTCTCGTCCAGCAGCGGAAGGGCGCGCTCTGGCTGTCCCAGTTTGATGTAGACATCGCTCAGGTTGGCCCGTTCGAACATGCGCTCCCACAGCATGTTGGGATCGCCGGCCATGATGGAGTCGAGTTCCAGAAAGCACTCCAGACTTTTCGTGTACTGCTGCTGCAAGTAGTAGTCGTTGCCGCGGTTGTTCAGATAGCTGAAGCGCTCGGCCGGCTGCATCTGGTCTTTCATGGCGGCAGCCTGCTCCCACCAGTCGTTGCTCTGTTCGAAACTGCCCATGGCGGCGTATGCCGAGGCAATGCCGATGGTCAGGGTGACGCGCGTGGCAGTGCTCATGCCGGCAGAGTCGCCCAGCTCCAGCGCCTTGCGGAAGTAGCGTACGCTCTGGTCGTACTTGCCTGCCTGTTTGTAGGCATCGGCAATGTTGTTGAGAATGAGCAAGCGGTAGTCATAGAACTGACGGGGCAGCTGCTTGCTCATCTCAAGGGCTTTCAGGTTGTAGGCCAGGGCTGAGTCCATGCGCCCCACCATCTTGCCTTCGTAGACACCATGCTGCATCTGGCACTCCAAGGCCAGCAGCTGCTGTTGCAGGGTGGGCTTGCCCGTCTGGCGCTGCAGGTAGTTCTCTATCTGCCTGTTGCACTGCATAAACGAGTCGCACTGCATCAGGGAGAAAAAGTATTTCGCCTGGA
The DNA here is from genome assembly GCA_017458225.1 of Prevotella sp. Classification (GTDB taxonomy): domain Bacteria; phylum Bacteroidota; class Bacteroidia; order Bacteroidales; family Bacteroidaceae; genus Prevotella. Next base: position 21,626 of record JAFTFX010000002.1, on the reverse strand, counting down.
GGGCCACATAGCGGTAGTATTCGTCGCTGTCCTTAGCCTGCGCCATACCGTCACTGATCAGCCGGCGTGCCTGCTGACACTCACCGTCTTTCAGTAGTTCCTCGCCCTTGCGGTATTGTTCGGGCAACACATCGTCCACCTCAACGCCGGAGCAACTTGCACTCAGTGCGGTGAAATAGCTGCCGATGGGCACAAGCGAATAGGCAATGGCCAGAACGGCACAGAGCGTAAGGAGGAAGATGATATGTTTTTTCATTTGCTCAGTCTTTTTTGATAAGGGTTAGGCCGCTTTCTGATAAGGGTTAGTCAGTTTTTCTGATAAGGGTCAGGCCATCGCGCAGGGGCAGGATGACTTTCTCCACACGCGGGTCGGCTGCCACGTAGTCGTTGAAGTTCACGATGCCCTGCGTCTGCTGGTCACGACTGTAGGCTGGATCGGTCACATGACCATCCCACAGCGTGTTATCGGCCAGGATGAAACCGCCCGGGCACAACACTGAGAGCACCATTTCGTAGCACTCGCGGTAGGTGCGCTTGTTGCCGTCGATGAAGGCCATGTCGAACGTGATGCCCAGACGGGGAGCCTCGGTGATGGCATCGCCAATGATGAACTCAATCTTGTCGGCCACGCTGGAGCCTTCTATCCACGGACGAGTGAACTCTTCCTGCTCGTCGTTGATCTCGAAAGTATAGAGTCGTCCGCCCTCCTCCAGTCCCTCAGCCATGCTGATGGCCGAGTAGCCGCTGAAGGTGCCCACCTCCAGAATGTTCTTGGGGCGAATCATCCGCACCAGCATCTTCAGCAGTCGTCCCTGCAGATGACCGCTGGCCATGCGCCCGTGGAGCATGTGGATGTTCGTTGCCCTGTAGAGCCGGTACAGATAGTCGGGCTCGGGGTCTATGTGGTGGAGGATGTAGTCCGACTCTACCCCTACCTGTGAGGGAGGGGCGTAGGCAGTCTTTCCACCTGATATGCTCACGCTTTTATTCATCCAAAGAGTACAGTCTTTATACTCCCCTCCCTCACAGGGAGGGGGCGGAGGAGAGTCTTTCTATAGCCTCAATAGCCAGTCGGTACGAATCGAGACCGAAGCCGCAGATGACACCCTGACAGACGGCCGACAGGTAACTGTGATGGCGGAACTCCTCGCGCTGGTGAACATTCGAGATGTGCACCTCGACAACCGGCGACTTCAGCGAGCGGATGCAGTCGTGCAGGGCAATGCTGGTATGGGTGTAGGCCCCGGCATTCAGCACGATGCCGTCGGCAACAGGCTGCGCCAAGAAGCCCTCCTGTTGCAGCTTGTCGATCAGTTCGCCCTCGATGTTGCTCTGGTAGTAGTCTATCTCCACCTGGGGATAGCGTGCGCGCAACTGTTGCAGATAGTCGCTGAACGACGACTGCCCGTAGATGCCCGGTTCGCGCTGACCTAACAGGTTCAGGTTAGGTCCGTTTACAATCAGGATTTTCATTTCTTATCAGGAAATTTATCTATTTCGTCGCAAAATTACGAAAAAACGAGAGAAATGCAAAAAAAAGCTCGCTTTTCTTTTCATTTCCGAGTGCAAGTAACATCGGCGAAGCCAAAGTTACGAAAAAACTTGGAAAATAATATATTATTTTCGCTTTTATTTTGTCATTACATATTTTATATATAATTTTGCACCCGAAACCGTGGTTCTGATGGAACGATTAATAGGGAACGGGGTGTGAGTCCCCGACTGTCCGGCAGCTGTGAGTTGTCCTTCACACGGTGCAAGCACTAAGAGTCACTGAGCATTTCTCGGGAAGACGCTTGCACTGGGCAACAAAGTCAGAAGACCTGCCACGGCGGAGAGTCTCAGGCGTACCTCTTGGGTTAGGGCGTGTGAGAAGAAAACTAAAAAAAGAGACGCGAAGAGGCATGGCGAAACGCTTGCTTTTGGTGGTTTTATGCTTGGTGGTGTGTGTTGCGGCAATGCCGCAACGTACCGGACAGGCATGGCGCAGCGATTCCCTGCAGCATGTGCAGGAGGTGGTGATTACGTCGAAGCTGGTGTTTCGCGAGGTGATTCCCTCGCAGCAGCTGAAGGGCGACGAGCTGCAGCGGCTGTCGGCACTCAGCGTGGCCGATGCCATGCGCTATTTCTCGGGTGTGCAGCTGAAGGACTATGGCGGCGTGGGCGGCGTGAAGACCGTCGACGTGCGCTCCATGGGCACCAACCACCTGGCCGTCAGCTACGACGGCATCGTGCTCGGCAATGCCCAGAACGGACAGATAGACCTCGGCCAGTTCTCGCTCGACAATATTGAGGAGGTGACCCTCTACAACGGACAGAAAAGTGCCATCTTCCAGGCAGCCAGCGACTTTGCTTCGGCCTCGTCGGTCTATATGCGCACCAAGATGCCTCGCTTCGAGGTGGGCCACAGCACGAACCTGAAGGCACGGGTGAAGTATGGTGCCAGCGATCTGTTGCGCTCGTCGGTGCTTTGGGAGCAGCGGCTGGGCAGCGATGTCAGTCTGAGCACCAATGCCGAGGTGATGACGGCCAGTGGCAAGTATAAGTTCCGCTATCGCCGCAAGAACCTGGACGGCACCGTGGCCTGGGATACCACCGCCACCCGACAGAACGGCGATATCCATGCCGAGCGCGTGGAGCTGAACCTGCACGGCATTTTGGAGCAAGGCCAGTGGCAGCTGAAGGGCTACCTCTACAATTCGGCACGCGGCATACCGGGAGCCATCGTCAACAACGTGTGGAGCCGCGGCGAGCGCCAGCAAGACCTGAATACATTCTGGCAGGCCTCGTGGCAGAAGTCGTTTGGCGACCGCTTCAGCACGCGCTGGCTGGCCAAGTATGCTTTCTACCAGACCCACTACGAGAACCGCGACACCACGGTGCTGCCCGTCGACAACACCTATCGCCAGCAGGAATTCTACCTCTCCACGGCCAATGTCGTAGAGTTGCGCCCCGGCTGGAGTGCCTCGCTCAGCTACGACCTGCGCTGGAACAAGCTGAACGCTAGCACCTACAACTTTGCCTATCCCACTCGCTGGACCCACATGCTCTCCTTGGCCACCGCCGTCGACTACCGTCATCTGAAGGTGCAGGCCTCTGTGGTGGGCAGCTATGCGAACGATCATACCAAGACAAACAACCAACGAAAGACTGACAGCCAGCTGACGCCCGCACTGTTTGCCAACATCTATCCCTTCAAGGGCAAGTGGCTGTCGCTACGGGCATACGTGAAGCAGAGCTACCGTATGCCCACTTTCAACGACCTTTACTACACCGACCTGGGCAATGCCGCCTTGAAGCCCGAGCGCGCCACGCAGTTCGATGTGGGGCTGCAGCTAAGCAAACATCTGGGGGCTCCCGGTAAATCTGGAAATTCCGCTAAGGCTGGCACCCATGTCTCTCTGCAGGCCGATATATATTATAATAAGGTGAAGGATAAAATCATTGCCTACCCCAAGGGGCAGCAGTTCCGCTGGACCATGCTGAACCTGGGCGAGGTAGACATCCGCGGTCTCGACGTGGTGGGCTCGGTTTCTGGTTCGGTATGCCGCGACATCGTCGCAACCCTCCGCGCCCAGTACACCTACCAGCGTGCCATCGACGTGACCGACCCTTCGCGGCCTTTCTACCGCCACCAGATTCCCTACATTCCCCATCACTCCGGCTCGCTCATCGTGGGGCTCGACTGGAAGCGCCTCGCCGTGAACTACAGCTTCATGTACACCGGCGAGCGCTGGAATGCCCAGGTGAACGATGCCTACAACTACATGCAACCGTGGTACACCAGCGACCTCTCGGCCAGCTACCGCTTCAGCCTGAAGCACTGCACGCTGCGCGCCACGGCCGAAGTGAACAATCTGCTGGACCAGCAGTACGACGTGATAGCCAACTACCCCATGCCGGGCCGCAATTTTGCCATCGGTTTGGAAATCATTCCTAAGTTATGAGAATACGATTCAATACAAAGCAATTTACAAACTCGTCGACTTTGTTGAACAAACTCGTCGACTTTGTTGAACAAACTCGTCGACTTTGTAAGAAGGTTTGTTGCTTGTCGCTTGCTGAAGTGTCGTCCGTTGCAATGTCGTTAATGGTGATTGGCCTGACGGGTTGCCGCACCGACGACGATGTGGTGATGCCCACCGTCACGCCTGTAGAGAAAGTGCTCACCGACTACGTGGGCCTCTACGTGCTCTGCGAGGGCAACATGGGCTCGAACAAGGCCACGCTCGACTTTCTCAACCTGACAGACGGCAACTACTATCGCAACATCTTCCCCTCGCGCAACCCCAACCAGGTGAAAGAGTTGGGCGACGTGGGCAACGATTGCAAGATCTACGGTTCGCGTCTGTGGCTGGTCGTCAACTGCTCGAACAAGGTGGAGGTGTGCACGGCCGACTCGGCCTATTCGCTGGGGCATGTCGACATTCCCAACTGCCGCTATCTGGCTTTCCACGAGGGCTATGCCTACGTGTCGAGCTATGTGGGCAAGGTGAACGGCGAGTCGGTGCTGGGCAGCGTCTATAAGGTAGACACGCTGACGCTGCGCATTGCCGGACAGGTCACCGTGGGCTATCAGCCCGACGAGCTGGCCGTGGTAGGCAGTAAGCTCTACGTGGCCAACAGCGGCGGCTACAGTGCCATGCAGGGCATGGGCTACGACAACCGCATCACGCAGATAGACCTCAGCACGTTCACCGTTGACCGCCATATCGAGGTGGCCCCCAACCTCTATCGCCTGCGTGCCGACCGCTACGGGCAGCTGTGGGCTACCAGCAGGGGCAACTACGGTTCGCAGCCCTCGCGCCTGTTCCTGCTCAGTGCCGAGAGCGGACAGATGGCGGTGACGAAGAAGTTCGACCTGCCGGCCAGCGACCTGGCCTTCCGTGGCGACTCGGTGTGCTTCATCGGTGTCGACGACACCCATCCTGAGGCCGACTACCACTATTCGGGCATCATCGACATGCGCACCCGTCAGGTGGTAAGCAACCATCTCTTCGACGGGCTCGACGATCTGGAGACTCCCTACGGGCTGATGGTGCACCCCCTGACGGGCGATATCTACGTGATGGATGCCACCAACTACGTCAGCAACGGCCTGCTGGTCTGCTACGATGCCCAAGGGCGCAAGAAGAAGTGGCAAGTGTTCACGGGCGATATTCCCGGTCATGCCTGCTGGCTCACCAAGAAAACCGTTGTCAAGGAGACGAATGCCGAAGAATAGTCAAAGAGACGAATGTCGAAGAAAAAACAACAATAATATGCTAACATATCTACCTAATAAGACCTTTCTCCCACTGCTCGCCATGCTGCTGCTCCCGTTGTCAGGAGCACAGGCCCAGTCGCCCTATCTGCAGGCCGTCGACGAATATGTGCCTGCACCGGGACAGTTTGTGAACACCATGCCCGTGGCCACTGCCGCCGACACCCCTGCCACGATGGCACAGAAGTGTACGGCTGCCATTGCCGGCAATCCCAGCGACCAGGATCACAGCATGATCACGCTTGGAGCCTGGGGCGGCTACGTCACCTTCCACTTCGACCATCCCGTGGTGAACGTCAGCGGTGTGCGCGACTTCGCCGTTTGGGGCAATGCCTTTGCCGACAATGCCGAGCCGGCCATCGTGCTCGTATCGGTAGACAGCAACAAGAACGGACTGCCCGACGATGCGTGGTACGAGCTGAAAGGCTCGGAGTATGACCGGCCGGAGACCATCCACCAGTATGCCGTCACCTATACCTATGCCTCGCTGCAGAATGTGCAGTGGACCGACAATCAGGGACAGACGGGTGCCGTGCTGCGCAACAAGTTCCATAAGCAAGAATATTTCCCCTTGTGGCTCACCCAGCAGGGCACGCTCACGCTGACTGGCTGCCGGTTGCCCGACAATGCCTATCAGGGCACCTACGACGACGGCACCACCATCTGGAAGCTGCCGGCCTACGAATACGGCTATGCCGACAACCAGCCGAACACCAACCGCGAGGGCTGCTCGCTGGACATCTCGTGGGCGGTTGACGCACAGGGCAACAGCGTACAGCTCGACCATATCGACTTCGTGCGCTGTCAGAACGCCATGAACCAGACCTGCGGCAGCATCGGTGAGACCTCTACCGAGATTCTGGGTGCCGAAGACCTGCATCCTGAAGTGACTACGGGCATAGCCCAAAGAGCGTTTGACGTTCCTGCTCCCAGCGTTTACGGCATTCGCGGTGAGCGTTTGACGTTCCCACAGCGCGGCATCAACATCATCCGCACAGCCGACGGAAAGACCAAGAAGGTCATCCTGAAATAGCAGACAGATAAAACATCACTTATAATAACCTTTAAACAAAACATTATGAAACAAAGATTTCAGCAATCATTGCTACTGATGCTACTGATGCTCGTCGGCGTTCCCCTTGGGGTCTGGGCCGACCGCGAAGTGCTTCAGCCGCAATTTGGCAAGCAGGTCATTACCGTGGCCAGCGATGAGGTCATCACGTTCAAGGACCCGAAGGGCGATACCGACTATACGGGTACTACCGCTGAGAATGCCCAGTCGCTCACTGTGTTCCAGCCTGCCGAGGAAGGTATGTCAGTGCAGATTACCTTCGAATCGATGAACATGGGTGGCCAGAACAGTTACTATTCATTTGCCAACGTCTATAGTGGCAATCCCGATGCTGATGATACCTTTGTGTGGGCAACAACCACAGGCGAGGTGTCATCGTCATATTCGGAGAGCCTGCTGCCTGCTGGCAACATTTTGCGTGCTTATCCCAATGAGCGCAACAAGACCTACACCGATGAGACCTACATCTCGGCAGCCGCCGACGGTTCGCTGTCTGTAGGCTTTGCCTATCGCTATGCCTATAGCTGCACAGGCTGGGTAGCCAAGGTCAAGGTGGTGAAACTGGAGAACATGACCATCACTGGTGCCGGCAGCAACTACGAGGGCATTGGCGGCACGCTGACATCGAAGCAGAACGTGGCGCTGGCCAATGCCTACGTGACGGCTACGGGTGTGATGAATCCCGACAACGTGACGGGCATCTATTTCACCATGACACAGAACGAGGGCGTGGTAGACCCCACGGCCCTGAAACTCTTCAAGGGCGACACGCAACTCGATGCCACATGTTCGGTGGTCGGTGGTACTACCACCGACTATATGTTCACCCTGAACGAAGCTCCTGCCGATGGCACCACCACCTTTACTATTAAGGGCGATATCCTCGGCACGGCTGCCGTGGGTGCCAAGGTGCAGGTGGACGTTACGAAGGTGACGACCGTGGCCCAGACGGAGGGCATTGCTCCCTTTGCAGCTGCTTCCAGCGTGGTGATTGAGAACCCCGCACTGGTCATCATGACGGCTACGCCGCAGACTATTACCGTCAGTGAGACACCCCTGCAGTTCTACGACGAGGGCGGCAAGGATGGCGGCATCGTGTCGAAGACCAATGGCCAGGTGACCTTCCTCTCGGGTGTCGAGGGACAGAAGGTGATGGTGAACTTCACCGTGAACCAGATTTGGCACGGCTCACTCTACAACCAGGAGCTACGCATCTATAGCGGCACAGAGGTTAATGCTGCCAATCTCATCAAGACCCTGCAGCAGGGCGAGACGGGCATTGTGCGCTCTACTGCCGACGACGGCTCGCTGACCGTTGTGCTCTTCAGCGATGCCAGCAACGATATTGCTGCCGACGGCTTCGAGGCCGAAGTAAGCCTCTTCACTCCTCAGCCCATGGACTTCAACGGTCTGACCGCTGTTGCCGCCTCTACGGAGACCGTGGCTGCTGGCGACGAGGGTCAGGACATGCTGACGGTCACCGTAAAAGCTCTGAACACCGAGCCTGCCATGCAGGTGACGAAGATGGCCTTCTCGGCTGGCGAGAACTTCGCGCTTGCCACCAAGGCTGAGCTCTATTTTGGTTCTGCGAAGGTGGGCGAGGCAGTGGTCGAAGGTTCCTCTTTCGATATCACCCTCACCGCTCCTCAGACACTTGCCGAGGGCGACAACCTCTTCACACTGAAATACACCATCAGCGACGAGGCTTTGAACGACCAGACCGTGTCGGCTCAGCTCGTCAGCGTCACCGCTCTGGTGAACAATGTCGAGAAGACGGAAGCAGCTACAGCAGATGCCGTCACCCGTACCGTAAAGAACATCGCCATCTCGCATGCCAATCAGGGCACGGTGACGAAGACCGTCAACGGCTCTATCGCCTTCACACATAAAGCCAAGAGTGAATACTCTACTCAGTATGAGGCTGGTACAGATGATCGCATCAATGTGTTCAAACCCAAGCATGAGGGCTATGTTACACAAATAGAATTCTCCGAATTTGCCATTTATTACTATTCCTACAGTCCGTCGTCATGCGCCAAGTTCACCATCTACAACGGTACGGGAACTGCAGGCGAGGTGCTTTGGACGGTGAACAGCAAGGATGACTATACCACTGGCCCAGGTCGGGTGATTCGTTCTACGGCAGCTGACGGCTCGTTGACTGTGGTATTTAATCCGAATAACTCATACTCGACGGCCAACGGTTTCAAGGCCACCGTCAGCGAATATCTCATGAAGAATATGGCGGTAGCTGCTGTCGAGGCTGCTCAGGCTTCTACGGCCGATGCCTCTATTGGCGCTGCCGACCAGGATCTGCTCACGGTCAATGTGAAGACCGATGGCAGTCTGAATGCACTCACGCTGAGTGGCATGAAGCTGAACCTGAAGGGCACCGAGGCCAACCTGGCAAAGGTTAGCATCTGGCAGGACGACACCAAGCTGGGCGAGGCCGCTGCTGCCACTGAGGTCGACGTAACCTTTGGCGAGGCAGTCACGCTTGCCGAGGGCGACAACCTCTTCACCGTGAAGGCCGACATCAATGCCGATGCCGAGGAGAACGCCACCATCGATGCCAGCCTTGTCAGCGTACACGTCGGCACTGCCGACGTAGCAGCCACTGCCGGCGACCCCGAGGGCACTCGCACGCTGAAGAACCAAGTCTTGATGACCGAGGGCGACCACGGCACACTGGCTCTTGGACTGGGCAAGACTGTTGCCATCTATGACGATGGCGGTGCTGAAGGCGATGGTGCCGACGGTGTGGAGGCTACCCTCACACTGGCTCCTACCGGCGAGGCCGACTGTTTGAAACTTACAGACTTAGGCATCAGCTTCGCCTATACCGCTCACCTATATATATATAAAGGTGGTGAAGTCAATGACGATAACCAGATTGTAGATCTTACTGGCTCGTCTGCTAAGTTCGAACCCATTGTGACCGATGCTGACTTCGACGGTGGCAAGCTCACGTTGAAATATGTCGGCAAGGGCAGCTATACTCGTCCGAACTTCGCTGTTCAGGCCGAAGGCTACAAGAAGAGCGATGTGGTTGTTACTGCCGTGAGTGCTGAGGACATCAGCGTCAGCGAGGTGCTGAAAGGTCAGACCGATGTGAAGATGCTGAAGATAGCCGTTGAAGCCAAGGGCGAGCTGGCACCTGCCGTGATTACTGCTTTCGATATTGATGGCATTAACGGTGAGGCTCTGGAGGCTTACCACATCTATCAGACGGGCACCACCACGACCTTCTCGGCCAACAACGAGTTCAGCGAGAGCTATAGCATCACCAACAGCGGAACCTACTACTTCTGGCTGACCTACGACGTGAAGGCTACTGCCGAGGTGGGTCAGACGGCTGAGGCTGTGCTGAACAGCATCACCGTGAACGGCAATGTGATAGAAGCCGCAACCGATATTGCTGATATTACCGTAGCTTCAGGCAAGAGCGGAACCTACACCGTGGGTGCCAATGCCGACTATGCCACTATCCAGGATGCTATCGACGACTTCGGCACATTGGGCATGGAAGGTCCTGTGGTACTGAAGATCAAGGCTGGTGAGTACAATGAGAAGGTTCGCATTCCTTATATCAAAGGCATGGGTGCTACGAATACCCTCACCATTGAAAGTGAGAGTGGCGAGCGCGATGTGAAGATCTATCACAACCAGTACACCACCGCTGGCTATAGCGACGACCAGCACAAGAAGGACTACGGCGTGATTACGCTCTATGAGGCCAGTTACGTCACGCTGAAGAATCTGGAGGTCACCACCACCGATAAGGCCTATAAGGCCGTAGTCATGGTGAAGGACGAGAGTCGTCATGTCACCATCGACAACTGCTATCTGCACGCTCCTGCCTGTACGGCATCGAGTGGTGAAGACGTTTGCCTCGTTGGGCATACCATTATCGACGAGGAGAACAAAAACAACGACTACCTGACGGTGAAGAACTGTCTGCTTGAAGGCGGTAAGATGGGTATCTCGATGGGTGGCACCAACTATGTGGCTCTGCCCAAGGAAGTGGGTGGCATCATCGAGGGCAACACCTTCAAGAACAACGCTCAGAAGGCCATTTATGTGATGGACGAGCTGGGTGTGAAGATCAAGAACAACACCATCATTATCGAGGCTGATGCTCCTACCAAGATGAGTGTGGGAATCCTCGATATGCAACTGCGTGATGAATATGCCGAGGCAACAGAGATTACGGGCAACATCTTCAACGTGGCTCCCAGCACTTATGTTTCCGTGATGAACCTGCGCCAGATGGAAGGAACCTCTGAGGCTCCTGTGCTGATTGCCAACAACATCATCAACCTGGCATCGCTCAACGCCTCTTATGCTGCCATCAAGTTCAACAGTGCAAGTACCAGGAATGTGAACGTGGCCCACAACACCATCCGCATGACGGGTGACAACGGCGGTGCTGCTTTCTGGGCTTCATCGACATTGGGTGATGGCTACGGCAACATCAACGTGGTGAACAACATCATTCAGAACGAGACCAGCGGCTATGCCGTCAACCTCTACAACGATGGTAACTTGGGTACTGACAAGATTAACTTCCAAAACAACCTGATGTACACGGCTGGCGAGACCTTCTATCGCGCTTCATCGGGCACCTCTGGCGACTTCGCTTCGTTCGTTGAGAAGACGGGTGCCACCGCTTGCATCAACAAGCAGGCACAGTTCGTGAGCGACGACGTGCTGGAGCCCAGCGCTACTCTCGACGGCGACCTGCTGAAGGCTGTCAAACTGAGCTATGTTGCCACCGACATTCAGGGCACTGTGCGTCCTGAGGAGAATATCTCTATCGGTGCCTACGAGTACGATCCCGACATCACTCGCGTGCCTGTCGTTGCCGAAGGCTATCCCAAGGCAGTGGCTACGGCCTTCAATGAGGCCATGATCACCGTGAAGGCCGACATGAATGGCAAGGCATACATCATGGTACTGACTGCCGATGCTGAGGCTCCCGCTGCCGAGGCCTTGAAGGAAACTACCTACACCACGACTCTGAACAAGGATGCTGAGGCTTCGCTGAAGATCGACACGTTGCAGGAGCAGACAGCCTATAAAGCCTACGTGCTGGTGGAGAGCACCCGTGGCAACGCCACCGAGGTACTGACTACCGAGACCTTCACCACACCACTGGAGCCCATCGAGCTGACGATTGCCTGCACCGAGCCTGTGACTACGGTTGCCTCTGGCACCGAGACGGCTCTGAAGGTGATGGTGGCCAGCGGACGTGCTCCTTACACCGTGACTTGGTTGAACAGCAAGCATGAGGCAGTAGGCGAGCCCGTCGAGACCTCTTTGGAGGGCGAGGAGATTGTGCTGAACATCACTCCTGCACAGTCGGGCGACTACTACGTCACCATTAAGGATGCCCAGCAGTTCGAGGCCAAGGACACCTGCCGCATCATCGTGACTGGCGAGGCTCTGGTGGCCGACTTCGAGAATCTCTATTTGGCTGAGAATAGCCACTGGCGCGGTCCTGACACGAAGGGCGAAATAGAGGAAGGTCTCTATGGCGACGACCAGTATCAGGGCTCGTTCCTCAGCGGCAGCTATAAGTTCTCGAACAACTACAGCATCGACTGGGGTTCATGGTCGGGCTTCAGCTACTCGAACCATACGGGTACTACCTTTGCTTCTTACGCCACTGATCAGTGGAACTCATGCGTGGGCAAGGGTTACAACGACTCTGAGAACTATGCTGTGTTCTTCGAGGATGCCTACGCTCCGATGACCGTCAGCGTGCTGAACAATCCTGAGGGCGAACAGCTCAGCGGCTTCTATATCACCAATGCCGCCGTGACCGTCAACTCTATTCTCAATGGTGACGGACAGACGGGTGAGAAAGATGCCAATGGCAATAGTGTTGCCGGCGATCAGGGCTTCTATCAGAGCGACTATCTCAAGCTTATCATCACCGCCGATGATGACGACAACCGCACTATAGAGTACTATCTGGCCGACTATCGCAACGAGAATGCCGACGAGCACTACTACGTGAACGACTGGCAGTGGGTTGACCTGAGCAGTCTTGGAACCGTGAAGGAGCTCAGCTTCCACTTGGAGGCTTCGCGCAGCAATGCCTGGGGCTACACCACACCGCTCTACTTCTGCATGGACGACTTCAACGGCGAGGCTCCTGTGGTGCCAACGCTGGCTGTTGCCGACTTTGAGAACATTGAGATTGAAATGGAGAGCCACATGAGCATCAGCACAGAGGATGATGACGAGCGCACCAGCTTCCAGAGCGGCAGCTTCGAGTTTGCTACGGGCTGCATGAGCGACTATGACTACTGGTACTGGTTCGGCTATGCCAATCAGACCGACAACACCTACACCACGCTGGTCGACCAGTGGAAGAACATTGTAGGTGGCGGTCACAACTCGGCTAACTACGGTGTGGCCTACGCTGCCGAGTTCAACGGTCCTTGCTATGCCACCATCACTGGCAGCGACGAGGGCTTTGAGGTTCCCGGCTTCTACATCACCAACTCGGCCTATGCCTACACGTCTATCACCGGCGGCGATCCCTATGCCAAGAAGTTTGGCGAGGGCGACTGGTTCAAGTTGACCATCACTGGCTATGATGCTGCTGGTGCAGAGACGGGTACTGTGGACTACTATCTGGCCGACCTGCGCGACGTAAACAACGCCTATGTTGTGAACAGCTGGCGCTATGTAGACCTCAGCTCGCTGGGCAAGGTGAAGAAGCTGGGCTTTGCACTCACCAGCAGCGACAATGGCACATACGGCATGAACACGCCTGCCTACTTCTGCTTCGACGATATGGGTGCCGAGAAGCCTGAGAGCGAAGAGCCTTTGGAGTTGTTGCCGCTGAGCTACTTCTACAACGGTCCGGCCACGATGGAAGACCTGGAACTGGCCGACGAGTCGTTCTGGAACGGCAGCGACGGCACGGGTTCGTTCATCAGCGGCGGCTATCGCTTCGAGAATGGCTATGAAACAAGCGATTACGGTCCTTATGCCTATGGTTGGTTCTATAGCAACAAGACCGCTACAACGTTTGTCAACTATGTCACCGATATGTACAACTCGGCCGCAGGCAAGGGTGCCGAAGATTCGAAGACATACGCCGTGTTCAATGTGAACAACTGGACACCGAAGGGTGTTGAGGTGCTGGCTGCCGATGGCGAGGAGGTCAGTGGTTTCTACGTGACCAACGCTGCCTATAGCTACACCTCGATGATCAACGGCGACGACTATGCCAAGAAGTTCGGTCAGGACGACTGGTTCAAGCTGACTGTCACTGGCTATGATGCCGCTGGCGAGCAGACAGGAACTGTTGATTTCTATCTGGCTGACCTGCGCGATGCTCAGGCATCCTACATCCTGAAGACTTGGCGCTGGGTCGACCTGACCTCGCTGGGCAAGGTGAAGCGTTTGGGCTTCTCGCTGAGCAGCAGCGACAATGGCGACTGGGGCATGAACACACCTGCCTACTTCTGTCTGGACAATCTGGGCGGTGTGAAGCCTGAGAACGAAGGACCGATTCCTACGGGTATCCTGCAGTTGCTGAACAGCACGAACGGCTCGCAGCAGCGCTACGATCTGGGCGGTCGCAAGCTCGACAGGCAGGTGAAGGGTCTGAACATCGTTCGCATGCCTGACGGCACGGTGCGCAAAGTCATGGTGAAGTAGTTATGCGATGGCGCAAGCCATCATAAAAAGAGCTACATGAAGAAACTCTTTTCTATATTTACGATAGCAGTATTGCTCTCTTCGTGCGGTGGCCGGCAGATGTCGGGCACTGCCGAGGAGGGCGATACCCTTTCTTTTAAGTATGCACGGCTCATCACGGTGGTGAAGCACCGCAACTATACCGAGGTGAGCATCAAGAACCCGTGGAAGGAGGGAAAAATGCTGCACCGCTACCGGCTGGTTCAGCACACTGCGACAGTGTCGCAGTTTACCGGACAGCAGGCCGCCATAGAAGGTATCACCCTTGTACGGGTGCCCCTGCAGCGCTCGGTGGTGTTTACCAGTGTGCATGCCGCCCTGGTCGAGCAGCTGGGAGCACAGGCGCAGGTGGCCGGCGTGGCCGACTTGAAATACATGAAGGTGCCCTTTGTGCAGCAGGGCGTGCAGCAAGGGCGCATCTTGGACTGTGGCGACGGCATGGCTCCTGTCATCGAGAAGATTATCGATGCCGAGGCCGATGCCATCCTGCTCTCTCCCTTTGAGAACTCGGGCGGCTATGGTCGTCTGGAAGAGGTTGACATTCCGCTCATTGAGTGTGCCGAATATATGGAGGAGTCGCCCTTGGCGCGTGCCGAGTGGATACGCTTCTACGGCCTGCTCTACGGCAAGGAACGGGAGGCCGACTCCATCTTCTCGATTGTTGACAGCAACTATGGCCTGCTGAAGAAACTGGCCACTACGTCGAACGTGAACCCCTCGGTGCTGATGGACAAGCAGACGGGCTCTGTGTGGTATGTGCCCGGCGGGCGCAGCACCATTGGGCGTATGCTGAACGACGCGCAGTGCCGCTATCCTTTTTTCAGCGATGAGCACAGCGGCTCGCTGGCGTTGCCCTTCGAAGCCATTCTGGAGAAATGCGGCGAGGCCGATGTGTGGTTGTTCCGCTACGACGCAGCGCAGCCCATCACGCGCGCTGAGCTGCTGAAGGAGCAGCCGGGCTATCCTCAACTGCGCCCGGCCCAGACGGGACGGCTCTACGGCTGTAATGTCATGACCTCCATGTTCTACGAGGAGTCGCCCTTCCGTCCCGACCTGTTATTGCAGGACTTCATACAAATTTTGCATCCTGACATACCAAACTTGCCGCCTTTGCGTTATTACTATAAAGTTGATTAAGCGCAGATGCCAATCAATTTATGCATAAATCCGAGCAATTTATGCATAAATTGGCTGGATTTACGCATAAATGTAATATGAAGCGACTGAGGCTGTTCTTCCTGCTGCTGGCCATCATGGTGTTGTTTGGCATGAATCTATTGGTAGGCTCTATCAAGATTCCTGCCAGCGACGTGCTGTCTATTCTGTTTGGCGATGCCGAGGGTGTAAAAGCCTCGTGGTGCTATATTGTGTTGGAGAGCCGTCTGCCGCAAGCCATCACTGCGTTGCTTTGCGGTGGTGCACTGGCCGTGAGTGGCCTGATGCTGCAGACGGCCTTCCGCAATGCGCTGGCCGACCCCTCCATTTTCGGTATCTCGAGCGGAGCCGGACTGGGCGTGGCCCTGGTCATGCTGCTCTTGGGTGGCTCGTTTGGTGCCGGCTCGTTTGGCGTGAGTGGCTATATGGCCATCATTTTGGCCGCTTTCATCGGTGCCATGACGGTCATGGGCATCATCTTTTTCTTCTCTACGATGGTCCGTAACGACGTGATGCTGCTCATCATCGGCATCATGATCGGCTACCTGTCGTCGTCGGCCATCTCGCTGTTGCAGTTCTTTGCCACCGACGAGGGCGTGAAGTCGTACATGGTGTGGGGCATGGGCTCGTTTGGCGGCGTTTCGATGAAGCACATGCCTGTGTTTGCTGCGGTCACGCTGCTGGGCATCGGCTGTTCGCTGCTGCTCATCAAGCCGCTCAATGCCCTGCTGCTGGGCGATCGCTATGCCGAGAATCTGGGCGTGAACATCCGCTGGGTGCGCCGTTGGCTGCTCATCGTTACGGGGCTGCTCACCGCCATCTGCACGGCTTTCTGCGGCCCCATCTCGTTCATCGGACTGGCCGTTCCCCATATCACGCGCCTGCTGTTGCGCACCGACAACCACCTTGTGCTGATGCCGGCCACCATCCTGTGCGGCTCGGTCATCGCCCTGCTGTGCAATCTGGTGTGCTTCCTGCCAGGCGAGAACGGCGTGATTCCCCTCGGGGCTGTCACCCCACTGATGGGTGCGCCCGTCATCATCTATATTATTGCCAAAGGCAAAACCTCCTAATCTATCGTCTGAACTCCCGAACTCCTGAACTTCTGAACTCCTGAACTCCTGAACTTCTGAACTCCTAAAATCCTAAAGAAAGTGGAACAGCTGCTGCACTACGTCTGGAAACACAAGCTATGGCCCCTGCGACCCATGGAGACCACCGACGGGCGAATGGTTGAAATCATAGACCCCGGTCTCTATAACCGCCGCGATGCCGGTCCCGACTTCTTCAATGCGAAGGTGCGCATTGGCGGAACACTCTGGGTGGGCAATGTAGAGATTCACGACCGGGCCAGCGACTGGTATCAGCACGGGCACGACCGCGATGCGGCCTACGACAATGTGGTGCTCCATGTGGTGGGCGTGGCCGACAGCGACGTGATGAACTCGCGCGGCGAATATCTGCCGCAGCTGGTGTTGCAGGTGCCGGCCAGCGTCAGTGAGAACTATGAAGAGTTGCTTCACTCCGACCAGTATCCGCCCTGCTATCGCATTATTCCCGACCTGCCCCAGTTGCTGGTACACTCATGGATGGCAGCCCTGCAGACCGAACGGCTGGAGCAGAAGACCGTGGCCATCGGCGAGCGCGCCCAGCGATGCAACGGCTCGTGGGAAGATGCCTACTTCATGACCTTGGCGCGCAACTTCGGCTTCGGCATCAACGGTGAGGCCTTTGAACAGTGGGCACAGCAGGTGCCGCTGAGTGCTGTGGGCAAGCACCGTGACGACCTGTTCCAGGTGGAGGCCATCTTCATGGGGCAGGCCGGACTGCTGGATCTGCAAGCGGTGCCCGAGCGCTATCAGACCGACGCAATGAACGACGGGTACTTCACCCGACTGCGCAATGAATATCTCTATCTGGCACATAAATTCTCGATGAAACCGATGAATTTTGCCACTTGGCGCTTCCTGCGACTGCGTCCGCAGAACTTCCCCCATATCCGCATTGCACAGTTGGCCCAGCTTTACTACGACCGCAAGAGCGGACTGAGCGAACTGTTGGAATGCAAGACCGTAGAAGCCGTGCAGCAATTGCTCTCCACCCATGTCACTCCTTACTGGGAGACCCACTACGTGTTTGGTGCCGAGAGTCCCAAGAGCACCAAGCATCTGTCTCGGTCGTCGCTGAACCTGCTCACCATCAATACTGCCGTTCCGATGCTCTTCGCCGTAGGCCGTCATCGCCAGAAAGAAGAACTGTGCGACCGCGCCTTCGACTTTCTGGAACAGTTGAAGGCCGAGCAGAACCACATCGTGCGCATGTGGAAGGAGTGCGGTCTGGAGGCCGCATCGGCAGGCGACTCGCAGGCCCTCATCCAGCTGAAACGAGAATATTGTGACAAGCGCGACTGTCTGCGCTGCCGCTTTGGATATGAGTATTTACGTCGAAATCACGTTGTAACGAAATAACGAGATATCGAAATAACGAAATATCGAAAAAAGAACGATTCCAATGAACGATTACATCTTTGAAACCCGCATGGAAGTGCGCGACTACGAGTGCGACATTGAGGGCATTGTGAACAACGCCCAGTACATTCACTATTGTGAGCACACCCGACACCTGTTCCTGAAAGCGTGCGGACTCAGTTTTGCCGAGATGCACCAGAAGGGGGTCGATGCCGTGGTGGCACGCATGCAACTGCAATACAAGTCGCCACTGCGCCCCGACGACGAGTTTATCTCACGACTGAACCTCACCAAGGAAGGCATCAAGTACGTGTTCCATCAGGACCTCTACCGAGTGTGCAGTGAGGACGGTGCTGACACTACACCCAGTGAGCAGCTCTGCTTCCGTGGCAAGATAGAGCTGGTGTGCCTCGTTAACGGTCGCCTGGCCAACAGCGAAGACTACGACCGTGCCTTCCAGCAGTTTATAGCGAACAAAGACAGCCGCTGTTAACGATGAACGATGAAATTCTCTATACCCTTGCCTTGACCCGCATGACGGGGTTTAACTTCCAGACGGCCTTGCAACTCTATCAGGAACTGGGAGGTGGACGGGCTGTCTATGAGCATCGCAACGATATACGCGACGTGCTGCCCGACTGCTCGCCGCGACTGGCCGAGGCACTCAGGGACTGGAGCGAGTCATTGGCACGCGCCGAGGCCGAGATGGCATTCATTCAGAAGCATAAGATCAAGACTTTGCTGCTGGGACAGCCCGACTATCCGCAGCGGCTTAGTGAGTGCCCCGATGCGCCGCTTCTGCTCTTCTATATGGGGACGGCCGACTTGAACCAGACGCGCGTCATCAACGTCATAGGGACGCGCCATGCCACAACCTATGGTCACGACTTGATACGGCGGTTGATGGCCGATCTGCATGCGATGGGACTGCGACCGCTGGTGGTCAGCGGACTGGCCTATGGCGTGGATGTGTGTGCCCATCGCGAGGCCCTCGGTCAGGGCTTTGAGACCGTTGGCGTGCTGGCTCACGGACTGGATGAGCTCTATCCGCCGCGCCATCGCGAAACGGCCAAGCAGATGTTACAACAAGGCGGACTGCTCACCGAATATATGTCGCAGACACGGGCCGACAAGCTGAACTTCGTGAAGCGCAACCGCATTGTGGCCGGCATCTGCGATGCCACCATTCTGGTGGAGAGCGCTGCCAAGGGCGGCGGACTCATCACCTGCGGCATTGCACAAGACTACGACCGCGCTGTCTTTGCCTATCCTGGAGCCGTGGGAGCACCCTATAGCGAGGGCTGCAACAACCTGATTCGCAACAACGGGGCCCAGCTCATCACTTCGGCTCAGGACTTGGTGGAGGCCATGGGCTGGCAGATGGATGTTGAGCGCCAAAAGGCAGCAGAGCAAGGCATTGAGCGCCAGCTTTTTCCCAATCTGTCAGCAGAAGAGCAAATCATCGTCAACGTACTTTCTGAGATTGGCGACCTGCAGCTGAACATGCTTTCCGTGAAGACCAATGTCCCCATAGGAAAACTCACTGCCCTCCTTTTCCAGTTGGAGATGAAAGGCATCGTCCGTCCTCTTGCCGGCGGAACCTATCATCTGTTGACCCTGTAGCGGTGGCCGTTTGACAGATTCTCGCTCTTTAGTGGGCGTTATTCAATCTTTATGTGCATTAACCAACCTTTAATACACGTTAAATATATTAAATTTTGTATTCGCGCGTATTCGCGCGTTGACTTTTTTTGTACTTTTGCGGCAAATTTGAATATATATTAGTCTTTTTATCTGTTACAAAAATGAAAAAAGTTGTATTTCTTTTGGTGACGGCACTGACCATTGTCAGTTGCTCAAAAGAGAAGGATCTCTACAATCCTGAACCTGAAGTTGACAAGGAAAAGCAGGCCGTTGCTGACAATGTGAAGGCCATTTTTGGTGTGGAGTTCGACCAGAATCAGGATTGGAAAATGATGAAGACCGGCAAGGTGACCATCGTTGCCAACGCTGCCGAGGAGAAAGGTTTCAAGACCGACCGCGTGCAGGTGCTGACAGCCAACCCCTTCATTGATGCCAGCTCAACCAAGATCCTGAATGAGAAGCAGGTGAAGGCAGGTGAGGAGTGCACCCTGGTCTTCGACGTGCCCAACTATCTGGACACCCTCTACGCAGCCTGTGTGAGCAAGGATAACCGCTATCGCGTGATGCCTTTTGCTCTTTCCGACAAGACCGTGAGCTTTACTACCGAGGCCAGCAGCCGCAAGGCACGTGCTGCCAAGGCACCCGTAGCCACTCCGATGGTGATTTCAGAAGGTCGCAACTCCGACAACCTGAACATGGTGCTGAAGACACCTAAGGCCAACGATGAGAAGCAGTGGGACAACTCGGGCTGGAACGACCACTTCTACGACATCTCGACCACCGTCAACGAGCTCACCGACTTCACCACGGCTGAGCGCAACGAGATGTTTAAGGTCATCACCGGCATCATGCCTGAGAACACCGACAACTCGGCCAAGGTGATGCAGAGCGAATATTTCATCAACACGGCCAACTATTTCTATGCCGACGGCACGCAGGAGCCCATCACCGTCACTCCGGTGCGCGTATGGGCCGACTTCCTGGGCTGGGAGTCGCTCTACTACTATTACTACAACCCTGCGCAGGTTGAAGGGCTGAGCGACAACGACCGCGCCCTGTTCCTGAAGCAGTTGCCTAAGTACAAGCTGCTGGAGTGTGCCGACGCACTGGTGGTAGGTGGCAACTCGGCTGAAGACCGCGTGCGCATGGCAAAGAACAACCCCAACCTGGGCCATGAGGCCACCCATCGTCTGCGCTCCTACACGTTGGCCTACTTCGGCGACGGCGAGCCCACCAACGGCACCACGGGCAGCTACCAGTTCCCCGCCGGCTACCGCATCGGACTGATGTTCCGTGTCGACAGCTTCCCCGAGAGGCCAGGATGGGTAGGCGGCAGCGCTACCAACGTAAAGAGCGCCGTGAACTTCTATGCCGACAGCCTGCTCAACAACGAGCCCAACCGCTATGCTCGCTGGAACTACGGATGGTGGCCCGGCCACGGCACCACCAGCACCTATCTGGGCCCCAACAAGAGCCGTGCTGCTATCTTCAGTGCCAACGGTAAGGCCTTCATAGGCTTTGAGGATCTCGTAGACCGCGACTACAACGACGTGGTGTTCGAGGTGAACGGTGGTGTGACGCTCTATGAGGACTCTATCCGTCTGGATCGCAATGTCTACACAATGGCCTTCGAGGACCGCCGTCTGGGCGACTACGATCTGAACGACGTGGTGATCAAGGCCCAGCGCGTTGACCAGACCCACGTGAAGTACAGCCTGGAGGGAACAGGTGCCGAAGACGAGCTCTACCTGCGCAACATCAACGGACAGAAACTGAACGCCACCACCGAGGTGCATGCCATCTTCGGACAGACCGGCAAGCGTGCATTTATCAATACGGTGGAGGAAGAGGAGCACATCCCTGCTGTTCAGGAAATCATCGAGGTGCCAGCCGACTTCAGCTTTGCCGTCGATGCTAATCTGCCCTATATCTACAACAAGACGATGAACTGGGAGGTACACATTGCCCGTCTGGGTGAGGATCCCCACGCCATCATCATCCCCAACGACTTCCGCTATCCGCGCGAGCAGAAGTGTGTGCGCTATGTCTATAGCCGCTTCAACGAGTGGGGCACGAAGAAGGTAGATTCTACCGACTGGTATCTTGAGCCTACCGAGGGACTGTACTACACAAAGTCAGTCTTTAAGTAAGGCAATCAGTTTTTAACCTAAAATCCGCAGATAATTTTTCAACGGTCTAGTCTTGCCGTCATTTGAGACATGCCTGTCTGTTTTTTTTGCCATACAAGCGCGTAATCCGACGGGACATGAACTAGTTCCCCCTTACCCCGTAAGGTCGAGAGGCT
>JAFTFX010000013.1 GCA_017458225.1 Prevotella sp. | reverse complement strand
CTACGAAGACCAAGGCCTGGAATTGGTGTTCAACGAGAAATAGATTTTCCCCCATGCCCCACAGAGAGTTAAATAATGCCAACGCAGTGAAAAGAATGACCGATTTCCTTGGCCATTCTTCGACAAGCGAAGCGACTTCGTCGATTACCAATAATTTTGCTACTCTCTCTCTCTCTCTCTCTCAGGTACTCACCTACAATAAGCTTTCTACGGTTAGCCCGCTTGCGGGCGCGTTAATATACGGCTTTTCTTGCAACGGTGCAAGGGAGGCCGCATTGTTTTTGTACCCCGACAGGGAAACAGACAAGTATTCAAATAACAAAAAATATTCACTCTTAAAAAAACTTTTATGAGAAAAACAAAACTCTTATCACTCCTCGCCCTGCTGCTCATGGCAGTGACACAGGGGGCATGGGCACAGACGCTGTCCACTGACGGCTCGGGGGCCTACACCATTGGCAGCAAGGCCGACTGGGAAACGTTCTGCACCGATGTAAACGGCGGCACTACCTACGAAGGCAAGACCGTAAAACTGACTGCCGATGTCAGCGGCATCACCACAAGAACATATAATAACTTGGGCAAGCCCTTCTCTGGCACTTTCGATGGGCAAGGTCACACGCTGAACCTGAACATCAACGTAGCCACAGACGATGCCACGTCTGCACCGTTCGGATATATCAGCGGAGCCACCATCAAGGACCTGCACATCACTGGTAGCGAGACAACGGCAGGCTTGCGCATAGCCAGCATCGCCGGTTTTGCAGCGAACAGCACCATTACGAACTGCTGGAGCGAGGTGGCCCTGACATCAAGCCGTAATGGTGACATCGACGGCGGCGCATTCGTCGCCCGTACAGAGAGAAGTACAACTGTCACCCTCAACGGCTGTGTGTTCACTGGCAGCATCACCTACAGCAATGCCGGCGGCTACGAGGGCGGCGGTATGGTAGGCTGGGCAAGAGGCACCGTTGTATTGAACAACTGCGTGTTTGCTCCTTCTGCCATCAGTATTACGAAGTACAGCAGTCACAACATGTTCATCGGCAATGCAAGCGGAACCATCACCAATTGCTACTATAACGACGTGGCCGCCGCAACGAGCCTGACGGTTCAGGGCAAGCAGATGCGCAGCATCACGTCGGGCAGCGACGGAGTGACCATCAGCGGCCTCGGCACTGCCACGGCGACCTACGACATCAGCAGCATCACGGCCTACAGCAAGGGTGTTAAGTACGGCGATGTTTGCTATGCTGGCAACGGTGAAGCCGTGACGCTCAGCATAGGCCCTGAATATTTTGTTGTCAGTGAGTGCTCAGTAACGGGCGGCGGCACACTGGCCAACGCTACCACCAGCACGCCGACACTGACCATGACCGATGCCGACCAGACCATCACAGCGACGGGGTCGTATCACATGAACAGCAAGAGCCACTGGGAGGCCTTCTGCGCAGCAGTGAGCGGCGGAACCACGTATGAGGGCAAGACCATCTATCTTGATGCCGACATCACCGGTATCACCACGAGAACAGATGATAATTTGTACTCATCCAAGCCCTTCAGTGGCACCTTCGACGGCCAGGGCCACACGCTGAACCTGAGCATCAACGTGGCCACGGCCGACGCCACGGCAGCCCCGTTTGCATATATCAGCGGAGCCACCATCAAGGACCTGCATATCACGGGTAGCGAGACAACGGCAGGTATGCGAATAGCCAGCATCGCCGGTTTCGCTGCGAACAGCACCATAACGAACTGCTGGAGCGAAGTGGCCCTAACGTCAAGTTACGACAATGACATCGACGGCGGTGCATTCGTCGCCCGTGTTGAGGACGGCAAGACTTTGACCCTCAATGGCTGCGTGTTCACTGGCAGCATCACTTACAGCAATGCTGCTGGCTACGAGGGCGGCGGCATGGTTGGCTGGACAAGACCTGGTGCTGCTGCCACGCTGAACAACTGCTTGTTTGCACCCTCTTCCATCACCATCGCGAAGTACAGCGGTCACTACATGCTTGTTGGCGGCAAGACACGTGGCATTCTCAACAACTGCTACTACAACGCCGTGGCAGCCGCAAGCAGTCTGACTAAAGAGGGCAAGCAGATGCGCAGCATCACGGCTGGCGACGACGTGACCGCTCTGGCCATCAGCGGCGCTGGCACGGAGTATGACAAGAGCGGCATCACCGCCTACGCCAAGGGCATCAAGTACAATGATGTTTTCTACGCTGGCAACGGCGATGCTGTCAGCCTCACGCTGAGCCACGCCGACAAGTCGGGCTACACCTTCAACCAGTACACCGCAACGGGCGGCGGCACACTCAGCGCACAGACCGAGACCTCGGCCACGCTGACCATGACCGACGCCAACCAGACCATCAGCGCCGCATGGACGAAGAACGAACTGGCTCTGAACGAGGCAGCCGACAACGCCACGACCATCAGCGAGGCGGCAGAAAGCGGCAAGACCTACGCCGTCACCCTGACCCGCACGCTGCAACAGGGCGGATGGAACACGTTCTGCGTGCCGTTCGACCTCGACACCCCGGCGGGATGGACGGTGAAGACGCTGACTGCCTCGTCGTTCAACAGCGGCACGGGCGAACTGACGCTGACCTTCGCCGACGCAGCAAGCATCGAGGCCGGAAAGCCCTACTTGGTGAAGGTGACGAGCACCGTGGCTAATCCGACCTTCGAGGGCGTGACCATCAGCGACGGCACGACCACGACGGAGACCGCCAGCGCCGACTTCGTACCCGTGATGAACCCCACCAGCCTGACGGGCGGCGACAAGACCGTGCTCTTCGTCACCGGCGGCAATAAACTGACATACCCCACGGCTGACGGCAACATCAACGGCCTGCGTGCCTACTTCCAGTTGAAGGGCGACGCCGTGGCCGAGGCCCGCGCCTTCCGCATGAGCTTCGACGACAACGCGACGGGCATCGTGACCATGCTCACAGACGAGCCGACGACGGCCAGCGGCATCTACACGCTCGACGGTCGCCGCATCGAGGGGCAGCCCACCGCACGCTCGGCCGAAGGACGCATGTTCCCGCAGGGTCTCAAGAAGGGAGTGTACATTGTAAATGGAAAAAAAGTAATCATCCGCTCGGCGACGCAAGGAGACGCTTGCCAGAGCAAGAAATAAAGAAAGGAGGACACAGCTATGATTAAGAAAGATTATATGAAGCCCACGGTGAAGGAGGTAAAGATTCTGCAGGCACAGATGCTTTGCGGTTCGCCTACCGATGTCACCACCAATGGACTTGACGACGACCTCGGCTACGACAAAAACGGCGGCGACCAAGGCGGTGCCTGGGCTCGCAGGCGCAAAAACTGGGACGATGACAGCGAGGAAGACGCATACTAAACCGCAGTTATAGCACATATACTATAACATCGTGTAAAACCATACCACTCGGGGCAGCATAGTCTGCCCCGTTTTTCGTTATAAAACGGCCTTGATTGCAGTGCAAACTGCATGCGGTTGCAGTACAAAATGGCCTTGATTGCAGTGCAAACTGCATGCGGTTGCGGTACAAAACAGCGTTGATTGCGGTACAAACTGCATGCAGTTGCGGTACAAAATATCGTTGTTTCCAGCTTTTGCTTACAAGCAAAAGGCCATTCGCTTACAAGCAAAAGGCCATGCGGTTACAAGCAAACGATCATCTGCTTACAAGCACTCTTCTTTTGAACGGTCAAGTTCTGTCTGAATGTTGTCAAGACAAGTCTGAAAGATACTGTGACTATTGAACTTGGCAGCATCCATAAACCAGAAAGCACCGTGAGCCAACGAGAAGAAGTGTATGATTCTTGTCCTAAGTGCGACTTCTATATCTTGTATGGCAGTAAAAATGATAGAGCGCAGTTCTTTGTCAAATGCGTATAACGAAATAACATCTTCAAGTTGAGTACCAGGAACAAGCCGATGCGTAACATCATCTGTCTCAAAGACTTTCCAATAGTTCGCCAATCGGAAATAGTTGATAGACTCCAATTGTCTAAGAGCAGCAGCCTCGTTATTGACTATCATTCCCCGTTGCTTTAGCAAAGTCAACTGATCCGGAATGTCTATGGGTTGTTTGTTGTATCTCATACCTATAAAAATGACGAAGTCCCGCCGTGGTACGCATTGTTAAGAGGCGTGGCGGGAACTGTTGCTGCAAAGGTAGACATTTATTTCCAAATATCCAAACTTTTATAGCTAAAAATACATTTCGATTACTAAAGTATAGAGTCTTGATTGCGGTACAAACTACATGCAGTTGCGGTACAAAACAGCGTTGATTGCGGTACAAACCATATGCAGTTGCGGTACAAAACATCGTTGTTTCCAGCAGCAGTTTCCTATGAATATTTACTGATGTCGCCCACTACTTTATCGGCTTCAGCAACATCAGAAAATGGAACTGTTCGGAAATCCCGAACAGTTTGCTTTGACCAAATATCCTAAACTGGTGATCTTGTGCATTTATTGCACAGGTTGCTTCTTCAATTTTAATCTTCAACGACTTCCCAATGCCCACCTTTGTCTGGACCAATACGTTTGATTATGCCTCTCTCTTGTAGGGACTTAATATGTTTTGCGACAGTTCTGCGAATAATACCAATAGAATCTGCCATTTCCTGAGTCGTTACATATGGATTAACTCGAATCAAATCAAGTATTTTCTGTGTACTTTTCTGTGTACTTTTCTGTGTACTTTTCTGTGTAGTATCAACGTCACTACCCTGTATAGTGGGAACATAAGGAATCTCTATACGATAAACATCCTGCTCTTCTATGATAGGTTCCTTACCATTGGCGTAGAGTGGTGTGTATTTGAACATCTTCCTCATACCACTACCTAGTTCTTCAACGATACCCATCTGAGAGAACACATTGGCAATCTTTGGGTTCTTACGATGTGGACGCATCGTCTGTAGATTGATAGGACCATAGACATACGGAATATTCCAGTTCTCTGTAACAATGCGGTCACGATAAATAGTAAATGTCGTCGGATAAGCACTGCCGTACTCACGGTGAATGATAAGGTTTAGGACAACCTCTCTCAAAATCCTGTCACGAAGGCTGAATCTCTGTATTCCCTCAATATAGGGTTGCTCTGGTAGATGCTTTTTAATAAAGTCCATCATAATCGGATAGGCTTTCAGTAGATTACAACTCAGAAGTTCCCTGTCATCATATAACTCTGTATCGTTTACACGACACAAGAGATCGATTCTATATGTCGGCAAAGCTGTAGCAATAGCATGACTATTGCCGAACAACAGGATTGCAGCCAGTGTCAGTCCTTCTTTGCCTGTCTCGGGATCAACGGCTATTAGCTCACCTGAGCGTATGATTTCCTCATTTGACAGATT
This sequence comes from Prevotella sp., assembly GCA_017458225.1. Lineage (GTDB taxonomy): Bacteria > Bacteroidota > Bacteroidia > Bacteroidales > Bacteroidaceae > Prevotella. The sequence goes on along the minus strand of JAFTFX010000013.1, from coordinate 138,699 downwards.
CAGCCAAGGATGGTTTGAGTTTTCAATACGAATGCCTCTTCTCAGTTCCTCGAAGGCTTCTTCATCGAGATCCTTCATCCCTAACATCGGATATACCCTATCCTCGGTCTTCATCTTACTCTTACGGATAAACAGATTGGCAATCTGCTCGGTACTACGCAGTTCAAAGTCACCATCCTGATTACGGTCGTAATAGATTCCCTTATAGCTGTGAGCCTGGTTACTCTCAGGAACATAGAAATAGATGATTTTCTTCCCATCTATATCCATAGGTTCATAAGTCAGATAATAGGTCGGCTTAAACAACTGAGGGTTGTTCATATCCTTTGCAAGTTGATCTATCTGTTCCTGAACTTTGGCTGGGTTGATGCCAACAATATCTCCATTATCCTTTGCACCTAATACCACATGCCCACCTCTGCGATTCAGAAATGCACAGATGGAATCATAGACTTTACGAGCCAAGTTGTCTTTCGACTCCTTGAACTCTATCTCTGTACCCTCTTTCTGGGCAATTATTGCCTTTAACTTATCTGGTGTCATTTTCTCTTTATGAACTTAGGCGCAAATTTACAACTTTTTCTATTATTATAGTATAGAGGATTCGAAAATATCAGCGAGACAAACAAACTTTTGATGTTTATCTCGCTGATTAATAGTGCAATAACTCAGAACTGAGTCTTAATACTCATCCTCGTTGAACAGGAAGTCTTCCTTGGTGGGATAGTCGGGCCAGATGTCTTCAATGCTGTCGTAGACATCGCCTTCGTCTTCGATTTCTTGAAGGTTCTCAAGCACTTCGAGCGGTGCGCCAGAACGGATTGCATAATCTATGAGTTCCTCCTTGGTAGCAGGCCAGGGAGCATCTTCCAGTTTCGATGCTAATTCAAGTGTCCAATACATAGTCGTTAAATTATTTTAGTTTGGTTGTTATTATTCCAAAATAGCGTTTTGTTTATTTGAGGCGCAAAAGTAACAAATAATTTCTTATCTGCAAGCATTTTGCCACAGAATTTCATCGATGCCTTTGTTAAAGTTTATTTTTTTTGCCAAAATGAACAGATAGTCGCTCAACCTGTTCACGTATTGCTCTACTTTAGGGTCGACGGCGACTTCTGCCGACAAGGCGGTGATGCGACGTTCAGCACGGCGACAAACGGTGCGGCACACATGGGCCTGGGCTGCCGCCTGACAGCCACTGGGCAACACAAAGCCACGTGCAACGGGCAGTTCTGCCGTCATGTCATCGATGCATTGCTCCAAATGTTGCACTTCGCCTTCGGGCAGACGAGCTGCCGGGCTGAGGGGTGTCTGGCTCTGATCGGTGGCCAGATGGCATCCCACGTTGAAAAGGGTGTCCTGGATTCGGAAAATATACTTCTGGGTTGTCTCGTCATCGGGAAGCATGGCTGCCAAAAGGCCCAGATGGGAACTGAGTTCGTCGATGGTGCCATAGGCCTCCAGACGTTTGTCGGCCTTACTGATGCGCACACCGCCTATCAGGTCGGTCTGGCCCTTGTCGCCGCGTCGTGTATATACTTTTGTCATTAGGGTAGTAAAGGGGTATTAAAAGGTTAGAAATTCACAAGATAGTGCTGTGTTGTTCGCTTGGAGTCGAAGATGGCAATGCCGCAGTAGTAAAGATCGTAGGTCAGCATGGGTCTCGGTTCATTCAGCAACAGCTGCCATAGTGGGCGATGGCAAAAGAGACGGTCTATCACCAGCACTGTCCCGTCAATGCACAGGGGAAGAAGTGCTCGCAAATCTGCTTCTGTTCCAATGATGGCCAGTTGCGCCGCTTGGTCGGGTTGTTCTACCATTCTGACCTTCCTACAGCCTGCCTGCAGGTATTCCTGATAGTTGCGTGAGAAGATGGTCTGCGGTTGCCGCCAGTTGGACAGGCGGAAATAGAGCCGTCCTAAACGCTGGTGCAGCCAGTCGTCGCCCTGCCCAACCTCACTATATATATAATATGGTGTATGCTCGTTCACCACACCACGCACGAACTGATAATCGGTGGGCGACTGTATGCCAAAGCCCAAACAGCGGTGGATGCGGCTCAGCCATACAAACGGATATTTCATCCGTTCAACGCAAGATGCGACTATCGTTCCTCGGAGTGCCATCGTAGTATAGCGGTTTTGACGTTATGATAGGACAAAGGTAGCAATTATCCACGATATCTGCAAAGAATAGCGGCAAAACTTTCAACTGCAGCTAAACAGTAAAGCATAATGTTTAACTTTTATTAGTTTATCGCTTCGTGTAATTGAGGCCATCGCTGTCTACAAGGTGGGCTCGGTGCTCAACACACCCGGCCCTGTGGCGATGCCTTGGCTCGCCTGTTGGCTGGCGATGCCAATTTCTCGGCTCGCATGCCCTATACCTATCCGCGCCATCAAGCCGAACTGACTACTTACGACTATCGCGTCAGCGAAGAGACCAATCGCATGGAGGGTGCCTATGACTATGATGCCGTAGTATCCGTACTGTGGCCTTTCGGTTACGGTTTGAGCTATACATCTTTTGAATATGATAATTTTCACGTTGACAAGGATACATTCGGCCCCGATGATCAGCTGACATTCACCATTGATGTGAAGAATACCGGCAGTCGTGCTGGGCGTGAGGCCGTCATGCTTTTCTCACGTGACTTAGTGGCCAGTCTGGTTCCCGAGAACCGACGTTTGCGCGCATTCCATAAGACAGCCCTGCTGCCGCCAGGTGGCATGGAGACCGTCACACTAACCATTCCTGCCCGCAATCTCGCTTTTGTCGACACAGACGGGCATTGGCTGCTTGAGGCTGGCGAATTCCGCATGCAGGCAGGTAAGCAGGTTCTCACAATCAGATGTGATGAAAATAAGAAATGGTGAAATTGTGATTAGATACTTATTATAAAGTATTGCATAATAGATAGAAAAGTTGTACCTTTGCACCCGAAAAAGAATAACAACGTATTTTTAAGTTATATTTATGCGAAACGAATGGCGTGGTTTTAAAGGAACCAAATGGACCGATGAGGTCAACGTGAGAGACTTTATTCAGAACAACTACACGGCTTACGATGGCGATGAGTCGTTCTTGACTGGTCCGACCGAATCAACCAACAAATTGTGGGGACGGCTGCAGGAGTTGCAGAAGGAAGAGCGTGCCAAGGGTGGTGTGCTCGACATGGAGACGGAAATTGTTTCCAGCATGACGGCCTACGGTCCCGGATTCATTGACGAGAAACTGAAAGACCTGGAGAAAGTGGTTGGTCTGCAGACCGACAAGCCCCTGAAGCGTGCTTTCATGCCTTACGGCGGTATCAAGATGGCCGAGCAGGCCTGCACCACCTACGGCTATCAACCCAGTGAGAAACTGCACGAGATTTTCTCGAAATACTGTAAGACCCACAACGAGGGCGTATTCGATGCCTACACTGACGAGATGAAGCGTGTGCGCCACAACCATATTCTGACGGGTCTGCCCGATACCTACGGCCGTGGCCGTATCGTGGGCGACTATCGTCGTGTGGCCCTTTATGGCATCGACTTCCTCATTGAACAGAAGGAAATTGACAAATACAACTGCGGCAAGCGTCAGATGAGCGAAGACATCATTCGTCTGCGCGAGGAGATCTCCATGCAGATCAAGGCCCTGAAGGAAATGAAGGAGATGGCCAAGATCTATGGCTTCGATATTTCTCAGCCTGCCCAGAACGCCCGTGAGGCCGTGCAGTGGCTTTACTTCGGCTATCTGGCTGCCATCAAGACACAGAACGGTGCCGCCATGTCTGTAGGCCGTGTGTCAACTTTCCTCGACATCTATATCACTCGCGACATGCAGGAGGGAACACTCACCGAGAGCGAGGCTCAGGAGCTCATCGACCACTTGGTGATGAAGTTCCGCATGGTGAAGTTCGCGCGCATACCTTCTTATAATGAAATATTCAGCGGCGACCCCGTATGGGCAACCCTCGAGGTGGGCGGCCTGGGACAGGACGGTCGTCACATGGTGACCAAGAACTGCTACCGCTTCCTGCACACACTGGAGAACATGGGCCCGTCGCCTGAACCCAACCTCACCGTGCTCTATTCGCCCCGTCTGCCCGAGACCTTCAAGCACTATGCAGCTATGATCTCGGTGAAGACCAGCTCTATTCAGTATGAGAATGACGATGTGATGCGTCCCATCTGGGGCGACGACTACAGCATCTGCTGCTGCGTCAGCGCCACTCAGACCGGTAAGGAAATGCAGTTCTTCGGCGCCCGTGCCAATATGGCCAAGACGTTGCTCTATGCCATCAACGGCGGTGTGGATGCCAAGACCCGCGAACAGTGTGGACCGAAGTTCCGTCCCATCACCAGCGAGTATCTGACATGGGAAGAACTGGAACCCCGTTTCCGCGATATGCTGGACTGGCTGGCCGATATCTATGTGAACACGCTGAACCTGATTCACTACATGCACGACAAGTACTTCTATGAGGCTGCCGAGATGGCCCTCATTGATACCGACGTGCGCCGCACCTTCGCTACGGGTATTGCCGGCTTCTCGCATGTGGTCGACTCTATCTGTGCTGTGAAGTACGCTAAAGTGAAGATTATCCGCGATGAGACAGGTTTCAATGTAGACTATCAGGTGGAGGGCGACTTCCCCCGTTACGGAAACGATGACGACCGTGCCGACGAGGTGGCCGTCTGGGTGCTGAAGACCTTCTTGGCCAAGATCAAGCGCCACCACACCTATCGTGACTCGGAGCCTACCACTTCTATCCTTACTATTACTTCAAATGTGGTTTATGGTAAGTACACGGGCAACCTGCCCGACGGTCGCCGTGCCGGCACACCGCTCTCACCGGGTGCTAACCCCAGCTACGGTGCTGAGAAGAACGGCCTGCTGGCTTCGCTTAACTCAGTGGCCAAGATTCCTTACGAGTATGCCCTCGACGGTATCTCGAACACTCAGACTATCAGCCCCAACACGCTGGGCCACAACGACGAGGAACGCGCCCAGACATTGGTACGTGTCATGGACGGCTATTTCACCAAGGGTGCCCACCACCTGAACGTGAACGTCTTTGGTGTCGACAAGCTGCGCGATGCGATGGAGCATCCCGAAAAGCCGGAGTATGCCAACTTCACCATCCGTGTGAGTGGCTATGCCGTGAAGTTCATCGACTTGACTCGTGAACAGCAGGAAGACGTGATTGCCCGTCAGGCACACGAGAGCCTGTAATTGGGGGGGCTAGTATTTCTAGTATCCCTAGTATCTCTAGTAACTCTAGTATAACTAGTATGGCTAGTAAAGGCTATATTCATTCTACCGAATCCTTTGGCTCCGTTGACGGGCCGGGGATTCGGTTTCTGATTTTCTTGCAGGGCTGCAGGATGCGTTGTCGCTATTGTCACAACCCCGACACGTGGAGAACCAGTTCATCCGTCCCCTCCAAAAAATCCGAAAATTCTGAAGATTCCAGACAATCCGATTACTCCGGAGATCTCGGATTGACAGCTACTGTTGCGGAATTGCTCGACAAAGCCGAGCGTTATCGCAGCTACTGGGGTCCTGACGGCGGCATCACCGTGAGTGGTGGCGAAGCTCTGCTGCAGATTGATTTCTTGATAGAACTGTTTGAGGAGGCCCATCGGCGAGGCATCAATACCTGTCTGGACACGGCTGCACAGCCCTTCACTCGTGAAGAACCTTTCTTTTCGAAGTTCGAACGCCTAATGCAGAGCACCGACGTGGTGCTGCTTGACATCAAGCATATTGACAGCGAGCAACATCGGTGGCTGACGGGGCATGGCAACGAGAATATACTTGACTGTGCCCGCTATCTCTCGGATATCGGCAAGCCCGTGTGGATTCGCCATGTGCTGGTGCCCGGCATTACCGACGATGAGCAACAGTTGTGCCGCCTGCGCAGTTTCCTGGACACCCTGCAGAATGTGAAAAAAGTGGAGGTGCTGCCTTATCACACGTTGGGCATGTTCAAGTGGCAGCAACTGGGCATTCCCTATACCCTTAGCGATGTGCCTGTGCCTACGGCGGAACAAGTGAAACAAGCGCAGCAGTTGCTTTCTGCAGCCGTTTAAAAGAATCAACGGAAGGCTTGATACAATAAAACGGTTGCCTTCTGCGTTATTTATTACGTGTTAAAGCGTACTCTTTGGATATTGGCTCTTTGTCTGGTTGCACTGCAGGAAGTAAGTGCCCAGTACGATCCATCGTTCAGTCATTACTGGGCGATGGAGACCGCTTTCAATCCTGCCGCTGCTGGCAAGCAGGATAAACTGAATGTGGCCGTGGCCTACAACATGTCGTTGGCAGGCTTCGAGAACAATCCAAGGACAATGTATGCTTCTGCCGATATGCCCTTCTATTTCCTTGGTGCCTATCACGGCGTAGGTGCCAAGTTCACGAACGACCAGATTGGTCTTTTCGCCCATAACAGTTTTTCCTTGCAGTATGCCATCAAGTTGAAACTCTTGGGCGGCACACTGAGTATTGGCGTTCAGCCTACGTTTCTAGGCGAGAATTTCAATGGATCGAAGTTGGAACTTGAAGAAGCCAACGACCCGGCTTTCTCTACTTCAGAGGTGACCGGATCGGCTTTCGACTTAGGCATGGGCCTCTATTATAAGTACCGTTCGTGGTATGTGGGTGCATCGGTGATGCACGTCCTGTCGCCCACTGTTGAAATAGGCGAAACCAATGAACTTGCCATTAATCAGACGTATTATTTCACGGCTGGAGGCAATATTCGGCTCAGAAATCCGTTTCTTTCAATACAGCCGTCGCTGTTGGGACGTACCGATGGGGTAGGCTATCGTGCCGACATCACCACGCGCCTGACCTACAACCACGAGAAAAAAATGTTCTACGTAGGCGTGGGCTACAGTCCAACAAACTCGGTGACGGCATACGTGGGCGGAGTGGTTCATGGCATCAGTTTGAGCTATAGCTACGAAGCCTACACTAACGGAGTCAGCTTGGTCAACGGCAGCCATGAACTGCTGATAGGCTATCAGACCGACTTGAACCTCTTCAAGAAAGGACGCAACAAACACCAGTCAGTAAGACTGCTCTAATAAAGAAAACGAAAGATAGAACATACTTGAGAATATGAAGAAATTAGTAATGATAGGATTCTGCCTCGGGATGGTACTGATGCTGACAGCCTGCTTCGGCGGTAAGTCGACAACAGCCTCGGGCGGAGAACTGACAGGCTCGGGCGGTCGCGCTTTTTCTGAGCCTGCTCCTTACGGCATGGTGCTCATCAAGCGTGGTCACCTGCACATGGGTCTTGAGAATACCGACTCGCTTTGGGGCAAGCAGACACCAGTGAGAGACATTTCGGTGGATGGCTTCTGGATGGACGATACGGAGATTACAAACTCTGAGTATCGCCAGTTTGTCAACTATGTGCGCGACTCCATTATCCGCGAACGTCTGGCCGACCCGAACTATGGCGGCGACGAGAGCTACAAGATTGAGGAAGACAAGAACGGCGACCCCGTGAAACCCCATCTGAACTGGAAGAAAGCCCTGCCGCGCAAGCCCAGTGAGGACGAGCTGAGAGCACTGGAAAGCGTCTATATCACCAATCCTGTGACAGGCGAGAAAATGCTCGATGCCAATCAGATGAACTATCGCTATGAGGTCTACGACTATACGGCCGCCGCTCTTCGCCGCAACCGTTTGAATCCGGCTGAGCGCAACCTGAACACCGATGTGCAGGTGAACCCCGAGGAGCAGGTGTGGATCTCGAAAGATACTGCCTATATTGACGATGAGGGCAAGATTGTGCGTCAGACCATCAATCGTCAGTTGACGGGACCGTGGGACTTCCTGAACACCTATATCGTCAATATCTTCCCCGATACCACCTGTTGGGTGAACGACTTCCCTAATGCTGAGAATGAAGTCTATATGCGCAACTATTTCTCAAATCCTGCATACAATGACTATCCTGTAGTGGGCGTTACGTGGGAACAGGCCAATGCTTTCTGCGCCTGGCGTACCGAGTTTCTGCTGAAAGGCCTGGGTCCGGCAGCTCGCTATGTGCAGCGCTATCGTCTACCGACAGAGGCCGAGTGGGAGTATGCCGCCCGTGGACGCGACCAAAACGAATTCCCTTGGGAGAATGCCGATGTGGCCAGTGGCAAAGGCTGCTTCTTTGCCAACTTTAAGCCCGATAACGGCAACTATACGAAGGATGGCAACCTGATAACCAGTAAGGTGGGCATCTATTCAGCCAATAGCAACGGCCTCTACGATATGGCAGGCAATGTGGCCGAATGGACCTCAACCATCTATACCGAGGCAGGTGTCGATGCCATGAACGACATCAATCCGCAGCTCAGCTACAATGCCGCCATGGAAGATCCTTATCGCTTGAAGAAGAAGAGCGTGCGCGGCGGCTCGTGGAAAGATCCTGAGAGCTATATCCGTTCAGCTTGGCGTTCCAGCGAGTTCCAGAACCAACCCCGAAGCTATATCGGCTTCCGTTGCGTGCGTTCGCTGGCCAATACCACCAGTGAGAAGGCAAAGCCCGTGAAGGCATCGGTGAAAAAGAAGTAATGACGACATTTTGAAAGATTATGACACAGTATAGCAAATTCAATATCATTTATCGCTTGCAGAAGTGGTTGGACAGTGTTCCCGGACAGACGTTCATGAACTACGCCTATAGCTGGGGTGCTTCTATCGTGATTCTCGGTGCACTGTTCAAACTGACCCACCTTCCAGGAGCCAACTTCATGCTGTTCTTGGGTATGGGCACTGAGGTGCTGGTATTCTTCATTGCCGGCTTCGACCGTCCGTTCGATAAGACCGAGGACGGCAAGGACCTGCCTACACATGTAGCAGACGACGAGCCCGACGAGCAGCCGCTTACCATCGCCGGCGGTGCTGGCGGCACCATTGTGATTGGTGGCGGCAGGAGTACTGCGGCAATGCCGCAGTCTACAGGACAGGAAAGTGGTGGTGCCGAAGGCGGAACTGTCGTTGGCGACGGTGGTGTCGTTGGTGGCAGTGGTGTTGGTGGTGGCGGTGGAGTCATTGGCGGCGTGGCTAACATGCCTGAGCTGCCCGAACTCGATGCCGAGGGCATGGAAGAGGCTACCACCAACTATGTGGAACAGTTGCGTAACCTCTCTGAGACACTGCAGAAAGCGACGGAACAGATTGGCCGCATCACCCACGACTCAGAGGAGATGGAGAACCTGAACCGCACGCTGACAGGCATCAGCCGCGTCTACGAGATGCAGCTGAAGGGTGCAAGCCAGCAGATTGGCACCATCGACCAGATTAACGAGCAGAACCGCCGTCTGGCCGACCAGATAGCCGAGCTGAACCAAATCTATGCCCGCATGATTGAGGCCATGACCACCAACATGCCTCCCCGTCCATAATTAAGTAAGCAATTGTAGCTATGGCAATCAAGAAAAGACCTGTTTCTCCTCGCCAGAAGATGATCAACCTCATGTATGTGGTGTTGATGGCGATGCTGGCGTTGAACGTCTCCAACGAGGTGCTCAACGGCTTCGACATCGTGGAGAAGAGCTTGAACCGCACGACGGCCAACTCGGCAAAGGAGAACGAGGCGATATATGAGGATTTTGAGCAGCAGATGAAGGCCAATCCTCAGAAGGTGAAGGAGTGGTACGACAAGGCGCAGTTGGTGAAGCACATGAGCGATTCGCTTTACGACTTTGCTGCCGAGCTGAAGCTGGCCATCGCCCGTGAGGCTGACGGCAAACACGGCGACCCCTCGAACATTCAAGGCAAGGAAGACCTGGAGGCTGCCAATCAGGTGATGTTGGCTCCCGGTCGTGGCCGTGGCGAAGAACTGCGCCTGGCCATCAACAGCTTCCGCGACCGCATGGTGAAGATGGTGCCCGACACCGCTCAGCAGAGAATCATTGAGAACAACCTGACAACCGAAGTACCTGTTGGAGCCCAGACGCTGGGCAAGAACTGGCAGGAGTATCTGTTCGAGGCTATGCCGGCAGCAGCTGCTGTCACCTTGCTCTCCAAACTGCAGAACGACGTTCGCTATGCTGAAGGCGAGGTGCTTCACACGCTGGTGCAGAACATCGACGTGAAAGATATTCGCGTGAACCTGCTTGAGTCCTTCGTCATACCCAACTCACAGACCATTGTGCGTGGCGACAAGTTCACGGCCAAGATTGTCATGGCCGCTGTCGATACCACGCAGGTGCCCGATGTGTATATAGGTGGAAAGAAGATGGACTTGCAGGATAATGTCTACGAAGTGATATGCGGTCGCACGGGCGACTTTACCCTGAGTGGCTATTTGCAGGTCATCAACGGCAATGGCGATGTGATTCGTCGTGACTTCGAGCAGAAATACACCGTTGTAGACCCCAGCGCCACCGTGTCAGCCGACCTCATGAACATGCTCTATGCCGGCTATAGCAACCCCATCAGCATATCGGTGCCGGGTGTTCCCCTGAACAAGATATCGGCTACGATGACTAATGGCACGCTGCAGCCCGTAGGCCCCGGCCGCTACATCGCCCGTCCGTCGAAGATAGGGCAGGATGCAACGATCACCGTCGTCTCTACCAATACCGGACGGCCTCAGCAGATGGGACAGTTCACGTTCCGTGTGCGCAAGTTGCCCGATCCTACACCTTATATAGATATGAAGGACGACAAGGGCAATCCCGTTCGCTTCAAGGGTGGTGGTCTGCCCAAGGCCAGCCTGATGGCTATCGACGGCATTGGAGCCGCTATCGACGATGGCATTCTTGACATTGGCTTCCGCGTGCTCTCGTTCGAGACCGTGTTCTACGACAATATGGGTAATGCCGTACCAATGGTGGGCGAGGGCGACAAGTTTACGGCCCGACAGAAGGACACTTTCCGCAAGTTGACGCGCAACCGCCGCTTCTACATCTCGCGTGTAAAGGCCATCGGTCCTGACGGCATCGAGCGCACACTGCCTTCGTCCATGGAAATAATTGTGAAATAAAGAGAATAGACAAGAATATGAAACGATACCTTTTCATCATCGTAGCCGTGTTGGTGGCAGGGGCTGCAATGGCTCAGCCCAAGCAGCGCCGCAGTCAGGCAAAGACAGAGTCGAAACAGAGTCAGCAGGCTAACGGCCAGGGCATGACCCAGCGTATGCGTATCATGTATCCCACGGCCCTGGAGATGCCTGAGGATGTGGTGTGGCGACGCGATATCTACCGCGAGATCGACCTGGACGAGGAGGCCAACTCGGGGCTCTATTATCCCGTGGAGCCCATGGGCAAGCAGTTGAACCTGTTCACCTATGTGTTCAAACTGGCCCTCAACGGCTATATACCCGTCTACGAATATCGGCTCGACGGCAACGAACTGCTCGATGCCTCGGCAAAGGTGGATATGAAGACCATTCTAGACAACTACCACATTTTCTATGAAGAGAAGGACGGCAAGCTGAAGGTGGACAACAGCGACATTCCCTCGTCGGAGGTAAAGATGTACTATCTGAAGGAGAGTGCCTACTACGACCAGGCCAACTCGTCGTTCCATATCAAGGTGCTGGCCTTCTGTCCCGTCATGCTGCGCGAGGACGACTTCGGTGGTGAATCGGCCAAATATCCACTGTTCTGGGTGAAATACAGCGATGTGGAACCCTATCTGAGCCGTCAGTCGGTGATGACCAGCAATGTAAACAATGCCGCAACGATGGGCCTCGACGATTATTTCACGCTGAACCGCTACAAGGGCAAGATCTATAAGACCAACAACATGCTGGGCAAGACACTGGCACAGGTGGCAGGCAACGACTCCACCAAGCTGTCGGCCGAGCAGAAACGCATCGAGAAAGAGTTGGAGACCTTCCGCAACAACATCTTCGGCGACAAGCAGAAGCGCGACTCGCTCGACAGCATTGCCAACCTCGACCCGAAGGTGGTCAAGAAGATGAAGCGCACCACATCGGCATCGTCGGATACCAAGACCGAGAAGGCCACCAAGACCAAGACACGCCGTGCAAAGTCGTCAGGCTCTTCAGGTGGAACGGTCAGCGTGCGTCGTCAGCGCCATTGAATAATTAAAAAAATAAAAAATTGGAAAAATCGAAACGTGACAGAGTGTAGTGTGAAAAATATTAACTAACTTTGTCACGTTTTTAAAAATTATTGCATTATGAAAAAATTCTTTACATCCATGCTTATTGCCATGCTGATGGCTATTCCAGCACAGGCACAGTTTGGCTTCGGTCTTCGTGGTGGTATGAACTTGTCGAACATGGCGTTCGATGGTAGCCTCACCAGCAGCGACAACCAGGCAGGCTTCTTCGTAGGCCCTACTGCTAAGTTTACAATTCCCATTATCGGAATAGGCATCGATGCATCACTGATGTACGATCAGCGTAAGATGAAAGTTGAATCCAGTGTGAAAGATGTTTTTGGCAACGCACAGTACGAATCGGTTCGTGAGGAGAACATCGTGCTCCCCATTAACCTTCGCTACACCTTTGGACTCGGCGATATTGCCGGTGTCTTCGTGAAAGCAGGTCCGCAGTGGAGCTGGAACATCGGTGGCAAGAGCTACACTCTGTCCAGTGCTAAGGAGACTTTCCAGTTCAAGAAGTCGGCACTCAGCGTCAATATCGGTGCAGGTGCTGTGCTGATGGATAAGTTCGAGGTGTTCCTCAACTACAACTGGGGTCTGGGCAAGAGTGCAGAGTTTGAGGTAACTGATGCTTTTGGTCAGCTTCTGACATCCAAGATGCACTCCAATGCTTGGCAGCTTGGTGTGGCCTATTATTTCTAACCTTTTACAAGGTGACGCAAGCTGTGCTGTAATTAACGTCAAATTCCGCTCTGTTTAACGTCAAGTTTCGCTCTAATTCAATATTAATCACAGCGAGATTTGACGTTAAACAGAGCGGAATTTGACGTTAATTACAGCAGAATTTGACGTTAACTGTGGGAGCGCTTGATATTCTCGTGCAGGAACGCTCATATTTCTTGGTTGCTGCAAAGATACGAATAATTCTTGAAACGCCACTTAAATCGGTATGAATTTTGACCAAAGTTGAAAAAAACAGGGTCAAAATTTGGTACTACATAATATTTTTGGTATTTTTGCCAAAGATAGTAAACACTATTGTTTTATATAACCTTTAAACACTAAACAGTATGGATTACAAGATTATTGACATTGAGGGCGTGGGTGATGTCTACGCAGAAAAGCTGCAAGCAGCCGGTATCAATAAGATGATTGACCAGGCCAAGGAACTGGAGCCGAAGGTGAGCTATTGATGATGAAGAAGCTATTTTCCATATTGGTAATTGCTCTGGCGGCATCGGTTCTCCCCGTGCAGGCCCAGTTGAAAGTGGGCGTGGGCGTAACGGGAGGTCTGAACATCAACAACATGCACGTCAGCGACAACGGCTATAAGGAGACGATAAAGGATCGCACCTGCAAGACAAAGCCGGGCTTCGTCATTGGTCCGACAGCTATTTTCACGCTCCCTCAGTTCGGTTTGGGACTCGATGTGTCGGCGCTCTACGACCTGCGTGCCGTGCGTCCCAAGAAAAAGTCGATAGACACTAAGGTGACGAACCAGACCCTGCAGATTCCTGTGAACGTTCGCTACGGCTTCATGCTGGGCGATATGGTTCAGCTCTTCGTCTATGGCGGTCCGCAGTTCGGTCTCTGTCTGAAAAAGAAAGGGCAGACGGTGCTCGAAGGCACCAATAAGGATGGCGATGCCATGTTGCTCAACTGGCAGCCCGTCTCGTCGGCCATGAGTGTGAACCTGGGCGTTGGCGGCGTGGTGCTGGATCGTGTGCAAGTGAAGATAGGCTACAATTTTGCCATGGATGCCACTGGCGAGTTTAAGCGCATCAATACCGTTACTGGTGCGACGCGAGTGTTGGAAACGGGTAAGTTGCACGCCTGTCAGGTCATGGTGTCCTATCTTTTCTGATTGCTGATGTTTGCCGACGTCATACTGCCTGTGCCGCTCGACGGCCTGTTTACCTATGCGCTGCCTGCGACGATTGAGTCGAAGGCAGCCTTTGGTATGCGTGTGCTGGTGCCATTCGGCCCGAAGAAGTATTATATCGGTATCATTGCGCGGCTGCACGACCAGAAGCCTGAGGGCTATGAAGTGAAAGAGGTCGTTCAGCTGCTCGACGAGAAGCCCATCCTGCTGCCCAGCCAGTATAAGCTTTGGCAGTGGATAGCCGACTACTACATGTCGCCCATCGGCGAAGTCTATAAGGCTGCCCTGCCTGCAGGGTTGAAGGCTGAAGACGGCTACAGGCCGCGCACGGAGACCTATATCCGTCTCACCGTTGCCTATCAGAATGAGCAGGCACTGCACATCGCCCTCAATGTGCTGTCGCGTGCGTCGAAACAGCAGGGGGCCTTCATCGCCTATCTGCAGCTTTCAGGTTGGGACGAGGCCGACTTCCGGCCTGACTCTGGCGAAGTCAGCATCAGTGAGGTCACCCGTGAGGAACTGCTGAACTTCTCAGGTTCCACCCTGTCGGTTGTCAATCAGCTGGTGAAACGCGGACTGCTGGAGACCTACGAGGTGGAGGTGGGCCGACTGAACAACGCCGGCGAGCCACACATGGAGAATGTCAAACGGCTCAGTGAGGCTCAGCAGGAGGCTTACAACCAGATACTTTTCTCTTTCATGAAGAAGCGGGTGACGCTGCTGCATGGAGTCACGTCGAGCGGTAAGACGGAGGTGTATATCCATCTTATCAAGCGCGAACTGGAACAGCATCGGCAGGTGCTTTTCCTGATGCCTGAGATTGCGCTGACCGTGCAGATGATGGAGCGTCTGCAACGGGTGTTTGGCAACCGGCTGGGCATCTATCACTCCAAATACAGCGATGCCGAGCGCGTGGAAATCTGGCAGAAACAACTGTCGCAGAATCCCTACGATGTCATCCTGGGGGCACGTAGTGCTGTCTTCCTGCCTTTCCAGCGACTGGGCCTCGTCATTGTCGACGAAGAACATGAGACCAGCTATAAGCAGCAGGAGCCGGCTCCGCGCTACCATGCACGCAGCACGGCCATCATGATGGCGCAGATTTATCGGAATTCCCCCAGTACCTCCGTACCCCCGAATGTGCTCCTCGGCACAGCTACACCCTGCATGGAGACCTACCATAATGCACAGACGGGCAAGTATGGTCTGGTGGAGCTTATGGAGCGCTATCAGGGCATCGAAATGCCTGAAATACAGGTCGTTGACATTCAGGATCTGCAACGCCGCCGAATGATGCACGGCCCTTTCTCGCCCCTGTTGCTGTCGCGTGTGCGTGAAGCCTTGGAACGTGGCGAGCAGGCCATCCTCTTCCAGAACCGCCGTGGCTATGCACCGATGATTGAGTGCAAACAGTGTGGATGGGTGCCTCGCTGTGAGCACTGCGATGTGTCGCTGACGCTGCACAAGCGCATGAACCAGCTGACGTGCCACTACTGCGGCTATACCTATCAAGTGCCCACGGAGTGTCCGGCCTGTGGCTGCAAAGAGCTGCAGGGCAAGGGCTATGGCACGGAGAAGATAGAAGACCAGATTCGCGACATCTTCCCCGAGGCACGCATCTCGCGCATGGACCTCGACACTACGCGAACCCGCAATGCCTACGAGCGCATCATCAGCGACTTCAGCAGTGGGCGCACCAATCTGCTCATCGGCACGCAGATGATCAGCAAGGGACTCGATTTCGGCAAGGTCTCCGTGGTGGGCATCCTCAATGCCGACGGCATGCTGAACCAGCCCGACTTCCGTGCCTACGAGCATGCTTTCACCATGATGGCACAGGTCAGCGGCCGCGCCGGAAGAAAAGGCCGACGGGGCTTGGTCATCCTGCAGACGAAGAGCCCCACGCTGCCCGTCATCGGTCAGGTGGTGCGCAATGACTATCAGACCTTCTATCGGGAGTTGCTTGAAGAGCGCCGCCTGTTCTGCTATCCGCCCTTCCATCGGCTCATCTACGTCTTCTTGAAGCATAAGAACGATGCCACCGTCCATACCGCAAGCCTGGAGCTGGGCTCGCGTCTGCGACAGTGGTTTGGCGGTCGTGTGCTGGGGCCCGACAAGCCCTCTGTTGCCCGTGTGAAGACGCTCAGCATCCGCAAGCTCGTGCTGAAGCTGGAGAACGGCATTGATATGAAGAAGGTGCGCCAATATTTAGCGCTTGCCCAGCAGCAGATGCTGCAAGACAAGCGCTATGCGTCGCTTCAGGTCTACTACGACGTAGATCCGCTGTAATCTGCTATGACGTAGATCCGCTGTAATTGTGAATTCTTAGAATTTATAGTCTACTCCCACGCCAATCACGTTGTTGGTGCGCGAGTAGGTCTCCTTGGCTGCAAATCCTGTGCTGTAGTAGCCGCCGGAACCGGGTGTGCCTGCAGCAAAAGACTTGTTGTAGTCGCTATAGATTGTACAGAAATAACCGGCGTTCAGGCGAATTTTCTCTGTTACGTTCCAGGCACCACCCAGACCTACCGACCAACTGTCGCAGGCAAACGACGTGTTCATCTGGTAGTTATCGCTCAGGCCATAGTCGGTGCGCTGGCCACCGCAACTGATGGTGAACTTGTCGTTGATGTCATATTCAACACCCAGCAAGAACTCGTTAGTGCCGCCTGCCAGTTCGTCTTGACGGTTGCCGGCCATCTTGGCGTGCTTGTCGTCAAAGAAATGGTATTCGGCTGTGGCGCGCAGTTTGTCGGTGAACTCATAGCCCACGGCAGCCGACAGCATGGCAGGCATGTCGTAGCGTGTCTCCACATTGGGCAGATAGGCAGCAATCTTGCCTGCCATGTCTGTTCCTAACTGTGTAGCCAGGGATGCAACCGTCGTTTTCGGTCCTATGGTTTCTGCCAAGGTCTTCACGTTTGTGCCATTGATCATCAGTGTTTCGGTGCTGTTCTTGGTGTTGATTTTTGTGCGGAACTCATATCGTGTGGTCACTGTCAGCGGACCGTTATGATAGGCGAGACTGACGATAGGCGCAAAGCCCCATCCCTTTTGCGGACAATCAAGCTGCAGGTTGATCAACTCGCTTTTTCCACCCAGAGCGGCAACAATCAGAGGATTGGTGGCAGTTGCCACAACATGTCCTTTGTTAAAGCCGTCATAGTAGTTCGCACGAATGCCCACGGCAGCCGACAGAAAGTCCGTTATCTTGTAAGTGAAGTTCAACTGACCGCCAAAGATATACTGCTTGCCCTCCATCTTCGAGTCAATCGAATAGGTCTGGTCGGCCTTCAGGGCCGTGTTGGTGGCAAACAGCTTTGCCATGATGGGTACGTTCAGCATGGGGATGCCGTCATCGTATTTCACGAAGCCACCACTGCCCACAATGCCGATCATTGCCGATACTGCCCATTGGTCTTTCTTGTACGAGGCGAACAGAGCCGGCACGATAGGAGCCGAAGCCACACCTTCATACTTCTTTGAGAAGTCGCTACCCAGAAATCCAGGTATTGATGTCTCAATGTCGCGGTTCTGCCAAGGCTTTTGAAAGTTCAGCGACAGTTGCAAGCCTTCATGTCCCCATGCCAGTCCGGCGGGGTTGCTGTAGGCAGCATCGATGTCTAACGAGGCACCGCGCGCCATCATGCGGTCGAAGGCGATGTGATAATTGGTGTTGGTCATCAGACCACCGGCATTTACTGCTACTGAAAAGCCGCAAAGAACGGTCAAAAGAACGAAAATTTTTCTCATTGTCGTGTTTATTGGTTGATTTCTCGGGTGCAAAGATATTGATTTGTTCTGAGAAAACCAAATAAATAGCGACAATTTTGTTGCTGACCACGCGGCCTGGTGGTCAGTAGAGCAGCAGCAGACCGGCAAAGCCGCTCATCAGAATCATCTTGATGGGGTTGATTTTGAAGACAAGGGTGCCTACGAAGGTGGCCAGGAACAGCATGACGCTGATCCAGAACTGCCAGGCATTTTCCGTTGGCGTAGAGAAGTTGTCCTTTGTGCAGAGCAACAGCGTGGCTGCCGCCAGCAAGCCCACTACGGCAGGGCGCAGACCGTTGAAGACTGACTGAACAGCCTGCGTGTGCATGTACTTGATGAACAGCTTGCTGATGAGAATCATCAAGATGAGCGAGGGCAACACCAGTGCAAAGGTGGCAACGGCCGAGCCGAGAATGCCCATGGGCATCGAATAGCCGGCATTGACTGCAGCCTGATAGCCGCAGTAGGTGGCCGAGTTGATGCCGATGGGGCCGGGAGTCATCTGACTGATGGCCACAATGTCGGTGAATTGCGATGCCGTCAGCCAGTGCCAGTGTTCCACCGTTTCGTGCTGTATGAGCGACAGCATGCCGTAGCCGCCGCCAAAGCCGAACAGGCCGATCTCAAAGAATGTGATAAACAAATATAGGTATATCATAATAAAAATCTTTTTACTCCCCTCCCTCTCAGGGAGGGGCAGGGGGAGAGTCTTTTTATTCCGTGGGTTTGATCAGGTTGCCATAGATATAGCCTCCGATGCCGGCAACCAGTATAATATAAATAGGTGAAACGCCCAGTGCCCAGATGGCCAGTGCTCCCACGATGGGAATCCAGCTGGTGGCCCACGTCAGACGGGCGCTTCTGGCCAGATTGAATGTAGGTACGGCTATCAGGGCCACCACCGCCGGACGTATGCCTCGGAAGATGCTGGCCACGATGGGGTTGTCCTGAAACTGGTGGAAGAACATGGCAATGAGCAGGATGATGAGGAACGAGGGTAGGGCGGTGCCCAGCGCGCAGCTGATGGCACCGGGGGTCTTCCTCAGCTTATAGCCAATGAAAGTGCTGATGTTGATGGCAAACACACCGGGACAGCTCTGCGCAATGGCTATCAGATCCAGGAACTCCTCTTTCGATATCCATTTGTGCTTGTCAACCACTTCGGCTTCAATCAACGGAATCATGGCATATCCACCCCCAAGGGTGAACATGCCAATCTTGAAAAAAGTCTTGAAAAGAGTCAAGTATTCGTTCATCGTATAGACCAATTTGCCTGCAAAATTACAAATTTTTCTCAAAAGTAATATGCCTTGTACCTGAAAATTGCGGATTTGCAGTAGCGAAAGTGGTTTTTCCTGCCAGTGAACTCAGAAAGTGAAGATTGGGCGCGAGTGTCCTGTGTCGTTGACGGGCGAGTTGCCGTACCACTCAATGTTTGAGCTGCTCACGCTGAACGAGTAGGGACGGACAACAAGGTAGAAGCTGTGCGTATAGGTCCAGCCCCAAAGCATGGAACCGCCGGCTGACGTGAGGTACGACCGAACTGTTGACTTTCGCGTCATGTAGCCATCGCTGTCCACTCCAAAGATCTCGTCAATCTCACCCTTGTTGACCATTCCCCAGGCATAGGTGTTGCCGTAGGTGGCCAAACGCGGCGTATATTCTTTTATTTCGTCCCACGAGCTGGCGTAGGTCTTTTCCGACGGTGTGTCGTGGAGTGCCATGACATAGTGCTTTCCGCCATCGTTGACGTAGACCACAACGCCGGCGATGGTCTTGCCCGACGGCACGTCGGAGGCACTCAAGTAGGCTTTTTTCTCGGTGGTGACCACCCATCCCTCGCCAATGGTGTTGTCGGGTAGTGCACGTCCGACTGCCGTGGCCGTCACAGAACAAGTCCGGCTGGAAGGCGCCTTGTGGTTAGTGCCTTCGGCCACACTCACGGTGACGGTGGCTGTAGACTTGTAGGCATTGGAGTATCGGCGTGTCACGGTAACGGTGTTGCCGCTGACGCTGACACTGAAATTGCCAGTGTTGGTCGTAGAGGCCGAGATGGTGCCGTTGCCAGCGCGAGTCACGGTGAATGTCTTCGTAGCCCCTGCGCCCTGACTTTCAGTGAAAGTGAGTGATGTAGTGCTCAGACTCAGACTGCCGGCCATTTTCTCAATGGTCAGTCGACCTGGCACGTAGGTAATGGCATAGTTGGTCGTTACCTCTGTGCCGCTCGCGTCCTTGATGGTGGCATTGCTGGGTACAATAGCACCTGCATAGATGCCTGCATTGGCTGAGGCTTGACTATTGGTGAGCGTGAGTGCTGTCAGCGTGTGGCCACGCACATGGCCCATTATCGTGGCCATGTCGACCGAAGTGGAAATGCTGCCGCCATACTCATAGCTCTGGTCGGCTGCGGTGATGGTTACAGGGCGTTGGCGAATATTGAATGTCAGGCTCTGCTCGCCGTCGTAGGCCCCGATGCCGCTAATGGTGATGGTGGCCGTGCCGGCATTTGTGTTGTTGGCAAAGCTCACTGTGTAGTCCTCGTCGCGGTTGAGCACACGGCCGTCGTCAATCACAATGAAGTCGGGTTCGATAGGTTCGCCGCAATAGGTCTGCTCGCTGATAGTGGTGATGCGCGTGTTGGCAATGTCGAGTGGTGCCACGGTGATATTCTTGCTCAGACGGATGTTCAGGTCGGTGTAGCTGCCCTCTTGTTCACCGTTCAGGTCGGAGCCAATGGCAAGTAGCCTTCTTTGCCGTGCAGTGAAGGTCTTTACACTATTGTCGGCCAAGGTGCGACGTAGGGTATAGCTCACGCAGATGTCGGCTGTTTGTTTCTCATCGCCGGTCTGCATGGGAATGTAGAGGATGCCTTGGTCGTATTCCTCGTTCGGATTGAGTGTGGTTGTCGAATTGGTGATGGTGGCCAGCGTGACGGGTGAACTGCTGTAGTCGAAAGTCTGCACTCGGCTGACGGTGAATGCTTCTGACATGACGGGCTTCCAGTTGGCTTGCATGCCGTTTCCGTTCAATACCAGTTTACCTTTGTTGGTCAGTGTGTAGTTGATGTCAACACGGTTGAGCAGTAGTTCCACTTTTGTCACATCTTCGCCAATCTCTGATTTCAGAAGCGCAGCCAGTTCGTCGGTACACTCTATCGCCACTTTGTCGCCGATACAGGCCAGTGCATGGCGAAAGCTGAATGTAACGGGCGTGGTGGCATCACTGGGGCATTGCTGGTCGTAAAGTGGCGTGGCAAAGAGCAAGTCTACCTGTTGTGACGCAGTGGGAGCCAGCCGATAGATGAGATAGGGATCGCCCTGCTCACTGGCTGGCGACAAGCCTGTGATGCACGGACTGGTAGCTGGGTCGGCATAAGGTGCATAGGCAAAGAAACTTACCTTAGCTACCTGTGCATCGCCCTTGATGGGCCAGTATTTCAGTGGCGTATATTCCCAATGTGACGTACTGCTGTTGTATTCCACTTGCTGATTGTACATGAAGTCGGGGCTGACGCTTGTATTGGCATAGTCGTGCAATCCGGTGTAGCAGCCAAAGACACCAAAGCCTTTCGACTGTAGTGTTGGAAGATCGTCGATGGTGCCAGTGGCTGTGCGTGTGACTGTGCTTTGGGCTATGCTGAATGCGACGGGAGTTTGCCCGCTGACGTAAGTAGTTACGTCGCTATCCAGACGCTCCTCCTCAGCGCAGGCTGCTATGAGCAACGCTGCACTGAGGAGTGAGAATATGTGTCTTGATGACTTCATGTGTCAGCTGTAGATGTTATGGGATTAGTCGTTAGCAGGGAGAGCAATGTTTGTCGAAATGCCTGGTGATGTCCATGCGCTTACAGTAGCATCAAACTGCACGCTCCGCAAGCCTAATTTTAGGTTGAGCGTATAGATATTGCCAGCCTTGAATCCGTTAGAGGCAGTAAACACAGTCTTCGAGATTTTGTTCTCGATGCTGCTGCCGTGCGTGGTGCCGTCGCTGAGCAGTGTGGCCAGTTTGTCGTCTCGTGTCTCCACGTCGTAAATGATGGACACGTCGACAGCTTCGTTTCCGCCGCTGGGGATGATATAGATGCCGTTGGCATTATTGAACAAGTTAGCCTGTGTAGCGGTTACGCCATTGGTGGCTGTGCTGTTCTGAATGAGGTCTGGATTCAGATTCTGGTACTTCTCGTTGCTCTGTACACCGTCGGCAGTTCCCTCTTTGCCGTCACGCCGACCATCGTTGAAAGTCAGACCGCCATAGCTCAAATCTGACACGCAGTCATAGTCGAACCACTGTGGCTCGGAGGTTGCAGGCGTGTTGAGGTTCAGCCCGCCCTTGGCTGCAAAGCCTGTGATGGTGATGGAGCGTATGTAGATTTTGGTTTCACCAGCATTGATAGCATCGCTCGCCTCGGCAGGATCAACTTGAACATTGACTAATAGCTTGGCCAAGGCATGCTTGAAAGCGAAGGTAATCTTCGAACCGTCGACAGCTGGCTTCTTTTGGTTGGTGACGGGTGTGGCATATAGCAGGTCTACACCTTGCTGGCCTGCCGTGTTCACCACATAGCGAATGAAGGGGTCGCCCGTAGCATTGTTTTTCGACAATTGAGTGATGTCATCGCTCTTGTTATCGCTCACGATGCCTGTGGAGGGGCTGACCTCTACGTAGGGAGCATAGGCGAAGAAACTAACCAGATCAACATCGTCGCTCACGGAACCACCAGTCTCGTTGGGCCAGTATTTCAGCGGTGCATAAGCCCACACGTTGTTCACAGCATCGTAGGTCACCTTTTCGTTGTACATGAAGTTGGGCACCAGATTGTTGCTGTACTGGCCGTTGTTGCTGTAGTAGGCAAAAACTCCGAAGCCATTGTTGGCATCCTGCAGGGTGGCAAGGTCGCCAATGTCGCCAGGATTGCCAGCGCGTGTGGCATTGCGATTCACGTGAACGCCAAATTCAATAGCTTGCGGATTGTACTGCTTGTCATTGTTGTTGGCACTGAAGTCGTCTGTGTTGTTGCAAGCCGTCAGTGCAGCTGTAGCAACGAGTGTCATGAGGATGTACTTTTTCATAATTGTTGAATTGATATGTTAATTGGTTGAACATGAATTGTCTTGCGTGTCGTCAGGGGGGCTCCTACATTGGAATGTCTGTCGGTTCTCGATGATTCCATGGATCTACGGTGGCATCGAAGCCTGCAGAGTTGTATTCCTCAACATAGGGCAGGACGGGGTGGCCAGGGTCGTCGCTGTCTAGTGTGATGTCAGCTTGCAGGACGTGAGAGTCGGTAGGGCGGAACAATTGACCTACGTTGTAGTGATAAGTTTTGATAGTGGAGTGGTCGCGTAGCATAATCTGTAGGTTCAGCCGGATATCCTCTGATTGTAGGAATGGCAGTGTATGGGGTGTCGAACCAGGCACTCCGAACACTGCTATCGTGGTGGTGAGGTAGCCGGTGGTGGTTGTCAGTTGTTCTGTCTGCCATGTGTTGGCCAGCAGCAAGGCTGTCTCAGTGCCGTTTTTGCTCTCGAGAAAGCTGAAGATGTTTGAGAAACCTGCTATTGAGGCCCGTGCCACATAGTAATACTGTAGCTCTTCTACATAAATACGTATCTTCAGTTGCCAAACGAACGGCTGTGGCTGGCAGGAAAAATGTTGCTGTTGAAGACCTGCTTCGAAGGTTTTACGCTCATCGTAGCGGATAAGGTCTCCCTCGGAACCCGTTACGATGTCCATATCTGTAATAATGGCCGATGCCATGTCTTCAGGCGCGTAGCTGACGAAGTACATGCCTGTGGCAGGATTGACGTTCATCCCCTTGATCTGGGACGTGATGGCCAGGCTGCCAAAGAGATCGTCATCGGGTTGGGGCTGTTCTGGCAAATATCGCAAGCGTACAGCAGCCTTGTCGGCTTGCTCCATGTTGACGAGTTCCTGATGGCCATATTCGTCAGCTGAATAGCTGAATATAAGTCCCTTATATCGGCCGCGTGGCAGATTGAAGGATGTGGCTGTTACGTCGTTGGTGACGTGTCGATAGATTTTCGTGTTGCCATCGTCAGGGTAGAAGCTGGCGGTCATGCTTGTCGGTTCACTTGAACATTGACTCCAGTCGACCGTAAGCCCTACTTGTCGGAACTCGTCAGTATACATCCACAGATCAGGACGCTGACAAGCGCAGACCGTCAAGAGCAGTAGTAATATGTTAGCGTAGCGGTTCATTTCTTTGATGGTTTTAGGCTTTTGAATAGTTTTGACTCCTTGATGAGCTTCGTCTCCAGCATATAGGTTATGGTGATATTGGCATGGCATGGCCCCCACCAGTTCCTGTGGCCGTTGTTCTTCCAAATCAGATGATTATTCGATGGTTCCAGGTGATTATCGGGGTAGACGCTGCTGCCTTTGTAGTGGCGATAACCCGTGCTTAGCATGCCTAAGCCTAAGCCGAAGTCGATGGCCCAGTGGTGGTTAAAGCGGTGCTGATAGCCCACGTTGAGGTATGTGTTGACATATTCGCCTTGATAGCCGTCGTTTGCTTCCCACTCCAAGTTATAGTAGCCACCAGCCAGTGCTACTCCTATGTGCCAGCCCTGCAGAAGACTGTGATTTTGACGATTGCCCAACCAGCAGCGTGCCTCGATGCCGAGGTCTAAACATTGGTGGGCGTGGGCGTTATGTCCCCATGTGAACCATGGCTGGAAATACTCGGCTTCGATGCTCCAGCGGTTGCTCGTGCCGAGTGGTAGTTCAATTTGCATGTTGGGAGCTCCTGCGGCCCATAGCAGAATGTTGGTTTTCAGTGCCACTACAGGTTCCAGATAGGTAGGCCGTTGTGTGCGCTCTTTTTTCTTTCTCGGTTCTCTGTAGTCGGTATAGTAGACGTGTGTGGAGTCAATGCGATACACCTCATGGATATATACGATTGTGTCGCGCACATAGACGGTGTCGCGTCGAGGCGAGGAGCTACTGATCATGCAGCGAACATTGCGGAGCGGTGCAAAGTAGTGGTTGCAGAGTTCCTGCCACACTTTGCCGCCATTTAGATGGCGCAGTTGCTGTTCGCGTGAGTCCCTGCTTCGGCGACGATGGTTGGTATTGCTTTTCTCGAGTATCTGCAGCACCTCGTTGCGCCAAGGCTCATGACTCTCGCTCACCATATTATATAATAAGTCCCAACGGGGGCCTTCGTTGCGTATTTCAATGTTTTGGTCGGGTATGCCGAAATGAGTGACTAACAACTGTCGGAGTGCCTGGCCACGGCGATTGCCTATCGTGCGGTTGAAGCGCGGAGTACCTTCTGGCGATGTGCTTGTGATGATATTAATATCGATGGAGTGGGGGGGTGTATGGGAGAAATGGTTCAGAAAACAGGAGTCGAAAGCTTCCAGTCGTTGTTTGTTGCCGTCGAAGTCGGGATTGATGGTATAACTATTTCGACGAAAGCGCAGTTCGAGTGTGTCAGTAATGCTGGAGGCCAGACATGCGGGAACTTGAAGAAACAGCAGAATTGCCAGCAATAGTCGTTGCTGACGGGACTGTCTGGCCGCTAATCGTACGTTCATGAATAGATTTGTTTTTCCGGCAAAGATAGAAAAAACGGCTGAAATCGTTTGAGGATTCCAGCCGCAGGTTGTCCAAAATTGGCAGTTTGATTGTCCAAAATCAGCCGTTCATTGCAGTTGCTGATAGTCTGTAGGCGACATTCCGAAACGCTCAGAGAACAGACGGTAGAAGTTGGAACGACTGCTAAAGCCTGAGTCGCTCAGAATGGCTGAGATGGAGTAGTCGGGGTGTTCGCGCATGAGCTGTGCTGCATAGTCAAGTCGTTTGCGGTTCAGATAGTCGCTCATGTTCTTGCAGCCACTCTGTTCGCTGATGATACGGCTAAAAGTGGTGCGATCAGTACCCATTATACGGCAGAGGTCATCGCGCGAAATGCCTTGTTGGGTAAAGAGCTTCAGACTGCTGACTCTCTCATCGAAGTTGATGAACCGCCTGTAGTCTGTATTCTGTTGCATTTCGTCCGTTCTTTCTACGACAGAGGATGACAGGTTCGAGGGTGTCGTATAGACTCGTTCGGTCAGTTCATAATATGTCCAGTAGGCGTAAAAGACAGCCACGCATATTTGGTGTGTGTAGTGGAGTATATAGAAGTGAAAATAGGAGAAAAGGGTGACGAGTGTGAGTAGTCCCAATGTCCCCAAGATATAGTTTCGCACCCATAGACTCCCGACACCTGTCTCTCGGATGTTCACCATACGGAAAAGTAAAAAAATGCAGTAGCCTACAATGACAAAGAACTGTACGGCTCGAATAAGTACATTAACTTCTCCGATGTTGGCCTGAATGTCTGAAAAAGAGTACAGATGAGTCCATGAGGGTGTTATCCAATAGACACCCATGAACAGTACTCCTGGAGAGAAAAACACCAATGTGCTGCGCCATGAGCGAAACCACTCAGGTCTTACCACTGCCACAGCATAGGCCAAAATGAGTAGCACTGAAAGCATGCCTAAGCTGAGGTGTGCAGGCTGCAATACTTCGTGGTAGATGGTCTGTGTGGGTGAAGTGATGAGGCTTCTGTACTTTAAGAGTGAGGTGAGGACGCAATGGGCAGCCCCCAAGGCGAGTACCAAACGTGAATGGTCGGGCATGCCTTTGCGCTGCCGCCACAAGACGACAGCGCAATATAGACATACCATCAGTTCTATGGTGGTGACTATCAGTGTGATAAGGGTTGGGGTCAGTTCCATGACGGTGGGCTAAACGCTCTGTACTGCCTCTACCCACTTGCGTGCATTGACAAAGGCCTCAATCCAAGGCGTCACCTCATCGTTGCGGCGGTTGGCAGGATACCATGCGTTCTGCCAGGGGAAGATGGCTCGCTCCAGATGGGGCATCATGCACAGGTGGCGACCGTCAGCCGAGCAGATGCCAGCCACGTCGTAGTTGGAACCGTTGGGGTTGGCGGGGTAGCCGTGGTAGTTGTACTTGGCAATGACGTTGTAGGCACTCTCTGCCTCGGGCAGTGAGAATTTGCCTTCGCCGTGAGCCACCCAGAGGCCGAGTTTTGTGCCGCTGAGCGAGCCGAACATCACGCTGTTGTTCTGCGGAATCTGCAGGGTGATGAACTCGCTCTCGAACTTGTGGCTGTCATTATGCAGCATCTTAGCGCCCTTAGCACCCGTAAGACCGAGTTCCACCATCAGCTGGCAGCCGTTGCAGATGCCGAGGGAGAGTGTGTCCTTGCGTGCATAGAAGTTGTCGAGAGCCTGCTTGGCCTTAGGATTAAAGAGAAAGGCACCAGCCCATCCCTTGGCCGAGCCCAGCACGTCGCTGTTGGAGAAGCCACCGCAGAAGACGATGAAGTTCACGTCTTCGAGGGTCTCGCGACCACTGATGAGGTCGGTCATCATCACGTCTTTTACGTCGAAGCCTGCGAGATACATGGAGTAGGCCATTTCGCGTTCGCCGTTCGTGCCCTTCTCGCGGATGATGGCAGCCTTGGGGGCAGTCGGAGTATTCTGATGGTTCTGAGTAGTCTGATTATTCAGATTATTCAGAGTATTCTGAGTATTCAGAGCCCTCCGGGGGGTGAGACCGTATTGGGCCAGCGTGCCGGTGAAGCCTTTGGGGAATTTCATCTCCAGCGGTTGCTGCTTGTAGTTCTCGAAACGTTCAGCAGCCTTGCCGTTGAAGCTCTGCTTGCGGTCGAGCAGGTAGCTGGTCTTGTACCATACATCGCGCAGGTGGTCGATGTCGAAGATAATAGAGCTAGTAGAACTAGTTGGACTAGTAGTACTAGATATACTAGTGTTGCTAGTATGGCTGGGATAAACAACCTCGATGGTGCGGCTGCCCTCTACGGGATAGCCGATTTTGGCATAGCCAATGCCGTTTTCTTCCATGAAGTCGCGGAATTCCTGTTTATGCTGGTCGCTGACCTGTATGACGACACCAGGATTCTCAGCGAAGAGCGCTTTCACGATGTCGCCATCTTGGCACAGGTCGTGCAGGTTGATATGCATGCCGCCCTTGGTGTTGGCGAAGCACATTTCAAGGAGTGTGGTGATGAGTCCGCCGGCAGAGATGTCGTGACCAGCCATGATCCATCCGCGGTTGATGAGTTCCTGAATGGCCATGAAAGCATCGGCAAAATATTCGGCATTCTTCACAGTGGGCACGTCGTCGCCCACCTTGCCCAGACTCTGTGCAAAGGCTGAGCCGCCGAGGCGCTGCTGGTCGAACGAGAAGTCGATGTGATAGAGCGAAGCATTTTTGTCGTTGACGAGTACGGGTGATACGACTTTCTTGATGTCGCTGACCTCGCCACCGGCAGAGACGATGACTGTTCCCGGCGAAATAATTTTCTCACCGTTGGGATACTGTTGACTCAGCGAGAGTGAGTCTTTGCCGGTTGGCACGTTGATATGCAGGTCGCAGCAGAAGTCGCTGAGTGCCTTGACGGCGGCATAGAGACGTGCATCTTCGCCTTCCTGTGAGCGACAGGGCCACATCCAGTTGGCTGAGAGGGAGAGGGAATCCATGCCGTCGGCGAGTGGTGCCCAGACAATATTCGTGAGGGCCTCGGCTACAGAGAGAACCGAGCCAGCCTCGGGCGATGCCAGACCTGCCTGCGGAGCATGACCGATGGCAGTTGCGATACCCTTCTGACCACGATAGTCGAGTGCTACGACACCGCAGTCGCTGAGTGGCAACTGTATTTCGCCCTGGCACTGCTGACGGGCAATCTTGCCGGTGACAGAGCGGTCGACCTTATTGGTGAGCCAGTCTTTGCAGGCGACGGCTTCGAGCTGGAGCACGCGCTCCAGGTATTCATGGATTTTTTCGGAGTATTCAGAGTTATCTGAGTATTCAGAAGGCTTGGCATATTTCACTGGGGCATAGTGGCGCTCCACGGTGTTGTCGCGCATGATGGTCTTGGGCGAGTGGCCGAACATCTGTGCGACATCGAGGTCGAAGGGCTTCACGCCGTCGTCCTGCTTGAACGAGAAGTGGGCATCGCCTGTGGTCTCGCCGACGACATACATCGGGGCGCGTTCGCGTTCGGCAATGCGGCGCACATGCTCGATGTGCTTCTCGTCGATGAGCAGGCCCATGCGCTCTTGGCTCTCGTTGGCGATGATTTCTTTTGAAGAGAGCGTCTTGTCGCCGATGGGCAGCTTGGTCATGTCGATCTCGCCGCCGCAGTCTTCGACGAGCTCAGAGAGACAGTTCAGGTGGCCTGCGGAGCCGTGGTCGTGGATAGAGACGACGGGGTTCACGTCTTCCTCGCAGAGTGCTCGCACCAGATTGTAGGCACGTTTCTGCATTTCGGGGTTGGCACGCTGCACGGCGTTCAGCTCGATGCCGTTGGAATAGCGACCCGTGTCGACCGACGACACACTGCCGCCGCCCAGTCCGATGCGGTAGTTGTCGCCGCCTACCACCACCACTTTGTTGCCGGGCTGTGGCTCTTTCTTCAGACAGTCACGCTTGGTTCCGTAGCCCACACCGCCGGCAAGCATGATAACCTTGTCGTAGGCGTATTTGACCCCTCCCTGCCTCCCCAAAGGGGAGGAGTGGTTGGCACAATCAGCCCCCGCAAGGCACTCCTCCCCTTCGGGGAGGTCGGGAGAGGTTTCCTGATGCTCGAAAGTGAGAACGGAGCCGCAGATGAGGGGCTGGCCGAACTTATTGCCGAAGTCGCTGGCACCGTTAGATGCCTTGATCAGAATCTGTTCTGGGGTCTGGTACAGCCACTGGCGAACGGGGAGGATATCTTCCCAGTCGCGGAGATGGGGCTTATGGGGCTCATTGGCCTCATTGGCCTCATAAGTTTCATTGACCTCACTTAATCTTGGATAGGCGGTCATGTAGACAGCGGTTCCAGCGATGGGCCATGAGCCGGTGCCGCCGCCCATGCGGTCGCGGATTTCGCCGCCTGTACCGGTGGCAGCGCCGTTGAAGGGTTCCACGGTGGTGGGGAAGTTGTGGGTCTCAGCTTTCAGCGAGATAACGCTCTCGATGTCCTTTACTTGGAACCAGTCGGCTGTGGACTGGTCCTTGGGGGCAAACTGCTCTACGACGGGGCCTTGTGCAAAGGCTACGTTGTCCTTATAGGCTGATAGAATCTTGTTGGGATTCTCCTGTGTGGTCTTCTTAATCATCTGGAAGAGCGATGACTCCATCTCCTGTCCGTCGATGATGAAGGTTCCGCCGAAGATTTTGTGGCGGCAGTGCTCCGAGTTGATCTGTGCGAAGCCGAAGATCTCTGAGTCGGTCAGCGGTCGTCCGTTCTGCTTCTCCAGTCCGTGCAGGTATTCAATCTCCTCGGGCGAGAGTGCCAGTCCTTCCTGTTCGTTGTATTCCTCCAGGTTCTCCACATGCTTGATGGGCTCGGGCTGGATGTTGATGGTGAAGATGCTCTGGTCGAGACCTTTGTACATGCGCTGTAGCATGGGGTCGTGTTCGGCATTCTCGTTTTCAACAGCCCAGTATTCCTCAATACGCGAAATGCCGCTGAGGCTCATGTTCTGTGTAATCTCAACGGCATTTGTCGACCAGGGGGTGACCATTTCACGGCGAGGACCCACGAAGAATCCTTCGAGCTGCTCGTCCTGGCACAGCGTGGCACCGCCATAAAGCCAACAAAGTTCATCGATTTCCTGCTTGCAGAGCTGATGGTCCACCTCGGTGGCTATCACGCTCTTTTGTGGAGTCTTGAAGAAAAGAATCATAATAATCTTAATACCTTATTTAATAGTTTATAATTCTGGGCACAAAGGTACAACAATTTGCAGACAGTACAAAATAAATAGCGGAAAATCGTGGAGCGGTTAACCACAAATTGCACAATAAAGGCCTCTCTTCTCCCGTTAGAGATACAAAGAAAAGATGTTGATGAGACCCAACGAGACCGAGGAAACCCATCTTTATGAAGAGTTGCAGAAAGTGGTGAGCAACACGTCCGATGTGCGCAAGGCCTATCGGCTGATGAACCGTATGTTCCTGCGTTGTCTGGATCAGCAGACGGCTTTTCAGGGCATTCGCTTCGGCGGCCCTTTTGCCAAAACGGAGTATCTGCTCAGAGAGCATCGTGCCGACCGCCATCTGCAGCGCATCGTCAATGATGCCCGTGTGCGGTTCCGCAAGTCGTCGCAGCTGGATGCCGAAGAGTTGCGGCAGTGGCGGCTCTATGATTTCAAGGCCCTCTGCCTGTTTGTACAGTTGGTCTATGAGGCTCCTGTCCCTTCACTGCTGGAGGCGTTCTTTCCTGAAGAAGAGAGACGGTCGGCTGCACAACCTACCGTAGACTATCTGCGCGTGGTCGTTGACGGCATAGAGGGTACCCGTGTTCACGTAAGAGCCGATCAGGAAGGTGCAGAGAATATGACCGTCTGCCTGGAAAAAAACGAACATACGCCCTACGACTGGGATTGGCTATACCTGATGCCCCTGCTTGCAAAGGGAAGCCAGTTGAACCTGATCCATCCCCGTATAGTAGAGGGCGTGGCCTATCCGGAGCTTGTCATCTACGAACCCGACTATCTGGTTGATATCTCGGCTGTGGCCGCCTGCTTCGAGTCGTTTACTGTCTCCCCTTGGCTTCACCTGCTGAACAAGTTGAAACCGGCTGTGCAGACATCGGCCATCGTGCTGGGAAATCTGGCCAGTCAGTTTCTCGATGAGGAACTCTGCCAGATGGAGGAACAGCAGACCTACGCCGACAGCATTAAGACCTTCTTCCGCAACAACGGACTGGCCCTGCTGACCACACCGCTGGACCGCGATTTCCACCAGCAGGCCCAGAATCAGCAGCTGAACATTCGGCATGCATTGCGCGAAGGGCTCAGGAAACACGTGTCCGACTTCACCCCCCGGAACGTCATGGTGGAGCCCTCGTTCTTCTCGGAAATGCTGGGTCTGCAGGGACGTATGGACTTCCTGCAGCTGGATCAGAAAATCCTGATTGAGCAGAAATCAGGGAAGGGCGGCTATCCGCAACAGGATCCCGATACACCCGTCGTACAGGAGAAGCACTACGTGCAGATGCTGTTGTACAGCGTGTTGTTGCGCTACAACTATCGGGCGCAGTTCGAGAAAAACAACTTCGGCTTGTCGTCTTTCCTGCTCTATTCGCGCTATAAGAACGGCCTGATCAGTCAGGGCTATGCGCCCCAGCTGGTCTACAAGGCCTTGCAGGTGAGAAACGGCATCGTTGCCAACGAATACAACTTTTCGCGAGGCGGCATCCATGTGCTGGAACAGTTGACGGCCGACAGTCTGAATACGAACAAGAGCGGCGGCGTGCTCTGGAATGTCTACCAGCGACCGCAGATAGAGGAACTGCTGCAGCCCATCCATCAGGCAACGCCCTTGGAGCGAGCCTATTATCTGCGCTTTCTTACCTTCATTGAGACCGAGCACCTGTTGGCAAAGGTGGGTACGCAGACCAAGGAGAACTCTGGCTTTGCCGACAAGTGGTACAGTCAGCTCGACGTGAAATTGCAGGCAGGCAATATCTTTTGCGATCTGGAAATGGTCTCGCCGAAGGAGACCGATCACGGGAAGGTGAGCCGACTGGAACTTCGGTTGCCGTCGCGTCCCGACAACGATGTGGCCAACTTTCGCAAGGGCGACATCGTGGTGCTCTATCCCTACGAGGAGGGTAGCGAGCCCGATGCCCGTCGGACGATGGTGTTCCGCTGCACGGTGGAAGATATTGCCGAGGGGCGCATCGTTTTGAATCTGCGGGCCATGCAGGCCGATGTGCATGTGTTCTGGTATCAGAAAGACTGCCGTTGGGCCATCGAGCACGACTTCTTTGAGTCGTCGTTCACCGCGCTCTATCGGGGCATGCATGCTTTCCTGTCGGCCCCCCAGGCACGGCGCGACCTGCTCATGCTGCAGCGCCGGCCCTGCTATGACGAGTCGCTCACGCTGCGTGGCGATTATGGAGCGTTCAACCAGCTGGCGTTGCGCGTGAAGCAAGCCCGCGATCTGTTCTTGATTATAGGCCCTCCAGGCACGGGAAAGACCTCGTTTGGACTGATGACCACCCTGCAAGAAGAACTGTGCGAGCCCGATTCGTCGGTGCTGCTGATGGCCTATACCAACAGGGCTGTCGACGAGATTTGCAGCAAGCTGGTGGAACAGGGTCTCGACTTCATCCGGATAGGAGGCCGCTATTCCTGCGAGAAAGAGTACGTGCCCTACCTGCTGGAGACGAAAGCCGCCGACTGCCCCCATGTGGACAGTCTGCGGCAGACCATCCAGCAGACTCGTGTCTTCGTTGGAACGACGACAGCCCTCAGTTCGGCAGCGTCGCTCTTCCGCATCAAACAGTTCGACTTGGCCGTCATCGACGAGGCATCGCAGATTCTGGAACCCCACCTGATGACACTGATGAGTGCCACAACATCGGCAGAACAGTCGGCTATCCGCAAACTGGTGCTCATCGGCGACCATAAACAGTTGCCGGCCGTGGTACAGCAAGATGCTAATGACTCACGGGTGGACGACGAGTTGCTGCAGGGCATCGGACTGACCGACTGCAGGCTGTCGCTGTTCGAACGCCTGCTGAAGGCCTATCGCACCGACGAGCACATCGTCTACATGCTGACCCGTCAGGGCCGCATGCACCACGATATAGCCGACTTCCCCAACCATGCTTTCTATGAAGGGCGGCTCACCGAGGTGCCTTGTTCCCACCAGCAGCGAGCCCTGACGGCGAAAGCCACAGGCACAAACGGCATTGACGACCTGCTGCAGACCCGTCGCATGGTCTTTGTGTCGATAGCTGCGCCTGCAGAGAGCCCGTCTGACAAGGTGAACCAGAACGAGGCCGAGGCGATTGCCGCAACCGTTGCAAGAATTTACGAACTGAACAGAGACCACTTCTCAGCGGCACAGACCGTGGGCGTGATTGTTCCCTACCGCAATCAGATAGCTGCCGTCCGACAGGCTTTTGAATCCTACGGCATACCCGACCTGCAGGCAGTTACCGTCGACACCGTGGAACGGTTCCAGGGCAGTCAGCGTGACTACATCATCTATGGCTTCACCATTCAGCAATACTACCAACTGCGCTTCCTCACCGACCATGTGTTCGAGGAGAACGGCCACTTGATTGACCGTAAGCTGAACGTGGCCATGACCCGTGCACGCGAGCATCTGCTGCTGTTCGGCAACGATGAGTTGCTGGCTGCCGACAAGGTGTTCAGCCAGTTGCTCGACTATCTGCGCAGTCGTGACAGTTTCGTTCGCGTCGGTCTCGACCGCTATGTGGCAGGAAACTTCACACGGAGTAACACCACGGGACTTCCGGAGTAACACTACGCGACGTTTGGAGTTTTACTACGGGACATTCGGAGAATTACTCCGGGACATTTGGAGTTTTACTCCGAGACGTTTGGAGAATTACTCCGGGACGTTCGGAGTTTTTCTCCCAAGCAGAAGAAAATTTTTGGGAGAAGTAACCTCTTAATAAATAGGTAGTTGCCAAATTGTCTGCATCATTCATTTTGAAAAAATATATTAAAGCTTCCTTATTTTCTGTAGATGATGTTTGGATAGATAAGATATTATTCCTACATTTGCATGAAAAATAGAAATACTGTCTATGAAACAATATAAGCTGACCGCTCCTTCCGTGCTTGAAACTGTTGTGAAGCTTCCGGCATCGAAGAGCATCTCCAATCGTGCACTCATCATCTGCGCACTGGCCCATCGCGGCAGCGCCGGCTTTGATGCCATGACGCTGCCCGAAAACCTGAGTGATTGCGACGATACCGAAGTCATTGTGCGCGCCCTGCGCACCATGCCCCACGAAATCAATATCAAGGCAGCAGGCACGGCCATGCGCTTCATGACGGCCTATCTGGCTGCCACGGTGGGCGATGCCCACTTGCTGACAGGCACGGAGCGCATGAAGCATCGGCCCATCAAAATACTTGTTGATGCCCTGCGGCTGCTGGGTGCCGATATCAGCTATGCCGGTGAAGAGGGCTTTCCGCCGCTCTTGATTAAAGGAAAACAGCTGGATGGTGGCGCGATAGAGATAGCCGGCAACGTGAGTTCGCAGTTCATCTCGGCCCTGCTGATGATTGGTCCGGTGCTGAGCAAAGGACTGGAACTGCGGCTGACGGGCGAAATCATTTCGCGTCCCTATATAGACCTGACCCTCTGGACCATGCGCGAGTTTGGAGCCGATGCCGAGTGGACGGCTGCCGACACCATCACGGTGAAGCCCCAGCCCTATCAGCCTAAACCTTATTATATAGAAAACGACTGGAGTGCCGCGTCCTATTGGTATGAAATGGTGGCTCTGTCTGAACAGCCAGGCATACAGGTGAAACTGGAAGGACTGATGGACGGCTCGAAACAGGGTGACTCGTCGGTTCGCTACATCTTCAGTCTGCTGGGCGTTAAGACCCTCTTCCAGACAAAGAAGCCAGGAACACCCACCACCGTTACCATCAAGAAAAACGGCCACTGCGTGTCGCGACTGGAATACGACTTTGTGAACTCTCCCGACTTGGCGCAGACTTTCGTGGTGACGTGTGCCATGATGAACATTCCCTTCCACTTCACGGGACTCAGAACACTGAAGATTAAAGAGACCGACCGCATTGAGGCCCTGAAGACAGAGATGCGCAAGCTGGGCTTTGTGCTGCACGACGTGAACGACTGCGAACTGCTATGGGACGGCGAACGCTGTGAGGCACAGGAACTGCCAGCTATCGACACCTACGAAGATCACCGCATGGCACTGGCTTTCAGCCCTGTAGTGCTGAAGCAGCCCATCGCTATCAACAATCCCCATGTGGTCACAAAATCCTATCCTCACTATTGGGACGACCTGCAGAAAGCCGGCTTCCAGATAGCGGAACACGATTTTTAACCATCCCATCAACTCTCAACTACACTATGTCCTTCGCCCTCATCTGCATCATTGCCATTGTGGCCTTAGGCATCCTTGCCGCTCTCACTTCTATCGGCGGAAAGGAAGAACCCATCGTGGAGGGGCACGACTGCTCCACCTGCAGCAGCATGGCCGACGGATCGTGCAAGATAGCCTGTCTGATGGATGAGAAAAAACGGCGGGAAGGCAATAATCAGACAGGGGAAAGCGTTTTAGAGAATAGTGAACAGTGAATAGTGAACAGATTGCGTAGAAAGGTTCATATATTGGTTGGCGTGGTCATTGTCGTCTTGGCAGTGACAGGCTGTTCTACGCACAAGAACAATGCCCGTAACCGGTGGTGGCATTCGTTCAATGCACGCTATAACACCTACTTCAATGGTTCGCAGGCCTACATCGACGGCGAACTGGAGAAAGAGAAAGGCAACAAGGACAACTTCACAGAACTGCTGCCCCTCTACACGGTGGGCAACAAGGCCAGCCGCGACTTGGGAAAAGGCAATTTCGACCGTGCTATCGAGAAGAGCGAGAAAGCCATCAAGCTGCACAGCATCAAGGCGCGGCCTGAATGGAAAAAGTCGCGCCGCAAGACCGACAAGGACAAAGAGTGGCTGTCGCGCCGCGAGTATAACCCTTTTATATGGAAGGCTTGGCTCATGCTGGGCAAGTCGCAGTTCCAGAAGGGTGAGTTCGACGAGGCTGCTGCCACCTTCTCCTACATGTCGCGCCTCTACCAGACGCAGCCTGCCATCAACGGCATTGCGCGCGCTTGGCTGGCTCGCAGCTACATGGAGCTCGACTGGCTCTATGATGCTGAGGACGTGATTCGCAACACCGCGCGCGACTCTATTCACTATAAGGCCAAGAACGACTGGGACTATGTGTTTGCCAACTACTATGTGAAGACTGGCGAATTTGAACGCGCCATTCCCTATCTGCGCAAAGCCATCAAACACGAGAGCCGCAAGAACCAAAAGGCACGCATGTGGTTCCTCATGGCACAGATGGAGGCTGCCCTGGGCCATCGCCAAGAGGCATACAAGTGCTATCAGCGAGTGACCCGTCAGAATCCGCCTTACGAGACGGAGTTCAACGCACGCATTGCCCAGACAGAGGTGATGGCGAAGGGCAATGCCAAGAAAATGATTTCCCGATTGAAGCGGATGGCAGCCAATGACAACAACAAGGACTATCTGGATCAGGTCTACTACGCCATCGGTAATATCTATCTGGCGCAGAACGACACGATGCGGGCTATCGGAGCCTATGAGGAAGGCAACAAGAAGGCTACGCGCAGCGGCATTGAGAAAGGTGTGCTGCTGCTCAGACTGGGCGATCTGTACTGGGATGTTGAGCGCTACAACGATGCACAGCGCTGCTATGGCGAGGCCATCGGACTCTTGGACAAGGACCGTCCCGACTACGAAGAGCTGTCGCGCCGCTCGAAGGTACTCGACGAACTGGTGCCCCATACCGATGCCGTTCACCTGCAGGACTCACTGCAGGAACTGGCCCGGATGTCGGAAGCCGACCGCAACGCTGCCATCGACCGCGTGATAGAGGAGCTGAAAAGAAAGGAAAAGGAGGAACGCGACAAAGCACGCGAGGAAGAAGTGGAGAAAACACTGCAGAAGCAGGGCGCTGAGGGCAATCGTAACAAACAGCCCACAACGCCGCAGACCCCAAACACACAGCAGAACGGGCTTTGGTATTTCTACAACCCAATGGCTATCAGTCAGGGTAAGCAGCAGTTTGAGAAGCAGTGGGGCAAGCGTGAGAACGTGGACAACTGGCGGCGTGCCAACCAGACGGTGGTGGCTTCTACCAACTTTGAGAATGCTGAGCAAGAGCAGGCCTTTGCTGACTCGATAGCTGCCGTTGAGGCCATGAATGACTCGATAGCTGCGGCTGAAGCGGCTAAGACAGACAGTGCGCAGAACGATCCCCACAAGCGTGAGTACTATCTGGCTCAGATTCCGTTCACGGAAGAGCAGATTGCGGCCAGCAACGTGCTGATCATGGACGGACTGTTCCATTCGGGCATCATCTTTAAAGACAAATTGGACAATTCAACAATGGAGAACGCTCGTCGGAGCAAGCCTTTGCGCCTGTCGGAGAAACAGCTGATTCGTCTGACGGCCACCTTCCCCGACTATGAACATAACGATGAGGCTTGGTATCACCTGTTCTTGCTCTACTCGCGACTGGGCGAGACGGATAAGGCCAACGAGTGTCTGGAGCATCTGAAGAATGACTTCCCTGAGAGCGACTGGACTATTCTGCTCAGCGATCCGTATTATGTAGAGAATGCCCGTTTCGGCGTGCATATCGAAGATTCTATCTATGCAGCCACCTACGATGCGTTCAAGCAGAGCCGCTATGCAGAGGTGAAAAGCAATGCGCAACTCTCGGCAGAGCGCTTCCCCTTGGGCGAGAACCGGCCAAAGTTCCTCTTTATCAACGGACTTAGTCTGCTCAACGAGGGCGATGCCAAAGGCTGTCTGGAACAACTGAAGCAGGTGGTTGACAAATATCCGCAGAGCGAGGTGTCGGAAATGGCTGGTATGATCATCAAAGGTGTACAGGAGGGACGGCCCCTCTATGGCGGTAAGTTCGACCTGAATGAGGTTTGGGAACGACGCGACCTGACACTGGCTGAAGATTCTGCTGCCACTGATACGCTGTCGGCCGACCGCATGTTGCCGTTCCTCTTCGTGCTGGCCTATCAGCCAGACTCACTGAAGTTGACTGCTGCCACCCGACCGGCTGATGACTCCTACGAACTGCTGGCCTACATTGCCGCACAGGAGAACCAGCTGCTCTTCGAGATGGCGCGCTATAACTTTGCCAACTTCATGGTGCGCAACTTCGACATTAGCGTTGACCGTCAGCCAGGCATCAGCAGAATGCTCATCAGTGGCTTCCTGAACTTCGACGAAGCGTTGCAATATGCTCGCAAACTTTATGCCGACCCGGCGATGGTGGAGAAACTGCGTGGTTGCCGAAGTCTGGTTATCAGTGAACACAACTTGAATATGATAGGTTCCCGTTATAGCTATAAGGACTACGACGAGTTCTACGAGCGTACCTTCGCACCGCTGCAGATCAGCAACGAGGAACTGCTGGATGTGCCGGAAACAATCGAACAGGAAGAGGAGGCTGAAGAGGAACAGTCTGATGACGAACAGCAGGCACCGGCCCAACAGCCACGCAATAACAATAGAGACATCTTCGATGAGGACTTCTGGTAAAATATGCAATTTGGATATAGTCAAAGAAAGTAAATTCTTTGGGATACTCCCAAATAATAGTTAATTTTGCAGGCAAATTCATTGAAACATGGCCAAAAAATATACGGTGCTTGATTAGAACAAGTAATTTAGATAATGAGAACAAAGCCAAATAAAGGAGACAGATGGTCACGAGATGAGATGATTGTAGTTCTCAATTTGTACTTCAAATTACCTTTTGGTAAAATGGATCATCGTACCCCAGAGGTTAATGAACTCGCGAACATTATGGGACGTACAAACAATAGTGTTGCTATGCGTTTGAACAATTTCGCATCTTGCGATCCTATGTTGATTGAGCGAGGTATAAAAGCTCTCGGAGATCATAGGAAACAATGTCAACCATATTGGGACGGGTTCTATAACAATCAAGAAGGTCTTATTTTTGAAAGTGAAAAGATTCTTGCGGAATATCAAAACACGGACATTGAAAGTAAATACAAAGAAATCCTGACCAATATTCCAGACTACGTAAAGGGAGAAACACGAATGCGAATGATAAAAACACGTGTGAACCAAAACTTCTTTCGTAAGATGGTTCTTGCTAACTATGATGGCAAGTGTGCATTGACGGGAATAGATGTTAGCCAACTGTTAGTTGCCAGCCACATAATACCTTGGTCAAAAAATGAGGTGGAAAGGCTTAATCCTGAAAACGGCATTTGCTTATCATCATTATATGACCAATCTTTTGACAAAGGACTTATATCTTTTACCAATGAGGGTAAGGTAATACTTTCTGATTATTTGAAAAGTAACATCAGCAAGGAATATTACGCTCGCTATTTTGCAAGCATTGAAGGCATGCAACTATCAATGCCAAATAAATATTTTCCAAATCCTGCTTTTTTGGAATGGCATCGCGATATGGTTTTTAATAAATAATAACAATAGCCGTGTATGACTGAACTTACATTAATAGGAGAATACCTTACAGCAATTAAACATAATAGCAGATACGTACTGCCCACGCCTTTGACTTGCAATTATACCTTTGGATTGAATGGGGTAGAAATCAAGGCATCAATTGGAGTGAAATATATTTATACCAAAGAAGGTATTCCATTTGTAGCTGACGTAAAAGGGGATGAGGTGGCTATAGAATGCTTAGATAAGAATAATATTGAAGGAATCGCTTTGATGTTGAATAACAACATGTAGGTGTCATGTGTAGAAATATTTTTGAACACAAAAACATAATCAAAGTTGCCCGCGACATCAACGTCAAAGGATTACTTTCTGCCAATAATGGACAAGCATTCCCTATGATTTTAAAAGAATTTAGGGATGCAGGATACATCATTACCTATAAGCTATTAAATGCATGGGAGTTCGGCGTTCCTCAAAAGCGAGAACGTGTTATTATTGTAGGCTTTCGTGATATGGAAGATTTTAGAAGCTTTTCTTTCCTCCAATCTCTGACAAATCAGAATCGCAAGGTCTTGGGCGATGTTATTATGGAAGAAGAAAATAAAAATGAAAATCTCTTCTTTAGCGAAAAGGCTGTGGCTGGAATGAAAGCAGTTAAAGAGAAAATGAATAAGGGCCGGGTTATGCGACTTGATGAGCCATGTAATACCATAAGTGCTCATCTAGCTAAAGTAAGTTTAAATAGTACAGATCCCGTATTTATGGTAGGTGATAGGTATAGACGTTTCTCAACACGTGAAGCGGCCCGTATACAGTCTTTCCCAGATTCGTTCATACTTGATAGCGTTTCGCAAATCCGGCAGTATAAAGCTATTGGAAATGCTGTACCACCAGTTATGATGTGGTATGTGTCAAATGCTGTTCGAAGAGTAACAGAAATAAAAAGTACTCCGAAAGAGGGAATTAAAAATGAAGTGATTAGTGTGATGCCAAAACAACTGAGTATTTGGTAAGTTTTGTATTATCCATAAATTTCTGAAATTATGAATAACGGACAACTGTTATGGGTGGATGACGAGATGGAGCTGCTGAAGGCGCATATCTTGTTTCTGCAGAAAAAAGGATATGAGGTGACAACGGCATCGAATGGTACTGATGCTATTGATTTGTGCCGTGAAAGGCTACGGGTAGGCGCGTCAGCGGGAATGCGGTCGTTCGATCTGGTGTTGCTTGACGAGCAGATGCCAGGGTTGTCGGGACTGGAGACCCTGCAAAAAATCAAGGAGCTGTCGCCCTCGACACCCGTGGTGATGGTGACAAAGAGCGAGGAGGAGAACATCATGAATCAGGCCATCGGACAGAAAATAGCCGACTATCTTATCAAGCCGGTCAATCCGAACCAGATTCTGCTCACACTGAAGAAAAATATTCACCGCAAGGAGCTGGAAACGGAGGTGACGCAGAGTCGCTATCAGCAACAGTTCCAGCAGATAGCCATGCAGATTATGGACTGCCGCAACTGGCAGGACTGGGTGGATGTGTATAAACGACTGGTGCACTGGGAACTGGAACTGAGCAGTACCGACTCGCAGATGACGGAGATGCTGCAGATGCAGAAGGAAGAGGCTAATCTGGGCTTTGCCAAGTTCGTGAAGAAGAACTACTTGGACTGGGTGAGCAGACTCTCCCCCAACTCCTCCCTGCGAGGGAGGGGAGTCGTTAACTCTGCCGATAGAAGTATATATTCCCCTCCCTCGCAGGGAGGAGTTGGGGGAGAGTCTGCTCCCCTGCTTTCGCCGGAGATCTTCAAGCAGAAAATATTCCCCTTGCTCTCTGCTGGCGAGAAAGTGCTACTGGTGGTGCTCGACAACTTCCGCTATGACCAGTGGCGCATGTTGGCTCATGAGATAGGCGACCAGTATGATATTGATGAGGATATCTACTACAGCATTCTGCCGACGGCAACACAATATGCCCGAAATGCCATCTTTTCAGGTCTGATGCCAAACAAGATTGCTGAAATGTTTCCCGATTTGTGGGTCGACGAAGACGAGGAGGAAGGAAAGAACCTGAACGAAGAACCACTCATTCAGACACAACTGGACCGTTATCGCCGACATGAGACCTTCTCTTACCACAAAGTGAACAATTCGGCTGATGCTGAAAAGCTGATGCAGCAGTTCAACCAGATGGAGAAAAATCAACTGAACGTGGTGGTATTCAACTTCATCGACATGCTCTCGCATGCCCGTACAGAGAGCCGCATGGTGCGCGAACTGGCCAACAACGAGTCGGCCTATCGCAGCATCACGCTCAGCTGGTTCCGCCATTCGGTGATAGCCGATTTCTTCCGTCGACTGGCTCAGACTGACTATAAGGTGATCGTCACTACCGACCACGGCTCTATTCGTTGTACAAAGCCTGTGAAGATTGTGGGCGACCGCAACACGAACACGAACCTGCGCTATAAGCTGGGCAAGAGTCTGGGCTACGACTCAAAAGATCTGTTTGTAATCAAAGATCCGCGACAAGCTCAGTTGCCGCAACCCAACCTGTCGACCAGCTATGTCTTCGCCACGGGCGACTCGTTCTTTGCCTATCCGAATAACTACAACTACTACGTGAGCTATTACAAAGATACGTTCCAGCATGGTGGCATCTCGATGGAAGAAATGCTGATACCGTTGGTGACGATGACGGGTAAGAAGAGGTGAGGAGCGAAGGTAAGTGGAGAGAAGAAAAATGGTCAGAATACTTTAGAATTGCGCTTATGAATATTGAGATTAAGAATATAGAGCATATCCGCGAGGCGGCTCGCGAGTTTATTAGTCAGCTGGGCGACCGGAAAGTTTTTGCTTTCTATGGTAAGATGGGGGCAGGAAAGACTACGTTCGTCAAGGCTATCTGCGAAGAGTTGGGTGTGCAGGACGTGATCACATCGCCCACATTTGCCATTGTGAATGAATATCAGGCAGGCGAAATGCCCATCTATCATTTCGACTTCTACCGTATCAAGAAACTGGAGGAAGTCTATGATATGGGGTATGAGGAATACTTCTATTCAGGAGCACTGTGCTTTATTGAGTGGCCGGAACTGATTGAAGAGTTATTGCCTGAAGATGCAGTGCGCGTCACCATCAGCGAGAATGCCGATGGCACGCGCACCGTATCTGCATAGCATTTTTCTATTTCTGCCTTGCCTCTTTCGGGGCAACACCGAATTTGATTTTGTAGCACTTACTGAAGTAGCTGGCTGTAGAGAATCCTGTACGGTCGGCTACTTCACTTACATTCAGTTCGCCCTCGCGCAGCAGACGGTCGGCCAGTGAAAG
The DNA here is from genome assembly GCA_017458225.1 of Prevotella sp. GTDB lineage: Bacteria > Bacteroidota > Bacteroidia > Bacteroidales > Bacteroidaceae > Prevotella. The sequence goes on along the minus strand of JAFTFX010000013.1, from coordinate 95,544 downwards.
ACGGTAGTCATTGATGTACTGGGCAGGTGTCTTGCCAGTCAGTGCATGCATCTTTCTGTAGAAGTTCATGCGGCTCATCGCCATTTCGGCACAGAACGTGTCGACGGAGAAGGTGGTGTCGGCAATATGCTGTTCCATCGTGGCCGTCATCTTCTCCATGAACTTACGGTCAATGGGTGAAATGCGCAGCTCGTCTTCGGTGAGCAGGTCAGCTGATTGCGTCTCGGCTTTCGCCAGCAGTTCAATACGACGCTCCTGCATGTGGGTGAGGTGTTGCAGACGGTTGCGCAGCAACTCCATACTGAACGGCTTGGTCAGGTAGAAGTCTGCACCGGCCTCATAGCTCTCCAGCATGCTCTCTTCAGCAGTCTTGGCGGTGAGCAACATGATGAAGATGTGCGAGGTAGACTCGTCTTGTTTCAGCTGCCGGCACAGTTCGTTGCCGTTCATTTGAGGCATCATCACGTCACTCAGAATGACATCGATATATTGAGTCTGAGCAATGCGCAGGGCTTCGCGGCCGTTGCGTGCCTGCAAAATGTTGTAGTCGTTCTTGAGTTCCTGAACCAAGAAGTCGCGGAAGTCGTCGTTGTCGTCGGCAATGAGTACTGAGGGTAGCTTCGGAATGACGGGGTTGACTGGCAGTTCCGCTTTCTCTTCCTGTGGTTCAATGGGTAGTGTGATGGTGAAACAACTGCCCTTTCCTTCCGTACTGTTGGCAGTAATGGTGCCGTCCATCTTCTCAATCAGATCTTTGACCATGCTGAGACCGATGCCTGTGCCGGGCGATGCCGACTCTTGGGCATTGGATGCCTGATAGTAGCGTTTGAAGATGTAGGGCAGTTCGCTGGCAGCAATGCCCACGCCCGTGTCAGAGACTTTGAGGGTCAGCTGGTTCTCCTTGCAAGCGGCTTCAACGGTCACGCTACCTTCTGTGGTGTATTTGATGGCATTCGACAGCAGGTTGTACATGATGTTCTGCATGGCTTTGGCATCGAAACTGGTGTAGAGCACGCCATCGGGAATGTTTGATTCGAGCGCAAGCCCCTTGCTGGTGGCCAGTGGCTTGAAGGTGCTGATGCATGTTCGCAGGAACATGTATAGGTCGCCCAACGAGGGATGCAGTTTCAGTTCGCCCATGTTCAGCTTGCGGAAGTCCAACAGACGGTTGACCATGTCGAGCAGATGGTTGGCATGCTTGATGACGGTCTCGATTTGTGAGTGAATGGCTGAGCGTGTGGCATAGTCTAATCGCTGTTCAGGATCGCCCATTCGTCTGATGATGCTTTCCAGCGGCGTGATGATGAGCGATAGGGGAGTGCGCAACTCGTGGCTGATGTTCGTAAAGAACTGCAGTTTCATTTCCGTGAGCTGTTCGTCCATTTGCTGGCGGGCTTTCTCCTTGTTGCGCTTCAGATAGAGACGTACCAGCCATGCGATGATGGCAGCAGCCAGCAGCACATAGCATAAGTAGGCAAACCACGTTTCATACCAGGCCGGTTGACGGTGGATGACGAGTGCCTCGACAGGGTCGCCCCAGTGGGCGTAGGGATCGCAGGCTTTCAGTTCCAACGTATAGTTTCCCTTGGGCAGGTTGACCAGTTGCAGTGTGTTCTCGCCGATAGGCAGTTCCATCCATTGATTGCTCAGCCCTTTCAGTCGGTAGGCAAACTGCTGGCTGCCAGTCTTCAGATACGAGAAACAGGTCAGCTGCAGTTCCAAGGTGACGGTCTGGGCCGGTACTTCTATCTTTGAACTGATAGAGGAAACCAGTTGCTTTTTCCCGTCAATGGTATAGGCGGCCACGGCAGGAACGGGCATCCTCATGTTGACAGGCAGCATTTTCGGTTTTAAGGCAATCATGCCACCGCTTCCAACTACAACAACCTGTCCGTCAGCAGAGAGTGACATGCCTCCAAAGTTGTCGAGGTCAATGAACGGGTCGTAGCTTTGGAACAGTCGGCGACGGTCGCTCTCAGGATGATACTCCGTGAGATAGGTGTCGCCCATCACCCAGAGGTGGTTCAGCGAGTCACACACCAGTTGCTTCACGCCGTTACCCTCACGGCTGCTGGCTATCGGACAGTAGTGCAGGGTGTCGTCGACCATCCACACTTCGCCGAAAGCATTGCCTGTCCACAGCTGTCCGTTGTCGCTGATGGTCAGTGCCGTATAGCGCTGATAGGGAGCCAGACTCCTGTAGTCCTTGCTCTTGGGACTCAGTTTGCAGATGCCCTTCGCCGTGCTGATGAAGAACACCGTACCGTCTGAAGCGACGGCAATGTCGCGGATAGTGCGTAACTCCCTGGCAATCGTGTCAATAGTTGCTGATGTTTTTTCGTAACGGTATAGGCCGTCGCCGGTGCCGATGTAGAGACTGCCATCGGGAGCTTCACACAAGGCCGATACTGACTCTGGTAACGTGAGGGCTGTTTGTTTTTGTAAGTCCACCTTCATGCCTTGGTGTTTGCAAATGAAAATCTGCCGGCCAGTAGCACACCAGATGCCCCCCTGTTTCCTAAGGGCCATGATGTTTCCAAAGCGTGTCGTCTCGTTGTCAATGGGGCCATTGGCGTTTGACACTTGCTGGGTGTCGCGATTGTAGAGGAGCAGTTGTGTGCGGTCGCTCCATATCCAGCAGTAGTCGCCTTCGCAAAGCATCCTTTCGACAGGTATTCTGGAGCCCACCTGTTGGGCAAGCGTGTCGAATGCCGACCGCTTGAGCCATCCGCCTGTCGTGGGGCGCAGAATGAATGACAGTGGGGTGGCTCCCGGCACCCATACATAGCCGTTGTGGTCGAAGATGATGCGGAAGATGGCCTGTTGAGGGGGCAGTCCCAGCTCAACGGGAGTGAGTCTTCCCTGATGACCGATGTCGAAGGCATAGAGACCGGCCATGGTGACCACCCAGAGCATGTGTCGCCAAGGGTCGTATTTCACGCAACGAACCTTGCGTTGCACATCGGTGGTCAGTCCCAGATCGAGTGGGATGGCCTGGCGGCCGTCATAGTAGAATACGCCGGCTCCCCATGTGCCGATGTAGTACAGGTGGTTCAGTGAGTCTTCGGCCAGCGATGTGGGGCCGACGGGCACTTCCCAGTTCATGGTGTTCATCTGTCGACTGCGTGTGTCGATGGCCTGAACGCCACCATCCCATTGCATGATCCACAGGGTGCCCTTGCTGTCGAGGGTCATCGATTCGGCACTCATGGGCTCGCCTTTCCACGAGAGGGCAAAACTGTCTAATGGCTCGCCGTCGGGGGAGAACACCTTCACTTGTTTCTTGAGTGCTACCCACATGCAGTTGTCGGGTGTCTGCACAATTTCGTGTATGTGCGACTTGATGTTGCTGAGCGGCTTGATGCTGTAGTCGCGCTTGTTGAGAACGTAGGCACCCTGCTTGGTTCCGAACCATATCTCGTGTTTCCCTACATTTTCGGCAATGCAGGTCACCACGTTGCTTCTCAGCAATCCCGGGTTGTTGCGGTCGGCACGGAACACGTCAATCTGAAAGCCGTTGTCACGGCAGAGACCAGCACCGCGTGTGGCATACCACATATAGCCTTCGGAGTCTTCAAAGACACGATACAATTCTGATTGCGGCAGTCGTTTCTGGCTGGGCAGCGTTTGCATTACGAACTGCTGTGCCAGCATGGCTGAGCACGAGAGTATATATAATAATAAGGTGTAGACTCTTTTAGGCATAGTGGTGAAAATTTATTTTGTGACAACAACCTTCTGTCCGCTGGTGATGTAGATACCCGGTCGGAGCGATTGCTTGCCGACGGGACGGCCTTGCAGGTCGTAATAGGTGCTTTGTCTTGTCGATGCTGCCGACGGCACTTCACGAATGATGGTAGCTGTGGCATCGTCGACCAGCAGGCGCACATTGTCAATATAGAGCAGGGTGTTATTGGCGGCACCCACACCGGCTGAGGTGCGGAATCCCAGTGAGATGGTGACGGACTGCTGCTGCGACAGCTCGAAGTCGTAGCATAGTTGCTGCCAGCTGTTATTCTCAGTAGGATAGCGGTAGTCGGTCTTGGTGCCAATCTTGATGCCTGTCAGCGATGTGTTGGTGTTATTGCCGCTGGTGGTGACGGTCGTGCCTGTATTGGCCGTCTGGTTCGGACACTCATAGCGCGCATCCATCAGCAGACGGTAGCTGCCGGCTGGCAATGTGACACTCTGGGTGATAGCATTCGCACCTGAGTCCCATGAGTTGAGCACGGTGAGCACTCGTTCGCCACAATCGGCATCCTTTACAGGGCGAGAGCAGCGTGCGGCATAGTTGCCCACGTCTGACGGACTGACGCAATACTGAGTTGTGCTATAGGGCATGGAGTACATGCGGCAGAAATTAGAACCGCCGCTTAGTTGGTTGCCGGCTGTCCATCCTTTCACAGGCAGAATGTTCGGCCACTTCGAGTTCACGGCGCTCACGGTGTTTACATAGCAAGGGTTATAGGTTGTCGAACCCAGCTTCACGTTGCCGTCGGCCTTGCCGTAGGTCTCGTCTTCTTCGAAGTTGGCATTCACCAGTTTTTCCGGCGTGATGTCCTTGTAGCCTTTTGTGAGGTCTTCTTCATCGTTTTCGGGAAACGTGGCACCTTCCTCGATCAGAAGGTCGCCTCCCACGATTTTAGCTGTAAACGCACCCGTTGTCTTCATTGTCTTCTCCGCAATGCCGTTGCTGGTAACAGCCTTGATGACGAACTCGCAGTCGCAGTCAAGAAGGCTCTCGAAGTAGGCCACGTCAGGATTGTCAGGATCCTGCACGGCACGCAAGCCGTTGCCCTTTACGAAGAATTTCAGCACATTGCCCACACTTTGGTTCTCTTCTATGGCGAAGCGTCCATTGCCGGCTTCAGCCGTCAAGTTGGAACTGCGGAATACGGGTCGGCCGAGCGGTGTCTCCACATTGACCAGTGTGCAAGGCTGTTCGCTTGCAAAATTGCTCAAGAGCAGATAGGCTGTGCTGTCGGGATCGAAGACAATGATGCCGTTCCATCCATCGGGAGTGGTAAGCTGTGTGCAGAATGTTGACAACTGAGCCGTCGAAGCAGCATCGATGTTCGAATAGTAGGTAATGTTCCTGCGGTCTACCACGTCGCCGGCCTTCACCGCGCGACTGGTGTTCGAGTAGGAGGTGTACAGCTTGGCTGTCATCACCGAGTTGTTGTTGGCTTTCTCGCCGAAGGCAAACTGCTTGTCGCTCACGTTGACAATACCCAAGGCATTGTCGACATTCACCCAGTTTCCATTCAGACGGGTAAAGGCAGAACCGTCCAGTTGCTTGTGTGCCCCGTCGGTGTAGAGCGTTCGTTTCGTCTTGGTCAGTTCGTCCACGCTGATGGCCATCAGTCCGCCCTTTTCAGCAGTGATGGTGGCTGCGTTGTTCGCGCGTACATAGTCTATATAGATAACGGCATTGCCCGGCGTGGAGTAGATGGCGAAGCGGTTGTTCAGCGTGCCGTCGTTGGTGTTCAGTTCGCCGTTCATGATATAGCTGTTGTCCTTCAGTTGGTAGATGCCGTTGACCACAGGAGTGGCATTGGTTCCCTTTCCGCTCACCTCGTACCAGCCCAGGAAATTGCCCGTGTTGTTGGCGCGGAAGGGCACGATGATCTTGTTCTTGTCTACCGAGTTGGCTGCGATATAGCCAGTGTAGCTCTGCAGACCAGCGCTCCACGAGAAGGTGGTGAAGCGCGAGTCGGTAGCGGCGCGCACGATGTTCTGCGATGTCAGAATCTTCGCCTGCGCATAACTGCGGTTGAAGTCGTTCCAGTCGGTGGCCTGCATGTCGGCGGTGGAGAGCACTTCGTGCATCAGCCACGTCATCATGACGCGGTGGGCCTCAACGCCCATGCGGCGTGCACCTACGTCGGCACGTAGCAGCCACGAGCCGTCGCTGGTGGTGGTCTGGCGGGCCTTGATCATCTTGTAGGCCAGATTCTCCAGCAGCAGTGCGTGCGGGTCGCGCAGGAAGCAGGCATTAGTAGAGTAGGAGGTAATCTGGTCGTAGAGGAACAGACTCCAGTCGTTGCCGTTGGGCATGGCCAGTTCGCCGTCGGCCAGTGCCAGCCAGTAGAGCACTTCCTGCATCACTTTGTCGTTGTTGTGCATCAGGGCGTTGGTCTTCCACTTCTCTGTGCCGTAGAGTCCCTGCTGGAACAGCTTCAGAGCCAGGGCTGCCTCGCCCAGTTCCTGAATGACTACGTTCTGATAAGATGTGTGGAAGTAGTTGTGGTTCTGCAGTGTGTAGTCGTCGTAGAGATTCTGGCCTTTGTAGAGATTTGCCACCGTTTTCTGGTCGTAGTCGGGATCGATGACGGTGTTGTCAGTGGCATCGTTTTTCTGCGAATAGCTGTTGATGGCGAACTCGCGCAGGCGGTCGAACCACTTGGGGGCAAGCTCGTCGTTGGGGAACAGTCCTAAGGTCGCAGCCAAGATGTCAGCCTCCCAGCCGTTTTCCTCGGCCTTGGTGTCACCGGCATAGCCCGTGGGGATGCTGCGGTAGAGTTCGTAGTTGCATTCTGCCTTCAGCAGCTTGTAGATATAGTTTTTCTGGGTATCGCTCAGCTTATCCCACTGGAAGAAGGCCGAGTAGGCTACCGACATGGCCCATAGCGAGCTCTCCCAGACGGCATCGCTGGTAGAGGTGGAGCCCCAATACTTATTGTCGGAGCACACCTTCAGCTTGTTGGCCTTGTGGGTGCTGTAGGCAAAGACGAGCGACTTCATGGCCATATCTTCTATCTTCTCCCACGTCACGCCAGCAGGCAGGGTCACTTTTCCCTTGCCGTATTTCACGAGAAAAGCACAGATCATCGACAGGTCGGCATTGGTGCGCACGCCGGCTTCGTTCGATGCCATCGTGCTCTCGCCCTTAAAGCAACCGCAGACCTCGCTGACCGAGTTGGGGGCCTGAGCCTCTTGGAAGTCGTTCTTCAGGTAAGTGGCGAAGTTGGCCAGCATCTGCAGCAGGTCGCCCTTCATCTGGGCTTCGGCTACGAAGTCGCTAAGCACACGACCCTCGGTGGGGCTTTCCACGTCGGCCTCGGTGGGTTCTTCGGGAATCACGGTCTCATTGCTCAGCTGATAGAGACGCACGTCGTCGAATATGATGCACGAACCGCCCGACACCCATGTGACATTGGCCAGTGTGGTCACCTTGCCGAAGTTGTTGTCGGTATAGCAGTCTTTTGTCACAATCAGGCTTGTAACCGAAGTTCCTGTCACTGTCCAGCCTGTAGGAGCCGCAGTCTTATAGCCGCGCAGACCGTCGGCACTGTTGTTCTCAGGCGTGAGTGCCGAGATGTTGTCATTCTCAAACGAGGCATTCGTCAGGTACTGTGCCGTAACGTCAGTCTTCTCATTGGCTGCCAGACATAGCGATGTGCTCTCCAACAGACATGCCATCAAAAGCAAAAGATGTTTCATTTAAATATAGTTTTAGTTTCTGCTGGCAAAGATAGAAAAAAAAAGTCAAACACTGCGTCATTGAACGCTTTTCATTTTGAATTTTTGCATAAATCGGCTCAATTTACGCATAAATTGCTCCAATTTATGCATAAATTTCGTTTTAAATAATAAAAAAAACTGTGCCATTCATTGCATGACACAGCTTCATTCATTTTTTTATCTACGCACCCGTTCAGGCGTTCTGCTCCTGAAAGTCAAGGTCGGCCTCTACCACAAAGAACACTTCCTGTGGATCGAAAGGTCCTTCACCCTCTTCTTTCGCTTCGTTACATACGAAATCGGAGACGGCCTCCATGTCGATGTCAACCTCTTCGGAATTGCTTTCCAAGATGCCGCTGGTATAGAAATAGGTGCCTATGGCATCGATGATGAAAAGCAGTTGCTCGTCGGAGTATTGCTCCTTCAGATCGGCTGGCAGGTGTTCGCGTATAAAGGTTATCTCGCGCTTGTTCTCCTGCTCGTCCATGAGCAGTTCTTCGTCAAGGCTTGCCATAATACTGAATTTTTAATTTATTCAATTCTTACAGCAGTGCCTCGAATTTCTCTTCGAACTTGGCCTTCGAAACAGCACCGACCAACTTGTCGACCACTTCGCCGTTCTTGAAGAACAAAATGGTGGGAATGTTGCGGATGCCGAACTCAGCAGCCAGGTCGTCGCACTCTTCAACGTCGCACTTGCCTACGACAATTTTTCCGTCGTACTTCTCGGCCAGTTCGGAAATGATGGGACCCACCATGCGGCAGGGACCACACCAGGTAGCCCAGAAATCAACTACTAATGGCAGGTTGCCATTCTTCAGACTTGCAAAGTTTTCGCTTGTGATTTGTACTTCCATCGTTGTAAAGTTCTATTTTAGTTTGACAATTACGCTTGCAAATGTACGAATTATTGTTGATATCCCCAAGTATTTTCTAATAAAATGCCGCGAAAGTCTTGTCAACTTGAAAATATTTGCGTAATTTTGCGCCGTCTCAGCATAACGAATGAGAAAGAGGTGAAATCTGAAAACAGATTTGTTTACATGACAGACAATCACGACAATAACCAACAACCCAACGTGCGTGTGCAACGCAGCATCACATTGGGTAACAATGTAGAGCAGGTGCCACTGCTAGCCGCCTTCGTCGATGAGGTATGCGAGGCCGTGGGTCTTGACATGTCGGTCACCATGAGTATGAATCTCGCTTTGGAAGAGGCTGTTGTCAACGTCATGAAATATGCTTACCCTGAAGGTGTGCAAGGCGATGTTCAGATTGAGGCCAAGGCCGACGACCGGCTGCTGACCTTCGTTATCATCGACCACGGCACACCGTTCGACCCTACCTTGCAGGAAGAGGCTGACACCTCTCTATCGGCTGAAGAGCGTCCCATTGGCGGACTGGGCATTTTCCTGGTTCGACAACTGATGGACGGCATCGGTTACGAACGCGCCGACGACCGAAACATACTCACCCTCACCAAGAAGCTCTGATTGAAGAATGATGACCTACGAACTCTTAGGACTCAGTATACAGGCATGGATCACCATCTTATCCGTGATGAGCATTCTCGTGATGATGATTCGTACGCATGTTCCTGCCGAGGTGGCATTCTTGGGAGCCCTGACTGTACTGCTGGTCTTTGGTATCGTCAATGAGGAGGAGGGCTTGGCTGGCTTTGGTTCGGAGCCCGTCGTGGTGCATGCTGCTTTCTTTGTGGTTATGGCTGGACTGATGCAGACGGGCGTGCTCTACTGGCTCACCAAAAATCTGCTGGGCTCGCCTACGAACTATCGCGAGGCCATCATCAAGCTGATGGTTCCCATTGCTGTGCTCAGTGCATTGCTGAATGCCGTCAATGTGGTGGCACTATTTGTCGACGTGGTGAAAATATGGGCACGCAAACTGGCCACTCAGCCGTCACGCTTGCTTCTGCCACTCAGCTATGCAGCCACATTGGGCGGTGCCTGTACGCTCATCGGAAATTCTTCTAATCTGGTCGTTGCTGGGCTGTATGCTGAGCAGACAGGTCAGTCTATGGGCCTTTTCGCACCATTGATACCGGGGATGGTCTGTACGGCGGTCGGTGTCGGTCTGGTATTGTTGCTCAAGAATGCCATTCCCAGAAGAGAGTCGCCCGAAACATCTTTTGAATCGACCAGCGACTATACGGTGGAATTGTTGGTTCCGACAGAAAACGAGGCGGTGGGTATGACCGTCAGTGAGGCCGGGCTGGCTCATGTGAAGGGTGGCTCCCTTATCGAGATAGTGCGTTTCGACAAGGAAATTATCACCCCGGTGCCAGCCGACGAATTTGTCATTGGTGGCGACCGACTGATTTTCTCTGGACAAATCAACGAGATTCTGGAACTGAAGCGAACGCACGGGCTGGTGGCTGCCGACCATCATGTGTATAGCATTAATGAGATAGACAGCAACCGTAAGTTGCGTACGGCTTATGTGGGCTTCGGAAGCGACTTGATTGGGACACGCATGAGTGAGAACGGCTTTGAACATACCACCGACATGGTGCTCGTTGCTGTAGCCAGACAGGGAAAACGAGTCAACCAACAGCCGCGCGAAGTGCGGTTGGAGGCTGGCGACACACTGCTCCTTGAGTGTCCACCAAAAGACGAGCGCGAGATAGAGACCTTGACACGAGGATCGCTCACGTTTTTCGATTCTCATTTTGTTCCCCAGTTAGGCAAGAAGACCGTGGTGGCTTCCATCATCCTGCTGTGCATGTTCCTGCTCTCCACGTTCCATGTGATGTCCCTGATGGCTACGACGATGCTGGCCGCCGGAGCCATGCTGGTTTTCAAATGCTGTCGAATGACGAAGGTGACTAAGTATATCGACTGGGAACTGTTGCTCATCTTGGGTTCTACCGTGGTGTTCTCGACGGCCATCACCAAGACGGGTATCGCTGAGACGCTGGCCACGGGTGTGCTGAACGTGTGTGGCGAGAATCCCTACGTAAACATGGCGGTGCTGTGTCTGTTGGCATCGGTCGTGAGCGAGTTCGTCAGTGACGTGGGTGCCTGTGGCGTGTTCTTCCCCATTGTTTATCAGGTGGCCTTGGCACTTGGCTGCAACCCCATGCCGTTCGTCATCTCGCTGATGATTTCGGTGACCATCAGCTTTGCCTCGCCCATCGGTTCCAGTACGCACATGCTCATCTATGGCCCTGGCGGATATCGCTTTACTGACTTCATGAAGATAGGCATGTGGATGCATATCGTGCTGTTGATCGTCAATCTGGTAATTGTGAATATCGTATATCCAATATAATAAAATAATAAAAAACAAGTCATTATGAAAACAACATTCAAAGAAGAAGACGGCAAGTTCATTGCTACTCTTGAAGGTCGTCTGGACACAGCTGTTGCCGACCAGACCGCCAAAGAACTGGAAGTGCTCAACGACTGCATGGGTCACGACATTGTGATTGACTGCGAGCATCTGGAGTACATCAGCAGTTCGGGCTTGCGCATCCTGCTCGCCATTCGCAAGCGTGCAGCATCGGTCAACAGCAAAGTGACTATCCTGCATCTGAATGCCGATATCCAAAAGGTGTTCCAGATGACGGGTTTCTACAATCTGTTTGAGATTAAGTAAAAGGAAAAAGACAATGGCCGACTACGGATTAGATCTACACGGGTCGCTGCTGCTGGATGATTATCGGCGGCAGCTCCCTCTTTTGGAAAAGTTGCAGCAGGTGGTGATGGCACAGCTGAAGCAAGCCGTGACCAAGAGCGGATTGGAACTGAACCAAATGGAGTCGCGCATCAAGGGCGAGGCTTCCCTGGCTGGCAAATTGCTTCGCAAGGGCAGCAAGTATCACTCCATCAGCGATGTGACCGATTTGCTGGGCGTGCGTGTCATTACCTATTATAATGAGGATGTTGACCGCATTGCTTCCATCGCAGAGACACTTTTCGAGATTGACTGGTCTAATTCTGTCGACAAGCGTAAGATGCATCAGTTCGACAGCTTCGGCTACAACTCGCTCCATTTTGTGTGCCGTGTTCCGAAGTCGCTTTACAGTGACCCGGCATGTCCTGAACTGAACGAGGTGCCCTTCGAACTGCAGATGCGTACGGTTTTGCAGCACTTGTGGTCCGACATTCAGCACGACATCGGCTATAAGTCGGAGATTGAGACTCCCATGGAGTACCACCGCGCGCTTAGCCGACTGGCCGGTCTGCTGGAACTGGCCGACAATGAATTCAGCCGCATACGCACCGACATTACAGATTACCGGCGGCGTATTCGCTCGCAGATGGAACAGGGCAGGTTAGAGGAGGTCCCACTTGACGGCGACACCTTTACTGCCTATCTGCAAAAGAAACCTTTCGAGAAACTCAACCGTCAGATAGCAGCCATCAATCAGGCTGAGCTCTATAGTGGTTCGCTGATGCCCTACCTGCCCGTATTGCGGCACATGGGGATGCAGACCGTGGCCGACGTGGAGCGCATGATGGCTGAAGACTATGACGATGCCTACCAATTGGCAGTGACCCAACTGGGCGTTACCGATCTTGACATTCTCTCCGAAACGATAGGCTTGCAGAACCTGTGCATCGTGCATATCATCAAGAACGGTGGTGGACAGGCAGGAATACAATGGCTTTTCGACACGGTGAATGGTCCATCACCGGCCAATGTTGACTTGGCCGGTATGGTGATGGAGCATGCCCGTCGTCTGACTAATTGATCTTGTAGTCGAGTGCCTCGGTGCGCTCTATAAAGTCGATGAGCGAATGACGCACGTCGACAAAGGTCTTCTGTGAGCGCAGCAGTACATGGTGCTTGCCTGTGGAGTCGCGCAGTTGGAAGAACAGCTTGGTCTTTCCCGGATGTTCGTGGATGAGTTCGTTCAGTTCGTTGACCACTTGGTCGTTGATCTGGTCGGTCAATAGTGAGATGGTGATACGGTCGATGGCTTTCTCTTTGACCGACTGCAGGTATTCAATGTTGCTGACCTTCAGTTCTTTTACCTCATTATTATAGAAGCGCGGCTTCATCTTACCCGTGATGTAGACGGCAGCACCTTCCGTGAACCAGCCGTTCCACTTGCCCCAATCGTCGCCGAAGAGTGCCAGTTCGCCTGAGCCGTTGAAGTCTTCAATGGTGACGAAGCCGCAGGGCTTGCCGTTCTTCGAGAACTTGGAACGCACGGCGGTCACGATACCACCCAGTATCACGTCTTCGCGGTCGTTCAGTGCAGCCCCGTTGTCGGCCAATTCGTCGCAGCGAGCATTGCAGAGGTTGTCAAGCACAATCTTATATTCGTCCAGCGGATGGGCCGAGAGATAAATGCCTACCAGGTCGCGCTCCTTGTTCAGCCTCTCAATATCACTCCAACGAATATCGGTTTTCGGGATGGGAGGCGTGGCTATCTCCACGCTGTCGAAACCACCGAAGAGTGAGTTCTGTGCCTCTTGTTTGGCCGTCTGGTAGCTTTGCCCGTAACGTACGAGGGTGTCCAGGAACTGTTCGCCCTTGGCATTTTCTGCGAAAAACGCCTCGCGGCGAATGCCAAAGCCATCGAAACCGCCTGAGAGTGCCAGCACTTCAAAGGCCTTGCGGTTGACACTCTGGAAGGAGACGCGCTGCACGAAATCGAAGATGTCTTTGTAGGGTCCGTTCTTTTCGCGCTCGTCGATGATGGCCTGTGCAGCACCGTCGCCTAAGCCCTTGATGCCAGCCAGACCAAAGCGTATCTCGCCTTTATGGTTTACACCGAATTTCAGGTACGACTCATTCACGTCGGGGCCCAGTGTGGCGATGCCCATCTGCTTGCACTCGTCCATCAACTTGGTGATTTCTGTGATCTGGTCGCGGCGGCGCGTCATAATGGCGGCCATGAACTCGGCAGGATAGTTGGCCTTGATGTAAGCTGTCTGGTAGGCCACCCATGAGTAGCAGGCGGCATGCGACTTGTTGAAGGCATACGAGGCAAACTTCTCCCAATCGGCCCAGATTTTTTCCAAAATCTTCGGGTCGTGGCCGTTCTTCTTGCCACCCTCGATGAATTTCGGCTTCATCGCGTCGACGATGTCCTTTTTCTTCTTACCCATGGCCTTGCGCAGGGCATCGCTCTCACCTCGGGTGAAGTCGGCCAACTGGCGGCTGAGCAACATCACCTGCTCCTGATAGACCGTGATGCCGTAGGTGTCTTTCAGGTATTTTTCCATGCAGGGAATGTCGTACTTGATTTCCTCGCGGCCGTTTTTGCGCGCGATGAAAGAAGGTATATAGTCCATAGGTCCCGGACGGTAGAGGGCGTTCATGGCGATGAGGTCCTCGAACACAGTGGGGTGCAGTTCGCGCAGGTATTTCTGCATGCCAGCCGACTCGAACTGGAAGGTGCCGATGGTGCGGCCCTGTTGATACAGTTCATAGGTTTTCGGATCGTCAATGGGGATGGTGTCGAGGTCTACGTCAATGCCACGTGTAATCTTGATGTTGGCGCAGGCTTCTTTCAGCTCTGAAAGAGTTTTCAGGCCCAGGAAGTCCATCTTGATGAGGCCGGTCGACTCAATGACGTGGCCGTCATATTGTGTGCAGTTGGTCTTCGTGTCCTTGAAGTCAGGGTCGTCAGCCGTGCTGACAGGCACCCAGTCGCTGATAGGGTCGCGGCAGATAATGAAGCCGCAGGCATGGATGCCTGTGCCGCGCACCGTTCCCTCCAGCATCTTGGCATACTTGATGGTGTTGGCCAGTACGGGATCGTTGGATGCCTCGGCATCGCGTAACTCGGGAGTGCACTTGATGGCATTCGTCAGATTCATCTTCAGACCGTCGGGCAGACGGTCGGGGATGGCCTTGCAGAGGGCGTTACTGATGGCTAACGGTAGCTTCTCTACGCGCGCCACATCCTTGATAGAGTTCTTTGTGGCCATCGAGGCGTAGGTGATGATGTGGGCACAGTTTTCGTGTCCGTATTTGTCCATCACCCATTTCAGCACTTTGCCGCGGCCGTCGTCATCGAAGTCAGTATCAATATCGGGCAGCGAGATACGGTCGGGATTCAGGAAACGCTCGAACAGCAGGTCGTATTTCAAGGGGTCTATCTTCGTGATGCCCAGACAGTAGGCCACCACTGAGCCAGCAGCCGAACCACGTCCAGGGCCCACCCATACGTCGAGTTCGTCGCGTGCCGAGTTGATGAAGTCCTGCACGATGAGGAAGTAGCCGGGGAAGCCCATTGTCTTCATGATGTGCAACTCGAAACGAATGCGGTCTTCCACTTCCTGGGAAAGCGGATTGCCGTAAAGACGCTCGGCACCTTTGTAGGCAAGCGAAGCCAAATAGTCGGCTTCGAACTTGATGCGGTAGATTTTGTCGTAGCCACCCAGTTTCTTGATTTTCTTCTCGCCTTCTTCGGACGGTAACTGGTTCTGTCCGTTTTCGTCGCAGGTAAACTCTTTGTAGAGGTCTTCTTCGGTGAACTTCTTGCGCCATTCTTCCTCGGTGCCAAAACTCTCTGGAATCGGGAAGAAAGGCATGATGGGGTCGTGGTCAAGGTTGTAGATTTCCACCTTGTCCAAAATCTCCAGCGTGTTGCTCAGAGCTTCGGGCACATCGCTGAAAATCTCGTTCATTTCGGCACGGGTCTTGAACCACTCTTGCTTTGAATAGAGCATGCGGGTGGGATCGTCAAGATCCTTTCCAGTGGAAAGACACAGCAGATGGTCGTGGGCTTCGGCATTCTCCTGATCCACGAAGTGAACGTCGTTTGAACAAATCAGTTTGATGCCGTATTCACGGGCCAGTTCGATAAGCACTTTGTTGGCCTGCTGCTGCAGGGGGAAGGTCTCGCGGTTGGCACGAATCGCAGGGTCTTTCACCTCATGGCGTTGCAACTCCAGGTAGTAGTCATCGCCGAACAGGTTGTGATACCACTCCACGGCTTCGCGTGCGCCAGCAATGTCACCATTCAGAATTTTCTTAGGCACCTCGCCGGCGATACAGGCCGAACAGACAATCAACCCCTCATGGTAGCGCTCCAGATCTTCGCGGTCGGTACGCGGTCGCATGTAGTAGCCGTCAACCCATGAGTTGCTGACCAGCTTGATTAGGTTCTTATAGCCAGTATAGTTCTTGGCCAGCACAATGAGGTGATAGCCGCTTTGGTCTTCTTTGCCTCGGCGAAGCGACTTCGAGCCGTGGCGCGATACGTACATCTCGCAGCCGAAGATGGGCTTGAAAGGATCCAGTCCTTCTTTCTTACGCCCTTTGTTCACGCCCATTACGATGTCGTGGAACTCCTTGATGCCGAACATGTCGCCATGATCGGTGATGGCCATGCCACGCATGCCGTCGCCGATAGCCTTGTTTACCAAGTCCTTAATTTTTGATTGTCCGTCAAGTATAGAATAATAGGTGTGTACGTGAAGGTGTATGAAGTCTTCCATTTTCTGAGTATCGTTTTGACTGCAAATTTATAGTTTTTCTCCCACTTAGCCAAATTTTCCTGCTAATTCTACGGCAAATCTGCCGAAAAATCAATAACTTTGCATCGAATTATTAAAAGACTGCTATATGAAACAATCCATCCTTTTTTTCTCTCTCCTGCTTTTGTCGCTGACCGTTTCGGCTCAGACTGCCAGGAAAGTAACGTTGAATCTTAGCGAAGACGGTCAGGCCTCGCTGACCTGCTATCTGCCCACCGAGCCATCGGGCCGTGCCGTTGTAGGCTGTCCAGGCGGTGGCTACGGCCATCTGTCCATGCAGAACGAAGGGCATGACTGGGCTCAGTTCTTCAATGAGCAGGGCATAGCCTATTTCGTGCTGAAATACCGCATGCCCAACGGTAATCGCGAGATTCCGATGGGCGATGCCCGAGCTGCCATCCGACTGGTGCGCGACTCAGCTGAACAGTGGAGCATCAATCCGCGCGATGTGGGTATCATGGGATTCTCGGCAGGTGGCCATCTGGCTTCCACCATCTCCACCCATACTGAGTGGGCCGAACGTCCTGATTTCTCCATCTTGTTCTATCCCGTCATCTCCATGAACGAACGCGAGAGCCATAAAGGCTCCTGTGTGAACTTCTTGGGCGAACAGGGACAGAAAGATAAGAACCTTGTCAAGGAGTTCTCCAACTTCAACGCCGTGCGCCGTCACCTCACGCCGCCGGCCATCATCCTCATAGCCAATGACGACCGTGCCGTGCCTCCCGTCACTAACGGCATTGCCTACTATTCGGCCATGCGCCGTGCAGGCAACGACTGTGCCCTCTATGTTTATCCCACAGGTGGCCACGGTTTTGGCATGAATCCTAAGTTCAAGTATCATGACCAGATGTTGGGCGACCTGCGAAACTGGCTGAAAACTCACAAGGCCCCGAAGAAAGATGCTGTCCGCGTGGCTTGCATCGGCAACAGCATCACCGACGGCATGGGTATCGACATGGCTTCGCAGCAGGGCTATCCAGCACTGTTGCAGCACTTTCTGGGCGATGGCTATGACGTGCGTAATTTCGGTGTCAGTGCCCGTACCATGCTTCAAAAGGGTGATTATCCCTATATGAAGGAACAGGCTTGGCGCGATGCTCAGGCTTTCATTGCCGGCGGACAGAAGGGGGCACAGCCCGATATCGTGATTATCAAACTGGGTACTAACGACTCGAAACCTGAGAACTGGCAGTATAAGGCCGAGTTCGAACAGAATATGCAGACCATGATTGATGCGCTCAATCCCCTTGTGCCTGTACTCAACAAAAAAGGAAGGCCCACGAAGAAGATGCAGCGTGCTGCTTCGCCTCGCATTTATTTGTGTACTCCCATTCCTGCCTATAAAGAACCGTGGGGTATCACTAACAAGGTGCTCAATGATGAGGTGATTCCTGCTATTCGCCGCGTAGCCGAGAAGAACGGACTGACCATCATCGACCTGAACACAGAGTTCAAACCCGATGACAAGCTGATGCAGCGTGACGGCATTCATCCTACTGATAAGGGAGCACGCCGCATGGCAGAAATCGTAGCAGAACAGCTTAGAAAATAGTCAATAGTCAAGGAAACTGTACTGCCACCAGCATTGATGTTGGTGGCAGTACAGTTTATTTCTTGTCGTAGGCGTGAACAGGATAGTCTACGGTGTAGTGCAGACCGCGGCTTTCCTTGCGCTCCAGGGCAAAACGGGTGATAAGGTAGCCCACGTTGATCATGTTGCGCAGTTCGCAGATGTCTTTCGAGGCTTTCACGCGCTTGAACAGCTGCTCTGTTTCCTCATAGAGGGTGTCCAAGCGCACCCAGGCACGCTTCAGTCGAAGGTCGCTGCGCACAATGCCTACGTAGTTCGACATGATTTCGCCTACCTCTTTCACACTCTGTGTGATAAGCACTTTCTCCTCATTGGTCATTGTCCCCTCGTCGTTCCATTCAGGCACGCGGTCGTTGAAATCGTACAGATCGACATGTTCCAGCGAGTGACGGGCAGCAGCATCGGCATATACAACGGCTTCGATGAGTGAATTGCTGGCCAGGCGGTTGCCGCCGTGCAGACCTGTACACGAGCACTCGCCGATGGCATACAGCCGCTCAATGCTCGACTGTCCATTCAGATCTACCTTGATGCCGCCGCACATGTAGTGGGCCGCAGGGCGCACGGGGATATAGTCGGTGGTGATGTCGATGCCCATTGAGAGGCATTTCTGGTAGATGTTGGGGAAGTGCTTACGGGTCTCCTCAGGGTTCTTATGGGTAACGTCGAGGCAGACGTGGTCAAGTCCGTGAATCTTCATCTCCTTGTCGATGGCGCGAGCCACGATGTCGCGTGGTGCCAGCGAGAGTCGTTCGTCGTATTTCTCCATGAAACTCTCGCCATTGGGCAGGCGCAGAATGCCGCCATAGCCGCGCATAGCCTCGGTGATGAGGAAGGCAGGGTGGGTCTCGCCGGACGAATAGAGGGCGGTGGGGTGGAACTGTACGAACTCCATGTCCTGCACGGTCCCCTTGGCACGATAGACCATAGCTTCACCGTCGCCAGTAGCAATGATGGGATTAGTAGTGGTTTGATAGACAGCTCCGCAGCCGCCAGTACACATCAGCGTGACCTTCGACAGGTAGGTGTCGACCTTTTCCTCAGGGTTCAGCACGTAGGCACCATAACAATTAATATAAGGTGTGCGGCGTGTCACCTTGGCCCCCAGGTGGTGCTGTGTAATAATCTCTACAGCAAAGTGGTTCTCTTTGACAGTGATATCGGGACAGGCACGCACGGCAGCCATCAGTCCGCGCTGAATCTCAGCACCAGTATCGTCGGCATGGTGCAGAATGCGGAATTCTGAATGTCCGCCCTCGCGGTGCAGATCGAAGGTGCCGTCTTCCTTGCGGTCGAAGTTCACACCCCATTGCACCAGTTCCTTGATCTGCTCGGGCGCATTCCTCACCACTTGCTCCACAGCTGCACGGTCGGAGATGTAGTCACCGGCAATCATAGTGTCTTCAATATGTTTCTCGAAATTGTCGACGGCCAGGTTGGTCACGCTGGCCACGCCGCCTTGGGCGAATGAAGTGTTGGCCTCGTCGAGGCTGGTTTTGCAGATGATGCACACAGAGCCTTTCTTCGCACGGGCCACTTTCAATGCGTAGCTCATGCCTGCAACACCGGCTCCAATAATCAAAAAGTCGTATTTGTAGACCATAGTTTTAGCGCTTAACGGCTGCAAAGGTACTAAAAAAACGAATAAGTGGAAACTTTTGTCCATCTTTTTTGTTTTGCTCTCACTTTTTATGCTTACCTTTGCGCTGAATTTGAAGCAAATACGATATGGAACAGACCGTAAAGAAGCACAAAGCAGGATTTGTTAACATAGTAGGAAACCCCAACGTAGGTAAAAGTACACTCATGAACCAGTTGGTAGGCGAGCGCATCTCGATTGCTACCTTCAAGGCGCAGACTACACGCCACCGCATCATGGGCATTGTCAATACTGATGATATGCAGATTGTATTCAGCGATACGCCGGGCGTGCTGAAGCCTAACTACAAGTTGCAGGAGTCTATGCTGGCATTCTCAGAGAGTGCACTGGCCGATGCCGACGTGCTGCTCTACGTTACCGACGTGGTGGAGAAGCCCGAGAAAAACATGGAGTTTCTGGAGAAGGTGCAGAAAATGACGACACCCGTCATCTTGCTGATTAACAAAATTGATGAACTGAGTAATCAGAGTACTCAGAATAATCAGAATAATCAGAATAATCGGAGTATTCAGAGCAATCAGAACCCTCAGAATCTTCTTGCCGAGATTGTCGATAAGTGGCACGCGCTGTTGCCCAATGCCGAGATTCTGCCCATTTCTGCCAAGAACAAGTTTGGCGTTGATATTCTTCTGAAGCGCATTCAGGAACTGCTGCCCGAGAGCCCAGCCTTCTTCGATAAGGACCAGCTGACAGACAAGCCAGCACGCTTCTTCGTCTCTGAGATTATCCGCGAAAAAATCCTCCTTTTCTACGACAAGGAGATTCCCTATTCGGTAGAGGTGGTTGTAGAGCGGTTCAAGGAAGACGACCGTCAGATACACATCAATGCCGTCATCTACGTGGAGCGCGACAGTCAGAAGGGCATCATCATCGGCCATCAGGGCGTGGCCTTGAAGAAGGTGTCCACTGAGGCCCGAAAGGCACTGGAGAAATTCTTCGACAAGCACATCTATCTGGAAGTCTTTGTCAAGGTTGACAAGGACTGGCGTTCGTCGAAGAAAGAACTCGACAACTTCGGCTATAATCCGGAGTAGGGGAGTACAATTATCTATGCCGAAAAAAAAGTATGAAAAAAAATGCAATGATAGCATTGCTGATGGGCGCATTGACCGCATCGGCACAGCAGAAAACAGAAGTTACGGAGTTTAATTTGACAGGACCCTTCGCCGTCAGTCAGCCTCTGGTGGCCGACAGCGTCGACCTGAACGGTAAACAGTTCGACGAACAGTCGCTGCTGCAGGGGCTTTCGCTCTCAACGGGAGCCGCCACAACGGTCTGTAAAGCAGGCTTGCTGCCTTCGCTCAAAGAGCAGAAAAGCGTGGGCACGCTGTCGTTCTACATCAACAACAGCAGCTATGTGAAAGGCAAACTGGAGGTGAAGGGACCGAAGACCTACAAGGTGTTCGTTGATGGAACAGAGGCCGGTGGCGAGTTGAAGCTGGCTCCTGAGCACCACACGGTCAGTATTAAGTACCTGGCTGAAGCAAATGATACAAACTCTGTGAGAGTTTCAATTGAATGCTCCCAGAGTTTGACGTTTTCTCTGAGCGAGAAGCATCCTTACATGGTTCACGATCTGACTGACGGTCGCCGCGTGCGCGGCATCTCGCTGTCGGCCGACGGCGCTTTTGTGGCGCTGGCCTATCAGATTACGGAGCGTGGCGGACAGAGCCGTTGGGAGTATGAGCTGCGCGAAGTGAAGACG
The DNA here is from genome assembly GCA_017458225.1 of Prevotella sp. Classification (GTDB taxonomy): domain Bacteria; phylum Bacteroidota; class Bacteroidia; order Bacteroidales; family Bacteroidaceae; genus Prevotella. The sequence goes on along the minus strand of JAFTFX010000013.1, from coordinate 74,659 downwards.
CAGCGGCTGGTACGCATGCTGTCGCAGAACGTGCGCTGGATGCCTCGCGCGTGTGCGTATATAGAAGAGGTGTGGGAAGCAGACAAGCGTGTGCTCTATCAGGTGGATGCCCGTAGCGGCGAGCGAAGCCGTCTGGCCTACAATCTGCCGAAGGGCAACTATACCGTCAGCCCTACAGAGGACTATCTCATCCTCTCCATTGAGGAAGAGGGACCGAAGGAAGATGCCGATGTCTTCGAGGTGCTGGAAATGGACGACCGTCAGCCCAGCTGGCGCAACCGCAGCTATCTGGCACGCTACGATCTGGCTTCGGGCCTGTGTCAGCGTCTTACGTTTGGCGGCAAAGGCCACCATCTGGCTGATATATCTGCCGACGGCAAGCGTCTGCTCATTGCCTCTTATTACTCCCGTCTGTCGCATCGTCCCACTGAGGTGCAGGATGTCTTCATCGTCGACCTGACCACACAGCATGTTGACACGCTGCTTCGTGGCGAGGGCTTCTTGGGCCGTTGTCTGTTTTCGCCTGATGGCAAGCAGGTGCTGTTTGCCGGCAACCCTGAAGCCTTTGGTCGCATAGGCTGTCAGCTGCCTGCCGACCGAACACCCAGCATGATTGAGAATGAGCTGTTCCTCTATAATATAGCCTCGAAACAAGTGAGGCCTCTCACCAAGGATTTCGACCCCTCGGTCAACACTTTCGACTGGTCGTGTGCCGACGGCTTGGTCTATTTCTCGGCTGAAGACCGCGACTATGTGCGCCTCTACCAGTTGAACCCTGCCAACGGGAAGATTGTGCAGCTGGATATTCACGGCGACTATGCTTACCGCTACGATGTGGCAGCCCAAGCCAAGACACTGGCCTATCTCAGCTATGAGACGATGGCACCGGCCTCGGCATGGGTTGGTAACAAATGCTTCTTCGACGGGCGCTCCGTCATTGCCGATGCCGAGCTGGGCACGTGCGAGGACTGGAACTTCCAGAATTCGAACGGCGATACCGTCTATGGTCGCTTCTACCTGCCGAAGAATTTCGATGCCTCGAAAAAATACCCCATGATAGTCTACTACTACGGTGGCTGTTCGCCCGTAAGCCGCTATTTCGAGTCGCCCTATGCACCGCAGTACTGGACCTCGCTGGGTTATGTGGCCTATATCATTGAGCCCAGCGGAGCCACAGGCTTCGGACAGGAATGGGCCTCGCGCCATGTGAACACCGCTGGTGGCGCGCCCCGTGCTGACGGCACTGTTCCCGCTGGTTCTCCTGCAGGCGACATCATCGAGGGTACGAAGAAGATTTGCGATGCCCATCCTTTCATCGACCGCACAAAGATAGGCTGCATGGGTGCCTCGTATGGCGGCTTCATGACACAGTATCTGCAGACCGTCACCGACATCTTTGCCGCTGCCGTCTCGCATGCCGGTATCGCCAACCATACCAGCTACTGGGGCGAGGGCTACTGGGGCTATAACTACAGCGAGGTCTCGATGGCTAACAGCTATCCTTGGAGCCATCGCGAACTCTATGTCGACCAGTCGCCGCTGTTCCGTGCCGACAAGATTCACACGCCGTTGTTGCTGCTGCATGGTACCGACGATACCAACGTGCCCATTGTGGAAAGCCTGCAGATGTTCACTGCCCTGAAACTGCTGGGCCGCGAGGTTGCACTGGTGGAGGTGAAGGGACAGAACCACCACATCACTGACTATGCGAAGCGCGAAAAATGGCTGGCCACCCAGATGGCGTGGTTCCAAAAGTGGCTGAAAGGCGATTCCTCGTGGTGGGATGCCCTCTATCCGAAGAAGAATCTCTAACGGCAGCATCGTCTGTATCCAATCAAAAAGGGGAACAGGTCTGTTATGATTGGTTCTCCCGTCTTGTTGTTTTCAATTTATGCATAAATCGGGCCAATTTATGCATAAATTGACTTAATTTTTGCGAAAATTGATGGCCGTTTGCCTCATTCGTTGTAACTTTGCAGCGTGAAAGCAAGAACGAGACGATACGCATCAGCCCTTGTTTTGTTGGCAATCTACTTGTCAATGCTGTTGGTGTCGTCGGTTCACGTCCATCCCGCTTCAGCCTACTCAACCGTTGCCTGCGATGAGTGTGCTCATCACTTGCCACATGCAGGCCATCTGTCTACGGGCGGCGATCTCAGTCACGACTGTCTGCTTTGTCAGTTCCTGACTTTCAGCTATGTGGCCGGGGCCGTAGCAGCGGTGGTGTGCTATTGTCAAACTCTTAACATTCGTTTCACGGCTCCTCAGGTCGGCATCCAGCTGTCTGTGCAGGGGCTGGTAGGTCTGCGTGCACCTCCTTCGTTGTCTCTTTAATAGCATTATATTAAGGACATAACGAAACGAAGCAATCATGATATCTATATTATGCTTTGCTGCGCTGTTGTCGCTGGCCGAGCCTGCCGATACCACCATTCAAATGGATGAGGTCGAGGTGAGGGGAACGGCCCGTCAGCACCAGCAGATGAAGACCTCGCAGAGCAGTGTGCAGGTCACAAAAGACTATTTGGAACAAAATTTTTCGGGCTCGCTCATGCAGACATTGCAGGGCATTCCGGGCGTGAAAGCCATGTCGATAGGCTCGGGCCTCTCGAAACCCACCATTCGTGGCTTGGGCTTTAACCGCATGGCCGTCACTGAAGACGGTGTGAAGCACGAAGGACAGCAGTGGGGCGACGACCACGGACTGGAGATCGACCAGTTCTCAGTAGACCGTGCCGAGGTGGTGAAAGGGCCGGCGGCCCTGCTCTATGGCAGCGATGCCATCGGTGGTGTGCTGAACCTGTTCACCAATCATATACCGACAGCCAGGCTGGAGGGCACTGTGCAGCTGATGGGCCGTTCGAATAACGAGTCACTGGGCCTCTCGGCTAAGGTTGGTGGACGAATGGGCAAGTTTTTCTATCGCGCCCATGCCACCTTCGTTGACTATGCTGACTATCAGGTGCCAACCGACAGCATACAGTATTACTCCTACTGGATCAGGCTGAAGGACGGCCGACTGCGCAATACTGCAGGATGCGAGCGCGACGGCAGCCTCATGCTGGGCTATGCCGGCTATAACTTCCACACTGACGTGCGCATATCCGACAGCTACTCGAAGAGCGGCTTCTTTGCCAACGCCCACGGTTTGGAGGTGCGCCTCTCGGGCATCGACTACGACCGCTCGCGCCGTGATGTCGACTTGCCCCGCCAGTGGGTGAACCACTTGAAGGTGCTCAGCCACACGTCGTGGACCGAGGAGAACGGTTCCGTGGAACTGAACTTGGCCTATCAGAACAACTTGCGAGAGGAACTTTCGGAGCCTGTCAGTCATGGCTATATGCCCAAGCCGGACGGTTCACTGGAGCGCCGCTTCAACAAACATACCTATTCGGCACAGCTGGCTCTGCGCCGTTCGCTGGGCACCCGGCATGAGCTGCAGACGGGCGTGAACACTGAGTATCAGCACAACCGCCGGTCGGGGTGGGGCTTCATCATCCCCGATTTCGAGACGCTCTCTATGGGGGCATACGCCTTCGACCGTTTCACCCTGTACGAGGGACTCATCGTGAATGCCGGCCTGCGCTACGATCACGTGCAGACCAATATCCATGCCTACCACGACTGGTATCAGACACCTGTGGGAGCCGACCTCGTCTACAAGCAGCGGTCTGCCAACCAGAAACGCTTCTTCAATAGCCTGATATGGTCGGCCGGCATCAACTGGCTCACGGGCCCATGGGTGCTGAAAGCCAATGTGGGCAAGAGTTTCCGCGTGCCCATCCCCAAAGAGCTGGGAGCCGATGGTGTGAACTATCACATCTTCCGCTATGAGCGCGGCAACAGCCATTTGGATGCCGAAGAGAGCTATCAGGTGGATGCCAGCATCAGCTGGAGCCGTGGAGGACTGAATGTGCAGGTGGAACCCTACGTGAACTATTTTCCCAACTACATCTACCTGAATCCCACAGCCGACTATGTGGAGGGCCTACAACTCTACTACTACACCCAGGCCCGTGTGCTGCGCTATGGCTTCGAGGCCGAGGCCAACTACGAACTGAACCGCCACTGGCAGGTCAGCGTGAAGGGCGACTATCTGTATGCCGAGCAGCAGTCGGGGCCGAAGAGTGGCTACACGCTGCCGTTCTCAGTGCCCTGGTCGGCCGATGCTGAGGTGAAATACTCCTTCGAACGCATCCCCCTCCTGGAGAGTCGCTCCGATGACAATCAGGGCTTTGTGGGCCTGAACGTTCATCTAGTGGGCAGTCAGCACGAGATAGTGCCGCCGGAGAGACCCACCGACGGCTACTTCACGCTGAATCTCTCGGCAGGTAAGCACTTCGCGCTGGGCTCCCAGGCACGTCTCAAAGTGGCGCTGCATGCCGACAACCTGCTGAACAAACACTATTATGACCACACCAGCTACTATCGGCTGATCGATGTGCCCGAGCCGGGGCGCAACTTCTCGCTGATGGTAGGGGTGGAGTTTTAGAATTAGTAATTAATAATTAGTAATTAGTAATTGAATATGAAATACCTTTTTAATAAAATAAGATTAGTGAGTCTGCTGATGGCTCTGACGACCATTGCCGTCGTGGCATCATGCAGTAAAGACGATAAGGACGAGACGAACCCTGTGATTACTGACATTGGCATCGTGGCCAATCCTGTGAACTGCCAGATGTATCATCGTGGCGACACCATTCCTTTCCGCTATGTGTTTGAGGACGATATGGAACTGGGCAGCTATAACATCGAGATACACGACAACAGCGACCACCACAGTCATAGCACCGAGGGCAACGACCACGACCATGAAGGCGGCGAGTGTACCCATGACCATGAGGAAGAGCATGAGCACGAGGCTGGCGAACAACACTGGGTGTACAACGAGAGTTTCGAGATTCCCGTAGGCCAGCGCCACTATGAGGCACATGTCAACATTGCGATACCCATAGACATTGCTGAAGGCGACTATCACTTCATGATCCGGCTGACCGACCGTGCCGGCTGGCAGCAGCTGAAAGCCATTGCCATCATCATTGAGGAATAATAGATGAGAGGTGATGACCTGAAATGGTATTCAAAATGAAAGCAAATCAATAATTTTGCTTTCATTTTGTAAAATTGTTTGGTAAAATGCTTGTTGTTTTGTAAATAATGATTACCTTTGCACGCAAATTGGTAATAGCGAATACAAAACGATATGAGTAAATTGATTGAGCCGAAAGGCTATCAGCAGCTGTTGGACACCAAACAGACTGAGCAGGGTATCAAACTGATTAAGGAGTTTTTCCAGCAGAACCTCAGCACCGAACTTCGGTTGCGCCGTGTCACCGCACCGCTCTTTGTACTGCAAGGTCTGGGTATCAACGACGATCTGAACGGTGTGGAGCGTGCCGTCACGTTTCCCGTCAAGGACTTGGGCGATGCCCGTGCCGAGGTGGTGCACTCGTTGGCAAAATGGAAGCGCCTCTCGTTGGCTGAATACCAGATAGAGCGCGGCTACGGCATTTATACCGACATGAATGCCATCCGTGCCGACGAAGAACTCGACAATCTGCATTCGCTCTATGTCGACCAGTGGGACTGGGAAGCCGTCATTGGCCGCGAAGACCGCACCGTGGCCTTTTTGAAAAACATTGTGGAGCGCATCTATGCAGCCATTCGCCGCACGGAGTATCTGGTGTGCGAGACCTATTCGCAGCTGAAGCCTTTCTTGCCCGAAAAAATCCATTTTATTCATTCAGAGGAACTGTTGCAGATGTATCCTGACAAGTCGCCGAAGGAACGCGAGGATGCCATCTGTGAAAAATACGGTGCTGTGTTTATCATTGGCATTGGCGGCGAACTCTCCAATGGCGAGAAACACGACGGTCGCGCCCCCGACTACGATGACTGGTCGACGGTGGCCGAAGACGGTCGCAAGGGCCTTAATGGCGACATCCTGATCTGGTATCCCGTGTTGGGCCGTTCGTTCGAGCTCTCGTCAATGGGCATCCGTGTCGATAAGGACTCGCTGCTACGCCAACTGCAGCTGGCCCATCAGGAGCAGCGCCAGCATCTCTATTTCCACCAGCAGTTGCTGGGCGACCGTCTGCCCCTCTCCATTGGTGGCGGTATTGGTCAGAGCCGTCTCTGCATGGTGTTGTTGCAGAAAGCCCACATCGGCGAAATACAGGCCAGCATCTGGCCCGACGACATGCGTCGCCGTTGCCGTGAACTGGGCATGCCTCTCATCTGATTTTTTTCTCTATAAGCAGCTACCGCTGTGTTTAGACAGATGCCATACTAAAAAAACGATTGTCGGGCCTTGCGGCATCGGCAATCGATTTTTCTATTAGTCAATTAAACATCTCTATGCTTATTTGAGGTGTCGCATCACCTTTGTATAATACTTGTTGGTGGCTCTCACTGAGTAACGGGGACCGCCATTCCACGAACGAATTGCTTTCTCTACATTGTTCGCCTTGTTGTGCTGCGACTGGATCAGAAGGAACATCTCTTTCGACTTCTCGACGCTGTAGCGGTCGTTCATCGTGAATCGCTTGTCACTCTTACGCTTCTTCAGAATAGCGTTGCATTCCTTCACGAGGATGGGAGTGATTTGCATCGCACCTACCGAGTTCCCACTCACGGCGCGCGGATTTCCTTCGCTTTCTACCTGAATGATGGCCTCTATAACAGATGACCAATCAAACGATGCTGAGCTCTGGTTTCCTTTGCTGACAGCAGCGGCTGTCGTCGGAATCAGTGACAGAAATGTCAGGCTCAAGCATGCATTCTTCACTAAATTCTTCATAAGCTTTATATTGACTTTCTCGTCGCGAGAAAGGTGTTATCCGCTGATTTCGGTGCAAAGTTATGAAGAAATTTGGAATCGAATGCTTACTATTTTGTTATTTGTGCGCGAACACGGTCGATTTCTTGACCTGTCTCAAGCCAATCGGTCAATAGGCGTGGTCGTTCTGCAGCTCTTCACGATCGAGTTTCTTGGCATCTATCTTGCGCCAGCAATAGACAATGTAGGCCAGCACGAAGGGCACCAGGAACGAAACGTAGAACATGGTGCGCAGGGTGAACTCGCTGCTGCACGAGTTGGCCAGCGTGAGCGACGATTGCAGGTCGGCTGTGGAGGGGTAGTAGGCCGTGTGGTTCCATGCCGAGCAGAGCAGCAATGCCAGCACGGTGAGCACGGTGCCGATGCCGGCAGGCCAGATGCCTGCAAGCGTGAAGGATTTGCTTCCGCGCAGCAGTTCGATGCCGATGCCAAAGAGTACGAGCACTACACCTATTATTAATAGTATAAGGAGGGGCCACATTTCAATCAGGTTGTAGAAGTACTTGTAGGGCTCCATGTAGATGACTCCATCGTCGGTGTAGGCATAACCGTCCTTCAGCAGCAGGTGGACAAGGTAGGCCACGAAGAGCAGTACGAAGGGAACGGCGGCTCCGATGAGACGTACTGAGCCGCGCGAGCGGATGTCCTCGTCATTCACGTTGTTGATGACGTAGAGGATGCCCAGCGTGCGAGCAAGGAACATCACGGCCAATCCGAAGATGACCACCCAGGGGTTGAGCAGTGCATCGAGACCGTGGGAGGCGTTGGCCCAGTGGCTGATGACGGGAGTGAGAGCCGACGGGTCGATGAGGTTGCTCTTCTCGATGATGAAGTTGCTTCCCTCGAAGAAGGTTGCAACAGCTGCACCCAGCAGAAACGGGCCCAACAGGCCGTTGAGCACCAGGAAGAAACGGAAGGCCTTGCTCTTATGCTGGAACTCATAGCTGACGGCCTGCAGCACGAAGGTGACCAGAATGGCCATCCACAGCCAGTAGGCTCCGCCAAACGAGGTGCTGTAGAACAAGGGGAACGAGGCGAAGAAAGCTCCGCCGAAGGTGACGAGAGTGGTGAACGTGAACTCCCACTTGCGGCCTGTGGAGTTCAGCACCAGTCGCTGGCCCTCTTCAGTCCAGCCGAGTGAACGTATGCAGGAGTTGGCTCCCTGAACAAAGAGCAGGAATACCAAGATAGCGCCTAACAGTGAAACGATGAAGCACCAGTAGTGTTGTAAGAATGAATATGTAATCATAACTGTGAACTATTAACTGTGAACTATAAACTTGCGCTGGGGCCTTTCTTGATCTGCTTCAGCAGGATGCCAATCTCAACAGCCAGCATGGTGGTGAAGAGAATCAGGAAGATGATGAAGGTGAGGGCTACGCTCGAAGAGTGCAGGTCGCTGACGGCCACCCAAGTGGGCAGCATGTCCTGAATGGTCCAGGGCTGACGGCCAAACTCGGCAACCAGCCAGCCGCTCTCGCTGGCAATATAGGCCAAAGGTACCAGAATGATAGCCAGCCAGTAGTGCCAGGCAGGCAAGTTCTCCATACCGTTGCTGTCGCTGGCTGTTTCGGGCAGCACACCGATGGTGGACAGCAAACGACGGGCGATGATGGACAGATAGGGTATTCTGAACGACAGAATGGTCAGCACGGCAAAGAACAGAATGAACACACAGCCCAAACCAACCATGATGCGGAATGCCCAGAAGTTGACGGGCACAAAGGGTACCACCTCGCTTCTGTCACGTATGTAGCCATAGCCGAAGTAGGGCATATTCTCTTTGAGTGAAGAGTGAAGGCTGACGAGTGAAGAGTCGCTGGCACCTTCAGCCTTCGCCTTACGGTAGTCGGCCAAGGCTTGGATGGCTATGCGGCCACGCTCCATCTTTTCTTCTACAGAGGGCTCCTGCGTGCCGTCGGGACGTGTGTAGCCGTTCAGCAGGTCGTTGATGCCGGGTACATAGCCGTGAGGATCGTTGGTGGCCATGATAGAGAGGGCGTAGGGCATGTCGATCTTCAGGGCGGCAGCCTCTTCGTTCTCATAGTCGGGCTGTTTCAACGGGTTCACCCAGGCAATGGCCGTCAGTCCTTGATCGGTACCGCCATTGTAGAGGGCCTCCATGGCAGCCAGTTTCATGGGCTGCACCTGAGCTACCTGCTGGCCTGAGATATGGCCGGTGAAGGCTGCACCCAAGGCAGCTATCAGACCTACAATTGAAGCAATCTTGATGCTCTCAGTAGCCAGTTTCTGTTCGCGTTTCTTCAGCAGATACCAACTGCTGACGGCTACCACAAACACTGCACCGATGATCCAGCTGGAAATGACCGTGTGGCAGAACTTGCCGACAGCGAAAGGTGAGAAAGCCACAGCCAGGAAGTCTACCATCTCGTGGCGCATGGTGTCAGGATTGAACTCGCAGCCCACAGGATATTGCATCCAGGCATTAGCCACCAGAATCCACCAGGCGGAGATGGTGGCACCCAGTCCGGTGAGCCAGGTGGAAGCAAGGTGGAAGCCCGGCGACACCTTCTTCCATCCGAAAAACATCACAGCGACAAAGGTGCTCTCCATGAAAAAGGCCAGAATGCCCTCAATGGCCAGTGGAGCACCGAAGATGTCGCCCACGAACCAAGAGTAGTTCGACCAGTTGGTGCCAAACTCAAACTCAAGAATGATGCCTGTGGCCACACCCATAGCAAAATTGATGCCGAACAATTTCTGCCAGAACTTGGCCGTGTCTTTCCAAAAACGTTTCTTGGTACGATAGAAGCAGGTTTCGGCAATGCCCATGATGACGGCAAGACCGAGAGTCAAAGGCACAAACAGCCAGTGGTAGATGGCCGTAAGGGCAAACTGTGCGCGGCTCCAGTCAATGGTTCCGGCATCAATGGTTAAAAAGATGTTTTGCATAAGCGGTTATTGTTTTATTAACTGATTGGCAACAAACTCGGCTTCCTCGCCTTCTTGGGCGTGCTGCCCAATATAGTCGGGAAAGAAGAATACTTTTAGTATCGCAAAGATGATGAACAGCTTGATGAGAATGACCGTCCAAAGCGTTTTCCCCAGAGTCATGTGGCGAAAGCCATCATAGTACAAATCGAATACACGATAGAGGAAGCTGTTTTTTGACATAGATTCTTAGTTAAATACTTCGCAAAGATAGGCCATTTCCTTGAAACTTCCAAAAAAAATGTAACATTTATTTGTTGTTTCGTATAAAACTTGTACTTTTGCACTCACATTTTATCGATAAAGTCAAGACATGAAGAAAAGTTGGATAACAATAGCAGTGGCAGCCGTAGTCGTTTTGGCAGGTGTTGCCGTATGGCTGTTTTTGAACCTGCAACAGCAAAAGCAGGTGAACCAGGAAATGCAAGAACTGGCTGAACTGGACAAGCAGGAAATGGAGAACGAGTACGAGCGTTTCACTATGCAGTATAGCGAGATGATGACGCAGATCAACAACGACTCCATTGTGGCACAGCTCACTCGTGAACAGCTTCGTACCCAGCAGTTGCTGGAGGAACTGAAGCAGACAAAAGCTGCCGATGCCCGCGAAATAGCCCGACTGAAGAAAGAACTGGCAACGGTGCGCGAAGTGCTGCGCTCCTATATCCGTCAGGTGGACTCGCTGAACCAGGTGAACGAGACTCTGCGCAGTGAGAACCTGCATATCCGTGACGAACTGGCTGCCAGCAATCGTGAGATAGAAGGACTGGCCTCAGAGAAAGCCACGCTGAGCGAGAAGGTAGCCATTGCCGCCCAGTTGGATGCAACAGGCATCACCATGACCCCACTGAACAAGCGCAACAAGCCCGCCAAGAAGATGAAGGACTGCAAGCAGATACAGGTGAACTTCACCATTGCCAAGAATGTGACGGCCTCCAATGGCGTGCGCACTATCTATGTACGCATCCAGACACCTAACGGCAATGTCTTGAATGGCGGTGTGTTCGACTTTGAAGACCGCCAGATAGAATATTCGATGAAGAAAGGTATTGAGTATTCAGGCGAGGAGACAGCGGTCACAACCTATTGGAATGTGAACGAGTTCCTGGCTGCTGGTGAATATCGCGTCAGCATCTTCTCGGAGGGCAACATGATTGGTACGAAGACCTTTACCTTTAAATAAATATGGAAAAATATTTTAGGTTGAGCCATGCAAGAAACTGGAGGAAGGTGCCTTTCATTGCGGCTCTTCTGGCTATAAGCCTGCAGGCAGGAGCACAGCAGATGCTGTCGCTTGACAGTTGCCGGGCTATGGCGCTGCGCAACAACAAACAGATGAATGTCTCGGAGTTGAAGCAGGACGTGGCAAAAAATATCCGCAAGTCGGCGCGCACCAAATATCTGCCGCATGTGTCGGCTGTCGGTACGTATCAGTTCACGAGTGAAGAAATCTCCTTGCTGAACAGCGAACAGAAGACGACTTTGTCAGGACTAGGCGACAGTTTTGCTGGTCTGGCTGCACTGACTGGAATTCCTGTGAGTACGGGAATGTCAATGTTGCTCAATGCTGAAGGACAGAAAATTGTTGATGCTTTCAAGACCGACACTCGTCATATATGGGCCGGTTCGGTGATGGCCGTACAGCCTGTGTTCATGGGCGGCAGTATCGTTGCGATGAACAAGATGGCCGATCTTGGAGAGGAAATGGCCCGGAATACAGCCGATTCTAAACGGCAGGAGATTATCTACTCCGTTGACAAGACCTATTGGCAGGTGGTGTCGCTGAAACACAAGAAACGGTTGGCCGAGAGCTATTTGGCCGTTGTGAAAAAACTGGAAGGCGATGTGCAGCGCATGATAGAGGAGGGCGTGGCTACGAAAAGCGACGGACTGAGCGTCAGTGTGAAAGTGAACGAGGCCGAGATGACCGTTCAACAGGTGAACGACGGCCTGGTACTCTCGCGCATGCTGCTCTGTCAGATGATTGGACTGCCTATGAACGACCCCGTCACGCTGGCCGATGAGGATGCTGAGAACTTGGACGTGGCGACCTATCAGGCAAGACCGGATGTAGCGACAGCTATTGAGAACCGCCCTGAACTGAAAATGCTGGACAACACAGTGGCTATCAGTAAGCAGGCAACGAAACTGCTGAAGGCTGGCAATCTGCCTATGGTGGCCCTCATGGGCGGCTATACCATCAGTAATCCCAGCGTGTTGAACGGCTTTGAGAGAAAATTCAACGGTTTCTGGAATGTAGGTGTGCTGGTGCGTGTGCCCATCTGGAACTGGGGCGACGTGATGTACAAAGTGCGTGCTTCGAAAGGAGCAACGGCCATTGCCTCGCTGGAATTGGAGGAAGCTCGCGAAAAGATTGAACTGCAGGTGAGCCAGAATGCCTATCGTGTGGATGAGGCCCAGAAACGGCTGGCGATGGCGAATGCCAGTGTCAAAAAGGCTGACGAGAACCTGCGAATGGCTAACCTCGGATTCAGTGAAGGCGTTGCCACACCTACAACCGTGATGGAGGCACAGACAGCCTGGCTGCAGGCTAAGTCGCAGCAGATTGATGCCGAGATCAATATGAAATTGAGTCAGGTGGATCTTGAGAAATCGCTGGGTACTTTGAAATATTGATTTCGCAGCAAGAGAATCGTAAACAGAAAATAGTAAATCATAAATAGAATACAACTATGTCAGCAAAAACACAGCATAAAAGCATCCTGTATGCAATCTTAGGATTTGTAACTGTGGTCTTATTGATGGGCTTGATAGGCTTTTTTGCTTTGGGGCGTGATCCCGAAATCATACAAGGACAGGTGGAAGTGTCAGAATATCGTGTGTCAAGCAAGGTGCCCGGACGTATTCTGGAGATTCGGGTGAAAGAGGGTGACTTTGTGAAGGCCGGCGACACGCTGGCCATTCTCGATGCGCCTGAGGTGAGGGCCAAGATGCAGCAGGCGCAGAGTGCGGAGGCAGGAGCCTCGGCTATGGACCAGATGGCACAGAACGGCGCTCGCAAGGAACAGGTGCAGGCTGCCTACCAGATGTTACAGAAAGCAAAGGCTGGACTTGAGATTGCCGAGAAATCATACAATCGTGTTCAGCGCCTTTACGACGAAGGGGTGATGAGCGCCCAGAAGCGCGATGAGGCTTTCGCCAACTACAAAGCCATGCAGGCAACGGCTGAAGCAGCACAGAGCCAGTATGACATGGCCTTGAACGGCGCTCGTCAGGAAGAGAAAATGGCGGCTCAGGCACAGTTGAACCGTGCCAAAGGCGCTGTGCAAGAAGTGAACAGCTATATCAACGAGACCGTTCAGCTGGCACAGATGGACGGCGAGGTGAGCAGCATCTATCCCAAGGTGGGCGAACTGGTGGGAACCGGAAGTCCCATCATGACCATTTCGATGATGGACGATATGTGGGGAACGTTCAATGTGCGTGAAGACCAGTTGAACGGGATGCAGATAGGTACCGAGTTCGACGCATACGTTCCTGCTTTCGACAAAGAAGTGAAGATGAAGGTTTACTTCATGAAGGATCAAGGCTCATACGCTGTGTGGAAGGCTACGAAAGCAAACGGACAGTTTGACTTGAAGACTTTTGAGGTAAAAGCACGACCTGTAGAAAAACTCGAAGGATTGCGTCCCGGCATGTCGCTGATTATTAAGTAGAATAAGAGTTTAGGAGTCTGGGAATTTAGAAGCTTGGAAGTTTAGACAGTAGTATGTGGAAGCGGCTTTTTGATATCATGATGTGCGAGATGCTGATTATCAGGCGTAATCACATCTATTGGCTATGCATGGTGGTCTTCCCTTTGCTGACGGTTGTTTTCTTTACGTCACTGCTGGATGAAGGTCTGCCGCAAGAGATGCCTGTGGCGGTTGTCGACCTTGATAATACTTCCACATCGCGCTCACTGATACAACGCCTCGATGCATTCCAAACTTCAAAGGTGGTAGCCCACTATCCCAGTGAGGCTGAGGCTCGTCATGCCATGCAGCGAAACGAAATCTATGGTTTTCTGTATATCCCTAAGGGAACCACCGATAACCTGCTGGCTGGTCGTCAACCGAAGATATCGTTCTATTATACCTATACTACGCTTTCGGCTGGCTCGATGGTGATGAAGGATTTGAAGACCATTTCAACGTTAGGGTCGGCAGCTGTGGGGCAGGCTACGCTGAGAGCCAAGGGGGCCACAGATGGGCAGATACAGACGGCCCTGCAGCCCATCACGGTTGACCTGCACCAGATAGCCAATCCTTGGACAAACTATAATGTCTATCTGACCACGATGCTGGTGCCGGGACTGATTCTGCTGTTTGTCTCATTGGTATCGGCCTATTCGTTGGGCAACGAGATTAAATTCGACACGTCGAAGGAGTGGGTGGCTATGGCCGATGGCAACATTGTACTTGCTTTGATTGGCAAGTTCCTGCCGCAACTGCTCATCTATCTTGCTGTGGTTTATAGCTACCAGTGGTATGTGTTCTTCCATCTGGGCTTCCCTCATTTGGGACATCCCGTGATGTTGGCTCTCATCGGACTGATGCAGGTGTTGGCAGCACAAGGGTTCGGTATCTTCGTTTTTGGCTTGATGCCGTCGCTCAGAATGTCGATGAGTGTATGCTCTCTATGGGGCGTACTGAGTTTCTCCATGTGTGGTGCAGCCTTCCCTCTGATGGCGATGGATGCTCCCTTGCAGACTTTGTCATGGCTCTTTCCGCTACGGCATTACTTTATGTTGTATCAGATTTGTGTCTTCAATGGCTATCCTTTGCTGGAGGCATGGTTCCATTTCGTCGCCTTGGGAGCTTTCATGTTGCTGCCTTGGTTCGTGTTGAAGAACATCAAAAATGCAATGCTTAACTATGTCTATATTCCGTAATGCATACGAAGGCCTGAATGACATCTGCTATATCTGGTGGGAAGAGATGAAGCAGGTGTTTCGCGACGAGGGAGTCATCATCTTTTTCTTTTTGGTGCCTCTGGCTTATCCCCTTCTGTATTCATGGATTTATAATAACGAAACTGTGCGCGATGTGCCTGTAGTGGTGGTCGATGACTCTCACTCTTCGCTCTCTCGGCAGTTCATCCGTATGTGCGATGCCTCGCCCGATGTGAAGATTGCATTCTACGCACAGGATATGGACGAGGCAAAGTCGCTCATGTCCCGTCAACTGGTAAGGGGTATCTATTATTTCCCGTCAGACTTCGCCGTAAAAGTCAACCGGATGGAGCAGTCCACGGTGGGTGTCTATTGCGATATGAGCCTGATGCTTGCCTATAGGGCTATCTTCCAGACAGCCCAGATGGTAAGTATGCAAGTGGGGGCTGAGTTGAAGACCCGATGGGGCAAAAACTATACAGCTCGTGAGGAGGCAATCTCTGCTAAGCCGCTCGACTATGACGAGGTAGCTCTCTTCAATTCTACAGGTGGCTATGGCTCGTCTATCCTGTTGCCTGTACTGGTACTGATTCTTCAACAGACACTGGCCTTGGGCATTGGCCTGTCGGCAGGAACAACGCGCGAGAAGAGCCGCTATGGCTGGTTGATTCCCGTCACTCGCCATTATCACGGGCTGATGCGCATTGTGTGGGGCAAAGCTCTGTGCTACCTGATGATCTATGCCGTGATGGGTACTTGGCTCACCATTGCCGTACCTCGCATATTCGGCTTCCCACATCTGGCTTCATGGTGGTCTGACTTAGTTGTCATGTTTCCCTATACGCTGGCCTGTATCTTCTTTGGCATGTCAGTGTCGTGCATGGTGAAATATCGTGAGAACGTCATGTTGCTCATGGTCTTTGTGTCCGTGCCGTTGCTCTTCTTGACGGGAGTCAGTTGGCCGCAGTCCAATATTCCCGGAGTGTGGCAGGGCATCTCATGGCTATTCCCTTCCACTTTTGCTGCACGGGCATACGTCCGCATGAATGCGATGGGAGCCACGCTGGGCGATGTGCTCTTTGAATACCGCATGCTGTGGCTTCAGGTAATCGTCTATTTCTGTGTGGCTTGTATGGTCTATCACTTCCAGATCAATGATGCAAGAGAGAACCTGTTGGACCGTCTGGCTGAAAAGAAAGAGAAAATGGCAGAGGCGGAAAATGAGGCGGAAAACAGCTCAGAGCCAAAAAAGTAGGAAAAAGTTTGTCCCTTACGCCTTTTTTTCTTATCTTTGCCCCATAAATACCTAATTCTATATGAAAAAACTACTCTTTTTCATGACTTTGTTCCTGGTGGGAACAATAGTCGCACAAGCACAAGAAAAGCGCTACAATGTCTATGCCGTAGGTTTTTATAATCTGGAGAACCTTTTTGATACCCAACATGATGAGGGCAAGAACGACTACGAATATCTGCCCGACGGTCACAACCGTTGGACGGAAATGAAGTATCAGCATAAGCTGAAGAACATGTCGCGTGTGCTGTCAGAAATGGGTACCGACCTGCTGCCGAATATCGGTTGCTCGGTGATTGGCGTAAGTGAGGTAGAGAATGCAAACTGCCTGCGCGACCTGTGCGATCAGGAGCCGCTGAAGAAGCGCAACTTCCAGTTCGTGCATATTGAAGGCCCTGACAAGCGAGGCGTTGACTGTGCTTTGCTGTATAACCCAAAGTTCTTCAAGGTGAGAGACGTGAAGTTGGTTCCCTATGTTTATGATTTGGAGAAAGACAAAGACCGTGCTACCCGTGGATTCCTTACCGTTAGCGGAACCTTAGCCGATGAGCACGTCACCATCATTGTGTGTCACTGGCCCAGCCGTGGAGCCTCGTCGCACTATCGCGAACTGGCTGGCCGACAGGTCAGAGTGGTGAAAGACTCCCTGGTGAACGACGATCCTGATGTGAAAGTCTTTGTGATGGGCGATATGAATGACGATCCAACCGACAAGAGCATGACTGTGGAACTGGGCTGCAAGGCCGAAATCAATGAGGTCGGTCCAGACAATATGTACAACCCCTGGTATAACACGCTGGTCAAGAAAGGTACGGGCACGCTGATGTTTCAGGGCTCTTGGAATCTCTTCGATCAGATTGTGATGACCCCCAACTTGTTGGCTCAAAAAGGCAAGGCCGACTATAGCACGCTGAAGTTCCGCAAGAATGAGATTTTCCGTCGTGACTACCTGTTTCAGAAGGAAGGCAGATATAAGGGCAATACGCTACGTACACATGCCGGAGGCGTTTGGCTCGACGGGTATAGCGACCACCTGCCTACACTCGTCTACCTGATGAAAGAGGCAAAGTAATCATTATTCCACATTCCTCATTCCATACCTAATCATGACCATCATCGGAATAGCAGGCGGTACTGGCTCTGGAAAGACTACCGTCGTCAAGAAAATTGCAAATGCACTGCCCCCTCATTGTGCCGCAGTCGTACCCCTTGACTCTTATTATAACGATACGACTGGAATGACCGACGAAGAACGCAAGGCCATCAACTTCGACCATCCTGATGCTTTCGACTGGAAGTTGCTCACCGAACACATTAAGAAGCTGAAGGCAGGCGAGGCCGTTGAGCAGCCCACCTATTCTTATATAGAGAGCAACCGTCAGAAGGAAACCATCCATGTGGAGCCGAAGCCTGTCATTATCATTGAGGGTATCATGGCTTTGCACTATAAGAAGCTGCGCGACATGATGGACCTGAAGATCTTTGTCGATACCGATGCCGATGTGCGTCTGATTCGCAATATCCGCCGCGATGTGGTGGAACGTGGACGTACCGTTGACATGGTGCTCGACCGCTATGAGAAAGTGCTGAAGCCCATGCACGAGCAGTTCATTGAGCCCACCAAAAAGTTTGCCGATCTCATCATCCCCTCAGGTGGGGAAAACAAGACCGGCATTCATATTGTGAAGACCTATATCGAAGGTATCGTCACAGGCGTGTAGCTAATCGGTTGCGGGAATTTCCTCGGCCACAGTCTCCTGTTCCAAGGACTTGGCCAGTTCTTCCTGCTCTTTTTCCCAGCGGCGCTTAATGAAGTAGAACATCATGGAGTTCAAGGCTTCCACGATGCCGTATATCAGTGTCAGCCAGCCTAAGACATACATAGCCATGCTGAGTGGCTCCATAGGACGCAGAATGACGTAGATACCGGCCAGCAGAATGAGGGTGGGGCAGATCCAATACCAGAACGCCACTGTACCATAGCGGCGAATGCTGATAATGGCAAGATACTGGTTGATGGCTCCCAGAATCAGAATGGCACCAATCACGTACATCAGTGCGTTGATGAACGTCTCAGGCATCAGTGCCAGGATAGCTCCGAGGATGATGCTGCCGATGCCCACAATGGGGAACATGGGCATTTGTCCGGCTATCTGACGGCCTTGCGCATCATAGATGGTGTATTCGCTCGCATGCCGACGGGCGTTGATATAGGTGAGTACCGACACCAAGCCGGAGAGCAGGAACAGTACACCAATGGTGATGACGATGCCTGTCACTGTATTGTCTGGATACTTGATGAGCAGCACGCCTACGGCTATTGCCGTCAGGGCACGAAAGAAAGAACTTTGTAGAATTTTCATGTTATTTCCTTATTTAATGTCATTGTTTGTTGCAAAAGTACGAATATTTTTTCGTAAATTTGCAGCAGAAAACTATAAATTATTCACTAAACTGTAAAAATATGAAGAGACAGTTTCTGCTTCTGGCATTCTTAGTGGCTTCAATGGGTATCGCTATGGCCCAGAAATTCATGGGTGGTGATATCTCGCTGCTCCCCAAGTATGAAGAGAAAGGTGCAACCTATTTTGACAAGGATGGTAATAAAATAAGCGATGTGCTGCTCTACATGAAGGCACAGGGCATGAACAGCATGCGTCTGCGCCTCTTTGTCGATCCTTCAAAAGCTCCTGAAGATCATAAAAAGCAGGGCGTTTGTCAGGATCTCGATTTTGTGAAGAAACTGGGCAAACGTATCAAGGACAATGGCCTTTCGCTATTGCTCGACTTGCACTATAGCGACACATGGACCGATCCTGGTCAGCATTCCGTGCCAGCAGCATGGGCAGGAAAGGGCGTGACCGAGATGGGCGCTGCCGTCTATGACTATACGAAGAGCGTGTTGCAGGAGATGAAAGCCTACGGTGCCGAGCCCGACTTTATTCAGGTGGGTAACGAGGTGACGTTCGGCATGCTTTGGGAGACAGGACATGTCTATCCCTCTTCTGCCAATCGTTGGGATAACTTTACCCTCTATTTGAAGAAAGGCGCAGAGGCTTGCCGTGAGGTGTGCCCCAAGGCTGGCATTGTTGTCCATGTGGAGTTGAGTGGACAGGGTGGTAACGTAGAGCCTTTCTTGCAGCGGCTGAGCGGCTATTCCGTTGACTACGACATCATCGGGCTGAGTTATTATCCCTATTTCCACGGTGCTCTGTCCACACTGGGTGGCCTGCTCACTCGTTTGGAGAGCACCTATCCCACCAAGAAAATCCAACTGGTAGAGGCTGGCTATCCGCATGCCTACTATCCCAGTGATGCCACCTTCAACTATAAAGCTACTTATTCTGATACGGAAGAGGGACAGCGCAAGTTCACCGCCGACCTTGTTGCCCTGCTGAACCAGCACAAGCAGGTGAACGGCTTCTACTGGTGGTGGCCTGAAGCCAACGAAAAAGGTATCGACTGGCAGTCGGCTGTTACTGATAGCTGGTATAATTGCGGTCTTTGGGACAATGCCACTGGAAAGGCGATGGCAGCCCTCTATGAACTGAAAGCATTTGTCGACGACCCTTCTCATGACGGCATTCAGGAAACAAGAATGTCCACTGGGGAAAAAGCTCAGTCACTCTACGACCTGCAGGGACGGTCGGTGACTGCTTCTTCAAAAGGTGTACTTATCAAAGACGGAAAGAAATTCATTCAGCACTAATCCGACTTTTATCGGCTGAACGGGCAGATGACAACATTATACTTAGTACGACATGGTGAGACGCTTGACAATGCGCGCCACATCATGCAGGGACAGGTGCAGGGCGAACTTAACGAAGTAGGCATTCAGCAAGCTGAGCAGTTGGCTCTGCAGTTGAAAGACGAACCCATTGATGCCTTTGTGGCCAGCGATCTGAAGCGCTCCATTGACACTTGTCGGATATTGGCAGTTCCACATGGGAAGGAAGTCTCGACCACTCCGCTGCTTCGTGAACGCGACTGGGGAAGTTTCACTGGTCGCTATATTCCTGACCTGCAGGGAGTGGAGTGGCCCGACGATGTGGAACCGCTCGATGTTCTGCAGGCTCGTGCCCGTCGTTTCCTTGCCTATATAAAAGAAACGTACCCCAACCAGCACGTATTGGCTGTGGGGCACGGTATTGTGAATAAAGCCATTCAGGCTGTCCATCTGGACAAGGCCATGAAAGAGGTGGAGCGAATGACCAACTGCGAAGTTCGAATTCTCAATCTCTGAGCTTTTCTCGCGAAGTATTCTCAATTGTTCAACAGGAACCGCTCGGCCTCGATGGCTGCCTGAGCACCACTACCTGCGGCCACGATGGCCTGACGGTATGTGGGGTCGGCGCAGTCGCCGGCTACAAAGATGCCAGGCAACTTGGTGCGTGGCGTTCCGTCAATTTTCTTCAGATAGCCCACCTCGTCGGTATCGAGCCATTCGCGGAAAATGCCCGTATTGGGCGTGTGGCCGATGGCCAGGAAGAAACCGTCGATGGCAATGTCCACCAGCGTCTCGTCGGCTTCGCCCTTGCGCTTCACAAGGTGAGCACCCTCCACGCCGTTTTCTCCAAAGAGTCCCAGTGTGTTATGCTCGAACAGGATCTCGATGTTCTCGCGATCCATCACGCGCTGCTGCATTACCTTCGAGGCACGCAGGAAAGGCTTGCGCACAATCAGGTAGACCTTCTTGCAGAGACCGCTCAGGTAGAGCGCATCCTCGCAGGCCGTGTCGCCGCCGCCCACCACGGCTACGGTCTTCTTGCGATAGAAGAATCCGTCGCAGGTGGCGCAGGCCGAGACACCCTGTCCGTTGTATTTCCGCTCATCGTCGAGGCCTAAGTATTTGGCTGAGGCTCCCGTGGCGATAATCACCGTGTCGGCCTGCAGCTCGTTGCCATTGTCGTCCCATGCTTTGTAGGGGCGGGCCGCAAAATCGACTCGCACTATTTCGCCGTCGCGAATGTCTGTGCCGAAGCGCTCGGCCTGCTCGCGCAGGTCCATCATCATCTGGTTGCCGTCAACGCCCTGTGGATAGCCGGGGAAGTTCTCCACCTCGGTGGTCTGCGTGAGCTGTCCGCCGGGCTGCAGTCCGCAGTACTCAACGGGGCTGAGGTTGGCGCGGCTGGCATAGATGGCGGCAGTATAGCCGGCAGGGCCGCTGCCTATGATGAGGCATTTTACTTTTTCCATAGCTTTTGTGTTATAATGAGCTGCGGTTGTTTTTTATTTCAGCAGTTCTTCAATCTGTTTCTCTATGTTCTCAATCTTCTCAGTAGGCTCAAAGCGGGCTACCACCATGCCCTTCTTGTTGATGAGGAACTTGGTGAAGTTCCATTTGATGTCGTGCTTCTCCTTGTAGTTAGGATCTTCCTTGGAGAGCATGTCATCCAGAATGTGGGCGATGGGGTGCTCCATGTCCCAGCCGGCAAAGCCCTTCTGTTCCTGCAGGAACTTGAACAGGGGGTCGGCATCCTCACCGTTCACCTTCACCTTCTTGAACTGGGGGAACTCTGTGCCGAAGTTCAGCTTGCAGAACTCGTGGATGCTCTCGTCGGTGCCAGGAGCCTGCTGTCCGAACTGGTTGCAGGGGAAGTCGAGTATGGTGAACTCCTGCGAGCGAAACTTCTCATAAAGCTTCTCCAGCTCGTCATATTGAGGGGTGAAGCCGCACTTCGTGGCTGTGTTGACAATCAGCACAACCTCGTTGGCATACTCACGGAGTGAAACGTCCTTTCCTTTTCTGTCTTTGACAGTGAAATCATAAATGGTTCTCATTTTTTTTGTTGGTTTGTTTATGTAAAGTATTTTTCTTTCTTGCTTGCCTAATTGATGGTCCATGTGGCCTTGATGGTTGTTACCGGCAGTGTCTCCACCCATTCCTCTATGTCGTCGGGCAGATTGCAGAACAGGTCGATGCCGGTATTTTTCTCTATCTCCCTAATGTTCACCACATAGTTGCCCAGGCTGTTGTTCTTGCCAGTGGTACCTTCCACCCAGAAGCCCATGCCCATATAGCCCTGTGCGTTCTTGCCCAGCAGCGCCATGAAGAAATATTGGGGAACAGGAATCTTGTTGTTGCCACTGCCCAAGTATTTCACAATATATTTATCTTGGTCGATGGTGCCGCCTTTGCAGACGTAAAGCGTATCGAACTTTTTCGACCAGTCGCGCACCTTTCCTTCCATTGTGGCCCAGATGCCGGCATTGAAGCCGTTCAGCTGTGGCATCATGTTTGTCAGAAAGAAAGTCTGATAGTTGGCTTCATCCGAGCCCAGACGGTCGGCCGATGGGCAGATGTGTCCGTGGTCGTAGCCAGAGCCCTTGAAGGGATCGCGTGTGAACCGGTATTTCTCTGCAACGCAGGTGTCGTTGGGATATTGGCAGTAAATTGAGCCGCTACCGTCGTTGTCGGCATAATAACGCTCGGTGTTCTCGGCATTCGTTCCCCGCATCACTCCGCCTACCACCTTGCCATACATCTGATAGCAGCACCAGCGCTGTGCGTGTATCACGGGGTCCCACTCCACACAGTAATTCACGCCCCGTTCCTTTGTCTTGGAGTTCAGCAGGGCGTTATGCACTATGACAAAGCTGCCGTTCTTGCTGCTGGTCTTGGGAAATTCCAGGCGTTTGATGGCCGCTTCCACGTCGGCACTGTTGTTGGTGGGGGTGCCTGTGTTGCTGTTGCCGCTGCCTGCTATACCTGGAGGCTGTGGAGTCGTCTTCTCTCCCAGGTTGTAGTCGTTCTCGTCGTCGCCGCATGCCATGAAAAATGTCGAGGCGATAACGAGGCTAAAGAAAAGTCTAAATAGTTTCATAGGTTTTTCAGTGTGTCTCTTTTTGCGAAAAGGTGCGGCCAAGGCATATGCAACTACCCTGAACGCACCTTTATGATTAAGCGTAAGTATCTAATCTCTTACTTCTTCGAAGCCTTACCGTAGCGGCTCATGAACTTATCGACGCGACCAGCGGTGTCGACCAGCTTGCTCTTACCAGTGTAGAAGGGGTGCGAGCTGCTTGAGATTTCTACTTTTACCACGGGGTAAGTTTCGCCTTCGAACTCCACCGTGTCATTGGTCTTTGCAGTGGATCTCGAGAGGAACATATCGCCGTTGGACATGTCCTTGAACACGACGGGGCGATAGTTTTCGGGATGAATACCTTTTTTCATTTCAGTTTTAAAATTGATGTTTATACTAAATTCGGGCTGCAAAGTTACGAACTTTTTCTTGATTGCGCAAATATTTTTGTGAAAAAACTAAAAACAATAAAATTTGGGTGTAAAAAAGACGCGCGTTCAATATTATTTCTTACCTTTGTCGGCAGAATATTACTAACTTTACTAAATTTAGACATGATTAAGACTAAGCTATTGGTTCTTTGGGCCTTACTGTGCGTTTCGGCAGGGCTACGGGCCGAGTGGACCGACGTGACCAGCTACTTCCTGAAGAACCCGAGTTTCGACGGCAATAGCAATGCTGAGTGGACGCGCAATGTGTATGCTTCAGGTAACGATGTAAACTACGAGTGCATGGAGGTATTCAACGGTACTTTCAATGTTTATCAGTTGCTGCAGGGCCTGCCAAAGGGTAAGTACCGCCTTACGGTGCAGGGTTATTATCGTGCCGGAAGCAACGACGTGGCCTATCCTGCCCATCAGGACCAGGGCGAACAGCTCACTGCCGTGCTCTATGCAGGCAATGCCGAGCAGGCTCTCCACAGCATCTACGACTATTCTTTCACGCGGAACGAGCAGCGCTCTTGTTGGAGTCCTACTGGCAGTCAGCCCTATTATCCTAACGGTATGTCGTCGGGCAACGTGGCATTCGTCAATGGCGACTATGTGAACACTCTGGAGTTCGAGGCCGAGGGCACCGTTCAAATAGGTATCAAGAACGATGATTACATAAATGCCAACTGGTGCATGTTCGACAACTTCAAGCTGGAGTACGAAGGTGAGTTTACCAATGTACTGGTCAGTTCGCTGACGCTGAGCGTGCCTCAAACCACGCTGACCGTGGGCGACCGCATCACCGCCACTGCTACTGTTAAGCCTTCAAATGCTACAGTGCCTACGCTGAAGTGGGAGTCGAGTGACCCCTTCGTTTTCACGGCAGGTGCCGACGGCAGCATCGTTGCCCGTGGTGAAGGTCAATCAACGCTGACCGTCAGCACTACTGACGGCAGCGAGATTTCGAAGAGTGTAAAGATTACCGTCAAGGCATCTTCCAATCCCGATACACGCAAGTGGATTGACCTGACCGACAACTATATTACCAACCCCAGTTTTGCCCAAGATAGCTCTACCGACGGTTGGACGGTCAACGGCAGTTGTACGGTGCGTGCTGGTAGCATGGAGTTCTGGAACAACGGCTATTTCAGTGCATCGCAGACACTCGCCCAGCTGCCTAAAGGTCACTATCGCCTCAGTGCGCAGGGCTACCACCGCTATGGCGACCCCGATCCCTCTTATCAGCAGTTCCTGAACAACCAGCCCGATGCTTTTGCACGCTTGTTTGCAGGCGAGCAGGAGTCGGTGTTTCCTGGCTATTTCGACTATGTGAGCCCCAACTGGCCCGAGAGTTACAACGACTGGATCTACTATGGCGATCATTTCTTCCCCAACACGATGGAGACGGCTGCCCAGTCGTTTGCCGAGGGCGGCTATCCTGTGTCGGTTGAGTTCGACGTGACGGCTGATCATGCCGATGTGGAGATAGGTGTGGTCAACAATGTTTATACCTTGCACAACTGGTGCATCTTCACCAATTTCAAACTGGAGTTCAACGGTTCGTTCGTCACCGTCACCGATCTGCAGCTGTCGCTTCCGCAGAGTCTGTTGCAGGTGGCCGAGACCGTGCAGGTGGATGCCGTTATCGTGCCTGCCAACGCTCTTGTCAGCAAACTCAGCTGGACCTCCAGCAATACTGCTGTGGCTACCGTCGACGATAATGGCTTGGTGACGGCAGTTGCCCCTGGCACGGCCCAGATCACAGCCACCACTACTGACGGCTCGAACATCTCGCGCAGCGTCACCGTCACTGTCGTGCGCGAGAAGATAGACCCCAATGCTTTGGTCATCAACGAGATTATGGCTTCGAATGTCGACGAGTTCCTGAGCCCGGCTTTCAACTACGACGGTTGGATGGAACTCTACAACCCCACCGATAAGGCCGTCACGCTGGCCGGTCTCCATCTGAGCGACGATGCCCTCGACCTGAAGAAGTGGACGTTGCCGCTGTCGTATGGCACGCTGCCTGCCAAGGGCTATCAGATCATCTGGTTCGACAGCAACGATATTGCAGCCGAGAATGCACCCTTCAAGCTCGATGTAGACGGCGGCTTCCTCCATCTGAGCGATGCCGACGGCACACTGCTCTCCAGTGTCTACTTCCCTGCCTCTATGGAGCGCGTCAGCTATGCCCGCACCACCGATGGCGGCGAGACGTGGGGCAACACAGCCACGCCCACACCCGGTGCCTCTAACAACCAGAGCACCTTTGCTCTGTCGCAGCTCAGTGCACCGCTCGTCGACCAGCCCTCGCGCTTCTTCGACGGTCCCTTCACGGTCACCGTCACCATCCCTGCAGGCACCACGCTGCGCTACACGCTCGACACCACACTGCCTACGCTGGAGAATGGCGCAACCTCTACTGACGGCATCTTCCAGATCAGTGAGACTACCAACCTGCGTCTGCGCCTCTTTGCCGAGGGCCGTCTGCCGTCGGCTGTCACCACGCGTTCCTATATCCTGCGCGACCAAAACTACACGCTGCCCGTGGTCTCCGTGGTGGGCGACAACCGCTTCTTCTACGACACCGAGATTGGTGTGTTCCAGAGAGGTCCTAATGGCCGGCCTGGCAACGGACAGAGCTCTAACTGCAACTGGAACATGAACTGGGAGCGCCCCGTGAACTTCTCCTATCTGGATGCCGACGGCGACATGCAGCTCAACCAGGATGTGAACCTCGAGATGTGCGGCGGATGGAGCCGTGCATGGCTGCCCCATTCTTTCAAGCTGAAGGGTAACAAGGAGCTGGGCGGCGACAAGAACCTGCCTTACCCCTTCTTCACGCAGAAGCCTTACATTCGCAACCGCACGCTGCAGATTCGCAATGGCGGCAACGACAACAATGCCCGTTTCAAAGACCCAGCCCTGCAGACCATCGTGTCGTCATCGGGCCTGAACATGGACTGCCAGAGCTACCAGCCCGTCCATGAGTTCATCAACGGTCAGTATATCGGCGTGCTTAACATCCGCGAGCCCAACAACAAGCATTATGTCTATGCCAACTACGGATGGGATGACGACGAGATTGACCAGTTCGAGATGTCGCCCGACTCAGGCTACGTGCAGAAGTGCGGCACCGACGAAGCTTTCCTGGAGCTCGTCGACGTGCTCTCGCCCGATGCCGCCAACAGCGAGACCTATGCTGAGATCTGCCGTCTGCTCGACATTGACAGCTACGTCAACTACATGGCCCTCGAGATGTATCTGGGCGGTACCGACTGGCCGCAGAACAACGTGAAGGCTTTCCGCCTGCACGACGGTGGTAAGTTCCGCTTCGTGCTCTTCGACCTCGACGGCACCTTCGCCACGAACAATCCGTTCAATACCTTTATGAATAAGGAGACCTACACCTTCGACCAGCTCTATCCCACGTCGCTGGGCCGCATCACCGACCATATACGTTTTGTCACCCTCTTTAAGAACATGTTGCAGAACAGCGACTTCCGCCGCCGTTTCATCGATGCCTTCTGCATGATGGGTGGCAGCGTGTTCGAGGCTGAGCGCACCACGCAGATCATAAACGACCTGCAGAGTCGCGTGCAGGATGCAATGACACTCGAAGGTATGCAGGGCTATCTGAGCAACACCGCCAACAACTTGCGCAGCAACCTCAGCACCTCGCGCAACTATAATCTGGTCAACGCCCTGAAGAACTACTCTCAGTTCGACCTCTATAGTACCGACATGCAGGCCGTCACCCTGAGCAGCGATGCCGAGGGCGCACAGCTGCTCATCAATGGCATGCGCGTGCCTACGGGCCAGTTCAAGGGCTATCTGTTCCGTCCGGCTATGCTTAAGGCCGTGGCTCCTGCAGGCTATGCCTTCCAAGGATGGAAGGCCCCCGTCAGCGGCGGTGTTGAACTGAAGAGCAAGGGCACCACCTGGAGCTACTACGACCAGGGCTCGCTCGACGGCACCAGCTGGCAGGCTGCCGACTACAACACTTCTTCGTGGAAGCAGGGACAGGCCCCCATTGGCTATAACAACCCCAATGTGGCCGCCAATACCCAGGTGAGCTACCGTTCGGGCAGCAACACCACCTACTACTTCCGCACCACCGTGAACCTCTCGCAGGCTCCTTCGGCCAGCGACGAGATGTGGCTCGACTACATCATTGACGACGGACTCGTCATCTACGTCAACGGCACTGAGGCTGGCCGCTACAACATGCCGTCGGGCACTGTTACATATAGCACCTACGCCACCACCTATGCCCACGACAATCCCAATAGTGGCTCGCTGCAGCTGCCCGTCAGCCTGTTCAAGAAGGGCACCAACGTCATTGCCGTCGAGGTGCACAACAACTCAGCCACGTCTACCGACATTCTCTGGGAGGCCTCGCTGCGCCACGTCTCCACCTCTGCCGACCAGTTCTATTCTACCGATGCCGAGATCAGTCTGCCCGCAGGCGACAACCTACAGTTCACGGCAAGCTATCGCCCACTCACCGCACAGGAGCGCCAGCAGCAGGGCATCAATCCCGTGCGCATCAACGAGGTGAGCGGCTCCAACAGCAGTCTCATCAACGAGTATGGCAAGAAGAACGACTGGATTGAACTTTACAACACCACCGATGAGCCCATCGACGTGGAAGGCATGTATCTCACCGACAACCTCAGCAAGCCTGAGAAGTACAAGATATCGAAGGAGACCACTCGTGCCAACACTGTCATTCCGGCTCATGGCTTCCTGCTGGTGTGGTGCGATAAGCTGGCCACTACCGACCAGGCCCTGCATGCCTCGTTCAAGATCAGTGGCGAGGGTGGGGTGCTTGCCCTGACGGCTGCCGACAAGAGTTGGACCGACCAGCTCTACTACGATGCCCACGATGCCAACACCACCATTGGCCGCTATCCTGACGGCGCTGCCGATGTCTACGAACTCAGCCTGGCCACCATCGAGGCCCCCAACCAGCTCACCAGCTATGTGGTCCTCACCGACCAGAACCATCTGCGCGACGTGACCACTGGTATCAGCAAGACGCTCATCGCTTCGGCCAACGGCTTCCGCATTCGTTATGGAGCCCAGCAGTTGCTTGTCAAGAGCGAGGATGCTGCCTCTGCCGATGTGGATATCTACACGCCCGACGGCCGTCTGGTTGATCGTGCCCATGTGCAGTTTGTGGGTGGCGTGGCCCGTCTCAGCGTGGCCCATCTGCCTCAAGGCTTCTACGTGGCTCGCGCCACCGACGACCAGCAGACGTGCGTCAGCTGCAAGTTCATGAAGTAAAATAATTCAACACAGATTCCACTCTGATTAGCGTCACTTTCCGCTCTGATTCAATACAGATTTCACTCTAATCTAATACAAACCAGAGTGGAAAGTGACGCAAACCAGAGCAGAAAGTGACGCTAATTGTTGCAGCGTTTGATGTTTATTGCAGCAGCGTTTGATGTTTGCACCCTGAACATTACAACGTGAGTTCAACGAAGACTGGCTATTTTTTTTCTGTCGTTTTTGCATACACTGCTGTCACTCTGTCCTAACTGTCTGAAACGCTGAGTGATAGCGCGTTGTGCGCAGAGTGACAGCAGTGTATGCAAATATGTGAAAATTATTTTCCGTGGTCGGTGTGGTGGAAGGTGGTGTCGCGCTTGTCGATGTGGGCGAGGTTCTTCGTCATGCGCCAGGCCAGTGAGGGTAGGGCAAAGGCCTTGCCGAACAGGGCACGAGTGCGTAGCTGACGGGGTGTGGCGATGAGCAGCGACAGACAGAGAAGAAGGAAAAGACCCCACCACTTCAGACTCCAGGGCCAGTGCAGAAGCGTGAGCACCAGGGCCATGAAGGGTAGCACGATGAGCAGGATACTGCGCGGCAACAGGGCTTGTTGCAGGGTCTTGTCGATATAGTCGATGTTGCAAGTGCGGATGGCTGTGGGCAGATAGGGAAGCATGGAGAAGAGCGCCTGTACCTGCCCCGTCATCCAGCGCAGACGCTGTCGCTGGAAATTGTCTTTCGAGGCCACTTTCTCGTCCATGACGCGAATGTCTTCGGCATAGTGGATATATATTTTCTCGCGTAGCAGCAGGGCTTCGAGCTCACGGTCTTCAACAGCTGTGGAGAGGCGGTCTACGTGGGTGGCAAACCACTGGTAGCTGAAGCACATGCCTGAGCCGATGAGGGCCGATGAGAGCCCCACGCGGTTGTGGGCGCGACGGAAAATGGTGTTGTTGATCTCTTCGCTGAGACCGTCGAGGGCGGCGATGTCGTTGTCGGCATTCTTGGCTGTGCGATGGCACTGTATGGCCCGATGGCCTTGCCGACAGCAGCGGTCAAGGCGGCTCAGAAAGTCGCTCTTCACAATATTGTCAGCATCAAGAATGACAATTCTCCACTTTTCTCTCTCCTCTCTCCTCTCTCCATTCTCCACTCTCTCTACGGCATACTGCAGAGCCTTGGCCTTCGAACTTTTCTCGAACACTGGCTGCAGGAGGGTGAGTGGCTGGCTTGCAAGCCACTCGTTGGTATCGGCCTGCATGTGGTCGGAGATGACCACGAGTTGATAGTGGTCGGCAGGATAGTCCTGACGGAGGAAAGCACTGACGGAGCGGCGTATGACGGCATCTTCGTGATAGGCAGGGAAGAGCACCATGAAACGGGTGGGGCTCTCGGTGAATGCCGATGCCGACGACTGGCTGTGCTGCTGCCGGTTGCGCAGCAGGGAGACGAAGGCGAAGAATGCCACATAGGCCACCGAACCTGCAGGGACAATCCACAGCAGAATGTCGGCAATATGGAGAAATTGAAGAACCATCAGGAACGAACGGTTGAGATGATGCGACGGGTGATGTGCTTGACGAGACCCAGACGACTGTTGGCTTCGATGACGGCCACGCGCAGAATGTTGAACAGCGCCAGCAGGCTGAGGATGGGGGCCAACAGGAAGTCGCGGTCCCAGTGCTTGTCGACGAGATAGTCGGGCGTTGCCAGTGAATAGGCGAACATCAGCAGGGCTCCGATGACCCACCACTTGATGGCGAGTGTGAAATAGATGAATGGCAGGGCGATGCTCATGACCATGATGATGCCCATGAGGATGGTGCGCGGTGGGAACATCCATTGAAAAATCTTGTCGGCAAAGTCGTAGTGGTTGTTCAGCAGCGACCACGGCAGATAGCGCATGTTGCTCACAAGGGCATGCAACTGGGTGGCCACCCAACGGCCTCGCTGCAGGTTGAAGGTCTTGACGTGGCGAGTCTTCTCATCGTAGATGTGAAGGTCACTGAAATAGTCGATAAAGATGCCCTCATGGAGCAACATGGCCTCCAGTTCCTTGTCTTCGCCGGCAGTACGCACGCGCATGATGTGTTCCTTGAACCACTCGTAGTCATAGATCATACCTGAGCCGTTGAGGGCTGCCGAGAGGCCCATCGCGTTGTGGCCGCTGCGGAAGACGGCATTGTTGATTTCTTCGAAAACACTGTCCAGACGGGATACCGCGGTGTCGCGGTTGCGCGACAGACGATGCATCTGAATGGCCTTGGTGCCTGCTGACTCAAAGGCATCGTTGGCCTGCTCCAGGAACTCAGGCTCTATCAGGTTGTCGGCATCGAGTATGAGGATGGCATCGTAAATTTTGAACTGCGGCAGGTTGAGAATGGCGAACTGCATCGACTTGGCCTTCGAGCTCTCGTCGAAGTCGGGGGTCAGCAGGGTGACGGGCAGCTGGGCCAGTCGCATGTTGGTCATCTCCTGCTGGTGGTCGGAGACAACGACAATGTCGAACAGGCGCTGCGGATAGCTCTGCCCAAGAACGGAGTTCACCGTCTGCAGGACTACATCGTCCTTCTTGTAGGCAGGTATGAGTACGATGAAACGGTTCTGCCGCTTTGCCCTGGGCACTTCGGCATGGCGGTGGAACTTGGCCGCAGTGGCAAAGAAGAGAATGTAGAGCACGGTGACTGCTGATGCCAGAAAGAGCAGACCGTCGAAAACGTATAGAATCCACCAGAATTTCATAATATGCGCATTTATGGCTACATGATTGTTGCCTTATTGCTTGCAAAAATAGTAATTTTATTCATAATAGGCAAAGGAAACAAATATAATTTTGTATTTTTGCGCTGAAAATGAATAAAAGAATGAAGAAAATCGTGTTGGGCATAGCCTGTGTGTTGGGGGGGCTAATTGTTGTCGTCGCATGGGGTGGACAGTTGTTGCACCAACGGTGGAAGAACTTGCTGTCACCAGCAGAAAGAGGTGAACCATACATGGTGGCGGTTGATAAAAATGGAAATGACAGTGCGTGTGTTCATCAACGTGACACTGCAGTGTTGCGCGTGGTGATGATAGGCGATAGCTGGGCTGGATTGCATGCTGAGTTCGGTTATGACACGTTGATGACGCATCTGCTGACTGAAAGCATGCAAAAGCCTGTTCATTTCGTGTCGAAAGGACGAGGAGGGGCTAAGAGTAAGGATGTCTATAGGTTCATGTTCAGTAGTCTTTGTACACCCGATGAGATGGCTGCTGGCTATTGTACACAGCCTCTGATAGAATCCGCTCCTCACTACTGCATCGTCATGGCTGGCATCAACGACGCTGCAGCGTGTCTGGGTTCCCATTATTACATTGAGAATTACAGACTTATCATAGCGTGGCTTTTGGAGAATGGCATCAAACCTGTGGTTGTTGAAATGCCAGATGTGAATATTCGTGGCCTTTATGGCGGCAAGCCGTTGAACGACTATCTGGTGGATTGCTTGCGGTCGTGGCTAACCCACTGCACAATGTACTCGGTGACGGAATATAGCGAGGCATTGCGGTCGATGCTCGTTGCCCAAGGGCTTATGGGGCATGTGGTGTATATACCTAAAGATGCATGGAATGCTGACGGCTATCAAGACCCTCGCAACCTGTATCTTTCCGATGAGATACACCTGAACGCAAAGGGCTACCACTTACTTGACTCCTGTATAGCCTCGTATATCGCTCAAGATAAGAAGTTGTAGTTGAAGGTGTTCATCTGCGGTTCAGCAACTTGTGCAGCAAGATTCCTGTTGCTGAACAACTGGCTATGAGGATAAAAGTGACGGCGTCGTGCCAGATGTCTGGGATAATCAATTGTCCATTGACGATAGCCGTAAAGAAAAGGCATTGTATGAGGTAGATTTCAAGACT
Organism: Prevotella sp.; assembly: GCA_017458225.1. Lineage (GTDB taxonomy): Bacteria > Bacteroidota > Bacteroidia > Bacteroidales > Bacteroidaceae > Prevotella. Next base: position 42,261 of record JAFTFX010000013.1, on the reverse strand, counting down.
TGCATTGCCTATGGCACTAATGACTCGCGCCACTGCGGATGAAAGCTTGCTCAGCAGGCAGAAAAAGGCAATAAACACAGGCATCAGGAAAAAAAGAGCGTAGTACTTGAACTCGTAGACGGCGTGATGTAACGGAAAACACAGGCAGAAGACCACAATGCCTACGAGTGTGATTCCTATGTAGATGGCTTTAACGGTTGCAGAGGCTTCTTTTCCTTCGTATAACTGTTTGGCACAGAACATGCCTGCAACAAATGCTGGTATGCGATAGAACAGGAAAAAGTGGGCACGGTCGAGCACTTGGAGTTGAGCCAGGAAAAAAGCGGTGACCATTATACCTGCCAGAATGAAGACCAACAGGGACGACAGGCGGGAGTCGAGCCACTTCTTTAGAAATGGGGCTGCCAAGTAGAGCATCACAATCGACGGGATGTACCATTCGAAGTAGGGGCCGTTTGTCCAGAATCCTATCGTGGAGTAGCGATAAAAGTAGGTAAGCAGACCGTCGTGGAAGAGCAGTAGGCTGGCAAAGATACCGATAAGATAGTAGGTGGGGAAGATGCGTAGCAGGCGCTTGCGGTAGAACGTGGTGAGGTGGTCGTCCTTACGGAGCGAATAGTAAAGACCTAAACCTGAGACAAACATAAAAATCTCGACACCTGAGAAACCATACTGGGCGATGAACCCTAAGGGCTTGAGGGTGATGAAACGGAAGTGAAGTGCCATAATCCACAGGATGGACCACCCCATGAGCTCAGAACGAAAGGTCGACAGATCTTTCAGTTGTGGAATAAATTCTTTAAGGCTATATGGCATTTCTCTTAGTGCAATTAATTGTGTTTGGACAATTCAGTTTTCAATCTGGCGTTTCCCTATTCGACCGCGACAGAAATCGGCGACACCCGTCAGGGCAGACTGTGCTTGTTGCCAGTGTTTCTTGAGCAAATGTTTTAGAATATCGCGAATGAGGACAATTGTAATCAGGTAAAAATAGGTACACAAACGTGTAGGGAACCCAATATTACGCTTAGCCAACAGAAAACGGTTACGTGTCAGATAGTAGCACTTCAGAGGACTGTCAATACCAGTTGATCGACTCTCTTTGTGGTAGATTGTACATGACGGATCGTACCAGATGTCGTAACCAGCTCGGGTCATCATGATCGACCAGTCGACTTCCTCGTAGTAGAGGAAGTAGCACTCTGGCATGAGTCCAACACGTTTGATGGCCTCGCGGCTGACCAGCATGGCGGCACCGTGAGCGTATGGCGTAGAGTGGGGCGTGTCGTGCTGCCCGTGGTCTTCCTCGCCATAGCCGATGCCTTGATTGCGAAGGGTGACAGACGAAAGTGGGGTGAAACCTGCAAACTGAATGGGGCTTGTACCCCAGGCAAAACGAATTTTCGGACAGACGATGGCCGTTTCAGCATGTTCGTCTAAACGTTGCATAAGCCGGTCGGCCATCCACTCACCGCGAAACTCAGTGTCATTATTGATGAAGAACAGGTACTTGCCGTGCGATGCCTTAATGCCAAGGTTGTTACCCCCGGCAAAACCCAGGTTTTGCTCGCTGCGGATAGTGGTGACGTGGGGGAAACGCTGGGCAATGGTCTGTGTCTCGTCAACGCGCGAACCGTTGTCTACAACAATAATCTCTATATCGCGGTCAGAGGGTATGGTGGAGAGTAGCGCACAGGTGTCTTCCTGTCCGTTGTAGTTGACGGTGATGATGGAAAGTCTGCACTCGTTCTGCATGTCAACTTCACGTTTTCATTATACACGCTTGGCGCGTTTCTTTTCTTCCTTGATGCGTTTCTTTTCTGCCTCGATGGCCAATTGCTCCTCTTCGTGTTTGATCCACTCGTCCTCGATATGCGGTAATATATATACCAGAGAAATGCCTCCCCAAAAGACGAGACAGTTAGGGAACTGCATCAGTACTTGGTTGGCATAACCGCCTAATTGTATAGAGGCGAAGGCACACGTTAAGCCAGCTCCAATTCCTCGTAGCGATGGGCTTCGTAATCGGAACAATACAATAGAAGAGGCTCCACAGAAAATGACCAGCGTGATAATGACAAACAAGGTAATACCTACATAGCCAGTTCGAATCCAAATGAATACGTATTCTGAATCGGGAGGAATTATAGCCAACTTGCGGAATTTGTTGTTGGCAGGTACGTTCTCGTAACCCATGCCGAGGCCGATGCCCCAAGGGGCATCAGCAAGGTATTTCTTCATTACAGCCTGGTTGATAGTGCGTTGATTGGCTGATGCATCATTTTTGTTAAAACCTGAGCGCATGCGGCGAATCTGGGCATTGCCGTTACCAATCGTGGTGTATGCCAAGATGAAATAGATAAGCGCAAAGCCTATGCTCACAGGAACAGCTATCTTCACCGACTTTGACAAGAAGACATAGACAGCAAAGCCTGCAAAGAGACAGAATGTGGCTGTACGGGTGCCAGACGGAAACATTGCCCATGTGGCAATCAGACCTACAATGAGAAAATAAATCTTGTACTTCCTGACTTTCGCCGTCAAGGCAAAGATAAGGAAGGCAACAGCTGTTGCTGCCGTGCCGATGCCGAAGTTCGCTGCGTCACCATAGATGGAGAACAGACGGATGGTGGCACCGCCGTTGATGATATGGGTAGTGCGACCGCGTCCTTGCAGGAAGGCGTTTTCGCCAGGGGTAAGACCGATCTTCTGCTGCTTCCACACCCAAAAGGCTGCAAAGATGGCCAAGGCTCCCCAGAAGTAGAGGTACTTCATCAGCATCTTGGGGTCTCTGATGTAGAGTATAAATATCAGGTGAGCATAGAGAAGCTGGAACGCCATCATTCGGGCACCTGAGAACCATGCTCCCACCTGAATGCCCAAGCCGCAAGTGTCGTTCAGCACTTCCAAGGTGACGTAGGCTGACCACACTAACAGCGCGAACATCATCAGGTTGGCGCTGCGTTCGAACTTGGCATCCTTGACGTCTATCGCGGCCATCGCTATCAGCAAGATTTCCAGCATCTCGTTGGGGATTGATGTCGGAACTGGCAGTGGTGGAAGACTGTGCCATTGAATGATGTAGTTGACCACTAACAGCGTCCAGAAAACCAGTACTCCTCTGCTGAAGGCGATGATGGCCACCAACACCATGACGGGCATAATGCAGACGATGGCAAAAGTAGTGAAGCCAGCATGAATGAACTCGTAGATGGCCAAAGCGAACAGGAGAAAGAGTATGGCAACTCTTCCTCCGGTATAGTTCGACTTTGCGCTGTTATAGGCTAATTTCATGCTTCAATCATCAATGGAACTGCCTGGCGAACAAGCATTTTGTTTAGCGTGCATGGCTGTTCTCGGTTGCGGTCAAGCCAAGTTGCGACAGACGATAGACGAAGTTGTTGAACTTGGTGTATGGCGGCAACTGGCCCACGAACTCTTCGACAGCATAGCGGTTGGCCTCGGTCAGATACATGTAGAGCGTGTTCTGGTCGACAAGGCGTGACTGCAACTCCTTCAGGGCTTTTTGGTCTACATCCTTCCATGTGCGGTTGGCGCGTGTCACCATCAGGTTCACGGTGCCCATGTTCAGCAGGGCCGACGAGATGGAGTTGTCGTCCAGATTGGGATATTCGATAATGGCAATCTCGTTGGGCTGAATGTCGGGACACAGGTCTTTCACGTCCTTGGCCATGATGTAGCGGCTGTCCTCCGAGAGGAAGTCCTCGTCGTAGGTCAGGCGGCGCACCTGCAAGCCAATGCTGAGCCAGTAGTTCTCCAGCTCTTGCGCCAGATAGCTCTTGCCGTTGGCGGCATCAGTCGACAGCAGGTTGAGCACGTTCTGCTGGCCTTCCTTGAAGTGGGGCAGCAGGGCTTTGCTGAGCTGGCGCAGGGCCATGTCGCTGATGGTCTTGTTGAAGCGGCGGTAGCGCAGTGTGCTCTCCTTGGGGAAGCAGCCCATGACGGGTATCTTCGTGATGCGCTCGGAACGCATACGGTCACGCAGGGTACGGTCGAGCAGTTCGATGATGAAGAAGTAGACGGCCGTCAGCACGAAGGTCAGCATGAAGGCTCCCAAAAGGAACATCATGCGGTTGCTCGACTGTGCGTTCAAGGGGAATACAGGTGGATTGAGAATGGTCAGCGAAGCTGTAGACATTTGCAGGTTGCGCTGGCGCAGACGCGCTGCATTCAGGGCGCGCAGCATTTCCATATAGTTACCCTCGATGAAGGTGATGTGGCGGTTCTTGCGGTCGATGGTGGCACCGATGGGCGAGAACTTGTGATATTGCTGGTCCAGATACTGCTTCATAATTTCCTGGGCGTTGATCTCGGCCTTCGTCTTTTCCAACAGCAGCACCTGCTCCAGCCAACGGTCAATCAGTGAAGTGGCCTTTACGCCGGTGTCGGTATTATAGGTGTTCTTCTCGATGGTCTTGGTCAGCTCCTTCACCTGGGCGGTGGCATCGCGCAGTTGTCGTTCGGCCTTGGCCAGCTCGGTGCGTGCCTCTGAGTCCATGCCGCCGTTCTCGCTGCTCATCAGTCGCAGGTTGGAAATGCGCGACTGCAGGCGTGAGATGTCACGTACCAGTGAGGTGAAGTCCTGGTTCGACTCGATGATCTGTGCACGGTTGCCCAGCTGCTTCTTCAGATAGGCTATCAGGGCCTGAGTGGTCAGTCGGTTCATCTCCAACTGGTTGCCCGTCATGCGGAAGTTGTTCTCCAGCACGGTGAGCTGCTTGGTCTGTTCGCCGTAGTTGATGATGCCGTGCTTCATGTTATAGCGAATCAGGTCGTTCTCCATGATGGTCAGTTCCTTGTACAAACGGGCCACCTCGCGCATGAAGTACTTGATGACGTTGTTGGTCTCGCCGTAGCGCAACTGCTGATATTGGCGCATGAACACATCGTTCAGAATGTCGAGCGTGTTGTAGCAGATGCCAGGATCGTTGGTGGAGTAGGCTATGTCAATGAGGTCGGTCTGTCCCAACTGCATCACTTTCAGCTTGGCTGAGATATTGTCGATGCCGAAGTACTGGTGACCGTTGAGAATGCTGAACAGGTAGTTGTCGCGCGATGCTTTTTCATAGGCTCGCAGGTTGGCGTATGTAGCGTTCTCACTGTTGTGGTTGATCAAGGCTTTCACCTCTGCCGGCACACTGGCATCCAGATTGCGGAAGTGCTCGGCTGTGATGTAGTTGTTGTCCTTCTTGGGGTTGCCGTACATCATGCAACGTGCAAATAGGCGCAGTGCCACCTCGTGAATGGTGTTGTCACTCTGGATAATCTCAATCAGGTTCAGAATGTTGACCTGGGCATTGCCGCCGGCGATACCTGTTCCGCCTTCAAGGTTGTAACCGGTAATCATGCCAGTGTAGATGGTGGTGTTGGCATCATAGATGCGTTCCAGATTGCGTGTGAGGAACCATGCAACGACGAGTGCTATCATCGGCAGGATGACTAAGTACCACCTTATTTTATATAAGAATCTGACTATATATCTAAAAATATCCATAATGTGTCACTTTTCGGTTAGTGATGTTTCGATTGTGATATGTTCTTCCTACTGTTTATTTGCTGTTTTGATTTTTGGCGGCCTGCTTGGTCTCTTTCTTCTCTTTGGCACGCTCTGATTTCCAGAAAGCCTTCTCTTTCTTGGCATCTTCTTCTGCAGCTTCCTTGATTTCCTTCTCAACGGCCTTGTTCTCTCTCTTAATCTGCTTCTGCGACTTGCGGATGCCGCTGTCGAGTGTGATCTCGGTCGTGGTGTTGGTCAGAATGGGCGTGTGCGAAAGAATCTCCAAGGTGATGATGTCAGTGGTGATCTGGGTCAGCAGATTCTGGAAGTTGTTCACGGCCGACTGTCCGCGCAGACTGCTGTAGGCATAGTCACCGATAGCCATGTTGCCCTGGTGGAAATCTTCTTCCTCCAGCGAGTTGGCACCCTGATAGATGGCGGCACTCACACTGGCCGTCTTCAGGGCATTCAGGTTGTTGGTGACGCGAATGTAGAGCGTGGCAATCTGCAATTTCAGCTCATCGTAGGCAGCATCTTTTTTCAGTTGGGCATCTTCCACCAACAGACGCTTGCGCTTGACGGAATGTCCCAGGTCAAGAATGTCTTCCAGAGGCACGCTCAAGTTCACACCCACATTCCAGTAACTCTGTTCTGAGCCCTGGAACTGGTAGATCATGGTGTTATAGGTGGAAGAGTTGTTGCCCCACATGTCGGTTTTGCCATAGCTGTAGCTGGCGTGGCCGTTGATGTAGGAGAAAATGTGCTTCTTCTGTTTTGTGACATCGGCTTGCGCAATCTCCTGTAGCTTAGCCATCTCCAAAATATTGGGGTTCGATTTGGCATTCTCGAACAGAACGGCCAAAGGGGGCAAGTGGAAATCAGAGAAATTGATGTCCTTGGTGAAACTCGAGTCAAAGAAACCGGCACTGATACCGCTGTCGTCCAAGGTGGATTGTGCCATCGTTTGGCTCACCCCGGCTGATAATATGAATGCAAATAGTAAATTTCTAAGTTTGATCATTGTATTTTTCTTTGTCTTACACGTTTTCGTCTTGTATGAAGGCGAAAAGCGTGCGCCAAATAATTTTCATGTCAAGGGCGAAATTGTATGTCTGACCATAGAGAATGTCAAGTTGCTTGCGCTCCTCGGCCGACATGGCTCCGCCTTTTCCGCGCTCTTCCACCTGCCACAGGCCTGTCAAACCGGCCGGTGCCATGAAGCGGTCGATGCTGCTGTCGGCAGTCAGTTTCTCGGCTTCATAGAGCGGAAGCGGACGATTACCTACCACCGACATGTCGCCTTTCAGGATGTTGAAGAGCTGGGGCAGCTCGTCAATGCTGGTCTTGCGGATGAAACGGCCCACCTTCGTGATGCGCGGGTCGTTCTCAATCTTCACAAACGCATTGTTGATGTCGTCTTCCTTCTGCTTGTTGAAGTCGGTTTCCGACACCACGAAGTCGTCGCCCACGAGCATCACCTCGTCGTCACTGATCATCATTTCCGACTCCATGCCCAAATCGAACATCTGCTGCTCGGCTTCTTGTCCCAAGGGCGAGGTGATCACCGTCTTGGTCTCTTCCTCCTTGTGCTCGGCATACTGGTTGTTGCTCTTGCTCAGCTCCTTCAGACGCTTGTCGGCATCGTTATACATGGAGCGGAACTTCAAGAAGTCGAAGATGGAGTAGTTGGTACCCACACGCTTCGACTTGTACAAGATAGGCCCTTTCGGATCTTCTATTTTGATGGCAATGGCGGTGATAATCAGAACGGGTGACAGCACAATGATGGCCAAGATGGAAACAATGATGTCGAAGGAACGTTTCCACAAGGGAATCTTGAACTTCAGTATCTTCTGCTTGGACATCTTGTTGTCGAAGAGAATGTTCTCGCGGTCGCTGATGAATTGCAGCTTTTTGTTCAATTCAGTCACCGAAACGTTGATATCCAGTGTATCGTTTATGCCGCATTTCTGGTAGGTCTTGCGCTCCTCTTCGCTCATCCGGCTGGTCAGCAGGATGATGTAGATGTTCTTGCAGTTCTTCCGCAAATAGGTGATGGCCGTTATGTCTTCAGTGCGAACATTCTTCTCGTAGAAGACAATGAAGTGCTCCTCGCCAGTAGTTGTGTTGCAGGCACTGGCTGCTTCCTTGTAGGTCTTGGTCATCTTGACCTGCCTGCCGGGAAGATACTTCATGCGTTCTTCTGTTTGAGCGTTATTTCCTAAATAAATAACTCCAATCATGGATGCACAAATTTGTAATGATAGTCAAAGAAAAAGTGGGGTAGGGTTACTGTGGAAGAATCTTCTTCACCCTGATTTTCAGCTCCATAGGGTTGAAAGGCTTGACGATATAGTCTTCTGCACCAATCTCCAGCAGACGGATGCGCTCACTGGTTGAGTCCTCACTGGAAAGCATGATGACGGGGATGTGGCGGAACAGTTCGTTCTGCTTGATCCACTCCAAAAAGTCGTCGCCGCGCATGCCTGGCATGCGGATGTCTGAAATGATCAGGTCGGGCGTATTGCCAGCCTGCAGCCATTTCACACCTTGCAAGCCGTCTGGCAGCCATTGCACGTCGTAGTCAGTCATCAGGTAAATAGAGAGAACCTTTGCAATGGTCTCTTTGTCGTCAAGGATTAAAATTTTCTTTTTCATATATGAAATAATTATTATAATAATCAAGGATTTCTGATTTCTAAGATGCAAAGTTAGGAAAAAATATTGTAATCGCACGCAAAATATGACAAAAAAAAGCTGATTTAACGAATAATTTCGTACTTTTGCCATCCAAAAAGAAAAAAATAGTGCCAAGATGACCTACGAAGAAATGCTCAACGCCAAGACGCAAAACGACACAATGCCGTTTGGCGTGATTTCCAAAAAGCAAGTGGAAGGGAAATACCGCGACGTGGTGACCATCGACGACCGCTTGTTGGGCGAGATGGGGTTTCGCGAGTCTTTACAGAATGGCTGCAGGCTTAATCAGCATTCTCGCATCAAGCAGCAACTACATTATGAGCTGAATGAACTGGAAGGCGGTAAGTTGGAATTGGAACTTGAGCCCGGCTCTTATCAGACATTCGCCCAGTTGCTTAATGTGAATCCGGCCATCGTGGCGAAGTCTGGATTCGTCGATAACGTTGTGTCGCAGCTGTTTGACGGCTTGGCTCAGATGCACGAACAGGCGGTGTTCCATCTCAGTTTTGCTCCAAACAACCTGCTGATTCGCAAAGGCGACGAGATGCCTATGATGTTGCTGCATGCCTCATCGTTTGGGCGTAGGGAACTGCTGCAGACCCTCTATGCCGATGGGAAAGACTTCATAGCCCCTGAGGTGTGGGAAGGTCAGCCCATGACGGAGCAGAGCGACATCTACTCGCTGGGATGTTTTATCCGTCATCTGTACGAACAGGGCGATATGCCTTATGAGTATAAGCAGGTGGTTGGTAAGGCCACGCAGAGCGATCCGCAGAAGCGATACGCCTCTGTACAGGAGATGCGTTCTGCCTTGCAGAAATACCGTGGGCTGAAACGTTCGCTCTTCAGTTTCGTGGGGGCTGTGGCAGTAGTATTATGTCTGCTGGGACTCTATATCGAACTGATGCCCAATGCCGAGGATGTGGAATTTGTAGAGGCTCCTCCCAAGGAACAACAGGAAGAACTTGTTGACGGGTCGTTCACGATGGAACTCGACGACGACAGCATCCAAATGGAAGTGCTGGCCGACTCGGGCGAGATTGACACCATCACCGTCAATCAGCGCAAGATGATGGAACTCTACATGCAGAAGTCTGAAGAAATCTTCAAGAAGCAGTTCACGCAAGAAGCCGACCGCATCCTGACGAAGATCTACAGCAATCAGAACATGAATGCCAGTGAAAAGAAGTTCATGTCGAGCAATAACGAGATGTACGACGAACTTCTGAAACTGCAGAACAAACTGGCTGAGGAGGCTGGTATCTCTGACGATGCGGCTGCCCGTCTTTCGATGGAGATTATTGACAAGTTGTCTTTCGAAAAGCAGAAGCAGTTGGAGTATAACAGCTCGCAGCCTAACAAGCCGACCAAAGAAGACGAATAATTCAATTACCATAAATAAATATAACAATGAGAAGCAGAACAGCAAATTGGTTTGAATGCCGTATTAAATATGAGAAGACAATGGACGACGGCATGCAGAAGAAAGTGAGTGAGACCTATACCGTCGATGCCCTGTCGTTCACCGAGGCCGAGCAGCGCATCATGGAAGAGATGTCGTCGTTCATCAGTGGTGAGTTCGAGGTGGCCGACATCAAGAAAGCAGCCTATAAGGAAATCTTCTTCAGCGACGATGCCAATGCCGACCGCTGGTACAAGACGAAGCTGCAGTTCATCACCATCGACGAGAAGACGGAAAAAGAAAAGCGCTCCAGCGTGAACTATCTCGTTCAGGCCGGAACGCTGAATGGTGCCGTGAAGAACATCGACGAGGTGATGGGCGGCACAATGATCGACTATGTCATCGCATCGGTGGCAGAGACCACGCTCATGGATGTCTTCGAGTATAAGAAAAAGGAACAAAACGACAAACCCGAATTTGAAGGGTAGTCATCGTTTGTCACTGATTGCACTATAGTCTTGGTGTCTTATGTATAATGTGAAGCAAAATCTGCACAAGGCGCTCGACAGCCTGCCGGCTGGCGTGCGCCTTGTTGCTATCAGCAAGTACCATCCTGCCGACTATATCATGGCGGCCTACGAGGAAGGACAGCGTGTGTTCGGCGAGAGCCACGAACAGGAAATACGCGAGAAGCACGAGGCGCTGCCGAAGGACATAGAGTGGCATTTCATCGGTCATCTGCAGACGAATAAGGTGAAGTATATCGTTCCCTATATCTCGATGATCGAGGCCGTCGACTCCCTGAAATTGCTGCGCGAGATTCAGAAGCAGGCGGCCAAGACGGGCAGGGTCATCAAGGTGCTGCTCGAACTGCACATCGCTGAAGAGGCCACAAAGTATGGCCTTACGCTCGATGCCTGCCGGCAGTTGCTGGCCGACGGCGAGTGGCGACAGATGTCGAATGTGCAGATTTGCGGCTTGATGATGATGGCCTCGAACACCGACGACGAGGCGCAGATAGCCCGAGAGTTCCAGCAGGCTGCCGACTTCTTCGACGAGGTGAAAGCACTGTATTTCCCTGACGATGCTGCCTTCTGCGAACGTTCCTGGGGCATGAGTGACGACTATCTTGTGGCCGTTCAGCATCGTTCCACAATGGTGCGCATTGGCACCATGATTTTCGGCCCTCGCGTCTATTAAGGCTTCTTTTTGAAAAACAGAAGAAAAACGAGCACGTTGCTATGTGCTTGTTTTTCAGATACTTATTTCTCCCAAAATTTTCTTGGCGTTTGGGAGAAAAACTCCGAGCGTCTCGGAGTAATTCTCCAAACGTCTCGTAGTGATACTCCGAATGTCCCGTAGTATTACTCCGAATGTCCCGTAGTGATACTCCGAATGTCCCGTAGTATTACTCCGAATGTCCCGTAGTAAAACTCCGAACGTCCCGTAGTAAAACTCCGAACGTCTCGTAGTGTTACTACGAATGCTGCGGAGTGATATTTTTTCGTGAAAAAGGAAAAGTTGCGAATGATATTTGAAATGTTATTTGTACCTTTGCCGACGATTTTGAAATAGAGAACAGCATAAAATAACAACACGATGTCTACACCTATTTATATTATTGAGGAACAAAAGCTCCGCCGCAACCTGTCGCTAATTGCCGATGTGGCGCAACGGGCTGATGTTGAAATCATCCTGGCCTTCAAGGCTTTTGCCCTCTGGAAGACGTTCCCCATCTTCCGCGAGTATATCCGCAGCACTACGGCCAGTTCGCTCGCTGAGGCGCGCTTGGCGGTTGAGAAGTTCGGAGCCAAAGCTCACACATTCTCACCGGCCTATACGGATGACGAGATCGACGAGATTGTCAGCTGCAGCAGTCACCTGACGTTCAACTCGCTTTCGCAATACGAGCGCTATCATGCAAGGGTGGGGGACAAAGCCTCTATCGGCCTGCGCGTCAATCCTGAATATTCAGAGGTGGAGACGTTACTCTACAACCCCTGTGCCCCTGGCACCCGTTTCGGCGTGTCGGCCGATAAACTGCCCGAAGTTCTTCCTGCTGACATTGAGGGCTTCCATTGCCATTGCCATTGCGAGAGCGGGGCTGACGTGCTGGAGCGTACACTCGTGCATATCGAGGGGAAGTTCAGTCGGTGGTTCCCGCAGCTGAAGTGGTTGAATTTGGGCGGCGGACACCTGATGACGCGCAAGGACTACGACGTGGAACGCCTCATTCGGATATTAAAAGGACTGCACGAGCGCTATCCCTGGTTGCAAATCATTCTGGAGCCGGGCAGTGCCTTCGCTTGGCAGACAGGGCCGCTGGTCTCTCATGTAGTAGATGTTGTGGAGGACAAAGGCATCCGCACGGCCATTCTCGACGTGAGCTTCACCTGTCACATGCCCGACTGTCTGGAAATGCCATATTATCCCGAGGTTCGTGGGGCCAGACATGTTGAAATGGACTTGCCTCTCTCCGCTCACCTCTATCGCCTTGGTGGCAATAGCTGCCTATCGGGCGACTTCATGGGACAGTGGCAGTTCGACCATGAACTGCAGGTGGGCGAAGAAGTCATCTTCGAGGACATGATCCACTATACCACCGTGAAGACCACGATGTTCAATGGCATCACCCATCCTGCCATCGGCATGCTTCACACTGACGGCATACTTGAAGTGCTTCGCCGCTTCAGCTGTGACGACTATTTCAGCCGTATGGACTGATTGCTTTTGCGATGGCTGGTTGGTGCAGCGGAGCGCCGAACAGTCCTTTCAGATGCAGCAGCTCCAGATCAGGGTAGTAGTCGAAGTCATGAGGAAGGTGCTCCTGATACCTGCCTATCCGTCCGTCCCATGATACGGGAATGGCGCTGTATTCCTTTTTACCGCAGGTTAGAATCTGGTCTTTTCTGAATCCGAAGATGTTGAACACACGGTAGCCTTCCGACTTCACTATCAGCTTGTCGCGGATGATGGCGATGTGCTGGTTGAACAGCACCTCCGACTTCCGGAAACGGAACATGTGCAGTCCTCGTGAGTAGCGCAACTCATATTCGTCTTTTCCCGTCTTGATCAGGTCGAGCCCGCCTACGCGCTCAAATGTCGGCTCCTGTCCCTGGTAGTATCGCCTGCCGATGGTGTCCCACAGCGTAGCCCCTCCCTTGATGTCCTGTCCGTAGAGAAACTCGCCCCGCAATTCAAGATTGCCGTAGAGTTGCACGCCCAGGTCTGTTCCGTTTCGGTCAATCACCGTCTTGCGGTTTTGGTACACTTGATAGGGATAGATGGCATAGGCGTAAAACAGCCCGTCAGTGCATTTCACAATCTGTTCGAACACTGGCTGCGTGGTGGGCTGTCCGTCTCTCATCACACCGTATCTTCCTCCTTGCAGATAGACGCACAGGCCTACTGGCTTTTCGCTACGCCGGCGTATGCGCACCATTTCGAGGTTCACCAGTTCTCGCCTGTCGGCATCGTCGTCACGGATAATGATGGGTGCCGTCCCTGTTGGTGTTCCCTTGCCAGCCAACTGTCCGTAGAAAAAGGCTTTCCAGTCCCTTTCGTCTGTGGGCAGGCCAAAGGTCTGGTATAGTCCTACATTGTCGAGAATCAGCACATGGTCCTTACCCTTGCTGATGCGCATGCCGCGGCCCACCTGCTGCAGATACTTGCTCAGCGACAGCGTGGGGCGTGCCAGTTGGATGAACTCCACCTCGGGACAGTCGAAGCCCTCAGAGAAGATGTCCACATTCACCAGTACGTCCAGCCTCCCTTCACGGTATGCGGCCACCACTTCCTGTCTGATGTCCGCAGGGGTCTTCGCATCAATCACCGCACATGCGATGCCCTTCGCTTGATAGTACTCCGCGATATGCCGTGCATGCTCTCGGTCTATCGCATACACAATGCCTTTCTTCCCAGCGGCAAACTGGCGGTACGTCTTGTACAGATGTTCTATCGACTCTGGCACATCCATCACCGTGGCCATCTCCTTCGTTTGGTAGTCGCCGTCGGCACCGCGCTTCTGCAACAGCCGCACCTGTCGCAACGCCATGCTCTCTGGACTGGCCGACACGTACTCGAAATCGCTCAGCCAGCCCCTGTCGATGAACTCCTGTATCGTCCACGACTGCAACAGCGTGTCGAACAGGTCGGTGAACGGCGCGTTGTTCTTGCCTTGCAAGCGTCCTTCGGCCGAGCGCAGTCGGCATGGCGTGGCCGTCAGTCCCAAGAACCTCGCCTTCGGCCACCGTTCCCACAGCATGCGGTAGGTTCTGGCCAGTGCGTGGTGAGCCTCGTCGACGATCACCAGCGAAGGCTCATAGTTCACCTCGCCGATATGCTTCGACAGTTTCTGTATGCTCTCCACCCGTACCTGTGCACTACTGTTAGGCGAGAGCCTTTCTATGGTCTGCCCGATCTGCTCAATCAGTTCCCTGCGGTGAGCCACCACCAGTACGCTGCCCCCTTGTCTCACGGGGAGGGATTGGCGGAGAGACTCGCTTTCTAATTCCTTTCGGATAACCTCCGCGAGGAGCACGGTTTTCCCCGTACCCGTCGGCATCTGTACCATCACGCTGCGCTGGCTCTGCCATGCACAGGTCAGTTTGACCAGCATGTCCTGCTGGTAGTCTCTCAATTCAACTTGTTTCATGAAACCGTTAAAGTGCAAGGACATCCGCCGCACTCTGCGGCTCGTATGGCCCATCCTTGCATTCCAAGATTACCGTACCGCTCTCCAGGACACGTACCGTATGCCACTGCCCTGCTGGTATGTTCAAGGCTACCACCGGTCCATTGGGCGAAAGCTCGATACTCTCGGTGCATCGACGTTCCAACTCATCATAGAATTCTTCTACCAACCGACCTCTGAGACACACCACTGTTTCCGAAGTCTTTTGGTGCCTATGTATAGGCAGCGGACTTCCTGGCTCAATCGCATTCAGCATTCGCTGCGATTGGTCCTCAGAAGAGTTCCTAAGATCCATGTTCATCCTGAGTCTTGGACTTGCTTTGGCTTGCTCGGTCAGTTTATCCAATATTGCTTGTGTTATCTTCATAAATCATTCGTGTTTATTTGTGAGCATTCGTGTTCAAACTTGCCAGATACTCTTCGTGTAAATGGTAGTATTTACGCATAAACATCACGTATGCAACTGCCAGAACCACACCTGCTCCAATCATATATATCCAGTGTGCCAGAACGGTATCCGGACAAAGATAAACAAAGCCCAATGACACCACGAGTTGCATCAGCATATACAGCAGACTTATCTTCACGTGCCCCATCTTCAGTTCATTGCACATCAGTTGATAGGCGTGCTTTCTGTGCGCCTCGCCCAGATTCTCGTGCAGCATAATACGGTGAATGATGGTCAACACACCATCTACGCCGTATATCAGCAAGAAGATAAGGTATGTCAAATCGCCCGTCTGCACAATCAGCCGTCCGATAGCAAACAGTAGGATAAAAGCAATTCCTATCGAGCCCACATCCCCAGCAAAGCATTTCGCCTTACCCTTTGGACGGAAGTTGAAAAAACAGAAAACAAGAACACCCAGCAAGGCCACGATCAGGTAACTCTCCTCAATGAATTCCAATCTTCGGTTCTGCAGCAACAGCGGCAAAAGTACGGCGATAGCATATCCGGCCGTGATGCCATTGATGCCGTCCATAAAATTGATGACGTTCGTCGCTCCCACGCATACAATCAGGGCAAGGATGACAATCCACCACATGTCCCAATGCATAATTCCCATGCTCCAGAACATCAGTGCCATTGCCGTGAACTGAGCCACAAGGCGCACTGAATCAGGTAGTGATTTCACATCGTCCCAGAAACTCACCCCATCTATTAGTAGCAGTCCACACAGAAACGGCCAGTATTCCAGTAGCGCTATTGTACACCACTCGCCCGATGGGGTGGGAAAGGGGGTGAGACTCCACACAATCATTGACAGTGTGAAAATCACGCCTCCCCCCCTCAGTACAATCGTCGAATGTGACGACCGCTCATTCGGTTTGTCGATAATGTTAAAGTGATCAGCAATCTTAAAATAGCATACCTCAGCAATAAACAGTATTACTGCAATTATACAATAAGTTAATATGGCAAGTTCATACTCGCCTGCGATCAGTAAAAACATAAAAAGAATTTGTTTATTTACAAACTAGTAAAGGGTCACATTGCTGTGACTTATAGATTTTTCCCCTAATGATTTTCTTTATCGTTCAGTTTAGGATTCTTCTCAAGCATCACACCCTTTGCTTGTATCCACAGTGCCTTCATCCAATTTGTTTCCGTGAAATAGCGATACTTCCAGCGCGCTCTCCATGTGTTCCCTGCCAGAGCCAGTTTCCCTTTAAGACCTCGTACTGTCTTATGTACATCCAGTGATGCCCAGATGTCCTCCAACATCAACTTCTTTAGCTTTGCTAATTTTGATGTGGAATTCGCCAATTCGCTCGCTCGAACTTGTTCGCTTGTTCCGAAGGTCTCAAGAATTCTTGACGAATCATTACCAAAGGCTTCTTGACCTAAGGCATTGAACACGTCGTAGAACTTTCTGAACCCATATTCATCTATCAATGCCTCAAAGTCACCCCAATGAATCTCTGCTTCATGTTTTTTCTTGAACAGCACCCAATCCAGCACCATCCTCCACGTCAAGCCTTCGTGCAAGAAATGAGAATACGCATGCTCTATCAAGAACAGCGCGCTAACCATCACAGGAGGTCTATAAAGCCAAGTACCTTCAAAACGGTCTTCTCCTTTATCTGATTGGATCATTGCCTCCAGCACTTTCTCCAATTCTGCCAACCTCTCGTTTCCCCGAAAAGGCACCAGATATTGATGGTTCTCCACCACTACGCCCGATATATCGAAAGTGCTATTCTTGTAAAAATCAGTTTTTACATCAAAGTGTTTTGCCCTGATTAGGTCATTACCCAATGCCCATGCATCAAACTCTCCTTTATCTGGAAGTAAGAAGCAATCCACATCCACACTCACCCTGTGATTCGGTTTCGGGTAGCACTCAGCTATCACATCACCCTTCAGCACGTAAGTCCTGATAGCATTGTTATGGAATAGGTTTCCCATATCCCTTGCCACTTCATGCTGCAACTTGTAAGTCTGTTCCCCTTGCAGCACCTCCCCTATCCACTCTAATTTGAGTTGAGGGTTGAGAGTTGAGAGTTGAGAGACAATAGCAGGTTGAGAGTTTGATGGATTTTGAGTCGAATTTTCTTGTAATTTTGAGCTTTGCGACCCAAGCACATCAATCCCATCAAGGACAACAGCACTTAATCCCTGGCTATCAGCCATTGACTTTAATTGAACCCAGTCAACATTATCTGTGATTTCTATGCTTTCTGTGAGACCAATTCCGAACCTTACGAGTTGAAGAAAAATATCTTTAGTATCCTTTTTCACAATTATTTGATAAGTTTTACCACTTTCTCCCAAAGAAAAAGTAGCCTATTCGTCTTACAAAGGTTTTTATATACCGAGGCACGAACTTAAATAGATAAAGACCCAAACCGGCGTGCACCTTTTCGTCTATAGAGAAATCACGACTAAGCAACTCTGAATCACATTTCATCCTTGCCATCAAGAAATAGGCATCATTTCCCATATTCTTCTCGTGTATCACCTCGCACCACATAGGCAGGTTCTTCACATGTTTAATCTTCACCCCCTCAATCTTATCAATGTAGTAGTGGCTACCATATCCGTATATTGTCTTTACACTAATACCAGCCTTTTCAACTACCGACATGAAGTGATTCCTGGGATAGTGAGTCTGCATCACATATTTATAGTCCGTGAAATACTGATACCCACTATCGTATGTAATAAAGGTTCCATCACTCAATTCCGAAGCCCGTCTCTGAATATCCTCAACAAACCTCACATTCAGCGCATCATCATTATCCAAGTATGTGGTTAACACTTTCAGTTCAGAGTTAAGTGTTGAGAGTTTAGAGTCAGTTGTAAGTTCAGAGTTTTCCGAGTCTTTAGATGTTGAATCAATTCTCGAATTCTCAAATTCTTGATGTTTATCGTTAGAGACGAGCCTCTTGACGACTTCATCCCTGAATATCTGCGCAAAGAACCGTCCTCCCTCGGGTCTCACATACACCGGCACAAACTGCGGACACCTCTTCTGATACTCCCTTATCTTCTCTTTGAACTTCTCTGGTGTCGTACTATCAAACAGTACTATCCATGTAAACTCTTGGCACGTCTGCCCAATGATTGACGGCAAGCAGTATCGTTCGAAGAGAGCGAACCGATGTTCTAACCACGATGTCGTTCTAACCTTATTCCTCTCCTTATCCTGGATAAAAAGGAGCAGGTTAAACCGCGTCAGAATAAAATGATTCAAACACACACCCTCACGCATCAAATTCACAACTATATCTTATAGTTCGTCAGCACATCCAGCGGCTCCCAACCAAGTTCTGTCCTCGCTTTACTATTATTGAAAGTCAAAGACTTTGTCATCTTCTCCAACTTATAGCTGTTGATTGGAGCTTTTGAACCAAGAAGATCTCCTACCTTTGCCATGCACCAAGCCATCCAGTATGGAATGCTGATTGGCTTATGCTTCCCAAGTTGTTTCGCAACCGATGCTGACAACTCGCCAAATGTAGGTTGATAGCTATCACAGACATTGTATATGCCGCCCTTCTCTTCTAACAAGGGGAGCAACCGAGCAATATCCTCTGCCATCAAGACACTCTTCTTCACCTTGCCTCCGGCTATATTCAGATAAAATCCCTTCTTTACACCATTCACCATAGCGCCAAGGTTACCAGGGGCATCCTTACCGGCAAGAAGAGAAGGTCTAAGGATTCCAAGTCGAACTTGATGATCCAAACACCATTTTGTCAGGTACTCCTCTGCCATGATTTTACTCTTGGCATAAGGGCTATCACCCTCCAAAGGATGCTCTTCTGATATCAATTCCCCAAACTCACACCCATATACAGCCACAGTACTGATAAACACCAAAGCCTTCGGAAAACCGGCATTCTCCAATGCCTTGCACAGGTTCACCGTTCCCTGATAGTTCACATCAAAGAACACCTGCTTCTCTGCCTCCGTTTTTGGAACCACATGTGCCTTACCAGCAGCATGAAGCACCACATCATAATGTGTATTGATGGGCGGGACTTCCTTAGCCATATTAATTTTGATGTCATCCTCATCGGTAAGGCCAATGGTATGCACATCATAACTCTTCTCAAGCAGCGGTCTAATGTTATTTCCAAGGAACCCTGACGCTCCTGTAAACAGTAATTTCTTCATCGTATCGTATTTAGATATTTAGTGAGTATGGCCTCTTTGCAGTAGGTGGATTCTGCCAGTTCACGGGCTCTTTTGCCCATTTCCTTCAGTTCTTCCATATCCCATTTCTCAGGCCAGCCGATATAGCCAATCTTATTCTCTTTTATCATCAGGGCAATCTCACCCTTTTCTGGTCCAAAGTATATGATAGGTCGCCCTGCCGCCATGATGTTGTAGGTCTTGCTGGGAACTCCCAACCCGTACATATTCTCCGAAAGTGTCACAATGGCCACATGACAAGCAGCCAGCACCTCATTCTGTTGCGAACGGAAATAAGGCCCATGAAAGAACACATTGGACAAGCCCATTGCCTTCAAACTATTCTCCATCGCTCCCGTGCCGTAGAAATGCAATTCCACATACTTGGGCAGTTCATGTACCAGCTTGTCCAATCCTTGAACACGTCCCATATTACCTGCATATTCCAGCATAATATTACCCTCCGGCATCGGTTGTGGTTTGATGGTGTCAATGTCAGCCCAGTTCTCCACGATGCACACCTGTGCCTTGTCGCCTGCCTTGCCACGAACCACCTCTGCCATATCCCTGCCAAGCGTCAGGAACTTATCCACTCGTGAATACGCCTTGTCAAATTGTTTCTTTACAAAGCGGTAAACCGCTCCCGGCATTTTCAGTCCTGCGGGTATAGTATTCTCTGGGAATACATCGTGTACCAGCACGTTCAGTTCAAACTGACGTTTCTTACGAAGTCGGGAAATCAGCAGAATCAGTGGAGCCGGATTCGTCACCAGCAGCACCTTATCCCCACGCTTCACCAGTCTTCTGGAAAGCCTCTGCAGTCTCCAACTCATCATCAGGAACGACAGGGCCTTCCCCAATGCCTTGTTCTTGTCAATCCCAATACCCTTCACCTGGTGTACCATTACGGCAGGATTAAGATGGAACGGATGCTCCACGTCAATCTTCTTTCGTGTGTCGTACACCTCCGGCCCGCAGATCACATGCACCTCATACTCCTTGGTGCTGTCATTCGCCATCTCGCCAAGGATATATGCGGTTGAGGTCTCGTCGGGCGGGAAGAGCTCAGTTATTATCCATAAAGTCTTCATAAAAGTCACCAATAAACATACCCCAGTGGCTCCTTGTAGCCAACACGTTACAAGAAGCCAAAGGCAACTGGGAAATCTCCTTCCGGAAATTCCTCCTTTACTTTATAATCCGAAAAAAATTAGTTCAAGTAATAAAGAAAGAGCACATCCGTTATACAGCTCTATTCCTATATAGTTTTGTGATTCTCAAACGACAGGCCAACACCCGTAGCATTCACAAAGCGCATAGCCCGGTTCATTTCATTTGCACGCTGGCGCGGAAAAGAATTGTTGAAACAAATATGAGCCTCAACATCCGATGCCAACATAAGCACATTCACACCTGCCAATCCAAGCCGTAACAGGGTATTCTTCAATTGTTTTTCAGCCTTGACATAATGCTTTCTGGCCGTTCTGGTATTAAATGTGACAGTGTTCGTCTTGAACTCCAAAAGATTGATGCTTTCATCGTAAACGAAGGCGCAATCACACTGTCCTCCAGGTGCCGCCGGAAGCAAACGGTCATCCACTTGAATCAGATTAAAAGTCCGCCCCGTCGGATTATCTACAGTAAACCCCTGCACTGTTCCCGCTGGCACAAAAATACAGCCTTGAACATCATCATCAACAATCAGTTCCGA
Organism: Prevotella sp.; assembly: GCA_017458225.1. Classification (GTDB taxonomy): domain Bacteria; phylum Bacteroidota; class Bacteroidia; order Bacteroidales; family Bacteroidaceae; genus Prevotella. Next base: position 21,595 of record JAFTFX010000013.1, on the reverse strand, counting down.
CGAAGCAGAACTATGAAGCCACGTAGAAAGGCCTGGAAAGCCAACGGCAAACGCCTGTATGATATTCTGTAGATTTGCCATGCGCTATCAGCCTTTTCGCAACGACTTGACGTAAAGCTTATACAATTCATTGAACTTGCCGGCCAACACGTCCGATACTGTGTCCAGATAATTCTCACTTATCATCTGAGTCGTCTTGTCCATGATTGGCATAACCTTTCCGTTGGATACATTCCAAACAGAGAGTTCGCTCGCATCAATAAAAGTCTCACCGGCTATCTTGCCCACCATTGGTGTAAACTCCTCATGTTTCACCAGTTTCCCGGCCAACAGAAGTATATTCAGTGTTGACAGGACGTATGGGCTATGCGTGGTGATTGTTGCTTCATGATGCCGGTTGTTGCGGTTCATGCAATTAACGATAAAGTTCACCAGCGAATACTGAGTCGCCGGGAAGAGATTGTTTTCTGGTTCCTCTATCACAAAACTGGTCGATACCGTATTCACCAGCCCCATGACATCGTCCATCATTCTAACTATCTCCTCCTTTCCCTCCTCTGCGTTTTTAATATGCCGGGCCTTTACGAAGTACTCCACCAAATGTCTCACGTCATACATGTCATTCGACTTCATCAACTTGTCCTGAATGTTAGGATCATAGAAATGCCCTGTAAAAAAATCTATGGTCGTAGTGATGGGTATAACAGACTGCAAGCCGCTTGAGCCACTCTTTAAGTTGATGTCATACGGCCGTTCTTTCGACAAAGAGGCCACATGGTTGATTGTCTTGCCGTTCTCACCAGTCTTATAGTAGCGAACACCCAAATCCAGAATTTTCTGTTTGTTTCCTTCGTCAAAGATGTCACGGGCACTTTGCCAGTCTGCCGCAAAGCTTCGCAAGTTATTGGCACCACCGATACTGTCGGTATATACCACCATGTTTCGCTCAGATGGAATATACAGAACCTTTTTCCGCTTGTAGTCATCCATGGCAGCCTTCTTGGTGATGACGCACCTTTGCTTTTCCATGACAATGGTCAGGTAGTCGGAATCGTATCTTAGGTACGAATCCTTGGTAATATAACCCTCCATGTTATGGAATCCCACAAGTTCCTCTATATATGAACTCTCGTAATTACGGATTGGATTAAAAGGATGAGTAGCTATTTCCTTCTCCATCCATGTACAGTTACTCACCATCTTGGCGATAGTGCTCTTACCGCTACTCTGCCTGCCAATAAAGACATTAAATCTGTTCAAGTCAATCTTGACAGAAATGACAGGGCCTATATTTCGAATTTCAATACTTCTCATCCTATTGATTTATATAATCCATGTACCCAACTAACGCTCCTTCTGAACAGTTATTGTGTCAAGAGCCACAATTTGCCAATGCAAAATTACAACTTTTCTTCCACTCAAACGCAGGAATCACAAGAATTAACATCTTATTCATAAGAAATGACAACTTTAACAACCAATTTTTCCTATTTTTCACCCACAAATCTACCCTCAACTAACCAAACAACCCACTAAGCTATTAAGCTACTAAGCCAATAACCAAACAAGGTCTCATCTGGTGGAAACAGTTCAGTGATGATATATAGTTTCTTCTTCTCCATTACAGGGATGCAAGTATCTTGCTAAAGGTCTCGTTATACTGTCTATAGTAGAATGTCTCTTCAAAACGCTTACGGGTAGCGGTAGAATAATGTTCAAAGTCTCCCGTTATGCGTAGAACCGCTTCTTCGATCTCTTCAGAATTAGTATTATCCTCTAATGCTGCCACTTCCTGCCCGTCCGCTGTAAACTCAGACAGGTTCTTCCTCAGCACTATGGCAGGTGTACCGAACATAAAGCTCTTTGCCAACACACCGCTCTGTGTAGTACGGGCGTATGCGTTCCATACAACAAATGTAGAGGCATAGCTCTCATTAATTTCAGCATCACTCAATGGCCGCCCTTTTTGGATAACCACCCGAGAAGACTCTGCCAATGTCTGTGGCACGTCAAATTCTGATTTTGTTGCAATCAGGAACTTCAAATCAGGTAAACGCCCCCCCTTTATTGCCCATTCCACAAACTGTAGGTACTCATTGAATGAATGATCTGCAGCCACTGTACCGATGTAACTAAAGTAATTCCTTTGTTGTTCAGCTAACTTGGTCGTTCTTTCATCATCATAAAGCAGTGGCAAGTAGTGTACATTCTCATTCTTATAAAGCGGATTGGCATGATAGTATTCCTCTGCTTTTTTCGATGGCACAAGTACAGCATCACTCCATTTCACTGTCAAGCTACTTATCCTGTTGATCACCCATAATTTAACCAGATACTTGTAAGAAAAACCAGCCTTCCTATACACTTTCATCGGAGCCAACGGTTCATGGAAGATATATATAATCTTTGCCCCTTGTCGTTTCAGCTTTCGGATTAACAGTAGATTCTTCTGACTGGGGAAGACAAAGACGGCCACTGACACATCAGTCACCTCGTCTTTCCCATAAACACAAATCCTACTATCTTTGGGCAGATAAGGCACAAAACCTTCTGCAACGCAATACACCGACTGATACCCCAATTCTTCAAGTTGGCGATAACTCGCCACCATGTGTGAAACATGACCGGGATGGAAGTTCAACGAAATAATTAAAGCTTTTCCCATATTCTATCTACCCGCTTTTAGCAGTTCATTGTATAGCGTAATATACTTCGAATACTGCTTCACAGAATCAAAGTTTTCCACAATTCTCTCCCTGCAATCCATCTTATAAGATGCCGCATTCTCTCTGCACTTGCGAACCAAGGAAGGAATCTCCTTAATATCAGCTATTGCAAACCCTGTTTCATCATTGATAATCTCTTCTCCAGCAGTATTCTTAAACACAATAGCGGGCGTACCACAGGCCATTGCCTCTGCCGTCACCAATCCGAAAGTCACTTCTGTAGATGAATTGAATAACACATCTGCTGAGGTATAGAGCTCTATCAACTGCTGCACATTGTCCGTATGACCAATGCCCACAATCTTTTCAGGCAGGCCCTGCAGTTGCTGGTCATTCAAACCCACCATCACAATCTGCATATCCTTTGGCAGTAACTGGCTCAAAGCCAGAATGTCATGGAATCCGTTCGCATCCGTCCATCTGTCTGCCACCGTGATGATAGTGGACTTGCTCCAATCAATCCTTTTCCACAACTCAGAATATTCACCTTCGTAAGGCTTGAACAGTTTCACGTCCACACCATTCTGGATAACATCAAAGTGGCAGTTCTGTAACAAAGAGCGTTTAGCAAAACCTTCCAACCAATAAGACACAGGCACTATCACCAGCTTGTCTTTATCAAAACCCTCAAAAAGTTCCTTCTTCAACCACCAGTTCTTCTTTGCGCGGTCAAAGAAAGCGGCAGGATATTCCTTCAACCTCGGACAATTCCCACATCCAGTTTCCCACTTGCCACAGCTCTTATTGATATAGGCACAATGACCGGTCATCAGCCAAAAATCGTGCATGGTCATCACTGTCGGAATACCTTTCTCTGCCAGATATTTGAACATTTTCTTGTAGTTCGCATAGTATCCGTGGATATTGTGAATGTGAACCACATCCGGCTTAACTTCATCCAGATGTTCTATCAGCTTCTTCGTGGCAGAACAAGAACCAAGTCCGTGACGGTCAAAAACACGACTAACAAAATAATGACAGTTTTCATCGAGTGTACCACCGACTTGGAACGAGTACATCTCTGAGTCGCCTATAAAACGGGAACCATGAGCAATAAAACAATCCCACCCGACTTCTCTTGCAAGAATAGAAATCAACTCTGCAATCTTCCCAGTTGAACCGCGTCCTATAGTGGTATTTATCTGAAAAAGCCTAGGCATATATCTCGCCTTTCTTTGGTGTATATTTTGTCATATCAGCTTTAGATGGATCAAACGCACCTTGCATTACGTCCTCAACAAGCGTGTCATAGAACATTTCATTTAGATGATTAACGCTGAAGCTATTTAAAGTACGTTTATACATCTCCTCACCTATCTTCTGTGCCTCTTCTTGATTAGCCAATACCCATGAAATCTTTTCGCTCAGGGCTTTAATATCCCCTTCAGGCACAATCATGTTTTCAAATCCAATCTGGTATGGGACGGAGCCCGATGTATTTCCTATCACTGGTTTCTTGGTAGCTTGTGGCTGGATTGAAGAAAGTGAGAAAGTCTCCACCCAATGAGCTGTTGTGCGAGGCACATGAATGCCACAATCAATGGCATTCCAGTATTTTGTAATCTCATACCAGTCAACGAAGCCGGTCATAATCACTTTGTCTTCTATACCCTTTCTCCGAATCTTATCCTTCAGGCGTTGCTCTTCTTTTTTAGAGCCCGCGCCCATCATTAGATATTTCCAATTGCCGTCTTTGGGCAAGGCCTCCAAGATGTCATCCACGCCCTTCTCTTCTGAAAAACGTGATGCACTGCCAAAAACAAAGGCATCACCTAGATTGTACTTCTCTCTGATTTCTTTACGGGCTGCCTCATCAGGGTGAAACCACTCCGAATTTACGCCTACTTGCGTTTGCATGTAAATAGGCCCTTCATACCCTTCTTTTCTGAAGCATTCAACAGCATCGGGGTAATGGCAGAATACAGCCTTATAATGTTTCTTTACATAACACCAAATTGCTGAGTAGTAAACATACATTACCCTCCGCATAATCCATTCTTTCACAGAGCAAGGCGACTTATCCACCTTTAAGTCGAAGTTAGGGCCTCGCATACTATGCAATATCAACTTAGACTTCGGGAAATGATGTCTCATTATCATGCCTATCTGCACCAATGATATTTGCGTATGGAAACCAACATGATAAAACACATCAGGCTTAATCTCTTTAAGCACTGACTTGATATTCCACGACAGGAACGATCTCTTGAATATAGGTTTTACCAACCTGACATGGAAGTTACCCTCGTCAACCTCCTTACCTGTAGTTGTTTTGGAATTTCCGTAAGAATAGTCCTTTTTGGGATACCATTTTACTACAGATGGTGTTATCAAAGTAACATCGACATCAGGATGAGCTTGAGCGAACAATTGCCATCTCCTAGCATAGTAGTTAATCTGAAAAGTATGGCTTATCAAAGCAATCTTAAGCTTCTGTCCCATTATGATATTTGTTTTTTTATTGTTTCCCAATTCAATTTGAATAGCAACAAATGATGGTATTCATTATATGCAGAATCCACCATCACATATTGATCGTTTTTGCAGAGTTTAGGATGTAAGTCGCAACTAGCGGGAGTGCCATGGTAATAGGCAAATAACTTTGCCGCGATTACTGCCTTCTTTGTTATAGTATCAAAAACTATTAGCCTTTGATACAGGTGATTATCAGGATATGAGTCTGTAATCATATACCGTCCATCACTGGTAAAAGACGGATGCCCATCAATATCAAAGCACACTTGATTGAATAGCTCCTTAAGTTTGAATTGACCATTACCATCAGTTTCGTAATATTGATAATACGACTTCCCACCTTTGATTTTCTTTCTGACTGATGCAGGAAGGGAACGAGCCATCTTGACCAGTGTTTTAAAAACGAACTGCTTTAGATTAAACTTTTCTGTTGTGTCTCTACCTAATCCTTTATATGAGGATGCTATCTTGTTGTTCTCAACCGTATAAATAGAAAAACCATTCGTACTCCATCCAAAATGCGACCAATCAACCTTGTCCCAGTTATCAATCACTTGCAAATTGCTTCCATCTATATCCGCAATGAAAAGGCGTGTCTGATATAACTTCACATCATATTCTGGAGAGAAGCGGTGTAAGAAGCAAAACTTGGTGCCATCCTTATTGATCATTATATGCTCCACCCAATGCTTTAACTGAGCAAACTCCGGGCGACTGTCTGTATTGATAATATCCTGTATTGATACTATCCTTTTTCTCTCATTCGTTTCCAAGTCTATTTCAAAGATGCCATCATCTTCTGCAACCCGACAATTATACTCCTCATTGGCAACAGATTCATAATGATAGGCCCGACACCAATAAGAACGCTCCATATTCAGAGCAATGGACTTTTTACCGTCAGGTGTTATTCCATAGATTGACCAGTCAATATCTTTGGTTTCACCAGAAATAATATCCACAATTTTGGAGATCAGATGACCATCATGGGAACAATTATAAATAACCTTATTCTCATTCCCCGCCCCTGGTAGCCATTGCATCATGGCACCTTGTTGCCAGTTCCACGAGTCCGAGCAACCTATTTTATGCCACTCGCCTGATGGAATATCATAATAGCCTAATTCAATCTCCATTCCTTTCTGCGGAGCTACTCCATCTTTAGGTGCTCTGTTACAGAGCATCTTCGTTTGGTCGTGGTTCAGTGGGTCATAGTTATAATAACCGAACCAGTTGGAAGTATTATTATCGGACTCGAATAAAAGTTCTATTGAGTCTGTCAGTATTTTTGTTTTCATAAACAACTCTACTCATTACATTAGCTTCTCCAGTTAACGCCCTCTTTTATAACTCTCGCAGGAACACCTCCAATGAGCACATTTCTCCCAAACGACTTGGTAACAATGGCACCTGTTGAAACGACATCGTCTCCCTCAAGTTTAACACCTTTCAGCACTTTCGAGCCTTCACCAAGCCAACAATGGTTGCCAATAAAAACTGATTGTGCTTTGTTTATTCTATTCCCTTCCATATCTACGATGGAATGTGAATCACCTGTGCGAACTTGAACGTACGAAGAAATCATCCCATCACACCCCACATGCAACTTACTACCATCTTCAGTACAAGCCAAGTGCGAGTGATGCCCCACGAAGGTTCTCTCCCCTATGCTCAGTTCGCAATTGTTATTCTCCACCCAAAGTTCTGCACCAGACACATAAGAGTTAGCTTTCAGCACAACCCGATTGTTGTTACCGCTAATCTTAATCAAGGAGTTCAACAGAAGGGCACCTTTCTCCATGACAACTTTATTGCCATTGCCGGTTATCTGGATGCGAGAATTTACTTTCTGTCCTCCCTTACAATCAATAATATTATGCTTCCCATGCTTATAGCTGTTGCGGTTCTGGATGTTCCGCCATATATAATAAGCCTTGCGAAGTATTCCGATTTCTCTAAGATTCATGAGCCTCTATTTCTTTAAAGAATGAATTCAGTTTCTTACCGGTTCCTTCAATGGTGTATTCGTTAAGCACCTTCTTCTGGAGATCTAACGCCAATTGTACCTTCTCATCATAATGAGCAATCACCTCTTCCACCGCAGCGGCTATCGCCTCTGGTTGTTCGCTATCATAGTAAGTGATATGGCGGTTATACTCTTCATCCAACTTTCCAATCTCACTACTTACGATTGGCCGCCCCGTAGATGCATACTCCATCATCTTAAATGGGAAACCTGCGGCCTGAGCACCAACGCCCATACTACGAGTGGTGTTGATAAGGATGTCTGCGTCTTTGTCAAGGGTCTTGATGAGTTCTGCATGTTCCATATAGCCCTTAAAGCGGAACTCATGTCGCTCAGGCACATCTGCAATCAGTTTCTTTAAGGCCTCATCCAAGTTGCAGTTACCATAAACCGAAACAATACATGGTGTCTTGATATGCGTCATTGTTTTCACCAACAAATCACCACCCTTGCTGTAATGGATGCCACCGGTTAGGATGATATGCACCGGCTTATCCTTTGTAATCGTATTCACGCGGTTACTTACATTGTTGATGACATCCTCGTTGATGATACCAGGAGTCAGCACACTATATTTCAGAGTCTCCTTCAGTTGAAGTCCCAGGCAAACAGCCATCACGCCATGTGTACGTGCCATCAGATAGTTATAGAGTTTCCGCTTATAACCCTCCATACTAATCTTATCATCGACTAAGGAACGGTTAAAGATGTTATCCTCATACTCAATTACCTTAATAGCGTGATTGAATGCCCCAATGGAAAGTGCTGCACTCAGAGTGATATTATAATACACAAGGGCATCATATTCCCTTGCTTCTTTTCTCAACATCCTGCTGATGCGCCATTCGTTGATGGGAGCGCAACGACGCTTGGAAAGTATGTTGCAATATTTAATAGTCAACTTCCCTTCGGGGTATTCCTCCACTTCCGTGAATGCAGGAATCACGGCATCACAGGTGGTCACGGCTGGGCTATATACCGTTACCTCATGTCCAGCCGCCATCAGCGAGCGAGCAATACCACGAGACTTAAAAGGACCGGAAAGGGCAAATTTTTTACCTTTCCCATATTTAGTCAGAAATTCCAGACCTAAATAATTCGTTAAATAGGCAATTTTCATGATTGCTTTTCTATTGTTTCGACTGCTTCAATAATCTTATTTTCAAAATTTTGCCAAGTAATCAATTTAGCACGTCGTGCTGCTTTCTTTCCCATTACAGGACATCGCTCTGGATGAAGGATAAAGAATTTCATCTTTTCATAGAGTGCTTCTACATCCGATGGCTCTATAATAAATCCTTCCTCACCTTCGGTAATAACATCAAAGCCACAAGTCCTGGGGGTAGTAATAACAGGCAATCCTGATGACATAGCCTCGACGATAACAAACGCAAAGCCCTCAAATAATGACGGAAATACAAACACATCAGAATTATGCAAATTACTGATTAGTTCAGAATGGCTAACATTGTATAACACTTCCACACTTCTTATGCCAAGCTGCTTTAATAGCGACTCATTGCCAACAAATCTAGATATGATTTTCAGACGAAAATTTAAGCCTTCTTCTTCTAAACGCTTTACAGCTTGTAATAAATAAAATGCCCCTTTCCGTTCCACAAAACTACCCACAAAAACAAATTGGACGGTCTTGGGTACAACTCTATCTTTGAATGGATATTTTGAAGTGTCAACGCCGTACGGCGCAACGAATATCTTTAGTGGGTCAGCGCCATTTTCTACCAGCGTTTGTTTAGTAAACGAACTAGCTGCTATATAATAGTCTGTACCTCTCAATTCATCTTCAGCCTCTTGAATCTTCTTAGGAGTATATATAGACATCTCGTTTGTAAAACCCGACATCTCTGGGTTTCGTCTTATCTCGTTCACAAAAATCATTTTATTGGCATTCGCCTGAGGATGGAATTGGAACACTATTCTTGGTCGCACATCAGAATATTGATAGGCATGATACGCATACTCTTGTAAAGCCATCAGCGGCATGTTCTTTCTTTTGGACAATTTACCTGCTGTTCTACCAAGATATTTGCCCTTTTGCTGCTGCATTCGTTCACCGAAATTATATACTTTCAGGATCATTCTCACCAGCAATCCGAGATAAGAAATTTTTATCAATGACCTCGGAAACATACCCTTATACTCTCTCCTAAAGAGAATATCATCTGTCACCAAATACCCCAACTTGCCATGCTTAAAGAGAGCTTCAGCCAGCTTATATTGATCTCGTGCTCCAGAATGAACCACAATGTACTTTGTCATATCTTATTAGATGTATTTATTATTGTAGTATATATATCAATTGTTCTTTTGGCATTAATAATAGCATCATGTCTTTTCAATGCGACGTTTCTCATTTCACTATTGTCGAAAGAAGAATTCTCGAATATGTTACAAACATTTTTTGCCAGCATCTCAAACTCCTCACATCTATACATAACCCCACAGGAATCATTAGGAATCAGATCTGCCATTCCACCAACATAAGATGCTATTAATGGAACACCTAGTAGTTGTGCCTCGCATACAGAGTTAGATGAATTCTCGCATGTTGAAGGACTTACAAACACATTGGCTTGTAAATAGTGGTTTACCATTTGTTCTTCATTTAGAGGCCCCAAAAAATGAATATACTTTTCTATTTTAAACTTTCGCATCCTATTTCTTATCATATGTTCAAAGCCTGTCATCCTTAATTTACTCCTTATATCATCATTAATCAAATTGCCGCCTGTTGCGACTAAAACTTGCGTATCAGGGTACTGTCTGACAATAATCGGCAACGCATTCAAGAAGATATGAAGTCCCTTCATCGCACTTATAAAAATTGTATGTGGCCTGCATTTTTCATATTGCCAAATATTATTGTAGAAAATTGGTCGAAGAGTCTCGTTACAAAAGAAGTACTTTGCTTTTGGGTTAACGGCCCATAGGTGAGTTTTATCCCATTCTGTTCTGCCTATAAAATTATCACACTCTAACATCATATCTTTAACCATGGTATCCTTTTGTGCATTCAATTTTACCAAACTTAAATATGTGTTAAAACGAACTATATCCCTGATTGTGGTGTTTTTTAGCATCTCTTTTAATGTCAATCCATGCATTAAATACCTTGCTATAATATTGGGCAGCCCTTGGAAAGAACACACAACATTTTTGTTTCCATTAACTCTTATATAAGAAAGACCTATTGAAGATTCTACACCATGTACATGCACCACATCTGGTTTAAATTCATCATTAATTATTTTCCAATAATTATCGTACCCATGATGATATTCATCAAAACCGCTTCCCGAGGGGATAGCATAATAAAGAATCTCTTCCCCCCGTAACTTTCTGAATTTATAGAAACAATTTGCGACAGTAGCCACACACAACTCAATCTCATCAGATTGCTTCCTTAATTCAGTTGCAGAACTGAATAGCCATCCTCCCGATCCTCGATGCACCGTCTCTCCAGAATACAAGCTCATTGCTTCTGGGAACACAGTGAACGTTAGCCATAATACTCTCATAATATCAGAGATTAAATAACAATAACTTATATTCGTACAAGGTCCCTCTGGGAATGCTAAAGACTTTCATCGCATTCCATATAACCCAAGCCCAATTAACCAAAATATAAGTTTTTTGAAAACTCCGTCCTTTAAGCTTTTGTGCAATTATCGCAAATACCATAAATGAAAACATGTATATAAAATGCGTGAGTCTCGCAATCTGTCCCAGAGAATAACCTGATATTATAATAAGAATAGAAAGCATTGAGATAAGCATTATTGCTTTTTCGTTATTATCGTAGGAGTATTTTAAATATACATGCGATACACATATGAACTGAAAAATCCACATGGACGCTTGAAGGAAAGAGACTGTGCCACTATATTCACCAGTAAATACCATGTAACTATATTCCCCGCTCTCTTCTTGTAATTGTTCAAAGAAGTCAACTAAATATAAGTTACCATACAAAAGCAAGAATACTGCTGCCACAGCTAACCCTAGCATAACTGCTGGTGATTTTGACGGTAAAACATACAAAAAGGGGATGAACATTAAAAACAAAGCGGATTTATGAAAAAATAAACACATAAAAATAATGGCAAAGTATAATAACGTCCGAATTTTAAATAAACTCTTTAATCCGTTAATCCTCTGATATATCAGCCATCTATAAGCTATAAGAAATATACCAGTAACAAGTAGTTGACGCTGGGCAGACATCAGAATCTCAAAACTACCCATCACAAACAAACCTAGCACAACTAACGGGAGGTAAACTTTCGGTACAATAGCCTCTGTAATTACATATAATCCGTATGCAAAAATGCATGAGCAAAAAGCCACAAATACATAATAACCCAGTGGTGCAAATAGTCTGTTTAATAAAAACCATCCATACTCCATGTGATCAGTGTCGGGGTCATATACGTAACCTGGATTACTATACTGATAAAATGCACCTTGATACGCCGGATAATCCGAAGGATAATTGTATCTTAAACTCATATAGATGGCAGCAAACGTAAATACAGCCTGCATTGCCTTCTTTCTATCCTTTATTTGCGTACAAAGAAGATTAGAAATAATATAAAATAATAAAGTGTAAAACATAATTAGCCAAGCATTGTATAAAGAGCTCTCATATATGGTTCACTACCATAGTTTAATGACTTCTCACGCGCAATGCACCCCATCTTTTCTCTCTTTTCTTTATTATGTATAAGACTAAGTATAGCTTCTACAAAAGATGATGCTGTTCTTTCCACTATTATTCCAATGTTCTCATCAAGCATATACTCAGAACCAGCGGTTCTGCTCGCGACTATTGGTTTACCAAAAGCCATAGCTTCGCAAAATGTCAATGGCATTCCTTCTGAAATAGATGTTGACAGATATATGTCTGCTATTTTCAAATATGGATACGGATTCTCCTGATAGCCAGCTAATTTCACTAAATCAGGCACCCCGTTTGACTGAATTAAATCTTCTATGCTTTTTCTTTCACTACCATCTCCAACAATAAAAAAGTGAACCTCCTCTCCACGCGCTTTTATAGCAGCCGCAATAGAAGGAATGATTTCTATTCCTTTTACAGGAGCTAGGCGGCTAATTGCCGTTACTGTATAACCTTTCTTCTCAACCTCGTAATCATTCCCTTTTTTAAGAACTCCTTGTATATCAATAAAGTTTGGTAGCACTGTTAAGGTACTTGTGACATCAGGAAATACTTTATTAAAAGAATCCAAAGCTGTCTGACTGACAAACACCAACTTGTCCATTTTATTATATGCCTCTTGACAACAGTCTTTACCTCCAAGCTGTTGAATCGCATCTGGGAAAGCCTTTAAGTCTGTATGTATAAAACTTATATTCTCCTTTCCACGTTCTGTAATCAAAGAATGAACTAAGACCGGAAAGCCTTCCAAATAAGATATTATAGCATCATAATAACCTATACTGGACAATATGCGCCTTTCATACCATTTCTTTAAAAGCCCCAACTTTTTTAACAGAAAACACAACACGTTGGATAGTCGAGTACCTTTTGTAAATGGTCTTATGATTTTTACTCGTTGGGGTATCTCAGATACATAAATACCATCCTTAACGAAATAGACAAGACTTACATCATACCTATTATAATCTATTTGTTGCAGAATGTTCAGCAACATGTGTTCCGCTCCGCCAAAACGAAGGGAGTTAATTATAAAAAGAACATGCTTCATTTAAAAATCTGGTCTTCCGAATAATTTATGTTTTGTTCTCCTAATAAGGAACTTTATCCTTCTTAAAAACGGTTCTGAACAGTACTTCTTAAAATATAGTTGTTCATAAGAGGGGATCATTTCTATCTCATCAGGCTCTCGTTCAATTTTAAAGGTTTCGCATACTGGCAGTTCTAAAGATGTGTTACCGAAAGTATGTGTACCCATCTGACCTATGTAACGAATCAGGTTCTTTGCTGGAACAATTGACAAAGCACCATTCATTTTTGAATGAACGGCATATTGATAATCCCAACTATGCGTCATCTCATGAAGCGGGGACGGCCTGTTCCAATAATACCGGTTAAAGTACCTTGATTCTTGTGACGTTGAGAACTGATTAGTAAATCCACCGTTTCTAAAGAAAGGTTTAATTGAACGTTCTTGCATATCAAAATCGTCCCAGACTCTTTTCCACGTCGCCCATCCCCAAGTTGGTGCATATTGCGTGAACACATAATCAAATTTTTGAAAAGCCTCTGCATCCTCGAATTGGGAGTAACCTGAGATGTGTCGAACACGTTTATCGTCTTTATACTTTTCAAGCAAATAATTACAAAAATCGAAAAATGCTTTTGTAGGAACGCAATCATCTTCAAGGATAATCAGCCTATCCGTATATTGAAAAGCCCATGAGATGGCTGAGAATGGCCCATAGCCACAACCAAGGTTATTGTTCATGTAATTTGTGACCACATGACACGGCCAGTCAATAGATGAGATAATACTTTGGATTTCCTCACCTAATGCTTTATCCTCTTTATTAAGCGGTCTGGGGCCATCCTTAAATACATAGAACTCTTTAATTCCTGCTTCCCGAAGTGCATTGATCATTCTTGACACACAAGAAGGGCGGTTAAAGGTAATTAATAATACAGGGGTTTGTTTTTCCATTATTGAATAGCTTTCTTGAGATACTGTTTTGATTGTTCAATCAATGGCATTAAAGCATTTGCGCTATCTGTTACAAATGATATCTTTCCAAACTCAAAGTCATCAGGATTGCTAACTATTTGTTTCTCCATTGAGCACAATTGCAGAAGGGAATATATTCTCCCTGACGACGATTGCATTGCAATATATGATATGACAGGTTTAGAAAACAACACAGAAAAGGCTGTGCCATGAAAACTGTCTGTCACAACATACTTTGCATTTGCAATCATACCCACAAACTCTCTGGGGCCAAGATCGCGTCTTACTTTGATACTTATTCCAGGGATTGGCAAATATGATGGCGTTGCACAAATTACAGGAAGTCCTGTTTCTTTCCTGACTTTTTCCACCACTTTCATCAAATTACCCCCCCCATTTAAGTTATAGACGAATATATAATCTTTCTTGTCACTACCAACCATTATTTCTCGCCACTGGTTTGGGGACAAAAGAAAAATAGGATCCAATAAACAAGAAACTTCTCTATTCAGAACCTTTTCCATCCAACTGCGTCCATCTTGTTCCCTACAACTTAAGTAATCAAAATCTTTGAGATAATTGATTAATTTGCCAAATTTAGGTGCAGAAAAATCCGAAAAGCCAAAGGATGGTGCATAAGCTACCTTCCTGCTTCCATTCTTGGGGAAATCCAAATAATAAAGACGCAAATATTTATTCAATGGATTAAAGACCTGATCACTGCCAGATATATATATATCATATTTTCCTGAGAGTTGCTCCATTATGATGTCGAATTCTGGCCATGACTGCGAGAAATAAAGGTACTCTTCCCGAAAACGCTTGAAACGACGTTTCTTTATGTAATAGGGGAAAAAATGGTACGCAACTAAGGTTTTAATAACAATATTTGACAACAATTTTTTACTGTGTGGTGCAAATATCCTATATGCTCTTTTTTCATCATCCGGGCAAAAATTTATCATTTCAACATCTTTCGAGATTTTCTCCCTAACGATGCGTTGTAGCGCATAGGCCTGTAGAACTGCGCCATAATTATCCGCATTGGAGAAGGTTATGATGCCAATTCGTTTGGTATGGGTATCTTTATTCATTTAGCAAGTAACGATTTATATATTCGGTAAATAATCATTCTGATTCTACCTTTGACTAACCCAGGGTAATACCGTAACCAGGTAAAACAAGGATAGCCAAGGGCATTAATATATTTCTCCATCTTTATCCTGTCACTAAGCATATGCTCCTTAGTGGCAGTTTCTTCGTATATATATGCATAAGATTGGGCTGGCAATAATTCATAACGTATTGAATCCTTGATGGTGTCAAAAATATCAGCAGCCTTTCGAGAATGAACTTGTAACAAGGAAAGACCTCTGTTATCTGTAAACTCAGGTTTATATCTAAAAACGCCCCAAAAATCACCCATTGTGAAATCAGATTCAGCTTTACAAATCTCTTTACAACTATAGCATGAACGTCTTAATAACTCATTCTTAAAAAAAGAAGAATAATATATCAAATTAGCGCCATTGTAGTAGTTCATTTGCCCATTATCAAAGACAACCTGCAAAATATTCCCCCTCCAGCCATTTATTTTGGAACGAAAATCAAAACTTTTCAATCGTCCCCTGTGTTTTTTTTCCAAATGAGACTTTGTGCTTTTGAAATACTCATTGGAAGGGACACCATGACATACGAACCTTACAGTTATTAATTTGCCTAAAGCAGTCTTGGTTTGTTTTAAGTAATGGTTAAGCCCAGTTATTTGACATGGTGTTCCAACAAACAAACACCAACGGCCTGCTTGTAATTGCTGCTTTACTTCACGAAATATTGTACCACTAAATGTTTCTATGTACTTGGACTTACGAAGCGATTCTAAAGAGGTCTTATTTGTAGAAATTGTTTCCAGTCGCTCCAACTCATAGTTGTATGCACTTCCCCAAACGACACCACCCTTATTAATAATAAATTGAGCTAAGACAGAGAAAAAACCACCTGAACTTGATTTCTCTAAAATACTGTCATCTTTAGCCTGTAACATATAGGCCGCGTTAGGCTCATCTTGGATTTGGATATCTGCCGTCGTTAGCTTCGGGCATACTTTTTCACACAATCCACAATTTACGCATTTACTTTCGTCAACTGTCGGATAATAGAAGCCTATCATTTGGGGCTTACTGTTAATACTCAATGCATCTTTGGGGCAGATGCTAGCACAAGCGCCACACGCAGTGCAAACATTTTCAATATCAAGAATTCTTAAGGACATGCTTTCTACGATACAAATGGAAAATACATATATTTATAATTGTAGCCGATACTGGAACTAACACATTACCCCAAGCAGCTCCAATACAGCCAAAAGAAACGATTAGAACATAATAGATAGCTATACAAAATAACGTGTTAATTATCCTTGCCAAAAGTGTGATTTTGGAATAGCCAAGGGCTATTACTACATCGTTAACCAAACCATATATGGTCGTTGTAACAACTGAGATAGACAATATACGAGTATATACTACTGAGTGCATATATCTGCCGGCGGTCAGAATCTTAATAATGATTGGGGAAAAAAGAGCAAATAGAATGGCTATCATAGATACTGATCCAATAAGACCTAAAGCTACCAACACAGTCTTTTTTCGGTCTCGTTTTGCAATAGCGCCATATAAATCCGGCTGAAAAGTTGAACCAATTGCAGATTGAAATACCATAATGTAACCAGCCAATTGAGCACCCACCACAAAGTAACCCATCTCTGTAAGGTCTCCATTACGTTCAAGAAGAGTTTTATCAAAGCCCGATGAAAAGAAACCCAATGATGCGGCAATAACCAGAGGGAAACAGAACTTAACAATTTCCTTAAATAACTTTATATTAAACGGCTCTTTTAACAACTCCCTATATGCCCACAAGCAATACAAAAATACAGCTGCCTGACTAAGAAACTGAGCTGTCAACTTTCCCATGGCGCCTAATTTCAGGAAGACTACAAAAAGTACATTCATCGCAGCCAATATAACACCATTGGAAACTGTCAGAACAAAGAACTGTTTTGATTGTCTTGTCATTCTTAGGTCGTTCTGGCGAAGGACGTATATACCTGTCAAAGGAAGAGCAAATATCGAAAGGAGCGAATATGGGAAAAGAGGTACTTCAGTATCGCGATTAAAGAAAACAATATAAAGAACTACACAGATATAACCTACAACAGTTACCAAGAAAGAAAAGGATATGAGAGACTTAAATATAGTAGTCTTCATTTGGATTCTATCAGCTTCATTCAGCGTAAAATATTGTCGGTTATAGTAATGCAGCATATAAAAAACTATGAAAGGAGACAGAAGGCCAGAAAAGGAAGCATAGTATCCAGTTATAGCATAATCATTGGGAGACATGTTTTTTGCCATTGCCGGATTAATGAGCAATGTCAAACACATCGGAATCAATGAAGCCAAGAAATACAATCCTGCTGATTGGAAATACTTGACAATATTATGTCCTTTCAAATAATTAATTAGCGAAATACGCATGTAGTCTCAAATTCTATACTTTCTGTTTTTTATTGAGCTGAAAATTCCCTTAGTCTCTGTTCTTCACTTCGTTAGTCGAACGGGGACAAGGCGAATGGGGACAGGAACTTTTTGCCCCCTCATATCCCTCACTTTGCCTTTAATAACCCTTTTTTATCTGATAAATATCTTAAGTCAGTGCAAAGGTATATCATCTTACTATTTCTCGCAATACGTCAAAATTGGTTGCTTACTTGGAATTTTTTACATATTTGCATACACTGCTGTCACTCTGTGCACAATACGCTATCACTCAGCGTTTCAGACTGTTAGGACAGAGTGACAGCAGTGTATGCAAAAACGACATAAAAACAAAACAGTCTGTTTTTGTTGAACTTGTTCAAGGCGTGAACGTCAAACGCAGTTGCAGCAAACGTCAAACACCGCTGTAATTAGCGTCACTTTCTGCTGTAATTAGCGTCACTTTCTGCTCTGTTTTGTATTGAATTAGAGCGAAATCTGTATTGAATCAGAGCGAGAAGTGGCGCTAATCAGAGAGAAATTACACTTTTTCAAAGTACGTATCAGGGTGATTCTGGTCAAAGATCTCGTTGCAGTACATAACTGTAACAAGGTTTTCTGTATCACTCAAGTTAATGATATTGTGCGTATATCCGGGTAGCATGTGGATGCACTGGATATTGTCACCTGAGACCTCGAACTCAATCACCTCGTGAGTACCCAACTTCCGTTCCTGAATGAGTCCGTGACCAGATACTACAATAAAGAACTCCCACTTAGTGTTGTGCCAGTGCTGGCCTTTGGTGATGCCGGGCTTGGAAATGTTAATGCTCACTTGACCACAGTTCAGCGTATGCACCAGTTCCGTAAAGGAACCACGGTCGTCCACGTTCATCTTCAGTGGGAAAGCCACTTTCTCCTTGGGGAGATAGCTGAGGTAGGTGCTGTAGAGCTTCTTGGCAAAGGAGTTTGTAGGAATCTCAGGAATCATCAAGGTTTTTGGCTGCTCTGCAAAACTTTTGAGAAGGTCAACAATCTCGCCAAGGGTTATCTTATGGGTTATTGGACAGTAACAGTATTTGCCGTCTGCCTGTGGCAGCACGTCAAGTCCATCAAACTCGCAGCGGTGCTCTTTACCCAGCAGACAGGCTATCATCTCATCTACCAGGTCGTCTATATAGAGAAGTTCCAGTTCTACACTGGGGTCATTCACTGTATAAGGCAGGTCATTCGCAAAGGCATTGCAGAAGGTGGCCACGGCAGAGTTGTAGTTCGGTCTGCACCACTTGCCAAAAAGGTTTGGGAAGCGATAGACAAGAACATGAGAGCCGGTCTCGCGCTCATATTCGAGGAACAGATCCTCTCCAGCCTTTTTGCTGCGCCCGTATTCTGAATTTCCGAAACGGCCAGTGAGTGAGGCCTGCTGAGAACTGCTGAGCATGATGGGACAGCGGTTGCCGTGCTTCTTGAGGGTGTCGAGGAGGGTGGAGGCGAAGCCAAAATTGCCCTGCATGAACTCTTCCTGGTTCTGTGGGCGGTTGACACCGGCCAGATTGAACACAAAATCTGTCTTCTCACAAAACTCATCCAGCAGGGCTGGGTCGGTATCTATGTCGTACTCATAGATGTCATCTACCTGTACGCCGTAGTTGCGTGCCTTGCCGTCACGTATGTTCTTTAATTGAGCACAAAGGTTTTTCCCCACAAAGCCCTTTGCACCTGTAACAAGTATCTTCATTATTATACCAAGTTAGGAATACCGTTCAACTCATTCTGGATGTAGGTGAGGGAGGCGATTTTCTCCTTGGTTTCTGTTAGGTTGAGTCTCTTCGTGTTATTCGAGTTAAACTCTTCAATCATTGCTCGCTTGGTATCACCATCCTTGAAGTATTTGTCGTAGTTCAAGTCGCGGTTATCCGCCGGTACAGCATAGAAGTTACCCATATCGATAGCCTTGGCAGCCTCTTCTTTGGTCAACAGTGTTTCATACATTTTTTCACCATGACGGATGCCGATCACACGAATTTCCGGTTCGGCAGGTGCCTGATGCTTGAATAATTCTACCACAGCCTCTGCCTGGGTCTGGATGGTGCAAGCAGGAGCTTTCTGGACTAGGATGTCACCATTCTTGCCATTTTCAAAAGCAAACAGCACCAAATCCACTGCCTCTTCGAGAGACATAATGAAACGGGTCATCGAAGGCTCAGTAATCGTAATCGGGTTGCCCTTGCGAATCTGGTCAATCCAGAGAGGAATCACGCTGCCACGGCTGCACATCACGTTGCCGTAGCGAGTGCAGCAGATTTTGGTGTCGCCACTGAGACGACTCTTGGCCACTGCAATTTTCTCCTCAACGGCCTTGGTGATACCCATCGCATTGATGGGGTATGCGGCCTTGTCGGTGGAGAGGCAGATGACGCACTTTACGCCAGCGTCGATAGCTGCATCGAGGGTGTTGTCTGTGCCAATCACATTGGTCTTCACGGCTTCCATCGGGAAGAACTCACACGAAGGAACCTGTTTCAAGGCAGCAGCATGGAATACATAGTCAACACCTTTCATCGCGTACTTCAACGTGCTCTTGTTGCGTACATCGCCAATGTAGAACTTAATCTTGTTGGCAACTTCCGGCATACGTGCCTGGAAGTCGTGGCGCATATCGTCCTGCTTCTTCTCGTCGCGAGAGAAAATGCGAATCTCACCAATGTCGGTCTTCAAGAAACGATTGAGAACTGCATTGCCGAACGAACCCGTACCTCCTGTTATCAGGAGCACCTTGTCTTTGAATAAACTCATTGTGTTATTATTTTTATTGATAAATCTTTAGAATTTGCGCCAGACCATTTTATTGACTATGCCAACGTAGCTCTGGATAATCTTCACCACCTTGGTTGATACGTTTTCTTCAATATAGTCGGGAACTGGAATCCCGTATTGACCATCCCTATTCAGCTCAACTGCTGTGTCAACAGCCTGGAGCAATGACTTCTCATCAATACCTGCAATGATAAAGCAGGCCTTGTCAATGGCTTCAGGACGTTCCGTAGAGGTACGGATGCAAATAGCCGGGAAGGGATGCCCTATGCTGGTAAAGAAACTACTTTCCTCGGGCAGCGTTCCGCTGTCACTCACCACTGCAAAGGCGTTCATCTGGAGGCAGTTGTAGTCGTGGAAGCCAAGGGGTTCGTGTTGGATGACGCGCTTGTCAAGCTGGAAGTTTGAAGTTTCAAGGCGCTTGCGGCTGCGCGGATGGCAGGAGTAGAGGATGGGCATATCGTACTTCTCGGCCATCTTATTGATAGCGGTGAAGAGGCTGAGGAAGTTCTTTTCGGTATCAATGTTCTCTTCTCTATGAGCGGAGAGAAGAATGTACTTGCCTTTCTCTAAGCCAAGGCGCTTGTGAATATCGCTGGCCTCAATCGCAGCCAGGTTATTATGCAGTACCTCTGCCATCGGACTACCCGTCACATACGTACGTTCTTTAGGCAGTCCGCAATCAGCCAGATAACGGCGTGCATGTTCCGAGTAAGCCATATTCACGTCGCTGATGATGTCTACGATGCGGCGGTTCGTCTCTTCGGGCAGGCACTCGTCCTTGCAGCGGTTGCCTGCCTCCATGTGGAAGATGGGAATATGCAGGCGCTTGGCACCAATCACACTGAGGCAGGAGTTGGTATCACCCAGTACAAGCACGGCATCGGGCTTCACCTCCACCATCAGCTGGTAACTCTTGGCAATGATATTGCCCATTGTCTCACCCAGGTCGTTGCCCACTGCTTCCATATACACGTCGGGGTCAGCGAGCTTCAAGTCCTTGAAGAACACTCCGTTCAGGTTATAGTCGTAGTTCTGGCCTGTGTGTGCCAGCAGACAGTCAAAATACTCGCGGCACTTGTTAATCACCGCTGCCAGACGGATAATCTCCGGGCGCGTGCCCACTATGATAAGAAGCTTCAGCTTCCCATTCTCTTTAAATCTTGCCATATTGTTGTACTAATTTTCACTGCGGTGAAAAAGCTAAAGCCATGCGGCTCCAACCTATCACCATTTATACTATTCTCAATCTATTCTACGTTTATTTAAAGGTGCAGGGAGATGACGGGACTCCCTTAACAACCCCGCCAT